>NZ_CP150203.1:2136875-2802500 GCF_037969725.1 Paenibacillus sp. FSL W8-0426 | reverse complement strand
TTGGAGCACAGAATCGCCTGGGGCATTTCCCGACTTTCGTGAAGCCGGCGCAGCGCTTGCTCGCCGTCCGATGCCGAATATACGGAATATTGGTACCAGTCCTTGCGCACGGGCAGACCCCGGCTTTCCATAAATGTTTCATACGCCCTGCGTCTGCTCTGAATGTTAAGACTCTCCACTCTGCCGAACATATTGGCAATCTGCGTGTACCCCCTGGATACGAGATGTTCCAGCGCCAACCGGTACCCTTCGGCTTGATCCATCGCAACGGAAGTGATCTCGTCATTGCCCATGCGCTGCCAGGATACGATGGGACCATATTGGCAATACTTTTTGAGCATTCTCGGATCATTGACGCAGGCGATGATGACGATACCGTCCACCCTTTTGCTGCGCAGATCTTCAAACGCCTGCAGCTCGATTTCTTTATCCCCGCGGGAAGTATAGATAATAGTTTGATAACCGTAATCCATAGCCGTATCCACAAATTGATTCATGAATGAAAGAATGACATCTCCCGTGGCGGAAGTCACAATCCCGATCTGTTTGGTACGTCCCGTGGATAACGAGACGGCATTTCGGTTAGGAATATAATTGAGTTGATTCATGATTTCCGTAATCTTCTGTCTGGCTTCATCGCTAACATGAGGCGAATGGTTGATGACTCTGGATACGGTCGCCTTGGAATATCCCGACCGCTTCATAATTTCGTTAAACTTCGACATCCCGGCTCCTTTCTTGCCACCTTACTTTGTCGTATCTTAGCATACCTTAAGTATGCCTCAAAAAAAAAGTAAAAGTAAAACTTGACGTGGAACCCGTTACAACGTTTAAGCTTTTTTTGTGCAGTGATTTGCACCAAGATGACTTCATGACGAAATGGAGAGATATTGATGAGCAACTCGCAAAACAAAACATACAACTTTCCCGAAAACTTTTTGTGGGGCGGCGCGGTAGCGGCGAACCAGCTCGAAGGCGCTTACGAACAAGACGGTAAAGGCTGGTCCATCCAGGACGTCACGCCAAAAGGCGGCATCGGGGCGCACGATGGCGACCCGGTGATCACGGAGACGCCGACAGAAGACAATATGAAGCTGATCGGCATCGATTTCTATAACCGATATAAAGAAGACGTGAAGCTGTTCGCCGAGATGGGCTTCAAAGTGTTCCGTACTTCCATCGCCTGGTCCCGCATTTTCCCTAAAGGCGACGAGACGGAGCCGAACGAAGCAGGCCTGAAATTCTACGACGACCTGTTCGACGAGTGCCATAAATACGGCATCGAGCCGCTGGTCACGATCTCCCACTACGAGACGCCGCTGCACCTGTCCCGCGAGTACGACGGCTGGGTCAACCGCAAAATGGTCGACTTCTACGTGAACTATGCAACGACGGTATTCAAGCGTTACAAGGACAAGGTCAAATACTGGCTGACGTTCAACGAGATCAACTCGATTCTCGAAGCGCCGTTCATGAGCGGAGGCATCTCTACGCCGAAGAAGCAGCTGAGCAAACAGGACCTTTACCAAGCAATCCACCACGAGCTGGTAGCCAGCGCGAAAACGGTCAAAATCGGTCATGAGATCAATCCTGAATTCAAGATCGGCTGCATGGTGCTCAGCATGCCGATCTACCCGCTGACTCCAAGCCCGGACGATGTCATTCAAGCGATGGAGTCTGACCACAAAAACATGGCTTTCGCCGACATCCACGTTCGCGGCCAATATCCGGGGTACATGAAGCGTTACCTGCGTGAAAACGGCATCCAGATCCATTTCGAGCCAGGGGACGAGGAAGCGCTGAAACATACGGTTGATTTCATTTCCTTCAGCTATTACATGAGCATCTGCGAGACGGCCGATCCTGCGAAAAAAATCAAAGGCGAAGGCAACCTGCTTGGCGGCGTGCCGAACCCTCACCTGCAGGCAAGCGAATGGGGCTGGCAAATTGATCCGCAAGGCCTGCGCTACGTGCTGAACTCGTTCTGGGACAGATACCAGAAACCGCTGTTCATCGTAGAAAACGGCCTTGGCGCGGTGGACGAGCTGATCGTGAACGACAAGGGCGAAAAAACCGTCGAAGACGACTACCGCATCAACTACCTGAACGATCACCTCGTGCAGGTCGGCGAAGCGATCGAAGACGGCGTCGAAGTCATGGGCTATACGACATGGGGCTGCATCGACCTCGTCAGCGCATCGACGGCGCAGCTGAAAAAACGCTACGGCTTCATCTACGTAGACCGTCATGACGATGGCTCCGGCACACTGGAACGTTACAAAAAGAAATCGTTCAACTGGTACAAAGAAGTCATTGCAACAAACGGCAAAAGCCTGAAAGCTTAATGATCCGTAGGGTTTCAGCATTGAACTACAAAAGCAAAGCGCAGTTCCGCCATATAGGTTGGAACTGCGCTTTATTATTTTTCGATTACGCCATTGATTCAACTTTTGGCTTCTAAACACAGCTAAAAACATTAATTACCATCAGGAGCCCGAAGCAGCCAGAGAAATATGGTTGAACCAACAATGGGATAAACTTGTGTACTAACCTTACTCAACTCAAGCCACCGTCTGGGCAGCATGCTCCTTCCAGCTAATGGCAAACAATGCAGCTCCCAGGCCAAGCAGTACAAGCACCGCTCCGACCCATCCTGTATAAACGACAGATGAACGCTCAATCACCTGGCCGCCGATAAAGGTTCCGAGCGCAATGCCTGCATGCGCAATGCCCGAGTTGGTGCTGATCAGCGTTTCGGCTTCTGCCGGTGCGGATTTGATGATCAAGCTGTTCTGCACAGGCGTAACCGTCCAGCTTAACGCCCCCCATACGCCGAGGAGCAGCATACAAAGAATCAGCGGCATCTCTCCGCTAAACGGCACAATCGCCATGCTTGCCATAAAAGGAATAAGCACGCCAACAATGGCTTTGGCAGGATGAATACGGTCGCTTAGCGCACCGCCCATGCCGCCGCCGGCAACGGCTGCAATGCCGAACATGACGTAAACCCACGTCACCATCGTTGAACTCGCACCGATCGTTTCCTGTAGAAACGGCGTAAAGTACGCATACATCGTCAAGTGCCCGGCCAGCACCAGCAAGGTGGTCAGATGGATCGCGGCCATTTTGGGATTCATCAGTGCAGTGAACTGTTTTCGAAGCGGCACGGCCGGAACCGGCTGCATCCTCCCCATCGTGAATCCCACCGCAACCATAACTATTCCTGTCAGCACCGCAATAAGCAGAAACACTTCGCGCCACCCCGCCGCATTGCCGATAAATATGCCCAAAGGCACGCCTACAATCAGAGAAGCACTTCCCCCCATCGTAATCGTCCCTACTGCACGCCCTTTGTATTCAGGTTTGACGATGCGTGCCGCCATTGTCAGCGACAATACAAAAATAAGCGATCCCGTAGCTGCGCCAAGCGCCCTGCCCAACATGAGCATCCCAAAGCTGTGGCTGAGCCCCGAGATCACATTGCTGATCATAAACATGAACAAACTCCACATGTAGACCTTTTTACGCTCGTATTTTGCTGTTACGTTAAGCAAGATCGGAGCCGAGATTGCATACACCAGCGAAAACATCGAGATGAAGTATCCTGCTTGCGTCAGCGTAATATGAAGATCCTCAGCGATCAAATCCAAAATTCCGCCCAAAATGAGTTCAACGGTTCCCACCACAAACGCCGCAATGGCCAGAACGTATACTTTTTTATTCAAAACGATTCCCCCTATAAAGTTACAACTACGATAGTAACCCAACATCCGGAGGATTTCAACAACTAAAAAAAGCTATTCCTGTGCGGAATAACTTTTCAATAAATGAGACGTGCAAGCAGCTTGGATATTTCTTCATCCTGAAGCAATTGTTCCCCGTATTTTTTGGTGATTTGCGCCAGCGCAACGTCATGATAGAAATAATCGGTCAGCGCTTTGACAATCGGCTTGGACATCGTTTTGATCGCTTTCCACGCATCATGCTCCATGCCCGCAAAGAGTAAATACGTTTCGTCCACGATCAGCAGCTGCAATGGCTCAAGCCTGTTCCCTTCCAAGGTATGAATCAGGGAATAGCGGTTCGCCAGCGTCGTTTGCAACCCGCCAACGGCCAGCACTTCAACATGAAGCCCCTGAGCTTCTTTCTGTTCCAACAGTGATTTATACTTTTCCATATGCTCGTTCCAAGCGAGAAAAATAATCGACGATTCCGCTTCGATCATGAGCTGTTCGATTTGGGAAGCAATGGCGCTTTCGTCTTTCAGCGTCCAGATGTGCTCGTCGTCAAAACTGCGTTTGACGTGATAGCTTTTCAGCTCCTCCAGGTCCTTTTCGAAGTCAGTCTTGAGTTTAAGGATGATGGATTGCAGATCAACGGCCATATACAATTTTTTCTTGCCATGCATCGTGGTCAGAACCGCGCCTTTGTCGATCAGCCGATTCAGCACTTCGTAAATTTTGGCCTTGGGCACGTTTGAATAGTTGACGATCGTTGTTGCATCGAGCGGTTCTTCGCGAGCCATGATCGCTTCATAGACCTGGCTTTCGTACTGGGTAAAACCGAATTTTTGCAGCATCGTATTTATGGGCACTCCCTTTTATATAACTCGGTACATCCAGTGTAGACGGCCTGTCCATGAAAGTCCAGTTTCCATCCATTTCCCAGGGTCTGTGTTTGCTCCTCATCCGCATGAAAACGTTCGATCTTCTCATAGAATGAACATGATCAGGTTATATTAAAATCCTGTTACACCTACGCCAATACAACATGCCAAAGGAGCTGAACCTGCACATGGAAAGCACCCGGGAATTCGTGCAAAAAGTAAATGAAAACCAGGAAAAAGCCCGCCGCAACAAAAATAACGGCAAAGGTACGCCAGGAGACAAGCTTCCCTCCAAGCAGCATGCCACGAACAAGTAGGCCTTTCTTTTCTTAGCCTCAAAAAAAGGAGGCTCCGCAAGTCGCGGCGCCCCTTTTTCCCGATCCATTTGTTATTTGCTCGCATTGATGACTTCGTTCACTTCCTGCGTGATTTGATCCCCGCCGAGCTTTTTCCAGTTCGCCACGAAATTGTCGAACTCATCGATGGACAAGTTGCCGTAAATGATTTTCAGGAACGTCTCGGCCCGCAGTTTATCCAGCGTCGCGGATTTGGTATTCATCGTTTTTGTTGGCGCGTAGATGAATTCGTTCATGACGATCAGGTCGTTATCCCGATAATATTTGATGACGCCCTGAGAGCTTTCCGGTCCAAAAATGCGTTCCATATGCCATTTATCGAGATTGCCGTTCCGGTAATCCATAATGTCGTCATAGAACAACTTCGCTTCCAGTCCAAGACCGGACGTGTCGCCCGTTTCAATCGCTTTTTCGACTTCATCCTGGGCTACGACGTTTTTGTTGGCAGGCAGATTGGATACGGTCGCATTGTGGAAGCCCAGACCCGTTAGCCCGTTCAAGTACGCTGCCCGTTCCTTCTCGGCCGACTCGCCGAACATTTTTTCAGCCTGGAAGTTGAGCAGCTTCACCAGTGCTTCAGGATGTTCGTACCCTTTACGCACGGCAAAGATGCCGCCCAAGCTTAGATGGTTTTGCGTTTTTGCCGGTTGGTCGTCGATCGATTGTACCGGATACGGCATCCAATCGACGTTTTGATCCTTTTTGATCATGCTGCTTACTTGGAATGGTGCCCACTGCGGCAGGAAAAACATGCCGGCTTTGCCCGCGTTGACGTCTTCCATCATTTTGGCGAAATCTTTAACCCCGAACTCCGGATCGATCACGCCTTTTTTGTACAGGTTTTGCAGCTCGGCCAGACCTGCCTTGACTTCCGGCTGAATCGTTCCGTTAACGACCTGTCCGGACGAATCCTTGATCCAGGTTTCCAGATAACCGTGGTAACCGAGCAGGAAACCGTTGATCGGCAAATCCTTGTTCAGCGCAATGCCGTAAGTGTCGTTTTTTCCATTTCCGTCCGGATCTTCAAAAGTGAAGGCTTCGGCGATTTTGATGACATCCTGCATCGATTTCGGTGCTTCAAGCCCGACCTTTTTGAGCCAATCCTGGCGAATCCAGATCATGTCCGACGAGTCCAGGGAACCCGGGAAGCTGACCATGGCGTAAATTTTGCCGTCTTTGGTTACAGGCTTGAGTCCAGCTCCATCTTCCGCAGACATAAACTCTTTCACCAAGTCGGATGCATACTTGTCGTACACTTCCGTCAAATCTTCCAGCATGCCCGCTTCGTACAGCTGCTCGAACTGAACCGCGCTGACTTTCAATACGTCAGGCAGATCGCCGCTGGCCAACGTCACGTTCATTTTGTCGTTATAGTTGGCATCCGGCACGATCCAGTCGTAGGACACCTCGATGCCGAGCTCATCCTTGTAGCCCCTGATCCAAATGTTGTCGGTATGCGTATCTCCTTCGGCCAGCGATTCTTTTCCCGTTTCGTTCATCGTTGAGGTTAGCTTGATGGGTGGATCGTATTTGGTCAGCGGTCCGCCGGCATCCTGCGGTGCGCTTTGTCCCGTTTCATTTTCCGCCGACCCCGCACCCGATGAACAGGCAGCAAGCGTAGTGGCCAGAAGCATGGATAACGTCAATAGCGATAGTTTCTTCAAAGACTTGTTCATGCATATCCCCCTTTGTGTGTCCTCTCCCGAGGTATGTGTTCATTGTATTAAGAAAGCGCTGTCAGTTCGAGTGGGCAGCGTTGACATCTGGTATCTTTGATTGACCATTTCAGACTGAGCCTGCTATCTTTCGTTATGCTTTCTGGTCCCGATACTCCTGCGGGGTGCAGCCGACGGCTTTTTTGAAAAAACGGTAAAAATAATGCTGGTCGCTAAAGCCGACCTTGGCGGAGATTTCATGCATTTTGCAGGCCGAACCGAGCAGCAGCTCTTTGCTTCGTGCGATTCTCCGTTCATGAATGTAATCGGAAATCCCCTTTCCTGTCACGCGTTTGTACCAACGGGAAAGATATGACGGGTTAAGCGAAACCTCTTGGGCAATCCGGGTTAAAGAAAGATCGTGCTCCAAATGAAGCCGGATATAATGATGAATCGTATTCAAAATTTGCGATTGATCATTCACGCGTGTATCGACTCGTTTGGAAATGATCCATTCGAAGGCAGACTCATAGAAGGCCACCAACTCCGGCCATGGCGTATCTATATTGAAATCCAGCATGCGGGACAGCGAGATCTCCTGCAAGGCAGAGTCATGCAGTCCCAAATCATGCAGCAGATCAAGCAGCCGATGCGCCGCTTCCGTGTAAACCTTCAAACGGTAGAACGGATCCTGGATACCGTCTTTGGCCGAATCCACCCATTTGTGAAACGATGCCGCCCACTCTCTGTCTCCGCTCGCAATCCGTTGGCTCGTCTGTTCCAAATGCAATGCCGTCACGGCTTGCTGGTTCAACAGGTTTTGCGTTTGGCTCAACTGCTGCGCTACATCGACACGAAGCAGCTTCTCCATACCGAAGCCTGGGCTTTCATGGATGGAAAGCCTTAATTGAAGAATCGCCTGATGAAGTTCGGACCACTCCACTTCCTGCTCGCTCACCATAATGGAAACGGACAATTTCAGGCAATCCGCGCAGGATTGCTGCACCGATTCCAACGTGCCGTTGACGAAACGCCGGGTTCGCTCGCGCAGCATCTGCCCATTTGGCACAGCGGGCTGCTGCGCCGGTGGCTGCACAAGGCAAACGATGCATTGGTAATCAAGCTCAACGGCTTTGACCACCGATTTATCCATCAGCAGCTCCTCGGCGACATTGGCTACCGCATATCGAATTAGACCGCGGTCTGTCTGGGTTTGATACGTATTCCACTGTTCCACGCGGATGATCACGGGGACGACTGGCTCATCCGATCTGAACGGAAGCTGCACGGCATCGAACTCCTCCTGCAGCGCAGCGTCTTGCCGCCCGGTTCTTTTGATGACGTCGACCAGCAGCTGGCGCTGCAGCTGAGGCAGTGCACGGGGCAGCTTGCTGCGGAACCAGGCATTCTGGTAACGGAAATCGTTCTCTTCAGCGATCAATTGCAGGGCGTGCTCCACGGCGGCACGGATCTGCGCCATGCCCTCTGTCTTGAGCAAATAATCGACAACACAAGGATTGCGAATAGCTTGATGGGCGTAGTCGAACTCGTTATGGCCGGTCAGCAGCAGTATTTTGCATCTCGGCCAGCGGTCCATGATTTGTTCGATCAGCTCCATTCCGTCCATGCCTGGCATACATATGTCACTCAGTACCAGGTCGATCTTCACCGTATTTAACCATTCAATCGCTTCCAGAGCAGAGTACGCTTTAATAATTTCCATATCTTGAAACTCGGCTTTCTGAAAATAAGCATAAAGTCCATCCAATATGACAGGTTCATCATCAACGATCAGCATGCGCTGCATCATGATTCTCTCCTTTCCATGGAACGCTTATAATGATGCGTAATCCGCCAAGGTCACTGCGCTCGGCTGCCAGCCCGTATTCCGGTCCAAACCTGATTCGCAGTCGTTGATTGACATTGAGCAACCCCGTAATTTCTCCTTCATCATGCCTCGCCGCGGTGTGCTGCAGCGACAGCCGCAGCCGATCCATGGCCACTTCGCTCAAATCGTCCCCGTCGTCTTCAATGAGGATCGATAGCTTGTCCGGCGAGGTTTGGTAAGACATTTTCAAGATGCCGCCACGGCTGCGTTTCGACAATGCATGTTCAAAGACGTTTTCGACAATAGGTTGGATCGTAACCCTGGGGACCGCGATTTTCCCATATTCGAGATTCATTTCTTCCATTTGCAATTGCACTCGCGGACCAAACCGGATCTTCTGAATCGCTGCGTAAATCTGCGCATGTTGAATTTCCTCTTTTAACGAAACCTCGGTTTGCGAATCCCGCGACATATAACGGAAGTATTGCCCCAAATAATCCGTGAACTCCTGAATGAGCTCCACGTTTTCCACCTCGGCCATCTGTTTGATGCTAAACAAGCTGTTGTACAGAAAATGAGGCTGAATCTGGGACTGAAGATGCTTCAGCTCGGCCTCGCTTGTCCGGATTCGCGCTACATAATTTTCTTCAATCAAAGCATGTAAGCGCTCTATCATATGGTTGAAGCGGGAGTATAAATAACCGAATTCATCTCTGCGGGAGTGCGGAATGCGCACGTCGGTTTGTCCTTGCTCCGCCATCCTGAACCCTTTGACCAGCGCAGACAACGGTTTATGAATCGATTTGTAGATGGACAGCGAGAACGCGATAATAATGACAATGGAAATCAAGGTTGTCACCCACAACCAGAGTTTGTATTGTTCAAGCGGGGCTTCGAGCACCGATTCGGCAATGCTTGAGGTTAATGCAAAATAATGCTCCGCATCATACAGCGTATAATGCAGCATGTCACCTGCCGCAGACCTCGTCACCAGCGGTGAATCCTGAACCGGCAGCTCGTCCGGCCAATGGACTTCCAAAGCGTCGATCGCATCATCCGCAGAAGAAATAAACATGTCCCGTCCTTGGCCAAAGCTTAACGTAAGCTCGCTTCCGCCACTATCGGACAGCTGCTGCAGTCTATGCTTGAATTCATCGGCAGACAAACGTATTCCTAAAATAAAGTTGGGCGCTTCCTCATGATTCATGTTATAGGGGTTGCTTTTGAGAAAGTAAAGATCGTCATTCCAGGAAGAGAGCTCGCCGTTCAAGTTGCCCATCGTTGCCAAAAGCTCCTTCCATTCTTCATCCTCCACGCTGCGGATTCCGTCAACCGCGCTGACTCGTTTGTGGAGGCCTGGCACATAATACACCACATCGTTGATGTAAGGACTCGTGACCATAATCTGTTTCAGTTTTTGATGAATGTTGTTTAAGCTCGCCGTTACTTCGTATCCGCTCATAATGGCCGCTCTCGTGCTTAATGTGGACATTTGTTCGTCAAATGAAAATTCGTTGATCAGGTCGCTCATCCGCTCCAATTCGAATTGCAGATGATTGTGGTAGAAATGAAGTTTGGATTCATGTGCCGTTTCCACCTCGGACTGCATCTGTTTGGAGCTGCTGTACGTAATCACCATGCTAATCACATACAGCGGCAGCATGACAAGCACAAAAGCAATCATCAGCTTTACCACGATGGACCGGCTCCGCCAGTTCCCCCAAAAATGCCTCATATGTTCATGAGCCCCCCTCCAAGGACCAAAAAGGAGCCGGGTATCGGCTCCTTCCTGTGCTTCTCCTCTTCCCGATCTTATCCCTTCACGCTGCCGACAACAAGTCCATGCACGAAATACCTTTGCAAGAACGGATACACGAGCAAAATCGGAATAACGGATAAGAAAATCTGGGACGCCTGCGTAGTCCTGTCCGATACCTGGCTCAGCAGCGTGGCATCCTCCAGCGTCATCGAATCGGTTTGAATCATCGTCACCTGCTGCAGCATGGATTGCAAATAGGTGGCGAGCGGATAATGCTCAGGATTTTTCATGTAGATCATGCCGTCAAACCAGGCATTCCAATGCCCTACCATCGCAAACAGCGTAATGGTCGCGATGCTTGGAAGCGAGATGGGCAAGTATATGCTCCACAGCGTTCGGAAGTGGCCTGCGCCATCCATCCACGAGGCTTCCTCCAATTCCTTCGGCAATCCCCGGAAAAAATTGAGCATGAGCAGCACGTTGAAGATCGGAACCGCTCCCGGCAGAATAAGTGCCCAGATGGAGTCCAGCAGCCCTGTTTCCTTAACGACCAAATACCCTGGAATCAAGCCGCCGCTGAACAGCATCGTAAATACAAAGATCCAGGCATACGCCGTTCTCGAACGAAAACGGGCAGCCTCCTTGGAGAGCGGATAGGCCACGAGCACCGTAAAAATCAGATTGATGGCCACGCCGAGCACGACGCGAAGCAAACTTGTTCCGAACGAATTCAGAAACTGCTTGTTCTCCAAAATGTATTGATACGATGAGAAGGTGAAATCGACCGGCCAAAACGTCACGCCCCCTGCTTTGACCGCATCACTTGAACTGAAGGAAATGGCCAATATGTTTACGATGGGAAACAGGCACAACAGCGCAAGCAGGGTCAGAATGACATAGTTGAATCCCAGAAACCAACGATAAGCTCTCGACGTATGGTGCATGGTGCTCTGCCCCCTTTCTAAAAGATCCGGTAATTGGCGAACCTGTATGCAAGGTAATAACCAAGTCCGATAAATACGAAGGATACCACCGATTTGATTAGTCCGAGTGCGGTGGACACCGAATACTGCGCATCCTGCAAACCGATGCGATAGATCATCGTGTCCAGAATGTCTCCGGATTCATAAACGAGCGGATTGTACAAGTTGAATACTTGGTCGAATCCCCCATTAAGCACGTTCCCCAGACTGAGCGTAACCATCAAAATGATGATTGGGCGTATGCCGGGCAGCGTAATGTGCCACGTTTGCTTCCATCTGCCCGCCCCGTCCATGACGGCTGCTTCGTATAACGATTTGTCGATGCTTGTCAGTGCCGCAAGGTAGATGATCGTTCCGAATCCGAACTCTTTCCATTGATCCGTGATGACGAGTATGTACGGGAACCAGTCATTGCTTGCCAGAAACTGTATCGGCTCCATGCCGATGGCCTTCAACAACATGTTCACGATCCCGCTGCTCGGGGACAGCACATCCACAATGATGCCGGCCAAAATGACCCAGGAGAAAAAGTGAGGCATGTAAATGACGGTCTGAATCGTCCGCTTGAATCCGCTGCGGCGCACTTCGTTCAAGAGCAGAGCTACGAGCACCGGCACGACAAGGCCGGAAATGATTTTCATCAGGGAAATAAACACGGTGTTCCAAACCACCTGCCAAAACCCGGGCAAATCGAGCAGGTACTTGAAATTGTCCATTCCGACCCAGTTGATGTTCTTGAAACCGGCAATCGGAGAAAAGTTTTGAAAGGCAATGGAGAGTCCTGCCATCGGAATGTAACCGAATACAATGATGATGAGCAATCCGGGCAGAATCATGAGATGAAGCGGGATGTTACGTACCCATTGTTTGTGATTCAAACGCATATGCTGTCTCCTCCTTCTCACTAATTATAGGAGCAGACCCGGAACCGCAGGTAGTGGAGGCTGTTGACTTTGGGTATCTTCTGTTGACCACGCTTCGAGTCGTGAAAACGCAAAGGAACCGCGATATTCGCGGTTCCTTTGCATCAAACTTATGAAACGATTGAAACGATTACAGCTTGCGATCAAGCACCAATACGCTGACCGATTGGGCCGGCAATTGCAGAACGACGGAGTCGCCGTCAAGCTCGATGGTGCTCTCTTGAGGAACTACTTTTTCCGCATTCTTTTGGTTGACATTCGGAACATGCACCAGTTCTTCGTCCCCGCTCAAGGTGATTAATCGTGCCGATGCCTGGACATCCAGATGTTCAAGCACCACTTTGGTCGCCTTCTCCATTCCGTCGGCATTGACCAGTTTCACGTAGACATGGTTTGCATCACGCGTTACGGAATGGAACACATCGCGGTTATAGGCTTCAAGCTTGTAGTCGAGCACTTTGCTTGTTGTACGGCCATCCGTATACGAGCAGATCAGGTTTTTGCCTGTTTCTCCGCCATAATTGACCGTAATGACATAGTTTGTGTTGTCTTCCAGCGGTTCGTAATTCGCCGCTCTGAGGTTGCCGGCTGCCGTACTGGAAGAATAGTCGCCCAGCGTGTACCCTTCGATCCCTTGTTTGTACACTTTGACACCTGTCGCGCTGCCGCCGTATCCGATGGCGTATTCGATGACATCCTTCTGTTCCGGAGAAGCATCCGTCAGACCGACGCCTACATAGAAGCCGTCTTCGCCCGCAAGTCTGCTGGCTTCCACTTCAAGCGTATAGTTGGTCCATTCCTCGTTCAGAATCACGAGACCGTTAAGTCCGCTGTCCTGCGCTTTGAGCAGCAATCCTTTTCCGGCCTGCAGGCTGTATCCTGCCGATCCGGCAATCGCTTCCCAGGCCCGGCTTGGCTCGGAGCATTCCGCAAAATGTTCTTCGAACAATACGCGGCCATCCTCGTTGGACGTCACTTTGACACGTTTCACCAGGATGTCTGCACTGCCGGTAGCGATCTCGATGCCGCCGCGCGGCTGGAGCTGCACTTCTTTGCCTTTGTTATACGTTGAGAACGACGTTCCCAATACTTGCTCCCCGACATGTTTGGCGAACAGCTGCTGCACGTAGTAATTCGGCGTAAACCAGACCGTCTCGTCGTCAAACCAGATGCAGTCCGGCGTCCAGCGGTATGTTCCATCCGTCAGCACCTTGTTGAAGAGCGGCGCGTATGCGGCCATGCGCACGACGTCGGCATTGTTTTCGAAACCGGTGATGATGGCCGCCTCGGCCACGGCACCTGCCAGCGTGTTTTTGTCCGTGGAGGCATACTCGCCCACAAATACCTTGGACGTTTCTTTCCAGTTGATGCTGCCGTCTTCATGATAGGCGCGCTTGTAGTAGTTGTAACGGTCGGCATTGTTCAGCAAATATTCGTTGGAACGGTAATAATGCTCGTCGGCGATCGTATCCATGTAGTTGCTTTGCCGGCTATACCACGTGACGTTCTCTTCGATGATCTCCTTGCCGTCCGCAAATGCGATTTGCGCCGATCCTTGCAGATTGCCGCTCAGGAACTTCCATCCTTCCTGATAAGCATCGTCATCGGCTTGAGCTCCGACGGTGGAAATGATGTGCAGTTCGTGATCCGGGTAGTTCTGCTTCATGTAGTCGTCGATCGCTGCCTTGAACGCTTCGAAGTTGGCAAAAAACTCGGTGCCCCAGTTTTCGTTCCCGACGCCCAAATAACGCAAATCAAACGGCTCGGGGTGCCCCATCTCGCTGCGAATTGCAGCCCACTCGTTGTTCTCGATATCCGTGCTGATCGCAAAATCGATCAAATCCGTAAAGTTTTTGATATAATATTCCCTCAGCTTGCCGCCTGCCGGATGGGCATAATCGGAACGGGCCTGGCATAAAACGCCGCATGCCATGACCGGAACCGGAAGGGCATTCAGGTCTTCGGCCAATTGGAAATATTCCATATAGCCAAGGCCCATCGTCATCATGTAACCCCAAACATTGTAATTTTCCTTCCGCAGCTCCACCGGACCGACGGAATCTTTCCAGTCGTACACGTTGTCCCAAATAAACGAACCTTCGGAGATACATCCGCCCGGGAAACGCAGGAATGCGGGATGCATGTCGACGAGTGCCTGCACCAAATCTTTGCGCAGTCTATAGTTCGGGTTCCCTTTGTAATTGGCATGCGCCGAAGCGGAGATTCCTGGCTCATCGGGATCCTCCCCCCACACGTCCCGCGGAATCAGGGACACCATGTCGACGGAAATATCGCCGCTGAAGGTGAGAACCAGCTGCCCCAATACGTTCTGCGTGCCCGTGAGTACCAGTTCGGCATCGGAAGAGGCGCCATATTTCTTCCACTTGTTCCCACCTTCGATCTGCACGGACACCTCGTCGCTCACCGCATTCCCCGCTTCGTCCTGCAGCTGGATGGTGATCCGTCCCGCAGCCTCAGCTTTGGCCCATACGGTGAAATCATACTGTTTCCCAGCTTGAATGGACATGGCGCAATGCTGGTTGGAATCCGCGAATCCGCGATTTCGAATGACCGCACCGCCCTGCACCGTCACATAATAAGCGTTGACCTCGGGATCTTTGACGCCAAAATGCTCGTTTAATCCACCTTTGTTCTGTATGATCATTTTGTCGGTATCTCCGGACCATGCAAACAACGGCTCACGATTGCGGCCGGTTGAGCATCCACATGCTCCGGAAGCGGAGGAATAGGTATCGAATGCAAACGACTCGAATGAACGGTTTTGCACAAGCTCCGCATAGATTCCGCCATCGGCGGCATTGTTAATATCCTCGTAAAACAAACCGTACATCACTTCGCTAATATCGGCGACCTTCTGATCCCCATGGACCGTAATCGTGTATGGCGGCACATGTTTCGGAACGATCGAGACGCCGAAGCTTCGTTCCAATGTCTGCTCGCCCGTGCGCAATGCTGCGCTTAACGTGACGCTGTGAGCCGACTCGATCGGAAGAACCTTCCCTTGGCCCGTTATGGCTTCAGGTCTGCTCGAAGACCATTCGACCTGTACTTTCCCGCCCAGAAGCGAGTCGGGGAGCGCAATGTCATTGGTGATGATTTTGGCGGGTGAAACCAGATATTTCTCTGCCGCCAGCTTCACGATCTCCGCATCGGTCAGCGATTCGCACATCACTTCGATGACTTCATCCATGGTCAAACCTGCTTCGTAAATCCTTACATCGGAAATCGCTGCTTCCAAATCCGGATCATCGACAAATTGGGAGCGGCCAATATAGTTTTGCGTGTAGAATTCCGGATTCGAGAATGTCTCAAACCAGCTTCTTAACTTGGCATAGTTTCCGCTGGAGGTTTGGTTGAATGAGCCATTAGCCACGATTTCCCCGTTGACGTATACGATCGCCCCGGCATGGCTTCGCGTTCCGCCCTCCGTACCCGTAACCGACACGGCGACATGCATCCATTCCCCGTTGGCGAACCCTTTGGTCGGATGAATCATCATTTCGTCGCCGGCCTTGAGCACGCTGCGCATCTGTCTGGTGAGGAACAGGTAAGGCTGCTGATCTCCTCCGCCGAAATCGATCAGGCGTTCCCACACGCTGCTGCCTCTGCCCAGGTATACCCATGCCGATACGGTCAAACCGGTGTGATCGCTTACACCGCGAAGCAAATCGGGCGGCAGCTGCAAATACGACGTACCGTTGGAGCCGCCCGCAAAGGACAGCGCCGTCCGCCCTTGGATTACGGAAAGCGCCGGCTCGTGGGTGCCTGAAGGTACCGCGTGATTCCCGCGGGATGTGCTGTCCTGGCCGATGCCCGTCGTGTCCTCAAACTTGTAATGCGCAATGATCTGATCTTTGTAATTGCTCATGATTGCCCTCCTGTACAGATCTCAAATGAAAGGATGAATGAATCCTTTTTCTTTTTTTAATTTACATAAACATAAATCATTAATAAAAATATAAATATCCTTCACACAAGTTATACTACTCATTTCAGGATCGTTTTTCAACACAAATATTGCCTTTAATTTGTCGTTTTCGCCCTGAAATCGTTTGAATTTCGAAAATCACCCTTCGTCCGGTTCGATTGAGGCTATAAAAAATTCATCATTTACAAATATATAAATCAATTGGTACACTACGAATGAAAGCGCTTGAGTAACAAGTTTTGGGAGGAGGAGTCACGTAAATTTTATTTCTGGCCATGTTCGGCCGAATGGTTTTATCCACTGCACATCAAGAAAGGGGAAACGTATGAAACGTTATATGGCTGTCGCACTCAGCACTGCATTACTTGCCACACCTGCCTTGTCCACCGCTGCCGCACTGGGAGAAGGGGCACCGGTTTCCAGCCAGCAAACCTCGCAGGCTGCCAGCAAAACCAGCGAAACTCAGGTACCCGCATTCCGTAATGTCTCTGTCCATGACCCTTCCGTGATCAAAGTTGACGATACGTACTATGTGTTCGGTTCTCACCTGCAAGTGGCCAAGTCCAAAGACTTGATCCAATGGGATGAGGTTGCATCCGGGGTTACGGACAGCAATCCTGTCGTTCCGAACGTCACGAAGGAGTTCGCCGAAGCGCTGGAGTGGGCCCAGTCCGATACGCTCTGGGCGGCCGATGTCATCCAGTTGTCGGACGGCAAATTTTATATGTATTATAACGCATGCAAAGGAGATTCCCCTCGTTCGGCCATGGGTGTAGCCGTCGCCGACAACATCGAAGGCCCTTATAAGGATCAGGGACTGATCCTGAAATCCGGCATGTGGGGCGAAGCGAGCGAAGATGGTACCATATATGATGCCACAATCCATCCGAACGTGGTAGACCCCGATGTCTTTTACGACAAAGACGGCAAGCTGTGGATGGTATACGGCTCGTATTCCGGCGGCATTTTTATTTTGGAAATGGACGAAGCTACCGGAAAACCTCTCCCAGGGCAAGGATACGGCAAAAAGTTAACGGGAGGCAACCACAGCCGGATTGAAGCTCCGTATATGTTATATAGCCCGGAAACCGATTATTATTATCTTTTCCTTTCCTATGGCGGCCTAAGCGCGGACGGCGGATACAACATCCGGATCGCACGCTCCAAAACACCGGATGGGCCATTTTACGATGCGGAAGGCAACGATATGATCAAAGTAAAAGCTGATAAAGAGAAACCATTATTCGACGATCGATCCATTGAGCCATATGCGGTCAAACTGGTCGGCAACTATCTGTTCGAAAGAGAGCTTGGCGACCCGGGCACCGGTCAAGGGATCGGCTACGTTTCGCCGGGACATAACTCCGCATATTACGACGAAGAAACCGGCAAGCACTTCCTGATCTTCCACTCCCGCTTCCCGGGTCGCGGCGAAGAGCATGAAGTCCGGGTGCACGAGATGCACATGAATTCCCAAGGATGGCCTGTGGTTTCCCCGTATCGTTATGCCGGGACGCAGGAAGCAACCCTGTCATTGAGCAACGACAAGATTGCCGGACAATACAAATGGGTGGATCACGGGAAAGAGATCACGGCTGCGATCAAAACTTCCCAGAACGTGCAATTGACGACTGACGGAAAAATAACCGGTGCTGTCACAGGCACATGGTCTCTCGGCGCAGACAACAAGGTAACCCTCACAACCAACGGACAAACTTATGAAGGCGTATTCACGCAAGAATGGGACGCAGGTTCGGAGAAGACGGTCCTTACGTTCAGCGCCCTCTCTTCTACCGGCGTTGCGGTCTGGGGCAGCAAAGTCCCTGACATGAACAATGAGGAGATCGTTAATGCGGTCAAATCGGATCTCGATCTCGGCGATACCAAAAACGTATTTTTTGACCTGAACCTTCCGGTAAAAGGCACACACAATACGACGATCACTTGGAAAACATCAAACGCTTCCGTTGTGTCTGCTACGGGTACCGTGAAACGTCCGGCAGCAGGCAAAGGTGATGCCAAGGTCAAACTGACCGCACTGATTCAGAACGGGGATGCGTCGGCAAGCAAAGTTTTTAACATCACCGTGCCAGCACAAGTCAAAGGGCCTCTGCTCGCAGAATATGCATTCGATCACAAGAAACTGGATAAAATCGCTCAGGATATCAGCAAAAACGGGTACCACGGTCAGGCTCATAACGTTACAAGCTCGGCGGCGAGCCGCAAAAACCAGGCTGCCGCATTCAACGGCACCGACAGCTACATCGATCTGCCGGGAATCATCACCGATACCGAGGACTTTACGTTCAGCGCCTGGGTGAACTGGGAAAGCGGCGGCGCCTGGCAGCGCATTTTCGACTTTGGCAGCGGGTTGACGCAGCACATGTTCCTCACCCCTTCCCAGCATAATGGCAAGCTGCAATTCACCATTCATGACGAAGGCCGGGACCAAAGCCTGATTGCGGATCAAGCGCTTCCGGCAAACCAATGGGTTCATGTGACGGTAACGCTGCAAGGAGATACGGGCAAGCTGTACGTGGATGGCCAACTCGTCGCCAGCAGCTCCGAGATTACATTTAATCCGAAACAGCTGCGCGTGACGGAAGCTTACCTGGGCAAAAGCCGTTATCAGGCAGATCCGTACTTCAAAGGATCTCTGGATCAGGTCAAAGTGTATAACAAAGCGTTAACGGAGAAAGAAATCAAGGCGCAGGCTGCTGCCAAGCCTTGACCTGGAAGCATCCCCAAGATGTATTCTTGACAGATAGCTAGTTATGTCGCACGATTGCCCAAACCGATACCAAGGTGTGAAGAACGGTCCTCCGTTAAATTCTCAAAACACAAAAAACGATGCTCTCCTTTTAAAGGAAAGCATCGTTTTGCTTATGGTAGCTGATGAGTATTAATGCATCGGCCCTTGCTGTCCTTGCTGCGCGCCCACTTTCACCCGTTTTACGAAGAACGAGATCACGAAGCCGAGCAAGCAAAGCACAAGCGCAAAGATAAACGCATGCTGCACGCCGGACGTGAAACCAGCAAGCTGACTTTCCGGGCTTTCCGGATTGCTTACGCCTTTAAGGTAGCTCAGCTGGCCTGCAGCCAAAATGCTGACAGCGACGGCCGTGCCGATGGCACCCGAAACCTGCTGCAGCGTGTTCATGATTGCCGTACCGTGCGGATAATACGCCGGCGGCAATTGATTCAGACCATTCGTTTGGGCAGGCATCATAATCATCGAAATGCCGATCATCATGAAGATATGCATCGTGATGATCATGCCCAGGGATGTTGTCGGTTCGATCCGTGTATACATGAACAGAACAACGGCAACGATCGCAAGGCCGATCGTCACCAGCCATTTTGGTCCGAATTTATCGAACAGGCGTCCCATGACCGGCGACAAAAATCCGTTCAGCAAGCTGCCTGGCAGCAGCACCAGACCCGCCATCAACGGCGTCACAGCCATCCCTTGCTGCAGATACATCGGCAGGATCAGCATCGACGACAGCATCATCATCATACAAATGAAGATCAGGATCAGACCGATGGTGAACATCGGGAATTTAAACGCGCGCATATCCATCATCGGCTCTCTCATTCTGAGCTGTCTGATGCTGAACACCAGCAAGGACAGCGCACCTACGGCCAGTGTGGCGATAACAACCGGGCTGGACCAGCCTCCGCCGCCGTCTCCATGACCGCCTGCGCTGCTGAAGCCATATACGATACCGCCAAAACCGAGCGTGGACAAAATGATCGACAACACATCGATTTTGGGCTTGGTCAACTTCGAAATGTTCGGCAGGAACATCAATCCGCATACCAAGGAGATAATGAAGAACGGCAGCGAAATCCAGAAGATCCAGTGCCAGCTCAAATTAGCCAAAATCAAACCGGAAATGCTCGGGCCGCTGGCCGGAGCAAACATGATGACAAGACCGATCAGCCCCATCGCGGAACCGCGTCGTTCTACAGGGAAAATAACCAAAATCGTATTAAACATCAACGGCAACAACAGGGCCGTACCCACAGCTTGCAGAACGCGGGCCACCAGCAGCATTTCAAAGCTTGGAGCCATCGCGGCCACCAGCGTGCCTGCAATGGAGAAAATCAACGATGTCGTAAACAGCTGTCTTGTCGTAAACCATTGCAGCAGCAGCCCCGACACCGGAACGAGAATACCCAGAACGAGCAGGTAACCTGTCGTCAACCATTGAATCGTTGTCGGTCCTACCTCAAGCAATTCCATCAATGGCGTCAATGCCACGTTCAGCGCAGTTTCTCCGAATAGCCCGATAAAACCGCTCAGCAGCATCGCGAACAAAATCGGCAGCACTTTGTACTGCTGTGTTTCTTGTTGGTTCATTGCTGAACCAGCTTTCATGGAAGCCTCCAAAATCCCATCCTCCTCAACCAATATAACTCTCTCTTTTGTACAAACCAAATTTATGCTTTGGCTTGTCTCGCATTTTTTGCAACCGCGGACAAATATTCGGCAGCCGTGACCAAAGGCTGTTTGTCCTGATTGGTCAAACTGATAATCAGTGCTCCTTCCATCAAGGAAATCATGAGCAGGGCCAGCTCTTTTGCTTTGGACTCGTTAATTCCGTCAAGCACCAGATGTTTGGTGATCGCGTTCTGCCAGTCCGCAAACACGCCTTGACAAGCCTGACGCAGGTCATGGCTAATGCAGGAGGTCTCAACCGCAGCCCACAGGCTGAAAGGCAAAAAGCCCGTAAACCCGGCAGCTTCGGTATCCTCGGCCATGTCCTGAACGAATTGCAGAATCGCCTCCCCCGTATTGTCATGAGCTGCAAACGTTTCTTCAAACTTTTGCAAAATATGCTCATTCGTTTTCTGGATGCATTCATGAGCAAGCTCTTCTTTGCCATGGGGGAAATAATGGTACAACGAACCTTTCGGCGTTCCGCTATCCTTGATGATCTGGCTCAGGCCTGTCGCATGATACCCTTGTGAAAAAAACAGTCGGGCGGCTGTGTTAACGATGGCTTCTCTGGCATTGGACTTTTCACTCAAAAACGGCCACATCCTTAAAGCAATTTTAAAAATTATAACGATCGGTCTATATAATTAAAACCGCTTCGCCCAGCGATGTCAATCCTTTAAAAAAAGAATATTCAAAATTTAAAATGAAAGGGCTTCCGCCGAAAAAAATTCCGGGAAAGCCCTTCGGAACGTGTTTCTACTATAAGAATGCAATCCGTTCATGATCTCTACACATCGTAATCAACAGCGGGATCACTTCGAATAATACAGAGCATCGTTTATTGGCTGCTGACGCCGTTCCATTCTTCACCGCACAGCTCACTATGGATCATTGCACCCGCCATAGATCCCTGCGCCGCGGCTGCAATGGCCTGATACATATCCGATGCGGCATCTCCAGCGCTGAATACGCCCGGCACCGTCGTTCTCGCTTGTTCATTAACCACCACCGACTCGGTTTCGGTCATCTCGCAGCCCAGCGTTCCCGGCAATTCCGATCCGGCAACCAAGGTCGGGGCAAAGAAAATGCCTCTGCACGGAATGAGTCGACCGTCTTTGAGAAGAACATGGTCAACGATTCCTTCGTTGGATTCAATCGCTTCAATCGGAGAATCCAGCACAGGAATGCCGTGGCGCTCCAAATCATGACGTTCTTCATCCGTCAGACCATCAGGACCATTGGTGCAAAGCGTAACCCGGCTTGTCCATCCCAAAAGCAGTTTGGCCATGTGCATCGCCTTGGCTCCGTCTGATATCAGGACAAGCGTCTGATCCCGGAGCTCCCATCCGTCGCAGAAAGGGCAAACGAAAGCACTCTTCCCATAAACCTCTTGCAATCCCTTTATGCCGAGCGGTTTATCCTTTTTGCCCACGGCAAACAGTATTTTTTTGCTGTGAATAACCGTGCCTGCGGCGGTCACTACTTCAAACATGCCATCCGCACCCGTAATGGAGGATGCAGTGTCCTCAATGAATTGCACCGATGGATACGCGGCGATTTGCTCCTTGGCCACGATACGGAACTCTGCAGGCGTTACCCCGTCGCGCGTCAAAAAACCGTGCGTCGCGTGAGTAATCCGGTTTCTGGCCTTCCCGTCGTCAATCACCGCAACATTTCTTCTTGCACGGCCCAGCACAAGCGCTGCATTTAACCCGGCAGGCCCTCCGCCGATGATAGCTACATCTATAACTTTGCTCACACATATCACCCTTTACAGATATTTAATATCTCTAATTTAGAACAAAAAATAAGTCGTTTTTGTTCTTTTTTCAAACGACTATAATGTCTATTAAAGATATTTTAAGTCTATAATAAACATAAAAGGCATGACTCGCAAGCTTTTTTTAGCCATCATTATCTATACCCTTTTATCGATATAAGTTGAACTATACATTTTACACGGTAACGGAAAGGGCAGAAAGAATCTGGAGAAGCGGAGCGTTCTAAAAGCTTTCTGAAAGAAAGCTGCATCGTAAGCATAGGCTTATCACCAGATTTCCTCCTTAACTAAAGGGATTCAAAAAATCCGGGGATAACAGCGATCGGAAGATATTTCTGACCTCGTAGTGGCTCCGTGTAAAAAACTTCGTTCAACTGATGGAGATAAGAATCACTTAACACAGAATTTCGTTTTTAACAATTAAAAAAAGTGTTGTTTTTAAATTGTTCACAATCAAATGACATTATTTTTAATACTAAAACGCAATTTCTTTCACATATTAAACATGATGTTATAATAAGTACCGAGATATATAAGTATGGATATAGGAAGTGAGTATTTGAAAACACTAAATAACGGGTCACAACCCAAAATCAGATTAGAGTATAGCTCGGTTCCAAAAGTCTTTTTCGATACGATCAAAGTCGGCATCATCAAATCCAACCTCATCGCCATGCTTGCCGGTTTGAGCCTTGCACTGTATGTGTTTAATGCCTCTTTCCTGGACAATATCGTACCGATCATTTTGTCGGTTATCGGTTCTTCCTTGATCATTGGCGCAGCCGGGGTATTCAACAACCTGTACGACCGCGACATCGATGCCATCATGGAGCGGACCAGAACACGGCCAACCGTTACCGGCCAAGTGGACACGAAATCCGGCCTGATTTTGGGGATAAGCATTACCATTATCGGCGGCATCCTGTTATACGTCGCTTCCCCGCTTGCGGCCGTTTTCGGGATTTTGGGACTTTTACTTTATGTTTTCCCTTACACGATGTGGACAAAACGTACTACGGTTTACAATACCGAGGTCGGCAGTCTTTCGGGTTCCGTCCCTCCTTTGATCGGTTGGGCTGCGATTTCTTCAGACCTGGGTCATTTTGAAATTTGGGCACTGGTCGTTACGATGCTGTTATGGCAAATGCCTCACTTCTACGGGATCGCCATTCGCAGATTCGATGAGTACAAAGCTGCGAACGTTCCCATGCTTCCGGTAGTCAAAGGGATTCGCCGGACGTATATTCAAACCAACGTTTACTTGGTCCTGCTCGTGCTGTCCAGCTTTTTGTTCTGGCCAATGAGCCCGTTCATCGCCATCTTTGCCTTTTTGGTCAGCCTGGTTTGGCTCATTCTCAGCGTGGCCACGTTTGATCGCAATGAGACGCAAAAATGGTCCAAAAACATGTTCATTTTCTCCATCAACCATATTACGCTCGTGTTCCTGGTGATCATTGCGTACTCGCTGATTGCCCTGCTTATCAAATAATCCAGGTTCATAACATATATAAGCCGTACAGATCAACTCCGCAACGAGTCGCCTGTACGGCTTTTTTGCATTTTAACGCTTATCCATCGAGTCCGTTATTCATAACTCCAAAAATCAGCCTGCTTTGACAGGCAGTTCCTCGCCCTGCCACAACAATTGCATTTCCGTGCTGGTCGCCAGCAAATGTTCCAATGTACCCTCGGCTTCGATCTGCCCATCCTTCATGACGATGATATGATCGGCCTTGGACAACGCGGCGCGCCGATGAGAAACGGCAATGCATGTCATGTCCGTTTCCTTGAACAGCCCCTCCCATACTTGCTGTTCCGTCTCCACGTCCAGCGCGCTGGACAAGTCGTCCACCACCAGCAGGTCTGCGCCCGTCATCAGCATGCGCGCCGTTGCCGCACGCTGGATCTGTCCTCCGGACAACATGACGCCTCTTGGACCCACGGACGTTTCCAACCCCTGATCCAGCTGCTGAATGTCCTGGTCCATGACGGCAAGCCGAATCGAATCAGCCAACGCTTCATCCGTGTTTCCGCGCTTGCCTTGGACGATGTTTTCTTTCAGCGTATCGCTGAACAAGCGAGGAACTTGAGGCGTATAGGCCGCTCTTGGCGGCATCAAAAATGTAGCGGGATCAATCTTCGCTCCATTCCAGGTGACCTCCCCATGCTGCATAGGCAGAAGTCCCAGCAGCGCTCGGACAAGGGTCGACTTTCCCGAGCCGATTCGTCCCGTCACGACGAGAAACTGTCCTTGTTTTAAACGGAAGGAGACGTTTTCGATGCCATTTGGCGAATTCGGATAGCGGTACGTCAACTTTTGCACTTCAAGCTCTTTCAACCGGTCTCCCGTTACACTTGAAACCTCTTCCAGTTCAGGCGGGTCTGTCTGCAAGTAAGTCTCCCTGAATTCCATAATGCGGTCTTCTTCCCCGGGCCGGAACAAGGTGCGCATGCGGTCAAAGGATACTTTCAGCCGTTTATGCTGGTAAACCATGTATCCAAACAGAGATATGCTGAATCCGATATTGCCGAGATAGGACGTAAACAGGGCAAAGTCGCCGACCGTGAAGTTTCCGGCTCTCATCTCCGCCGCACACATCAGCAGAATCAATCCCGTAGAAATGCTGAGCACATGCTGGTTCAGCGATCTCATCCACTGCTTGAACAAATTGTCACGCAATGCAGCTTGGCGGCGCTCCTCGTTCAATTGGTCAAATCTCGCCGCCACATGATCTTCGGCCTGCCCAAGCTTCAGCGCCTGGACTGCCCCAAAGCTTTCCGCAATGTAACTGGTGATCCGACCGGTCGCTTCCCGATTGCTTTGTGCATAACGGCGGGCACGATTGCCAGACAAATTGTTAAGCAATGTGACGACCAGCAGCGGAAGTACGGCAACCAGCGTAATTTTCCAGTTAATGCTCCACATGATCGCAATGGACACGACCGCGAACACAAGCCTGCCCCAGAAATCGACCCAGGACTCCACGTATTCGACCGATTCGTCCACGTCTTCTCGGAAACGGCTCATGGCCTCGCCGGGCGAAGCCGGAAGATTGCGGCCAGGCCAGCGCATGATGCCTGCCAGCATGTTGGTGCGCAGAATCGCCTGAATATGATACACATAGGTGATCCAGGCATAGAAAGCCACGAAAAAAGATCCTACTCTGACGATCCGGGTAAGCGCAATGAAAATAAGCGGAACGGCAAGCCACAGATAATCGTTCGATCCCGCCGTTGTGCGGTCGAAAAACCACTGCACGCCCAATCCGATCGCCAGCGGAAGCGAGTGAAAAACCGTCCACAACAAGCCATTGATGATAAATAGAAACGGCCTAAACCGAAATAATCGGGAAATAAATCCGGTAATGGTCATGCAAGTTCCTCCTCTCTTCCCGTCGCAAGCAAGCGGGCGTAATGGGATGACGGGCTGCCCGCAAGCTCTTCCCGCGGGCCAAATTCCAGCATTTTTCCGTCCCCCAGCACCATGATTTGATCCACCTGTTCCAGCGTCGCCAAACGATGGGCAATAATGACTCCCGTGCACCGTTTCATCAGTTCGTCGACGGCCGTTTGCAGCATGCTCTCCGTTGCCGCATCCAAGCGGGAAGACGGTTCATCCAAAATAACGAGACTGGGCTCGGTCAGGAAAACGCGAGTCAGCGCAAACAATTGCGCCTCCCCGGCAGACAGGGACGCACCTCCCGCAGACAAGTGGGTATCCAGGCCGTTCGGCTGTTCGTCGATCCAGCGACGAAGGCCCAGCCTGGCCGTCGTTTGCAGAATGCGTTCGTCCGACACTTCGCGATTAAACAACGTCAGATTGTCACGCAAGGTGCCGTCAAACAGCTGCACGTCCTGTGTAACCATCCCTACCCTTCTGTATAATGCAGGAAGCGTTAACTGCGTGATGTCTTTGCCCCCCACACGAATCGTTCCGCTATTGATGTTATACAATCGCAGCAGAACACGGCTGAGGCTGGACTTCCCGCTTCCCGTTCGTCCGATGATCCCAAGCCGTTCGCCTGGTTTCAGCTTGAAACTGATATTGCGCAGTACGGGTTTATCTTCATTGTAGCTGAAGCAGACTTGGTCGAATTCCAATCCCAGCGCGCCTTCAGGCAAGTCTTGTTCGCTTCCGTCCGTAATTTCACTGCGAAGCGACAACAGCTCGCTGGAACGAAGCATGCCGGATTTGGCCTTCTGGAATTCCTGCACCTGATCTCCCAACAGTTCAATGGGATCGTTCAGCATCTGCGTATACTGATAAATGAGGAACAAGGTCCCCAGGCTGATGGTGCCTTCCATAAAATCCCGAATTCCCAGCAGCAGCACGACCGTTACTGCAACGGCAAACAATACAACCGTGGTATTCCAAGGCACAACCCGCATCATCCAGGCCCGGCGCCCTTTCAGAAAAACCATTCGCATCAACCGATAAAAACGGTTCATGACGTACGGAACATGACCATTCGCCTGCACGTCCTCAATGCCTGCAATCCGTTCCTCAATCAGACCGAACAGAGACGCGCTCGCTTCCCGTTCGTTTTTGGAAGGATTGACACCAAGATTGCGGATCAGCACCATAAACAGCACGGATAACAGCGTAAATGCGGTCATAACAAGCGCAATCGGCACATTGACCGAAAACATGAATCCAAGAATGCCGCCCAGCAGCACAAAGCTGCCGATGACCTGCACGATAAACATCGCGAAGAAATTCGAGATATGCGTGACATCCCCATCCACCCGTTCAATCATCTCACCGGGTGTTTTGACATTGTGAAATCTCATATCCAGGCGCAGACAGTGTTTAAGCAGGTCTCCCCGCAGCTTGTTGGTCGCCCGCCACGAGACGTCATTCCCCATATAACTTACCGCTACCGTTATTAACTGGTTCGCCACCGCGACGACCAGAAACAACCCTGCTAGCTGTAACAACTGCCCGACCAGGCCTGCCTCGGCAGCAGTATCAATGAATCGCTGAATGATCTGGGGATTCAGCAGTTGAAGGCCCGTTGACGTCAGGAGCAGTACGAGCAGCAGCGCGAGCTTTCCTTTGACCGGCCTCAAATATTTCAGCAGCCAGAACATGGAGCTTTTTTCTTGTTTGGACACGTCGTTCCCCCCAATGCTTTAGCTTTGTCTGTGAAAAGGGTTCCCTTTGGATCACGTTTGAAAGCTATGACGTGTCTGACGCGATGGGTTTGAACAGCATTAAACGAGCAGCGTTGCTTTTGAATTTTGTCATGGTTTCATTACCGACCTTTCATTCATTTTAAATAAGTGCGGACTGGGGATATGCACGCGAAAAAGCTGTAGATGAATGTTCATCTACAGCTTCAGACCACAAGAAGACCTTGACTCGGCGAATGAAGTCTTAATTCCTGCATGCAATATGGATGAGCGTTCAAAGAACAGGTTGGCATAAACAGACTGTCCAAACGCCCAACTTGACGGGTGCATTCTCAGTTAAGTCATCATGTCCATGCCTATTCAGTTATCGTTATGGAATTCACTGGAGGCACCAACATGTTCATTAACCACCCTTCGCACTTATTTGTTTTTTAATTTTATGCGCTATCACGCAATCCGTCAAGAACATATTTCCTCGAATGTTAATTGTTTCAAAACCTGCATCTCCATCAACGCTCGCGTCCGACAATATAATCCAGTAAATGCTTAAGGAAAGGAACGGGTTTCGACATTTCGTCCAGTGCATCCGAGGCGCTGCAAAAATGTTCCCACATCTGTTTCTGCGCACCGTCCGAACCCAGGATGGATACGAAGGTGGAGTTGTTGTTTTTGGCATCCTGCCCAGACGGCTTGCCCAGCACGGATGATTCCCCTTCATGGTCGAGCAGGTCATCCTTGATTTGAAAAGCGATGCCTGCATGATAGGCAAATTTTTTCAAGCAGGCCATCTCCCGCTCATCTACCTTGGCCAAAATGGCAGGCATCACAAGCGCAGCTTCGAAGGCAAGGCCTGTCTTGTAAAACGAAATCATGTTCAGCTCTTCAAGGGTCAGCATCTTCCCTCGGGAGTTCAAATCCATCGCCTGCCCCATGCACATGTCTTCCGCCTTCTCGGCAGAGTAGCGAATCACCGAGAGCACGGCTTCCGGATCAAATCGTTCCAGCGACGACTGCTCTCCGATAGCGCGCTGAATGAGGTAAAGCCCGGTCAATTCCGCCGTAGCGCTGTTGTGTACCTGGTGGAGCGTCGAGCGTCCCCGGCGCACATCCGCATTGTCCTGACTGGGCAGATCATCAAAGATCAGGGAAGCAGTGTGCATGTACTCGAGCGATCTCAGCAGCGGGACAATCGCGGACGGGTTCATTCCGTATTCCCGCACACCCATCACCCACGTCAGGATCGGCCTGAGGCGTTTGCCGTCCCCCTGAAGGCTGTAGTTGGCGGCATCGATTAACGTCGCTTTCATCCCGGGTGTACCCGCAGGTTTCGTGATTTGCAGCTCCACATTGATTTGCTCGCGAACTTCGCGAATGGTTTGCTGGAACTCCGCTTTTTCCTGTTTGTCGGCTCGTAAATGAGCGACGACCTCGTCCCGGAGCAATTTGTCCAGAAAATCGACATCATTCGCTTTGCGCACCATATTCTGCACCAGACGATTCAGCTCTGGCTGTCCAGAAGCAAAAGTGTGCATCAGATTGTCGTATTCTTCTTGCCCCAAGCGTTCTTTGCAACGTTTCAGACCGTTCACGGCCCTGGCGAGAATGACCTCGCGCGTTTTGGGATCGGACTGGTACACTTCATGGATCAAATAGGCGATGACCGCCCAATATAATTCATAGGGATTAATAAGGTCCGGCCGCAGGTCGCGGTATTTCAAATAATACGTATAAGGCGTGACCGCTCCTGCCTGCATGTCCTCGTTCATATCAGCAAAATCGTCTGCCAACTGGTTATAAATCCCGTAATAGAACGTTCGCAGATCGAAGCCTTCATCAAGCGGCGAGCTTAACACCGAACGAACGATCAACCTGGAGGATGAAGACTTGATAATGATCGGAATATACAATTCTTCATTCGTATAATGCGCATTGGATAAGGTTTTGGCCCGGTCCGTCTCCTGGGATTGAAAGAAAACATAAGCCTGATCAAAAAACGTCTGCTGCATTTCGTTTTTTTGGTAATGACTTATATACTCAAACGCTTCGCGAAGCTCTGCATGAACATACCGGATCATGGAAACGTTCGTTCCTTTCCACTGCCCGATCTCGGGCACTTGGCCGGTTAACAACGCTTCACGGATCAACTCGGAATACTGGCGCTTCTCTTGCGCATTCAACGCTTGGGAATCCAAAAGATCGTCGATGAACGGATAGGTCAAACCGTAGGAGTAGCCGAGCCTGATCGCTGCATCAAACCGTTTCGCCCGCTCATCCGCAGGCGTCATTTCGTTCATTTCGTCATCGACGTGAAGGATCACGCCGAGAATGATTTTGAGCAGCTTCCGCTGCGCTTGTTCCGCATCAAGCTCCTTGGGGAGATTGGCGGCGACGCGTTTCAGCTTGTTCATGACCCAGATGACCGCCGGTTCCACCTTTTCTTTTTTTCCCCAGCGGTAGAATAGCGCCGGACTAACCAAACCGGGCTTCCGCCGGGTGTCATTGGTGCTCAGGAAGTATTTCTTTGTATCCTGTATGACACGGTCGATACGCTGCCTTGTATCGGGAGAATGAAGGGCTTTTCCCAAATCACGCATGAAAATATAGGAGATGCTGCGATCCAGATAAGAATCCAGTTTGCCAGCTGCGTCTAACCATTGAAGATATCTATGAACATCCTTGGAATCCGGTTTTCTTTGGTTGCGAACCAGCAAGGAGAGCCATGAAAAAGGTTGAACGTGATGCTTTTGCCAAATTTGAAAATCCTGGGCAAGTAAAGGGACATGCGAGCCGGCAGCCAGCTGCTCTTGCAGTGAAGCAAAATATCCGGCTGCCTTCTGTTCGGCTTGAACATAGGCTTGATTCGCGCGATCTTCATGTCTGAAACTCAATTGTACTGCTGCCAGTTCGTTATTCATCGGATGCATGACCTCAACTTCTCATAATGTTAAACATGTTATACGGCACTCGTTGCATTTGGTTACGAATTTGTCTTTCTATGTATATGTGCCGTTTCGGACAAAACAACAAAAAAAGGACAATATGCCCGACTGAACAGTGACAGCGGATATTGTCCTGACCTTATTCAATCCTGCTTGCTATTCCGGCTCTGCCCGTATTTCCCAACCTAACTCCCGCTCAATCCCTCTATGGCGCCTTGCAATTGGTTGATGTTGGAGATCAATTCAGGAATTCCGCTCTGCTCCCATTGTTCGACCGTAAATCCTTGCTCCGCAATGTTGTTCTCCCACTCGTTCACGACCGCCGTCAGCTGGTCATTGTAACTCACCAGGTTTTCGTGAATGCTTTCCCCGATGGCCGGCACCGAAAGCTGGGAGAACTCGCTCGCATGTGCCTGAATTTGATCGATTTTCTCCTGAATTTGCGCAGTCGTCTCCGGATTGTTCATCGCGCCTGATGCAAGCTCCTGCAGTTCTGCACCTGCGCTTGTGATTCCGTTTATATATTCGCTCGCTCCGCTGACGTAATTCAAACTTTCATTGGCTTGGTCTACCAGCGAACATGCCGACAAGATTAATGCACCCGTCAAAGCCAAACTTGCCAACATCACGGTATGCCTGCGTTTTGTTTTGTACATGTCACCCTCTCCTCACATCGTTGAAATTGGAATATTTCAAATTTATGATAGCCGCTCGGGCCCCCCTATTGCAAATGTGTCTGCATGCTTCCATATTTGCATGTATAATATAGGAATCACATGGTAAAGGGATGTCATTCATATGCTTCATACTCTAAATGCCCGTTTGAATCGTTTCATGCCTCTGATTACTCCGACTAGCATCATAATCGGCGTGTTATGCGGAAGCGTACTCTCGTCCTATACGTTTCTTTCCCCCTGGCTGTTCGCGTTCATGACGTTTGCAGGAAGCATCAGCCTCGGATTTCGTGATTTTCTGAATGTGCTCAAGAAGCCGTTTCCGCTATTCATTTGTTTGTTCATTCTGCACCTCCTCATGCCTTTGATCGCGCTCGGCATGGGTTATATGACCTTTCCAACCGATGCATATACCATCACGGGTCTGGTGCTTGCTGCAGTCATTCCGACCGGCGTGAGCAGTTTTATCTGGGTCAGCATTTACAAAGGTAACATCGCGTTGACACTGTCCATCATTTTGGTGGATACGGTGCTTGCACCATTTATCGTACCAGGCGTTCTGTCTTTGCTCGTCGGCGCAAGCGTTCAGTTGGATATATGGGCCATGATGAGCAGCCTCTTCTGGATGATCGTCGTTCCATCATTGCTTGGCATGCTGCTGAATGAGTGGACCAAGGGTAAAGTCGTGAAAACTTGGGGGCCGCGGCTCAATCCGTTCACCAAATTGTTTATGGCCGCCGTCGTTGCCATCAACGGTTCGGTCGTTGCCCCTTATCTGGCTAACTTGAACTGGAGGCTGGTTGGCCTCGCCGTAGTGATCATTACGCTCGCGGGACTCGGTTATGCGTTAAGCTATTTGATTGCCCGGCTGCTTGGCTGGAACGAAGCGGACCAGGTGGCGCTTGTATTTAACGGCGGCATGCGGAACATCAGTGCCGGAGCCGTGCTTGCCGTATCGTATTTTCCGCCGCCCGTTGCCGTTCCGGTGGTGCTGGGCATGGTTTTCCAGCAGATGCTTGCCTCCCTCACGGGATATTTGCTGAACCGGCGCTTTCAAATTTTGCAAAAAGCGGATAAAACGACCGCAGCGTAGAAAGGTTTTTATGAAAAAAACTTTATGAAAAAAAACAATATAAAAAGCCGACAACATGAATTGTCGGCTTTTTTGGCACAATACATATATACGTTATATGAACCGCACGAATCAATCACACAAGGCCACTCCGAGTGCAGTACCATCTTCCGATCGCTGTTATCCCCGGATTTTTTCGAATCCCCTTTTCTAAAGGGGAAAATCCGGTGATAAGCCTATGCTTCCGATGCAGCTTTCTTTCAGAAAGCTTTTAAGCGACCGCTTCGCTTCTTCAGATTGGTTCTGCCTCTCCGTTAACGTGTGTATGTTTTTTTACGGTCTATATAGCTTTTACTTTTACTCTGCAAACAGAATATACTTCGTGCAAGCTCGAATCACAAAATGACTACGGCGAAATATGACAAAACGTACCAGATGTACCCGAGATCATTACTTCGGCTGGATGTACCCTTCCGCCTTGAGCAGTTCTGCGATCAGAACCGCGCCGCCCGCCGCACCGCGCAGCGTATTGTGGGAAAGACCCACGAATTTGTAATCGTACAACGAATCTTCGCGCAAACGGCCTACCGAGATGCCCATACCGCGCTCGATGTCCCGATCCAGTTTCGTTTGCGGTCTGTTCTCTTCTTCGAAATACGTAATGAACTGCTTCGGCGCGCTCGGCAACTCCAATTGCTGCGGACGGCCTTGGAATTGCAGCCAACGTTCCAAAATTTCGTCTTTGGACGGTTTGTTCTCAAAGTTGACGAACACGGTAGCCAGATGGCCATCCGTTACAGGAACGCGAATGCACTGCGTCGTGATGAGAGGCGATGCCGCTTTGACGATTTGGCCGTTGTCGACGCTTCCCCAGATGCGAAGAGGCTCCTGCTCGCTTTTCTCTTCTTCCCCGCCGATGTACGGAATGACATTGTCCAGCATTTCCGGCCAGTCGGTGAAGTTTTTGCCTGCGCCCGAAATGGCTTGATATGTCGATGCCACGACTTGCGTCGGCTTGAAATCGCGGAGCGCATGCAGCGGCGGCACATAACTTTGAATGGAGCAGTTCGGTTTCACCGCGATGAAGCCTGTTTTGGTACCGAGACGTTTGCGCTGAGCTTCGATCACCTCAAGGTGCCCCGGATTAATTTCAGGGATGACCATCGGCACGTCTGCCGTCCAGCGATGCGCGGAGTTGTTCGACACCACCGGCGTTCCGGTTTTCGCATACGCTTCTTCCAGCGCTTGGATTTCGTCCTTTTTCATATCCACGGCACAGAAAATGAAGTCTACCTGGCTTGCAAATGCCTCAACCTGCGAAGCATCCTGTACAAGGATGCCTTTCACCTCTTCAGGAATCGGAGTCGCGAGTTTCCACCGTCCTTGCACGGATTCCTCATACGTTTTGCCTGCGGATTTGGCGCTTGCGGAAATCGCAGTCACCTGGAACCATGGATGTCCGTCCAGCAGCTCCACGAAGCGTTGACCCACCATGCCCGTTCCTCCGACAATACCCACTTTCAATCTTGCTGACATGAATCATCATTTCCTTTCGATGTAGGTTGAATGCTTGGTCTTATATAAGCCGAATTGGTAATACACACGACACCGCTCGATTGCAGTACCCAGGTATCGGTTCATTGCGACTAATATATTTGGTTTGTGTAATCAGTGCCGGGAAATCGCGTTTTCTTCCCTTATTAAACACTATTCAGGCCATTCCAAATCGTGTATGCACCATATGGAAAAACCAAAAAATCCCGTCCCCCAAGACAGAAGTCTCAGGGACGAGATATATACTCGTGGTACCACCCGGATTCGCCGATATGTCGCCATATCTGCCTCGTCGAGTAAGGGGATACGTGCAGCTTGCATTAAAGCCTCATCCTCTTCCTTACTCCAGCTCTGTAACAGGAGCTCCTGTCGCACCATCCCTTGCTTGCCGCCAGTTCCGATGCGCTGCTCTGAGTCTTTGTTCAATAAAAATTCTTTGCCCCTTTTCAGCCTGCCGGAGCTCTCTGTGAAAGAACGCTTTTATTTACTCGTCTCTTCATCGCATTTGATATTGCGACTATAATATCAAACCTTGGGGCGTGAAGTAAATACATTTTTAAAATTTTGCCGAATAAAGTTATTGGCAGCTGTCAAGAACAGGTCACCGCCTGCGTGGCGAGCTGCTGCAAATACGGCTTCAGCATCGGCTGCAAATCTCGGCGCATCAAGCCAATCTCCAGAATGGCCTGGATGTAGCCGAATTGGTCTCCAATATCATAACGACGCCCTTCGAGCTCCAGCGCGAGCAAGTCTCCATTGTAGCTGACTTTTTTTAACGCATCGGTTAATTGATATTCGCCGCCTGCACCCCGTTCAAGCTGATCCAGGATCGGAAAGATCGAAGGTTTCAAAATGTACCTGCCCATAACCGCCGTGCGCGAAGGCGCTTCGGCAATGGAAGGTTTTTCGACCAGATCGTTCACTTGATGCACGCGATCCGCGGCACCGTCCGATGCGATGATGCCGTATTTGCTCACGTCTTCCGCTCTCACTTCACCAACGCCGACAATCTGCTTGCCAGTCCGCTCGTACAGATGAATCATTTGGGCGAGCGCCGGCGGGTCGGATACCATTATATCGTCCCCAAGCAGGACGGCGAAAGGTTCATCGCCTACAAACTGCCGTGCACACCCGATGGCGTGTCCCAGCCCGAGCGGTTCCTTTTGACGAATAAAGTGAATGTCAGCCAACTCGCTGATCGCCTTCACCTCTTCGAGCAGGGCCTTTTTTCCCTTCGCAAACAAGGAATATTCCAGCTCGACCGACTTGTCGAAATGATCCTCGATCGATTTTTTGTTGCGTCCGGTTACAATGATGATGCTTTCGATGCCTGCCTGCACCGCTTCTTCTACAATATACTGAATCGCGGGTTTATCCACGATGGGCAGCATCTCCTTGGGCTGCGCCTTCGTTGCCGGAAGGAAGCGGGTGCCCAGACCCGCCGCCGGAATAACTGCTTTTTTAATGTGCATATGTCAGGCCCTCCTTTCATGGGTATCGGGTGTTCTGCGAGCGTTCTTTTCGGCCCCTGTACCAAACACCCAATACCGACTCGCCATGTAATTGAAAAGCATGCCCGCAACCGTCGTTGCCGCTTTGCTGGTCCACAGGTTCCAGCCAAGAACGCTGTTCAGCAAGTACAGCAGGAACGTCGAGCCCGCAAGCACCAGCACATTGATGATGATAAAACGAACCAGCTCCGATCCGCCTCCGCGCCGATCGGCATCCCGAAAAGTCCAGCGGCCGTTCCACCAATAACTGTTCAACACTCCGCATCCATAAGATACGGCTTGAGCGGCCAGTGCCGGCACGCCAGCCGCCGTCAATATCAGGAATACCGCCGCATCCACGACCGTATTCATCAATCCCACCACGCCAAACTTCAGGATCGTAGCCAGGCGCTTAATCATGTCGCACAGCTCTGCTCGTCAAACGAACAGGCCCGGACTGGCTCTCCACCGGATAGACGTCTCTCACGATATAGAGCGGGCGTGCTTTCGTTTCATCATAGATCCTCCCGACATATTCCCCGAGAATACCCAGCATAAGCAGCGTAAACCCGTTAAACATCAGCATAATGCTCACAATGGACGGCCAGCCTTTGATCGTTGAATCCGTGAAAATGGCCGAAACGAACACCGACAGCATGTAGATGAATCCTGCCGCAGACAAAATTGCACCAACATAACCGGCCAGCTTGAGCGGTTTGTGCGAAAAAGAGGTGATTCCGTCCAGACTCAGCTTCAGCATGCGTTTTAACGGGTACTTCGTTTCACCGGCCAACCGCTCGTCGCGCTCGTATTCAATGGCCGTCTGGCGAAAACCGACCCAGCTGACCAAACCGCGCACGAAGCGGTTTTTCTCGGGCAAGCGTTTCATCTCGTCGACCACTTTGCGATCCATAAGACGGAAATCTCCGGTATCGACGGGAATATCCGTATCGGTAGAAGCGCGAAGCACGCGATAGAACAGGCTGGCGGACCACTTTTTGAAGCGGGTTTCCCCACTTCGGCTCGTCCGTTTGGCATATACGACCTCGTAGCCTTCTCTCCATTTGGAAATCATGTCCAAAATGAGCTCCGGCGGATCCTGCAGGTCGGCGTCGATGATGACCACCGCATCGCCTGCGGCATAATCCATGCCCGCCGTGATCGCAATCTGATGCCCGAAATTGCGGGCAAAATCAATCAGCTTGACGCTGTCGTCCCAGCGTGCATAATCACGAATCATTTGCGCGCATTGATCGACGCTGCCATCGTTGACAAATAACAATTCATAGCTTTCTCCCGTGTCGCCCATCACTTTTTTCAGGCGCCGATAGGTCTCGCCTATGACTGCTTCTTCGTTATACATCGGGATAATAATGCTGTAACGGCAAGTTTGAGCCATGTCCGCTCCCTCCTTTGTAATGGTTCTGTCATTGCACCTCATATAGGGTCGTCTGTCCGCCAAAACCCGAATCTCCACCTTCCGCGTTCGAAGTCCACTCCGAAGCCGGAACCTCGGTTCCATGTTCCTTGATCCAGTTCGTGATTTCCGAATTGCCGCCGCGGCCGCCCATGCCGCCGACCATGAAATATTTCACCTGTCCGCTCTCCACGAGTTGTTCCAGCTTCTCCGTGGTATATACCGGATCCGAACCGGAGAAACCGCCCAACGTAATGACCGCTTCATTCTCGTCAATGATGTACGGTGCAGCCTGATTGTAGTCGGTCGTTGCAAACAAATAAGTTTCTCCGGTGTTATGTTCCCTGAGATAGTTCAACGTCGTTTCGTCCACCTGTTCGTTCCGGTTACCCGGCCCTCCGCTGCCTCTCATGGAAGAACTGTTCCGATCTTCAGCACCGTTGCTCATGCCTGAAGCATCCGCAGAGGAATCGCCTGTCGGAACGGAAGCATCCTCATTATTGCCGCCCATGGAAAGCTGCCATCCGTTCATGTTGCCTCCTCCGTTTGGAGGTGCCATGCCAGTGTTTCGGCCGCCCATACCTCCGCCGCCGAACATGCCGTTCGAACCTGTCGGTCCTGCAGCCGGAATCATGCTGTTGCCGCCATACGTAATCGGCGTGAACGCCCAGTAGACAGGACCGATCAGCATCACCATGAACCCGGCAATCGCCAGCGGCTGCTTCAGCGAATGCGCACGCTGCAGCATCACGACCAGAACTAGCGAGATCAGGACGCCAGCCGCCAGCTCGCCGATGGACCAGCCTGCGCCAATGGTGTCATTGTATGCCTGCATGATGTACCAGCCGAATACCGTCGTCAGCAGCACGGACAACGGCAGCAGCCACGCCATCCATCCTTGGCGTTCGCGATACGCCTTCCACATGGCTACGAATCCGGCACCTGTAAGAGCCGCAACGGGCGGCGCCAGCATAATCAGGTAATATTGGTGGAAGAAGCCGGCGACGCTGAAAAATGCAGCTGCCGGGAACAACCAAGCTAACCAGAACAGCGTCTGTTTATGCTGCTCTGTGACATTCCTGCGCCGAATTCCGGCCAGAAGCACAACCGCTCCAAGTAAGGCTGCAGGGAGCAGCCAGCTGGCCTGTCCGGACAATTCGGTCTGGAAGAGCCGCAGCGGCCCTTTCTGACCTGTGCCAAACATGCCGCCCATGCCTCCGCCGCCGTTAAAACCGGCGAAATCCATGCCCGTCGGCATTTCGAATCCATTTGGCATCTGTCCTTGCGGGAACCCGGTGCCGTTCATGCCATTGCTCCGGCCGTCGCCATCCCCGCCCGCATTCGAAGCATCATCGGGTGTGCCCGGCGATATTTCCATGCCGGAACGGTCTGCTCTGCCAGCGCCACCGTTAGTTTCCTGCGCCGCAGTCTCCCCCGATCTGTCGCCGCGCTCATTTCCGGCTCCCATTGCATTGGACATTCCGCGATTGCCCGTATTTTGCTGCCCTGTAAGCCGCGAAAGGCCGTTATAACCAAAGGCCAGTTCCAGCACGGAATTCGTTTCGCTGCTGCCGATATACGGACGTTCGTCTGCCGGAATCGAATCCACGGTCACCGCCCAAGATAGCGAAACGGCTGCCAGCACGGCCGTGCCGCCCACCAAGGCCAACAGCTTTTTTCTCCACGGGGCGCCGAATGCCAATAGGTAAAACAGATAAAATGCAGGCAAAATCATGTATGCTTGCAGCATTTTCATGTTGAAGGCCAGTCCGATCAGCCCAAACGCAGCGAGAAGCCGCCAAATGCTGCCCTTGCCCGCACCTTTGAACAGGAACCATGATCCGAGCAGCAAAGTAAATACCAGCATGCTGTCGATATTGTTGGTCCGGCTGACGGCCGCCACCACAGGCACCGTTGCCATCGCCATCGCCGAGATGCGGGCTGCTGCAAGTCCAAATGTTGGTTTGACCATGAAATAAATCAGAAGCACCGAGCCGATGCCCGCCAACGCCTGCGGCAAAATGACGCTCCAACCGTGCAATCCGAATACATAAGCAAATGCCGTCTGAATCCAGAAGACCACCGGAGGTTTGTCCACGGTAACCGATCCGGCGGAATCCAGCGAAGCAAAGAAAAAATTGTGGAAATTTCGCAGCATGCTTCCTACGGCCGTAGTGTAATAGGAATTGGCGTATTGATCGTTCCAGATGCCGTATCCGTTCAATATGGCCGCCAGCAGCAGGATCGGCACCAGAACCGGATCGATCCTTCGTTTCGCTTGATTCAAAAAGCATCACTCCTCCAAGTTCTTCATGCTCATATTGTTGCACGCCAAAATAAAATCAGGATGAGCGCCCGCTGAATGTTAACTGAGGATCAATGGTTGATCTTTCAGCTAATTTTCAGGTTGGAGCGCAATAATAGATCATAATTCTGCCTATTGGGCATGCATAACACAGGAGGACTATCCACGAATGAAGCTGAATACTGCTGTGAAAATATTGCTGGCTGACGATGAGCCGCATATCCTGCAATTTCTGGAGCTGGGTTTGAGCAATGAAGGCTTCGACGTACGCACCGCTCCCGATGGCGCCACGGCGCTTGAAGTCGCATCCGAATTCCAGCCGCATATGGTCATTCTTGATGTAATGATGCCTGAAATGGACGGTTTTGAGGTCGTGGAACGACTGCGCAGCGCAGGGCATCCGGTCGGGGTCATTATGCTTACTGCCAGGGATGAAGTGGAACACCGGGTCAGAGGGTTATGGCTCGGTGCCGATGACTACATGATCAAACCGTTTGCTTTCGACGAGCTGCTCGCACGAATTCAGGCCAGACTTCGCAACCAGTTTCCGCTCTTAATGGGAGCCGTCACGTACGGCCCGTTCCGCATCGATGATCTGCGGAAGGAGTTTACCTATCAGGGACAAGTCCTGGAGCTATCGCCAACCGAATACGAACTGCTCAAATTCATCGTGCACAACCACGGCATTGTACTAAGTAAAGCCACCATACTAAGCAGGGTATGGGGATATGATTTTGGCGGGGAAGAAAATATCGTCGAAGTGTACATTCGTTCGCTGCGGGACAAGCTTGGCGATAAGGAACATCGGTTAATTCGCACGCTGCGCGGCGTCGGATACCGGGTGGACTTATAACATGATGAAGCGTATGCTTACCCATGAATTGAAGTGGATGGATCGGCTGCGGCAATGGTCCGGTCTTCGCTCCCTTCGCTCCCAACTTCTGGCCCGCTCCCTGATCATTCTGGCCGTGCTGCTGCTCCTGATCGGCATTGTTCAGTTTTGGATCATGGAAAGTTTCCTCTACCGCAGCCAGGCCAAAACGATGGAGCAGCAGCTGCGATCCATGCCCCCCGTCTGGCTGGGCATATCTTCCCGGAACGAGACGTTCCGAGCATTCCCTTCCGGCCAGGGCAGTCCCGATGACAGGGGCAATGGAGGCCGTTTCCTGTTCATTCCCGATCGCTCGCTCGCGATCATTGAAGGATCAGGCCAATTTCAGGACGTATTCGGTTCGGACGGGCTGGCCGCTCCACGGCTGCAGGAATCGGACTATTCCGCCATTCTGGATCAATTGAACGACCAACAGCACGTCACCTACCGCATCGTTACAGATGCATCCGGCAAGGAACAGCTGATCGTCTTTTCCACGCCGGGACCACGCAACCACGGCTTTCCGCTCGTGCAAATGGGGACCGAAACGAAGCCTTTCAAGGATTTGATCCTGAAACAGCTGATGATTTTTATCGCGCTTTCGCTGCTGGCTTTGGTTGCCGGTCTTGCTTTATACGCCAAAGCGATGCGCAGAACGCTGGTTCCGCTGTCCAACATGGTCGATACGGTGCAGCGCATCGATGCAGGCAGTCTGGCCGAGCGTGTGCCTGCCGTGCAGGGACAGCGGGAAATTGATCAGCTTGCCCAGTCGTTCAATGGCATGCTGGAACGGCTGGAACGCTCATTTGAAGCCGAACGTGCTTCCAAAGAACGCATGCAGCGTTTTTTGTCGGATGCTTCCCACGAACTGCGCACGCCGCTCACGTCCATCCACGGTTTCATCGAAGTGCTGCAGCGGGGTGCAGCCAATAATGAAGAACAGCTGCATCTCGCGCTGAACAGCATGCACGGCGAATCGGTGCGCATTAACAAACTTGTGGAAGACCTGCTGATGCTCACCAAACTGGATCAGGCTCCCCGGCTTGAACATGCCGATGTCCGACTTGACGGTCTGCTCCGGGACATGGAGCCGCAGCTTCTGATCATGGCCGGCGAACGCACCGTGCATTTTGATCTGACCGCCGACCTGCATGTGTCCGCCGATCCCCACAAGCTGAAGCAAGTGGTGCTCAACCTGTTCCAGAATGCTGTTCAGCATACGGACCCGACGTCCGGTCGAATTGCCCTGAACCTGTATGCCGTAGAAGGGTATGCGGAGCTGAGCATCGCAGATAACGGAATCGGGATTGATCAGGAGCATCTTCCCCATATTTTCGAACGATTCTACCGCACCAGCTCTTCGCGCTCCCGTAAACAGGGCGGTGCCGGGCTAGGGCTTGCCATCACGGGTTCGATCGTCGAGATGCACGGCGGCAGCATCATGGTAACCAGTAAACCGGGATCGGGGACTGCGTTCAAGGTACTGCTGCCGCTGATGAGGTAGATCCAAACGAAAAAGCCTGTCCTTTTGGGCAGGCTTCAGCAACAACGTATTTTAATTTTAAAATGGGGTAAAAAGTTAGTCCGTTCCGACGGGGTCCTGTACAATGATGATGTCATTACAACGAATAATGAGTTCACTTCCATCCTCAAAAAGCACGTGCGCTTCATACCCATGGTCTATACGATAAAGCTCCTCATAGAGCCAGCAGCTTCCTACAATTTCATCCTGCTTTATAATTTCAGCCCCAACAAACGTAATGTGATTGAGGTTTGTAAATCCTCCCTCTGTATCAAGTCGAATAACCACGGCTTCGCCAGAATCTACGCGGATCACTCTGCAATCGTGAAAACTGAATTTACGTTGGATATCTTCAGGAATTTGTTCATTTTGCCTTACTTTCCGATATTCATCCAGGGTACGCATCATTTTCTTTTCGTTCTCTTTGCTCAATAACTTTAGCTGCCGCATAACTTCCTTTGTACAGTAGCCCAATGCGAATACCCGTTCATCTGCGATTTGACTGGAAAGCGCAGGGGGCAGCCTTCGTATTTCTTCTCGGCAGCTCCACTCATGATTGTCACTGAATTGCTGTTTGGAGTTCACCTCATCAAAGGGTGGTCGTGCATCATACTCATCAATATATGTCTGTATTCTTTGTCTTTCTTCGGGAGTCATCTCGTAAATCTTCATTTCCTCAGAAGAAACCTCCTCACCTGTAACGAACTTTTCAAGGGGAATCATCAATGTTCCTTCCTGTTCGAGCATGAAGCGGGGATCCACATCATAGATTTCACGCTGCATTTTTATGAATTCATTCTCTTTTCTTTTGTAAAGCCGTTTATATAATGCTTCGTCCCGTTTCTCAGCCCCACGGTGTACTCTTTTACCGAAGTGTAATCCGGTCTTTTGACAAAGCTCATACCATTCCTTGGTCAAATATTTCATTCATTCTCTCCTTCATATGTATCTTTGGGTTTCTTTGGAAGATAAGGTACGTCCATCATTTTTAAATTATAAGACATGGTACACCAACAACACAAAACCCATCGCCAGCAGAAGATCCATGGAAATGGGTTTTTGCGCTTATAAAATATGCCTCTTTGCATGGTCCATGCATGCTGGAGATGTTTCCATATCCCCGGGCTATTCCACAGGATATTGCGGTTTATGCATATCATCCGGAACAGATTCGTCAAACACATCCTGTCCGGGATAATCCCGGTCCTCACCTTCATGCAGCTCGTGATACTCGTAATCGAACCGGTGGGCCGTACGCTGATCGGCGCGCCAAGGCGAGCTTTTCCCCAAAGATTCGGACAAGAGCGAAGACCCGTACGGCCCTTCCGGGAATTCCTCAAACGTCAGGTCGTTTCGCTGGGACTCCACCGTTGAGACATCCGTATACGGCCGCCTTTCTTCCGGCAGGAACTTGTCTTTCATCATCCTTCTCCTCTCTGTTGGAATCTGGAAAAACGTCTTTATTTTAAACAGTATGGGCAGAAATTATTCCGCGTCTTTGGCAAAGACAGGGTATTGGAAGCATCGTTCGCTGCCCACATGCATTCCCCAGAAAAAATGGAGGTTATGACCCCATAGCGCAACAATTGACTGCTGGCGCAACGAATGACTACAGCATGAAATATCCCTTTGCATCGCACTTCCCCGGCCAACTAGACAATCAGGGACTATCGACGGCAATTGTTCTCTCCCGCTATGATGCAGCTATGCTCCTCCCAAAGACACCGCCTCAGAAAGGGATGAAAATGACATGATCCATCACGCAAAAAAATCGACGCTCATGGTCCCGGTATCCAGAGCACCGACCCGGTTAGGAAGAATCGCGAAGAACCGATGGCTGTATTTCATGCTTTTTCCCGGCCTCTTGTATTTCCTACTGTTCAAATACTGGCCGATGTATGGCGTGCTCATCGCATTTAAAGACTATCAGCCGTTCCTCGGATTTTGGGATAGCCCGTTTGCCGGTTTCAAACATTTCGAACGTTTTTTTAACGATCCGAACTTCATCGTCCTGTTTCGGAACACGTTGGTGCTTGCTGCTTTGAATATTCTATTTTTCTTTCCGCTGCCGATTATCATTGCGCTGATGTTGAACGAACTGCGGCACCAACTATTCAAACGAACGGTTCAGACCTTGGTATATATCCCCCATTTCATGTCCTGGGTGGTCGTTGTCGGCATCGCATATATTTTTTTGACCACGGAAGGCGGAATCGTGAATGATATTCTCGCCTATTTCGGTCAGGAGAAAATCAATTTTCTGGCAAGCAATGAGTGGTTTCGCACGATCGTTACCGCAGAAGTGATATGGAAAGAGACCGGATGGGGGACGATTATTTTTCTGGCTGCATTATCGGGCGTTGATCCCCAATTGTATGAGGCCGCGCGCATGGATGGCGCTAACCGGCTCCGTCAGCTGTGGCATATTACGCTGCCGGCCATCCGCAGCACCATCATCATTTTGCTTATTCTTCGTTTGGGTAATTTCCTGGATACGGGGTTCGAGCAAATTTTCCTCATGCTCAATGCCATGAACCGCGAGGTTGGCGAAGTGTTTGATACCTATGTTTATTCCGTCGGAATTAGCCAGGGACAGTATAGCTTCAGCACAGCCGTTGGGCTATTCAAGTCGCTGATTGGACTGATTTTGGTCGTGACCGCCAACCATATGGTCAAAAAATTCGGTGAAGAAGGCATTTACTAAGGAAAGGAGCATGGAAAGAATGATGATCAAACCCAGCTTGGGAAGCCGCATTTTTGACAGTTTGAATATCGCGTTATTGGCCGCATTTGCTTTGTTAACCGTGCTTCCTTTCATTTACGTGGTTGCCGGTTCTTTCGCCACACAGAAGGAATTGCTGCTTCGCGGCTTCATTTTGTTCCCAACAGAGTTTACACTGGATGCATACAGGTACATCTTCTCTACCCCTACCCTTGTCAAAAGCCTGTTCGTGACCATTTACATTACGGCATTCGGCACGTTGATTAACATCTTCTTTACCTGCTTGATGGCCTATCCGTTGGCGCGCAAAGACATGGATTTTCGCAAACCGATTCTGGTGCTGGTCGTATTCACGATGCTGTTCAGCGGCGGCATGATTCCCACATTCCTCGTAGTTAAACAACTGGGCATGATCGATACGTATTGGTCTTTGCTCATTCCGGGAGCAATCAGTGCATTTAACCTGATCATTATCCGCAACTTTTTCCAGCAGCTCCCCGAAAGCCTGGAGGAATCGGCCAAAATCGATGGATGTAACGATCTCGGCGTGTTCTTTCGGATCGTGATCCCGCTTTCCATGCCTGCCATTGCGACCTTCTCGTTGTTCTACGCCGTAGGTCACTGGAACACGTATTTCAGCGCCGTACTCTATATCAACGATAATGCCAAATGGCCCATACAGGTTTTGTTGCGGCAGTTCGTCATTTTGGCTTCGGGCGGAATCGGGGATTCCGCGGCCATGGAGTCGGATTACGTATCGCCGCCGGAACAATCCATCAAGATGGCGGTCATTGTCGTATCCACGCTGCCGATTTTGCTGGTGTATCCGTTTTTGCAAAAGCATTTTGCCAAAGGGGTCTTGCTGGGCTCCGTGAAAGGCTAACCGCTCCCGAATGAATTCAGCTCATTCAACCATTATGTTGTAGGGGGAAATAAGATGAACAAACGATATCGGAAAGCACGGCTGGCTACGTCTGCTCTGATCGCAACAATGCTTATGACCGTGACCGCTTGCGGCGGAAACGAACCCGCTTCTACCCAAGGAGAACAGGGCTCAAGCAGCCCAGGTCCACTTGCCTTAACGATGATGCTGCCTACGTATAGTGCAGAGCAAATGAGCACAAACAGTTCCATTCTCACCACACTGGAGGAAAAAACGAATACCGATTTAACCGTATCTTGGGTGCCCTCTTCGTCCTACACGGACAAACTGAGCGCTACCGTGGCATCGGGCGAGCTTCCGAAAACTTTCGTAGCTTTGGAGCCCAAAGCCTCCTTTATCGTGAATGCCGCCAGGTCGGGCATGTTCTGGGAGCTTGGACCTTATTTGAAAGATTACCCGAATTTGAGCAAGATGTCCGAAACCGTACTGAGCAATTCATCCATCGACAACAAAATTTACGGCCTTTACCGTGAGCGGGATATCGCCCGCTTCGGGTTAATGATTCGCCAAGATTGGCTTGAGCACCTTGGATTGGATGCCCCGACAAACGTAGATGAACTTTACGATGTATTGAAAGCGTTTGCCACGGAGGACCCGGATCTAAACGGCCGCCAGGATACAGTCGGGCTTGCCGTCGGTATGCAGGGAAACAATATCGCAGGCTTCAAGGATGTGCTTGTATTTCTCGGAGGTCCCAACGAATGGGAGTTGAAAGACGGCCAATTGATTCCCGCTCATATGACCGAAGCCTATTTGGAAACATTGAAGTTCTATAAGAAACTGTATGATGAAAAACTCATCAATCAGGATTTCGCGCTTGTTCAAGACGGGCGATCCGTGATGTATAAAGGCAAAGCCGGGCTATGGATCGACAACATGGTTGACGGCAAAAACATTGAAGACAATATCAAGAAAGTGACTCCCGAGGCTAAAATACAGCTGATCAACCGGATCGCCGGACCAAATGGGGATGCTACACGAGCGGGAACAGGTTATTTGGGCATGTATATGATCCCGAAAACAAGCGTGAAAACGGAAGAAGAACTCAAACAAATTCTTGCCTACTTCGACAGCGTGTCTGAAAAAGACATTCAAAACCTGCTCCGTTACGGCATCGAAGGCAAACAGTTTACGATTGAAAATGGGGAATACGTACAGAACCCGGACCCGAAATTGCGGGCCGAAATGACGGACAGCAGCCAGTTCATGATTTTGCAGAACGAGGTTGAAAACTACGGCACCGAGCTGGAAAAGCGCAGCGTGGAATTGTTCAAGGACAATGCTACGTTTGCCATACCCAATCCTGCTGCACCGTTCATCTCGAATACGGCCATCGAACTCGGCAATGAACTGAATAAAATCATTCAGGACGCGACCGTCAAATTCATCATGGGTACGGCCAGCGAGGCCGATTGGTCAAAAGCAGTCGATCAGTGGCTGCAAAGCGGCGGCAGCAAAATTATTGAAGAAATCAATGCGGAGTACGCCAAATCCACCAAATAGATCATTGGAAACCGAGATTCCAGACAAACGCAACTGCCCCATCAATCGGAGATTGCCGATTCCATGGGGCTTTTTCTTCTACTCTACTGGCAACGATGATCACACTAGCTCTCTCCCCTGAACTTTCCAGGTGTCATCCCTACAATTTTCCGAAAAGAACGGATGAAGTTGGCGGAGTTGTTGTACTGCAATCGTTCTGCAATTTCCGAAATCTTCATATCGGTCTCTTTTAACCACTTTTTGGCCATATCCATTCGATATTGCGTCAAATATTCCCCAAAATTGATTCCTGTCTCCTGACGGAACACACGGCTCACGTAATGAGGATGGTAGTTGATCCGGGCAGCACAGTTTTCCAGCGTCAGATCATGGTCATATTCACGATGAATCATATCGATGACGGCTTCTGAAATATGTTTGAATTGCGTTTCGCGACGACGCTCCAGCTCACATGTATACGGTTCAACAAACAATGACCAGAACCAGTGCTCGATCTCTTTGACATTGCGCAGCTTGAACAAGGATTGGATCAGCGAAGACTCGTCTTCCGTTGTGCTTTCCGCCGAGATGGACAGTTCATGACCGAAACGGAGAATGTCGACCAACAAACGCAGCAAAGACAAGTGGTAATCCTGGAATGACGTATTTGACGGAAAAAGCTCCATAATGAATTGTTTCAATTCGATCTCTGCCTGCACGATGTTGCCTGACCGCATGGCATCAAATAAAGCTTGTTCCTTGTCTTGAGGGAACATGCCCACATCATGGGTCTTCGGCTGCACATCCTCAATGAACAAAATCGATTCCTGTCCAAGTCCTACGCTGAATTTAAGCGCCGTCTCAGATTCATGCAATGCTTCCCGAGTTCGTGCAAACGAACCGAACGGTCGACTTATTCCGATGCTCACTTTAATCCCTAAATACTTGGAGACTGTCCTTTGAATTCCCGTCGCCAATATAAACAGTTCTTCCTTCAATTCTTGGCCTGTTTTGCTTGAACCCAGCAAAGTGACTTGCATGTCCGTTATAACAACCGGCTCCAATCGGTTCGCCTGCGGTACCAGTTCACCAACCATGTTATTGATGGCAAACATAAGCAAATCCCGATTTGCCTCTTCATAACGGGTATCCTGCAACGTATCGATCTGAATCGCGAGCAAACTCATGCACGGCCACGCCTGGCCGATTCCGTACCAACCCAATTTTTCTTCAAAGTCTGCATGACCAATCTCTCCAGCCAACAGCTTATGCATGAAAAATTCTTTAAGCTGTATCTGCTGCCCTTGAAGCTCGTTCATCATATGTGATTGGTTGCGTATTAAATCATTCACGCGTTCTCCGATCACCTGCAGCTCCCCGAGAGGCTCCTCCCACTCTCGCGCAGTGCCAATGGCCGCCAGCGCTGCGTGGATGGAACGGATCGGACGGTACATCCGTCTGGAACCAAACCAGGCAAGAATCAACGTCATGGCCAAAATAGCCAAACAGACGAGCAAGGTAATCCATCCGATAATCCGGTTCTGTTCATTGATCTGTTCGTTCGATGCAACAGACACGTAAATCCAGCCATTGTAGGACGATTTGCGATAAGTGACGGTTACCGCCTTGCCTTCCAGCTTGGAAACATACTGCCCTGCGGCCGACTTCGTTTCCTGAAGCTGCTGCAAATAGGATTCGTCGCTGCCATTTACGGGTACCATGTCCCTATTTCCTACCGTGATCGGATGAAAGCTTTGATCCAATATGAAAGCGTTTCCCAAATTACCGTTCTGAACAGCCATTCTTCTTGGGATGACGTCCGGGGACAGTTCAACGCCAATGATGCCTTTCGGATTTGCTGCATTAAACGGTACCTTTTTTACAAAAAACACGGCTCCCGCAGAATCCACCGCATCATTGGATCGCACCATACTCCAAAAAGAGCCTGGCTGCTCACGGGAGAAAGATTCGAGCTGTGGTCCAAAGCCCGGAGATGCATATTCATTCACGCCGGTGCTCGTCACCATCCAATGATGATCCAGACTATACAAATAAATTTCCCGGATGCCCAGCTCATAGGTTTGAATCGTGGCAATGCCTTTGTATAATTCATGAACCATTTCAAAATCCTGATTGGTAATCGGCTTCGCAAACACCTGATTAACCACCGGGGATTGCAAAAACTGCGTTGCCGAGTTATCCACCGTCCGGAGCATCTGCTCGACGCCTGTTTGCATTTGCCGCAACAACAGTTTGTTGCCCTCATTCACCTTTTCTTGCACGGTTTGCGAAGAATTGTAATATGAAAAAGCGCCCAGCACAATCACGGGCAGCGTGCCTATTACAATCGAGAACAATAACAGTTTCCATAAGAAAGAAAGGGACCTTAGCTTCATTGCGCCTCCTCTATGTTCCAACCGCGATAACCCTACATTAGTTAATTCACAGGATCGAGTCAACCATTTTATCCCAATCGTTGCGGATTCCATACAGAAACATACGGGTTCCGGACAGACGCAACCGATGTTTCATGAACGATGGAGGGACCCTCCAGCGAACATCGCCATAAAAAGCCGACAGCACTCACGCTGGCGGCTTCCATGTCTGACAAGCATTGATGAAGCTTATTCGTTCCTACTGCCTTAACCTGCCCTGCTCCATGTGGAGAACCATATCAGCGGTATGGCGTACAAACGCTTGATCGTGCGTTACATAGATCAGCGTTCCTTCATAAGCTTTCACAAAGTTCTCCAATGCCTCGAGGGCGTCTACATCCAGGAAATTCGTCGGTTCGTCCAACAGTAAAATATTATACTCCTCCAGAAAGAGCCGGCACAGCTGAAGCCGGATCGCTTCACCTCCGCTCAGGGTCATCACGCTGCGCTGCAGGTCCGCATGACTGAATCGCATCGCATGCAGCACGGATCTGATTTGCTTTTCCTCGGCCGTAGTCCGTTTGTGCAAAAATGCCAGGATACCTTCATCGGCCGTAAAACGATAACTCATTTGCCGAAAATACCCGATCCGGGCTTTGGGGGACAACATGATTCCTTGCCCTCCCTTGGCGATATGGTTAAGCAGCGTGCTCTTGCCGCTGCCGTTTGCGCCCGTAATGGCTACTTTGCTCCCCAAAGGAATCTGGAAGCTTGCATTGTGTAGCAGCATTTTACCCTCCACCGAAAGGGTCAAACGATCTGCCATGATCGGAAAACGGTTATGCAGCTTCAGCGCAGCGGATTGACGAAAGACAAGGGGCTGGCGATCCTGAACTTTGTGAACCTCCTGCAGCCGATCCATTCGCTGCTCGATGGCTTTGGCCGCGCGATGAACCGCTTTTTGGCTTGTTCCTTTTGACTTCGTCTCAAACATGCGATTGGCCTTGGCCTTGGCTTCCCGTTTCGAAGTGCGGCCTGGCTGGGTCACTTTTGCTGCCTTCTCCATTTTGTCCTGCGCAGCGCGTTCGAGCCGCCTCTTTTCCTTCACGTATTGGTCGTATGCCTGATTTTGCTGTTCATGTTCCAGCTGTTTACGGGCTTTATAGTCGCTATAGTTTCCGGTGTACACATGCACTTGGCCGTCTTCGACCTCCCAGATCGTTGTTACGAGCTCATCGAGCACCGCGCGATCATGGCTGACGAGAATCAATGCACCATAGTAGAACCGCAGCTCATCCATCATAAAAGCAATGCCGTCACGATCCAGATGCGTGGTGGGCTCATCGATCAGTAAAGCCTCATGGTAATGCGCCAGCAAATTCCCCAACTTCAACCGCGTTTCTTCGCCGCCGCTTAAACCAGAATGGGACGGGATCGCCAGCCTCGAAAGCAATTTGGCATCAATCTCCATCTCACTTTTATCTTCAGGTGCGGCCATCTGCTCCAAGTATCCAAAGTCCACATAACGCTTTACCCTGCCCGCTGTTGGCATGAGCCGTCCTGCAAGCAATTTAAGCAGCGTGCTCTTGCCTTGGCCATTTCTCCCCACGATCCCGATCCGGTCAAACTGATGCACGGCCAAGCGTTCAATATTCAGTAACACTCTATCCTGAAAGGAGATCTCCACTTGTTCCACTTCAAAACACATTTTTTCCATCTTCGCTACCTCCGAAATGTTTGATATTTCGTATCGATAGCGCTGTATCGATACGAGCCGATTCGTGCCGACCCGTATCAATAGAACAACAACATCATTTTGAACATTTACGTGCCTCCTGTCCTTGGATTTGTTTTGAGCTTTTAACGCTGCATGGATAAAAAACGCAAAAAATCGCAAACCATCGCCTGCGATTCAACGTAAACGGGAATAAGACATCGTTATCCCTTATATTTAAAATGAGCATTTCCGAAAAAAAGGACAGACTGATTCCGTTTACTCTGATCCGATCAAACGAACAGAGCCTTGACCATATTTAATTAGCGGGTCAAAGTCAGGAAACGCAGTCTCATCGCATGTGTCATTTTCGGTCTATGCTCCTTCCGTATGTCAATTGAAATAATAACTATATTATATTTTTCCAACGAAAAAAAGTCAAAAGCCGTTCATGAACGAGCCCATCTTTCGCTATTTTTCCAGTTCACAAGGCTGATTTTCCCATCGGGCACCAAGTAATGATTCTCTTCATCCAATGCGTCGTCATCCAAGCGATATAGTCCATTCACGAGGTCATTTGAGAAGTGGGCTACCAGTTCTCTAATCGTAGATGCTACCAGAATCCCCACGCGGTATTCATCATCAATGAATATAACCTGTCCATATTGTCCATCTATCGAGGGTGCTAAATCCAGAAACAACCCGGTGTGCGATCCGTCAAAGCCCAGCTGCAGCCAATCGGAATTATACATGTTGGAAGGATCAATCTCCTTGTCGACGGTCAACAGTTCAAAATTGGAGTTCCCGTCAGATTCCCTTCTTCTGTCAAATTCTTGCCTAACCCGATCTAATGGATAAAAGTCCATTCCATAAAATAAGCTGCCTAGATTTTCATCGTCCGTTAATCCATTCTTCCACAAATAAAGCTGCTTAAAGTCGTTCGGCAAAGCTTTCCCTAGTTCAGCTTCCAATTCTAACAGTTGAAGCTCGCTTGCCGGAGGTTGCAACGAACTTTCAATAATCTTGTCTGCATTCGCACTTAACCACTGTTCGATGTTTTGTAAGTATTCCTTCATTAGAATGGCTCCCTTTATGTAAAATAGTCCAGTTGCCAGATGATTCAACCTTGAAGCGGTCTTCTGAATGATATCATGTTTTCCAATTGAACACTCCCACCACTTAGCCTTCGCTTGAAGTGGGGGATTCTTGGGTAATCGAACCTCTTGGTTCGAAGTGGACCAAGCGATCCCTGTGGTCCCCACAGTTCTCGGGCGATATGACGATCTACATGGCAACATCCTTAATGTTTCGGGCTGCATTGACATCCCGATCATGGAGGGTCTGGCAGGATGGACACACCCATTGCCGTACCGCAAGATCTTTCACTTCTCGGTGTAGCACTCCGCATACATGGCAGGTTTGACTTGTCGGAGCAAACGTAATCGCAATCTTGAGGGTGCGCCCGTACCATTCCGCTTTATACGTGAGCTGCCTTCTGAACTCACTCCAGGACGCATCGGCAATCGATTTGGCCAGCTTGTGATTCTTGAGCATGTTAGACACCTTTAAGTCCTAGGGTACTGATCGTTTGGTTTTCACGAATCAGCTTGGTGGACAGCTTGTGCAAAAAGTCATGGCGGATATTCACCATTCTCTCGTGGATCAGGGCGATCTTCCGTTTGGCTTTTTGCCCATTGGAACCGTCTTTCGTACGCCGGGCCAGCCTCCGCTGCCAGCTTGCCAACTTCTTTTCATATCGGCTCCAGGCTTTCGGATGAGTATCCCGCATACCCTCGGAGGATACCGCAAACGTTTTAAGTCCCAGATCGATCCCTACCGACTTCTCGTTATGCGGTAAGGGCTCCATCTCCACTTTACAGACGAGCGAAACAAAATACTTCCCCGCGGCATTTCGCCGTACCGTCGCCGAGAGAATGCGTCCTTCACAGGGGCGGGAGTTTGCAAACCGCAGCCACCCAGCTTGGGGAGCTTCAGCTTCCTCCCATTCACAGCGATATTTCCATTCGTATATCGGGTAGTGTAGCTTTGCACCGGATGTTTACGGTTTTTGAAAAGCGGAGTCTGCGTCTGCTTCTTGAAAAAACGATCAAAGCTATCGGCTACATGCCGAACAGCCGATTGTAGAGCAATACTATCCGTTTTTTTCAACCAAGGATGTTCTTGCTTTAGATCTGGAAGCTGAGTGGCACAAGCATGGTACGACAAGCCCTTGCCCGTAGCAGCCAACGTATCCTTCCATTGTCCCAGAAAATAGTTGAACACAAAACGGCAACATCCAAACATCTGATGGATCCACTGCTGCTGTTTACGATCGGGGTAGATCCGATACTTGTATGCTTTATGGAAGAGCATGCCATACACCTCCGTTCCTTGCAATTATTATAGCACATATGTTCGGTTCCGAATACAAAAGATGGCTATCATCCCCCACCTAAAGCTGACGCTTTTGAGGAGGGAGTCTTCTCGCCTTCAACGATAAAGAAAGCCATTCCCTACCGAACAAACCGAAGTTTGTCGAGTTAGGAAATGGCTGTACATTTGAGATGCTAACTATTTCGAAGCGTGAAGGCTCAAGAGCGGCTCCTGCGTCTGAACCTCTCCCGTGCTTGCAGGCAATACTTGTTCATAGTTTGCAGAATTCGTGACGATAATCGGCGTAACCGTATGGTATCCGGCAGCCTTGATCTGTGCGATGTCGAACTCGAGCAGCAGGTCTCCTGCCTTTACACGGTCTCCTTCCTTGATATGGGACACAAAATGCTGTCCGTCCAGCTTGACGGTGTCCACGCCGACATGCACCAGGATTTCAGCCCCGCTGTCGGATACGACCGCCAATGCGTGTTTCTTCTTAAAGGCTACAGTTACCGTTCCGTCGAACGGAGCAACCACTCTGCCTACGCTTGGCTCGATGGCAACGCCCTGCCCCATCGCACCGGACGAAAATGCCGGGTCCGGAACTTCTGCGAGATCCACGATCGTACCTTGGATCGGGCTAAGCACCAGTTGGTCTGCCGCAGCAGTCAATGTCGATGCTTGTGCGGATGATGCGGATTTATTGGCTGTTTCGCCTTTGGCCGCTTCTTCCTCCACCGGATCTTTGAAGCCCATAATATACGTCAATACGGCCGAAACGATAAAGGAAACGACGATCCCGATAATCAGGCCCGGGAAGCCTTGTCCACCTGGACCGTAGAAGATCGGCAGCGTGAGCAGTCCCGGCGCACCGGATGCAAACGCTTGGGTTCCCGCTTGGCCGATGATCGCTCCCCCGATCGCTCCGCCGATAATACCTGCGATGAATGGCCGTTTCAGGGGCAGCGTTACCCCGTAGATGGCCGGTTCGGTGATGCCGAACAGAGCCGTGAGCGTAGAGGACCCGGCCAGGGTTCTCAGCTTTTTGTTTTTCGTTCTAAGCATGACTCCAAAAGCCGCGCCCGTTTGGGCGAATACGGATGCCGTTGCGGCAGGTTTGATGCCGTCGCGGCCGTGAACCGCAACGTTGTTGATGAAGATCGGCACCAAGCCCCAGTGCACGCCGAAGATGACGAACAGCTGCCAGCCCGCACCCATGACCGCTCCAGCCAGCAGCGGACTGAAACCAAATGCGGCTACCAGCGCAGATGCAATGGCATTACCGACGTATACGCCGAACGGTCCGAACGCAATCAGCGTCAGCGGAACCATAATCACTAACAGCAGCAATGGCGTAATGAAGTTTTTGACGCTTTGATGAATGACTTTGTTCAGCCATCTCTCCAGGAAACTCATCACGATAACCGAAATGATGATCGGAATGACCGTGGATGAATAACTCATCAGGACCACCGGAATGCCGAAAAAGTCGGTTGGCGTGCCTTCATTTTTTAACGTAATGATGGTCGGATAGATCAGTGCGCCTGCGATCGTCAACGCGACAAAGGTGTTGCCCTGGAACTTACGCGAAGTTGTAACCGCTAACAGCAGCGGCAGGAAATAAAACAGGCTATCCGCAGCCGCGTACAGAATGATGTAGCTTGTATCCGTCGTTGCGAGCCAGCCGGCGTTGGTGGCAATCAGCAGCAGCCCTTTTAAAATCCCGGCTCCGGCCATAACGCCGAGCAGTGGAGCAAAGATGCTCGAAATGACGTCGATAATGCCACCAAGGCCTTTAATGGACTTGCCCTTTTTTTCTTTGGAATCGCCATCGTCCAGAATGTTGCTGACTTTGCCGATGGCACTATACACCTCAGGCACCGTGTTGCCGATGACGACTTGAAATTGTCCTCCGTTTTCTTTCACGGCAATGATGCCTTCCGTTTTTTCCAATGTTGCTTTGTCGGCTTTGGCGTCGTCCTTCAGTACAAACCGCAAACGCGTTGCGCAATGCACCAGGGAAACGACGTTTTTCTCCCCACCGACCAGCTGTACGATTTCTTTGGCCAGCTTTTCATGACTCATCCTCTGCACCCCCATGTTTTCTGCGACAGGCGTATTTCGATTTTTTTGCACGCAAAAAACCTAAGCCTTGAAGAAAGGTGCCCAAACGAGCATACACCTTCTCATGGCTTAGGTTTTGCCTGCATAACCAGTAACAATCCCAGTTCAATCGTATTTAATTCCTGTTAATCACATAATATAATTATTTAACCATTTCTGTCAACAATTATTTATTAACGATTAACCACTCGTTCAATGTGCACGGTCAGATACAGCTTTTCCTCGTTCGTCAGCTCGTGGTCATATTCCTTTTTGACGAACATTTCGATCTTTTCCGTGCATGCCGCCGCTTCCCGATGCTTCTCCTTGATCATGTCGTAGAAGTGGTCGTAGTTATTGTCGTAATGCGTTCCGTTCAGCACACGCTGCGAGAAAAATTTCAAGTGGGTAATGAAGCGGTAATAACTGAGCGATTCCTCATCGAACTCCATCTTGAAATGGTATTTCGCAATATTGATAATTTGCTGAATGAATTTGGTCATGTTCATCGTGGTCACGACTTCTTCATTCATTTCGGCATTCACGATATGCAGCGCGATAAAGGCCGCTTCGTCCTGCGGAAGCTCATACCCGAGCCGGGACTTGATCTGTTCCAGCGTGCGCAGTCCAAGCGCGAATTCGGACTTGTACAGCTGTTTGATTTCCCACAGCATCGCATTTTTGATCTCGACGCCTTCGCGGTATCGTTCTATCGCAAAATTGATGTGGTCCGTCAAGGATACATAGATGTTTTCATTCAGGTTTCTGCCCATGTTATCTCTCGCGTGCGTGATGACCTCTTCGACGATTTCGACCAGCTCGATCGGAACCTCGCGCAGCAGCATTTTGAAATTGTCGGAGGTCTGCTTGTTCTTCAGGGCAAACACCTTCTGAATGCGGGTCTCGTCTACTCTGTCTCCCGGCTTTTTCTTGAAGGCAATTCCGCGCCCCATAACGACAAGCTCAGCCCCGTCTGCCTGATAGATGCTGATTACATTGTTGTTGATGACCTTGGCTATTTTCACTTCCATCCCCCATTCACGATCCACTCGTAACTGCAAACCATCGTTACCCGGGCACGCAAAAAAAACCTCAAGCATCGCAAAGGAAAAAACGTTCAGGCGAACGTCATTCGCGGCAAGTCGTAACCTTTCATACGGCGCGGCGAACTCGCTGCACGGGAAAACAAACCCATGAGACCAAGATCGGCCGAAATGCCTGAAAAAGCCTCCGACGTCTGCTTTTGGATGCTTAGGTTTTGCCTACACTTGTGTAGTAACAATCCCATAACGATATAATTGCGTCAAGTATAGCGCGAACTCGCAAGGATGTCAACGCTTTCACCGGAAGTCCGAAACCCAGAAGATTCGCCAGGTACGACGAACCTTCCAAATTGAACCGGCGATCGCCTATGCCTCCAGATCCGTTCCTCCGGATGCGATCACTTTTTTGTACCAATGGAAGCTTTTCTTCTTGATCCGCTTCAAATCCCCATTACCGGCGTTGTCGCGATCCACGTAGATGTAACCGTAGCGTTTCTTCATCTCGCCGGAAGAGGCGCTGACGATATCGATCGGTCCCCAGCTCGTATAACCGATAATATCGACGCCGTCCTGAATCGCTTCGCCCATCTCGGCAATGTGCCGCTTCAGGTAATCAATGCGATAATCGTCGTGAATTTCGCCATCGGCCGCCACGACGTCATTGGCCCCAAGACCGTTTTCGACGACAAACAGTGGTTTCTGGTAACGGTCATGCAGCTGGTTGGCCGTGATCCGGAAACCTTTCGGATCGATGGTCCAGCCCCAATCGGATTTTTGCAGGTACGGGTTCGCGACGGAACCGAATACGTTGCCGCTGGTCATGTTTTTGACCACTTCGGGATCGGTGCTTGTCGTACGGCTGGAATAATAGCTGAATCCGATGTAATCCACGGTATGGTTTTTCAAAATGTCGGCATCGCCTGCTTCCATGACGATGTTTAAGCCGTGATCTTTAAAGAAACGTTTGGCATAACCCGGGTATTCACCGCGCGACTGCACGTCGATGAAGAAGTAGGACTCCCGGTCTTTCTCCATGCCCTGGAACACGTCTTCCGGATTGCATGTATACGGATAGAAGCTGCCCGCTGCCAGCATGCAGCCAATCATGGCGCCCGGAATGATTTCATGACATGCTTTGACGGCCAACGCACTTGCGACCAGCTGATGATGAGCCGCCTGGTATTGGATTTCTTTGACGTTATCGCCTTCCTTAAAGGCCAGGCCTGCCCCCAGAAACGGCAAATGCAGCAGCATGTTGATTTCGTTGAAGGTCATCCAGTATTTAACCTTGTCCTTGTAACGGGTAAATACGGTTTTAGCATACGTTTCGAACAGGTGAACCAGCTTGCGGTTTCTCCAGCTGCCGTACTTTTCGATCAGGTTAACCGGCACGTCGAAATGAGCCAGCGTCACGACGGGTTCGATGCCGTGCTTCAGCATTTCGTCGAACAGGTTGTCGTAAAACTGCAGTCCGGCCTCGTTCGCTGCCGCGTCTTCCCCGCTTGGGAAAATGCGCGCCCACGCAATGGAAACACGAAGCGCTTTGAATCCCATTTCCGCGAATAGAGCGATATCCTCCGGATAACGATGGTAAAAGTCGATGGCTGCGTGCGAAGGGTAGAACTCTCCTTCCTGCGGCGTAAATCCAGGCACATTGCCCTTCATGATGCTTCTGCGATTCTCCCCGGAAGGCAGCAGGTCCACAATGCTTAGTCCTTTGCCGTCTTCCAGATATGCTCCTTCCGCTTGATTGGCTGCGAGAGCTCCTCCCCACAGAAAGTTTTCGGGAAATTTGAAATTGCTCATGCCCAGTTCTCCTTTCGATTCTTCGTGAAGTATGTCCAACCACGCCTTTCCGATTCCAGGCAACAAAAAAACCCGAACCAGCGTGTCTACACATGTCATGTAAACAAGCCAGCTCAGGTTATGCCCATATCGGTAACATTCCCAGAATGCATTATGCGGTTGCATAAAACTGTACCAAGATTTAGGGCTCTTGTCAATTCAATGATTGGCGGGACGTGTAATACCCATGTCAAAAACCACTAATTTTTATATGAAATCATAACTAATTTTAAAGGTGTTTTCCCCTTCCATATTATGTTACGTTATATTACGAAAACGCTTTCAGTCATTCGAATACATATACCACAAAGGAGACAGAATTGAATGAAAAGAAAACGAACCAAACTTTTGAACTTCACCCTGGTCACGGCGATGATCCTTTCCCTTCTCTCTTCTGCCGTCGCTTCGGCGGATGCCGCCGAAAACAGCAGTGCCAATGAAACTGCAGCTCCGAGCAAAATTCAGGCTTACGTCAGTGATATGGAACCGGGCTGGAATCTCGGAAACTCCCTTGACGCGGTCGGCGAAGATGAGACGGCTTGGGGCAATCCCCGCATCACCAAAGAATTGATTCAGAACATCGCCGCACAGGGCTACAAAAGCATTCGCATTCCGGTGACCTGGGAAGCACATATCGGCGAAGCACCTGACTACAAAATTGATTCCGCTTACATGAATCGCGTACAAGAAGTTGTGGATTGGGCGTTGGATGCTAATCTCTATGTCATGCTCAATGTTCACCATGATTCATGGAGATGGGTCAGTTACATGGAAAAAGACCACGACAACGTACTGGCCCGTTACAATGCCGTATGGACGCAAATCGCCGAAAAATTCAAGCATTCGTCCAACAAGCTGATGTTCGAAAGCATCAACGAACCACGTTTCACCGAAGGTGGGACAACCAATGAGGCGGTAGCCTACCGAATGCTCGACGAGCTGAATACTTCGTTCCATAAGATCGTCAGATCTTCCGGTGCCAACAACGCCAATCGTCCATTGGTGCTGCCTACGCTTCATACGTCCTCCGACCAGGCCGATCTGGATGCGCTGAACCAAACGATCTCCAAATTGAATGATCCCCATATCATTGCAACGGTGCATTATTACGGTTTCTGGCCATTCAGCGTGAACATTGCCGGTTACACGACGTTTAATGAAGAAGTACAAAAAGATATCACGGATACATTTGATCGTGTGTACAATGCTTTCACGGCCAAAGGCATTCCCGTCATCGTCGGCGAATACGGCCTGCTCGGTTTCGACCAGCATACGGGCGTCATCGAACAAGGCGAGAAGCTCAAATTTTTCGAATTCATCGCCCATTACCTGCATCAAAAACAAATGACGACCATGCTGTGGGACAATGGACAGCACTTTAGCCGTACGGATTATACCTGGTCAGACCCGGAGCTGTACAATGTCATGAAAGCTGGCTGGGAAGGCCGCTCCGCCACAGCGGAGACCGATCTGATTTACCTGAACGCAGGCGAAGCCGTGCAAGACAGAACCATTAAGCTGAACCTGAACGGCAACAAACTTCGTTCGCTCACGAACGGCAGCACGTCACTGATCAAAGTGAAGCATTATACCCTAAAAGGCGACACGCTGACGCTCAAGGCCGACCTCCTGAAACAGCTTGCGTCCTCCGGCGAGCTTGGTGTTAATGCCAAGCTTACGGCCAAATTCAACAACGGAGCCGACTGGACGTTCCATATCATTTCGAGCACCACGCCTGTATTGAGCAAAGCCTCGGGTACGACGGAATCGTTCGCCATTCCGGTGGCCTTTAACGGCAACCAATTGGCTACCATGGAAGCGAATTATACCAACGGAGAGATCGCCGGACCGCAAAACTGGACCTCCTTCAAGGAGTTCGCTTACACATTCAGCCCGGATTATGATCGTCAGGTCATTGAGCTGAAGCCGGCGTTTTTCAAGGAAACCAACGATGGCGAAATCATTCTGAAGTTCCATTTCTGGAACGGGGACGTGGTATCGTACAAAATAACGAAAAAAGGCTCAAGCATTGTCGGCGAACCCGCCTGATTCAACCAAAGCAGAGATGCTGCCCAGCATATTTTTGCCAAAAGCGTTCCTTCGGAGCTTATGTTCCGTGGGAGCGTTTTTTTTGGCGGAACGACTTTCTCTTCACCCTCCCCCAGCACGAAACGGGCTTGATGCATCTGCCTCCCGCATAACGTACAAGTCGTGGTTCATACCTTAACAGTAATGTAACTACGCATAAGGAGGGAAACGCATGTTTAAACGGGTAGACCGTCTTGCCATTGAACTACCGATCGGCAGCAATCCCGACCCTAACGGAGCCTCTGCGGTTCAGGAGCTGATGGGCGGGCGTTTCGGGGAAATGTCCACGCTGAACAATTACTTGTTCCAGTCGTTCAACTTCAGAGGCAAAACCAAGCTGAGACCCTTTTACGACATTGTTGCCAGCATAACCGCCGAGGAGTTCGGGCATGTGGAGCTCGTGGCCAACACAATCAACCTGATGCTCGTCGGCACGACTTCGCCGGGCGATCCAGATGCGACCCCGCTTCGCAACACCAAGGATCTTCGCATGTCCTCCCTGTTTATCGAATCGGCCCAAACGGCCCTCCCTTATGACTCCATGGGCAGACCCTGGAACGGCTCTTACGTAACCAGCACAGGCAATCTCATCGTTGATCTGCTGCATAACTTTTTTCTGGAATGCAATGCAAGGACCCACAAAATGAGAGTGTACGAAATGACGGATCATCCGACGGCAAGGGCGATGACCGGTTATTTGCTTGTCCGGGGCGGCGTACATATTCTGGCTTATGCAAAAGCGCTCGAAATTGCGACCGGCGTGGATGTCACCAAAATGCTGCCTGTGCCGAACCTCGATAACAGCGTGTTCGATGCAACCCGAAAATGGGAGGCCTTGGGCGAACACCGCAGATTGTATACGTTCAGCGACAAGGATTACCAACAGATTGCGCAGATCTGGAAAGGAACCCATCCCCGCGACGGCGGCAAACTGGAAGCGTATGCGGGGCTCCCCGGTTACAGCGGGCCCATCCCTGAACTTCCGGAGTTGTCGGAAGAGTTCGCTCCGGGCATCTCTCAGGAAGACCTGCAGCAAATCGCGGAGCGGCTGAAACGGTCTGCGGGGTTGTAATCAGCGCCGTAGGCACGGGGTCAGCTAGTCCTTTCCCACAGCATTGCGGCAAGTTTGATTCAAAGACCAAAAGTAAAGAAAAAAGGCATGGTCAATGCAGTGATTGTCCACTGCATGACCATGCCCTGCCTTCGGGAATATGAGTTCCATTTACTGGAGGTCTGTAGGTCTAGATGCCTCACCACACCTGTCTCTGTCGTTAAGGAACAAGTTCTCTTGATCTATGTTGTCTTCTTGAATTTGACTATAAGCACCGTATCCTGCCCTGCCTGCACCGGCCCTGATCGGGCAACCGTCACACTCTCGATCTCTTCGTTCCCACCAGGCACAAGAACGGGTGTGATTAGCGGCAATCCGGCTGACCGGATATGCTCCATATCAAATTCCAACAACAGCTGTCCTTTCGAGACATGATCGCCATTGCTCACGTGCAGCGTGAAACCTTCTCCTTTCAGACCAACGGTGTTGATGCCGACGTGAATCAGCACTTGCGCTCCCGTCGCATGCTCTAAAATGACGGCATGTTTGCTTTTGTGCATGACATGTGCCACGGTGCCTTCGAACGGAGCATATACTTTGCCATCGGATGGTTCGATAGCGATTCCTTCTCCCATGTGCCCTTCCGCAAAGGCCGGATCGGGAACGGTGGCCAAAGCAACGGCTTGACCCGTGATTGGGGCCGCTATATCCATCGTGTCAACCTGCACTTTTTCCATGCTTGTTGGAACAGGTGACGGAGCTGATGCGGATGCCGAGTCCGAGGCAATTACCGAATCTGCCATCGACTCCCCGTTACCGGACATGCCGTTCGAAGATCCGTTTTCCGAAGCTGCAGGCTTGTTTTTGTAACCGAACATCCAGGTCAGCGCAAACGCGATGCCCATCGCTACTACATTGGTCAAAATGTACACTGGCAGCTGGCTGTTCAGGTACAGCAACGTTCCCGGGATCGCGGTAACCGCCATGCCCGTGCCCTGCAAATGGAACAGGGATGCCAGAAAGCCTCCTGCCGCGCCGCCGACCAGACCCATAATAAACGGTTTCATCAAACGAAGGTTGACCCCGAAAATCGCCGGTTCAGTGATGCCTAGAAAAGCCGAGAATGAAGAAGGCAAGGCAAGCGCCTTTAACTTCGTATCTTTCGTTTTCAAACCAACTGCCAGACAAGCTGCCCCCTGTGCCGTAATGGCACATGTGATAATCGCGTTGAATGCATTGGCACCCGTTCGCTCCAGCAATTGTATCTCAAGAAAATTGAATATATGATGCACGCCGGTGACCACAATGATTTGATGCAAAAATCCGATCACAAGCCCCGCAATGCCAAACGGCAGATCCAGAACGGCGGTTGTGCCGTGCAGCACCCATTCCTCCAGGGAATGGAATACCGGGCCGATGGCGAACAAACCCAGCGTGATCATGACAGCAAGCGTAATGAACGGCGTAAGGATCAGATCCAGCGCTTCAGGTACCCGCTTTCGGAGAAACTTCTCAAATTTGGCGCCGATCAAGCCCACGAAGAAGGCGGGCAGGACCGAACCTTGGTAACCGACGACCGGTATGAAGCCGAACATGTGCAGCGCCTTTGCCGATCCGTCTGCGACCGCATACGCGTTCGGCAGCGCCGGATTGACCAGCATCAAACCAAGCACAATACCGAGCACGGGGCTGCCGCCGAATACGCGGAATGCGGACCACGCCACGAGTGCCGGCAAAAACGCGAAGGCCGTATCGGTCAGAACTTGCGTAAAGAGCAAAAAGTTTGGCGAAATATCATCAGGCGTAGCCCCGAACAACGCCAGAATTTCGCTCTGGGTGAGCAGGCCGCGCAGACCCATGAATAGCCCGGTTGCCACCAGCACCGGAATGATGGGCACAAACACGTCGCCAAAGGTCCGGATCCCTCGCTGAAACACGTTGCCCTGCTTTTTGCTTTGGCCTTTCAAATCTTCCTTGGATGTGCCTTCGATCCCGAGCTTCTCCACTTCCTCATAGATCCGGTTGACCGTTCCCGTGCCAAAAATGATCTGGTACTGCCCCGAGTTAAAAAATGCACCTTTGACCTTGTCGATGGTTTCGACCTGTTTTTGGTCGATTTTGTCCTTGTCGTTCACCATGATGCGAAGCCGGGTTGCGCAGTGCGCAAACGATGCGATATTATCCTTGCCGCCGACGGCCTGGATGACTTCGCGAGCGATCTGTTGATTGTCGGACATGGAATTCATTCCCTTCGTGCCTGATGATTGTTTAACGTTTTGCATTTTGATGCTCGTAATCCCACTTGCTTGCTTTAAATGTCGCTCTGCCGCCGTGGGCAAAGAAACGGATGCCATCACTCGTTTGGCTTGGGAAAATCCGGCTCGTGAAAACTTCTTCCCCTTCGTTCACGAAGATTTCGACCGATGACGTATCCACGAACATGCGAAGCCGGATCGTTTCGCCGCTTAGAGAGCATCGACGCACGCTGCCGTTGGCTTCGGCCAGCGCTGCCCCGGACGACGAACGATCCAGCACCAGCTTCTGCTCCGCCCGGTCATACCATATGACCGTTTTTTCCTGCTCGCTCGAGCGGAATTCGATACCGAAACGATCGGCATCGCAGCTGTCAATGATGCAGTCCAGTTCAAACGCCGTGCCGGCGAAGCCAGGGATTGTTCTGGTTTCGTTTTCAAGGGTCACGCCGACGGTCTGCTTCGTTTCGGTCATGCGCAGCTTCACCATTTCATCGACGGGCTGTTGAATGAGTTTGTCGTCTCTAATGCTCAGCTGCCGCGGAATCGTCAGGCAATGCGCCCAACCGCTGCCGTCCGTCGGATACGCCAGATCGGGCAATCCCATCCATCCGACAAGTATGCGTCTGCCATCCGGAGCTGCCATCGTCTGGGGTGCATAGAAATCAAACCCGCGATCCAGTTCCCTGAAATCGCCGTGGTTGAATGTTAACGTTTCCGGATCGAGCGCTTCACCGATGAGATAGCCGGATTGATAGATGTTGTTGTATCGATCCCCTTCCGGTTGCAACCCTTGTGGGCAAAAAATCAGTACACCCTGGCCATCCAGCTCCATATAATCCGGACACTCCCACATATATCCGAATTCATTCAAATTCGTCCGCAGCTCGCCCAAAAGCGTCCATTCCAACATGTCGTGCGAGCGATATAACACGGCGCAGCCGGTCTCGTTCTCGCGCTGGGCTCCTATGATACAGTAATACCATTCTCCGTCTTGCCATACCTTCGGGTCCCTGAAATGGTCCGTGTATCCAGGCGGCACGGCCGGGATAACAGGGGTTTCGAGTTTAATCACCACATCATCTTCATCCATGACCGCAAGGCATTGGTACGGATGCCTGATCCATCGTTCATCCCTTGTATTGCCTGTATACATCAGCATCAGTTTGCCATCCTTCTCGATGGCGCTGCCCGAATAGGCACCATGCGAATCCTGTGGATCGCCCGGATGGATGCCGATTCCCCTGTCTTCCCAATGCACGAGATCACTGGAGCGAACGTGGTACCAATACTTCATGCCATGCTCCGTTCCAAGCGGGAACCATTGATAGAACAGGTGATAATAGCCTTGGTAAAAGGCAAAACCGTTCGGGTCGTTCAGCAGCCCCGTTTGGGGCTGAATATGATACTGCTGCCGCCACGGACATGCGGCGATGAGCGCTTCAAGTTTGCGCAATTCACCTGGATCGGCCTGTTCAAGCCGACGGTAAAGCCGTTCTCGGGTCATTTTCATATCGAGTACTCCCACCCTTGCCATTGCTGTTTTCGTCCAAGAACGGAACCGGTTCCGAACAACGCAAAAAAATAATCCCATCAGGAATTCTTCTCAAGGTTCCTGCTTTTCCGCAGAAGTTTGGAACCGGTTCGATGGGACTATCATAAAGGATTTTTTTATAATTTGTCAACGCTTTCTCGGGAAATCAGCTCCACGTCGAGCACGGCGCACTTCTCCACCGGTTCTCCCGCAACAAGCCGGATAATGTGGCTGGCCGCGATTCTCCCGGCCTGAGTATAATGGTATCGTACCGTGGTCAGCGCAGGATTGATCATCTCCGTGATGTCATATCCACCGAAACCGCTCACGGATATATCCTGCGGAATCTGCCTTTTGGCGGCAAAAGCCGTTTTCATCACGGCCAACGCAATATTGTCTGTTGCGCATACAACCATCGATGACCTATCGTTGTTTAACACCTGCTCAGCCGTATGTGCTGCCTCCGACATCTTAAAGCTCGACTCATGGTAGGTTACATTACATCCTGGACATTCCGCGATGGCACGCCGAAACCCTTGCTTCCGGTGAATGCCCACGGCCTGATCCCGTTCGGTTACACCCAAATAACTGATCTCGCGATGTCCGTTTTGCAGCACATGCTTGCCCATTTCATAACCGGCCTGGTCGTCATTATGTACGACGCTATGAAGCCGTTCATGCTGCTGTCCGACCAAAATGACCGGAATGGCGATGTCGTCCACCGCTTTCAGATGTGCTTCCGTCACCTCGGCCGCAAGCAGGATGATGCCGGAAACTTTCTGTCTGGCAAAATCGTAAATGGCGTCAATCTCCCGCTGCATGTCCTGGCTTGTGTTTGCAATCAGCATCTGGTATTGGTTGCTGCGCAGTTCCTCATCGATGCCGATCAGCGTCTGGGACGTGGCAAAGGAGTCCAGGCGCGGGACAACTGTGCCGATGATGCTTGCCCGCTTGGCCTTCAAGCTTTGGGCAAAGGTGTTGGGGACGTAGTTGTATTGTTTGATAATCCGCTCAATGCGTTGGCGGGTATCCTCGCTGACCGATCCACCGTTGAGGAACCGGGAAACCGTGCTCTTTGCGACTCCCGCCAATTGGGCGATATCCGAAATCGTTTTGTTCATAATTACCCCTTTTGCAGAAATTGCATAATAATCGTCATTATTTATATTATACTGCGAATCCCTGTCCCATGGCGAATGAGTCTATTTACTTTATCACATGAATGCGTCAATCCGTCATCTTGCGATCAATTCCGGAGCATGCTATTATGACTTCAATTCATTTCATGTCACCTATTGACGGGATCAGAATAAAATTACTTTATAAAAGCTATGACGGAAAGAGTACGCGGATTACATGTTCATCACAGGGACGCGGTGCCGGAGACTGAAAGCACCCGAAAGCAGCATGCCGCCGAAGTTCACTCCCGAGCCGATTGCTGAAGGGCTAACCTTTTCAGGGTTTCTACAGCTCCTAGGACAATCCGTATCCTTGCGTTAAAAGGTTAAGTGAGAAACAGCTCGCTGCAAGGCAGCGCTGCCGTTTCTAATTAGGGTGGTACCACGGCTTCTTCGTCCCTTGCGGATGAAGGGCTTTTTTTGTTTTTTGCGAATCAGAACCAATCCAAATGTCGAAGGAGTGCATTGTCCATGGAACAGAATACCGAGCTCGAAACGTTAAGAAGCCGCTTGAACGAAATCAACCACGGCCTGCTTCACCTGTTGTCCGAACGGGCCAGCGTCGTGCAGGAAATCGGGCAAATCAAAGAAAAACAAGGCGTGCCCAAATTCGATCCTGTGCGTGAAAAAGAAATGCTGGAGGAACTGACCGCAGCCAATCCGGGGCCGTTCCATAACGATGCGATCAAGCTCTTATTCAAGCAAATCTTCCAGGCTTCGCTGAATTTGCAAGTCGACGAACACAAAAAGCATCTGCTCGTCAGCCGCAAAAATCAGCAAGAAGATACCATCGTCTCCATTGGCGACGTGCAGGTCGGTGCGGGAACGCCAATCATGATCGCCGGGCCTTGCTCGGTCGAGAGTTACGAACAAGTGCGCGAAGTCGCTGCAGCGCTCAAGGCCGCAGGCATCAGCGTCATGCGCGGCGGTGCCTTCAAACCGCGCACCTCGCCATACGATTTCCAGGGACTGGGCATTGAGGGGCTGAAAATACTGAAGGAAGTTGCCGATGAGTTCGGCTTGAAAACGATCAGCGAGATCGTTCACCCGGATCATATCGAGCTTGCCGGCGATTACATCGACGTCATCCAGATCGGCGCGCGCAACATGCAAAACTTCGAGCTGCTCAAGGCCGCAGGCGATGTCAACATTCCGATCCTGCTGAAACGTGGTCTGGCGGCGACGATCGACGAGTTCGTGCATGCGGCGGAGTACGTCGTCTCCCGCGGCAACAAACAAGTCATGCTGATCGAGCGCGGCATCCGTACCTATGAGAAAGCAACGCGCAACACGCTCGACATTTCGGCCGTGCCGATCCTGAAACAGGAAACGCATCTGCCGGTGCTTGTCGATGTCACGCATTCCACGGGCCGCAAAGACATCCTTGCCCCTTGCGCCAAAGCCGCTCTCGCCGCAGGCGCCGACGGCGTCATGGTGGAGGTGCACCCGAACCCGGCGGTAGCCCTCTCCGATGCAGCGCAGCAGCTGAACATCCCGCAGTTCAACGAGTTCCTCGCGACCGTGAGGGAGTCGGGGCTGTTGAAGGGATAGTTGGAAGTAGGATAAAAATGAAACCGCCTCTTTTAGTAGAGACGGTTTCATTTAAAAAACGATATTTATAAAGTTCTAGCCTAGTAATTGTTTCACTATATTAGGCTAGGCGTCCATTCAAGATTACTCCAATATCCTTGTGGATGATGAAGAGCGTTATAATAACGGCGCAGTATGTCTTCATAACGGCTGCCTTGGTTTTCAAACAAAAGACCCACTGCACTGGATAATGCGAATTGTTCCACGTTAGTGTAGGACTTACACGTCGAATTCCATATCGCTTGCAGCCAATTGTTACCCTCATCTTCGGATATCATGCTCTGGTACATTCCTAGTCTGCAAAGCGCAGAAGCATTGGCAAAGTCATAGGCTCTAATACCAGTAAGTGGAATCAGCAAGTCGTATTCATTGACGATAAGGTAGTTATCATACTCTGGTTTTCCTTTTAAATTTGTAAGCATCTGTTCCCTCACATTAAAGGAACAACCTCGGATTTTTGAACGAATGTTTTCAAAACTAAGGCAAGTTTCACTGGGATTGTCTAACAAATCGTATAAGCGAGCCTTAAGATCATCCCCGTTACGTACACGATGATTATCCCACATATAGGAGCTGATCTGTCCCATAATCTGGGCACGTTCCAATCCTTTGGTCGATGGCAGTCCGTGTAATAACTCTAATGGTGCCGTCCATGATTGTCGTCCCGTCTCCTCCCATAAATGAGGGTTTTTAGCCAAATAATCGTAATCCTGAAACGCATCAAAATTGGATAAAAGGCTTAAGGAAATTCCCATCCATGTTGGAATAGTCATGCTCATGTTATCTCTCCAATTCATGACATAAATAAATGCAATGCACAACGCAGAACAAGATCACTGGGAACATCATCAATGTAGGAAACCCTAAGAAACCGTATTTCACGATCACTCCTGTTAAGAAACTTCCAATGAAGATATCCAAGCCCATCCTAAACAACGTTTTGAAATTATGTTTTACATAAGCCACAATCGGATACTTAGGCATCTTTGGAGACTGAAACAACCAATCGTCTGCCCCTCGCACTAGTCTGTCCTTTAGCAAATTAGTTTCGGATGTTGAAATTCCATGGAAAGTTGTGAAGTCAGCCACTGGCCCTAGCCATTGCCGCGCAAAGATTTCATATTTCAAGGCATCCCTGTCATCGGGGATATGATGCAGCACACGGGAGAAATACCCGCATGCCTCCAGATATTTCGCTAACCTGTAGTAAGCCTCTGCGATCAAACGATCAAGTACCGGATCCTGATCATATATACCTGCCGCTTTTTGTGCGATGTCGATACAATCTTCATACATTCCTTGCTGTAACGACAGAAATGCTTCGAATCGTCCTGCTGCATATGAGTTATAATCCACGTCTATTTCCGAACTAAGCCAGTCAAATGATAAACCATAATCCCATTGAATTAGATGCTTCCAAGGAAAATTCTCCATTTGTATCAACTCAAACTCTTCATCAAGATATTGCCACACATCATGTGGTAAATGTGCATTTCCGGTGAAAAAATGACGTACTTTTTCCTCATAACCACTGTCATCTTCCAAAGGACGTCCCACAAATAATGTTTTCCACGCAACAATATCCCTTCTTCTAAACACATCAGCGTACAATTCATGCAATTGTTCATATAGGAGCTCAAGTCCATTCTGCCCCAGGACAACTTCGTCTCGGATTGTAGAAAAGCTGTTAAAATACGGGCCATCCGTTCCTTCTTCCTCATTGAGAATAATGGTTGTACGAACACCCTGCTGATGTGGCCCATTCTGCTTTTCTTCTTCAAGCAATGTATGCACAGATAAAAGCGAAGCTTCACCTTCAACAAAGGTTGAATTCCCTCTCGACAGTTCTCTATCACTTTGAAAACTCGGGAACGCTTCACTCGAATCTGGTATCATATCAACCGACAAACGAAGGGCTTCATCATACGCCGCTCGCAGTTGAAGGAATCCTTCTGGATCATCTTCAGGATGATATTTTTTTAACAGTCTGGTGTAAGATCGCCTAATGATTTTCTTATCCGGAGTAGGCTCCAGTTCTAACAACAACCAAGGATTTACCACAGTCCCTGAGCCTCCAGTTGATCTATGAATTGACTCAATTTCACACTCGCTTTTCTAATCTTTTCAGGGTCCTGGGTGTCAAGTGCACGTTCAAATCGCTCCATCTCTTGAGAGATGTGTTCACGGCTTTCTGACAACGCTTCTTCATATAATCGACCTGCCCGTGCCAACAATAATTGGTTACGAGCATCATCCCGAGGATGAATCTTAAGCATAGCCAGTTCTTGTAACCGAATAGTAATCTCTGCCTCAGACAAATGAATTTCATTATTTTGTATCACAAGCGACTTTGTTTCACCTGTGGAATGCGAATAGATGTCTACTTCCAACAAACCATTAATATCGTAGGTAAATCTCACGTCAATAACCGCTTCGCCACTTTTCACGCGTGGAATCGGAACGAGTACAGAGCCCAGTTTGAGATTTTCTTTGACGTCTCTGCTTTCTCCTTGATAGATATCTACCTCTATGACATCTTGATAGTCTTTGGCGTTAATAAACCGTTGAACCCTGCTGCACGGAATAACCGAATTTCTCTCGATAATCGGAGCGTATACATCATTTACAACCCCAATCCCTAATGTATATGGACATACATCTGTCAACACGGACTCCCGCAAATACTCATTTCGTTCCTTCATCGCCGCATATATACCCGCGCCTATTCCAACGACTTCGTCCGGGTTAATATGTGAAAGCGGTAACTGTCCAAATAACCGAGCCACAAACGAACGAATGATTGGCATCTGAGTAGATCCGCCAACCAAAACAACATGATCCAGTTCTTTAGGTTGTATGCCTGAGTCATTCAATGCTTTTTTGAGAGGGACTTTCAGCCTTGTTAATAATTCTGTAGAAATGGTCTCGAAATCCGTTGAAGTAAACATCGTCTTGTATGTATGTCCATTATAGACAAAGCTCATTTCCGCTTGATCTTCTGTTGTTAGCATCACTTTGCATGACTCCGCCTGCTTTTTCAGCATGGAATACCATTTTCCTTTTACAACTTCCAATTTCAATGAATGCTGTTCCAGAAAATAATGCAAAATGGCTTCATCAAAATCCTCTCCACCGAGAAAATTATCTCCTGCTATCGCTCGAATTTCCATTACATTATCGGACATTTCCAGTAAGGATACGTCAAATGTTCCTCCGCCCAAATCAAATATGAGCAATTGTTTTTCTTCATTAGCCTGATGAATACCATACGCCAATGCTGCCGCTGTTGGTTCATTAATTAACCGTTCCACCTTGAGCCCTGCCAGCAAGCCGGCCTCCTTCGTAGCACGCCTTTGATGATCATTAAAATACGCAGGCACGCTAATCACGGCTTCTGTGATCGTTATACCCAAAAAAGCCTCAGCATCCGCTTTAAGTGCTTTGAGTAACAGAGCTGAAAGATCCGTAGGGGAAAATAACTTTTCGCCAAGTTTGTACTGTTTTTTTGATCCCATGTGACGCTTAAATACCGCTTCCGTTAAGTTGGGATGAGAGATTAATCGTTCCTTCGCTGCTTCTCCAATAATGACTGCTCCATCATCCATAACGCCTACAACTGAAGGAGTTAATCGGTTTCCGAGTGCATTCGGAATAATCACGCATTCATTGTTCAAGAAAACACTCACCAAACTGTTGGTCGTCCCCAAGTCGATCCCAATAATTGTCATCGTATTCCACCCCAATATTATGTAAAAATCACCCTTATCATATTTTTATCGGAATTAAATTCAAATTTATGTATATCTATTATTTATGTTGCTCTTAATGTTGATGGGAACCTCAATACCGCTCCCCATGTTCATCTCCACGAAGTGATATTGAATTAACCCTAAGTTTCATATCGCAACATCTTGGTATCCTACATCAACTACTTTTTCATCTAATAAACGAATGCCTAAGCCATTTTCTGAATCCCACGTACAACTAAAAAGAAATCCAATATCCCGTTCTTTATTAAGATCTCCATACGAAACAACAATACTATCTAAGGTCATCATTTTTTTTAATTGCTCAGTTGTATCCACGAAAGGATAACTTTCATTAAAAGCTATGTCATAGCCTAACTCATGACGTTTTTGTAGATAATAGTTTAAAATAGGTTGCAGTAAATTCTGTTGTATTTCCTCCCAATTTTCCATTAAACTTTGGTAAGCCGAATATTGATCATCATCGAATACCCCGTCCTCATCTCCTTCAATAATAAGGGATATTGGTGTCTTAACTCCAAAATAATTCATAGTCGTATCCTTGGACCAAATATAATCATAGTCGAGTTCGCCAAACACCACATCATAAATTTTCATGAAATGAATCCTTCCCTAATTTAACATTTATTCACAAACATACCGCCATTCACCTCAAAAAGTCCTCATACCAAGAGATCCAACTGTGTAGTTTTTCTTCGTTAGAACATCAAATAATCATGCATTAATAGGAATTAAATTCTGAACATCACCAAAGTCACACTTCTTCCTCTGTCAGCATTTCAAAGAATTTTTAAGTCCGTCTTACTAGATGTTTTTTTCTTGTCTACTAAAAGGGGATAATACCATTATTGCGACTTTTTGCAGTACTATCGTTCTCGTGTTTTACCTAAGCAAAAAATTTGTTTTCTATATCAGTCATTTTATTTAAATTCAAGTAATTCAAGAATCTTATCGATTCTATTTAATAAATCTAGACTTTCCTCTTGGGAAAGTTCAAATTGGGAATTATCGATGTAATTATCTGTAATCTCGTTTATGACATAGTCAGGTACTTTATAATTGCGTCGCATTAAATTTTCAGCTATTGATACAAAAACAATTTTTTTGGCACATGCTTTATTTCGAAATTCACTCTTAAAATAGGCGATTACATGATCGGTAGTTTCCTCAATATTTACAGACTTCGCAAATAAATCATTCACTTCATCTGTGATTTCTTCATAAAACCATCTTGCTTTCGGGCAAAGATCCGTTGGCATTTTTTCAATTTCCACAAGTACTCTGTTTCTTCTTAAATAAAGATCCTCAAATTCTTCTTTTGTTAATTGCTTTTTTTCTATATATTCTTTTACCACTTGAAAATTTATTGACTTAAGTTTAAAAATGTAATTTTCCTTAGCATTCTTATATATTCGAGGCTGTTGTAACCTTAGTTCAGCTACAATAACCCAAAGAACTGCCTTTTCCATATCATCAGAATATTTTTCGCTATAATTCTCATCAAACGCCTGAGATACGGCCTCATAGTGACTCAAATGATAAATATTTTTATATTCTTCGCACTCTTCAATAAATGACTCTATTAATTCTTGATAGTTCCATGCCATATTTCTCAACTCCTTATATTGCTGATTTCTTAGGTATCTTGTCTCCAATATTATGAATCTCTATAATCTCTATACCTGGATAATCTTTGGGAAAATTAAAAATTATATCATTCCAACTCCCACAAGTTTCATTTTCGGTAAACAATTTTACTTTGCCCTTTAAGATTTGGATCGGGTGGACCAAGTTGAAAGGCTAAATCATTTATCATTTTATATTCAGTGTCTTTAATTCGATCAATTATAATACCTTCACTATTAGGTGCATCTTTTGCAGGATACCTTATTTTTTCATCTTCTGGCATAATTGAAAAACCATCATAATTTACGTTTTGTTGGTGAGCAGGTGGAAAACCATTAACTTGGCTATGTGCATAAAATTCGGATTTTATTTTAGGCTTACTCGGAATATCAACTTCCATATTTGCCCCCGATTTATTTAATGCACTATTTGAAAGTCTTTGTTATAATTCTGCAACTCTATCAATAATATATCCTTCAGTCTCTAATTTAATAAGCCTTGTAGGAAATTTTCTATTGAAATCAAGTGTACCTGGTTTCGTCTCTCCAGTACTCTCAATTTCACTTGTTTCATCTTTCGATTTATGTTTGGATGAATGAAAGTCACTCTCGATACTATGATCCTTTGGGTTATAAGGATTCTCTATTATACTATTTGTCTTACCAACTAAATCCCCTTGTGATCCAGTTTTCTTCGAAGAAGATGAACTTCCTGCTTCTCCGTGGCTTGATGAACCATGATTGTCATTCTTCACAAACATCATCACGGTTTGTCCGTTGCTTAACTGTACCTTCCGAACACGCCACGGAACACTTCGACCTCCGCCCTGGCAATAATGCGTTCGCATAGTTGCGGTAGCAGAGTTCCAGATAGTCGCGCGGATAATCTGGAAGCTGTTCCAGCATGGCGGTTTTGAGAATACGGCCTTTCTGGAAATGCGGGTACACATGCGTGAACATCAACTTCTCCCTCCCTTCGAACCAGAGTCAGCGCCTTACGACGTACTCCGGGTAATCCTCTCGGGCACTTCATTTTGCGCCTTTCTCTCGGTCCGATTCTCTACTTCCTCCCATCAAAAAAGTCCAATTCGGGCAGATCTGGCTCGAACGGAAACAGCTTCTGCGGACCAAGATAGAGCTGTTCGTTCTTTCGGGCAACCGGCAGGACGTAGAAGCCCCAATGGCGATCATCCGGGAAAACGAAGAACTTCGTCTCGCCGTTCACGATCGAGTCGGTATCATCCTGCGGAATATAACAAAAAAACAGGTTGATTATAGTGGTATCTGACCATAATCAACCTGTTTGATGTAACGCTATTATGTTAATAGAGATACTTTTTACAGCCATTCAGTACGCACATCTTAATTCATGAAAATTTTCTTACAAATAGAACAAAGGTTATGTTGGTAAGGATAGGAAAAGTCGTTTCATTCGATACTAGGTAGTCCTAATGACTTAATTATTTGAGAGCTTCGATTAGATAGAGCAGTTTTCATACTCCTCTACAAGTCTTGGCCATGTACTCTCTTTGTCCAACATTGCTGTAGAGTCGATTTTTTCAAATTCCTCTCGCATCATTTTCCCAAATTTTTCACACTGCTCATCATCGTCTATGTCATCAACTTTTCTAAGCTCAGTATAAAATAGCTGATGGAATAACAAAAACAATTTTATACTTGAATTAATGAATATCCTATCCTCTCGACTTTCCAGAAGTGCAAATACTTCTTGAGTAGTTTTCTTAATTGAAATGAAAGCCCCCCGACTTTGTCCTATGTTAATGAACTCTTCTCCGTTAAAGGTGATTCTTTCAAAATTAATTGAATCAAAGAACTTGATACCTTTCATTTCAAAGATTGTATGATTTTTAGGTAAGCCATAATTCAATAAAAACTCCATTGTTTCCTCTGAAAAACCGTATATCCCCAACTCATCTATACTGTACCTAAAAAAATCACAGTTCCAAAAATCCTTTGATAGTTCAATCATTAGATATTCCCCCTTTACTTTCATTACTTAAATAACGCCTTAATAGCCTTCTTCATTTCGTCATTACCACGTTTTCTCGAATCATAGTCTCCGTATTCAAAACTATGAGTTACTTCTGCATTCGGATAATTTTTATAAATCAAATTATCACAGTGATGATATGGCTCAAGATTACATGGTTGCCTTTCGGTATATATCCTTTTTATCTTAGAAGAATCAATTCCCATTTCAGTCACTCTCTGATGAAGTATTTCTTCTGAGTGTACTCCTAGTTCCCTATTACTTTCAGCAATCTCATACTTGAGTATTCCGTTATCCTCGTATTCTAAGATCGCAATATTCCTTGTCCCCTGAACACCATTTTTCATTCTATAATCAATTACCATTCTACTTAAATCTGATTCACCATAGCCAACAACTTTTGAACGGCTTAAACCAAATTCAGTATTACCCGTCCCCTCATCCAACTTCTTCGCTAAATCATCCTTGCCTGCTTCCATTTCACTCCAAAAACGCTGTTGCTGGCTATTTGGCGGAATTGGCTTTTTCGGCTTCGTGAAATAGACACCGTTTGGTCCATCCATTGCAAATTCTTGGCCAAAACGAGTATTTCGCATCCGCTCTATCGAATCAGATACATAATCCGTGATATCGTCTACGCTTTTGTTCAGACGATCTTTAGTCTGCTGCTTCCATGTCGTCCATGTCTCGTCCAGTGCGGACATATTTTTGCTATTCACGAGCTTGTCTGCCGCTTTATTGAGTCCGTGTTTGGCCAAGATGGCGAGATTGACAAGCATCAGGGCGACGCCTAGGTTGTCCAGCAGCTGCTGGTCCATACCCAAGAACGTGGGGTTCGTATACGCATCCCCGTTCTTCAAATCGTTTCTTGACATTGACAAAAACGAAAATAACAAAAACAGGTTAATTACGATGGTATCTAACCATAAATCAACCATCCTTTGGGCGCACATTCAGACGCCCCATGGCGTGATCTTCCTGGCCACTTTCCCCACTGGAAATCCGTCTACACTCACTTTTGACGTTGGCAGAAAGCGGGAATTCGGGATAAGGTGCTAAAGGTTGTCTCCCTATATAGCGATGAGGAAAGCATTATGATTGATGCCACGATTGTGCGCGTTCACCAGCACGGAGCGGGGGCAAAGCAAGCAAGCGATCGAACGTTCCCGTGGGTAGTTTAAGCACCAAAATTCATGCCATCGTCGATGCGCTCGGAAATCCACTTCATTTCGAATTAACGGGTGGTGAAGCTCATGACTCGGTTCAGCGCTACAAACTTCTGCAAGCCATCGAACCGACGATGAAACAAGTATTAGCTGATCGAGTCTATGATACGAATGCGATCAGGGCGCTTCTGAACGAGGAACAAGCGATCCCGGTGATTCCAACGCCGAGAAATACAACCCGTTGACCGAGATATCTATAGAGAACGCCATTTAGTGGAGTGTTTTTTTTCAATAAAGTCAAAAGCAATCGTCGTCTGGCAACTCGCTACGATAAATTAGCGTGTACGTTCAAGGCTTTTTCGACTCCGGCATCCATTATGGTGTGGCTTGCTTGAGTTTGAAGACACCCCTAGTTTATCAACTCTTCTCGCCTTACTTATCCACGTTTTTCCATCCCCTTTTTCTTCCTTTAATTTTGAACATGAAAAAAAGCTCTCTCCTACTAAATAAGTTGGAATGAGCTTTTGAAATTTAAACAAGTGTTTGAATTATATAGTGATTGGTTGTGTTTTGCGATCTCGTTGTTAGGGAGATTTCGCTAATGAAGATATTATCCACTCATCTGCTCCATTAACCACTTTTTAATATCATCACCGTCCAGCCTTATTGGTTCCTCTTCAGTTCCAACAAAAATATGTTTGGCAGACACTTCATCAATCCCGTTTATTTCTTCAAAACTAGTTTCATAGAGAAGTGCCCCATCAAATATAGCATTTGTTAAATCAACATTAGAAAACTTTGAGCAGCTTAAATTTGCTCTTCGAAATGATGCTCGCCTCAAGTCAGATCCAGATATATTAGCGAAGCTGAGGTCTGCATCATCAAAAGACGCTTTTATCCCTACACAATTTAATATATTTGAATGTTTTAAGGAAGTGTAGTCAAATACCGTTTTACTCAGTATGCATTCCGAGAAAATCGTTCTTTCAAATGATGTACTTAAAAAATAGCAATCACTCATATCATTATTAGCAAAAAACGAACTACTCATATTTGACTCTACAATCTCTGAACAACTCAGATTCATCCCTGTAAGATTCAGTTGTTGTAATTCTTCTTTTACAATTTCTATTTTTTCTCCAATATTACCATCCGATTCTGCCCATTTATGATGTTTTATAAACATATTATCATCCATGTAATTCTTCCTTTCACATACTTTATGGCCACCACAGCAACATATCACTTAAACCTAATTCTTTTACCGCTTTGCGTACTTCGTCTATATGTTCTGGGAACATTTTTGATGAATCGATGATAACATTCTCCCCTTTTGAAAGTGATTCTTCTATATCAGCAATTGCCTTTTCCAGTGTATAACCCTTTGGCGCAAATTTTGAATACCATCCTTTAACGTCCCACAATACACCTGTTGCGTCAATAAATTCTGCACCTGCTGGATTGGTATCTCTAACTATAGGACCAGGTAGGTCCCCTCTCGCCTCTAACTCCAAGCCTGCTAGTCTTTCAATTTTTGTCTTTTCGTTTATTTTAAAGTTTTTTGCTGGATCTTTTGCCAAACTCTCATACTCTTCTGGAGATCTAGCGTAGTATTTTCCCTCATCCCCATACTTGTCTATCAATTCTTTATAGTAATCTGGAGCAGTTTCTCTAATTTTGTCTAAGTCAGCATTTCCCGTCCACTCATCCAACTTCTTCGCTAAATCATCCTTGCCTGCTTCCATTTCACTCCAAAAGCGCTGCTGCTGGCTATTGGGCGGAATTGGCTTTTTCGGCTTCGTGAAATAGACACCAGTTGGTCCATCCATTGCAAATTCTTGGCCAAAACGAGTATTTCGCATCCGCTCTATCGAATCAGATACATAATCCGTGATATCGTCTACGCTTTTGTTCAGACGATCTTTAGTCTGCTGCTTCCATGTCGTCCATGTCTCGTCCAGCGCGGACATATTTTTGCTATTTACGAGCTTGTCCGCTGCCTTATTTAAGCCATGTTTGGCCAAGATGGCGAGGTTGACAAGCATCAGGGCGACGCCTAGGTTGTCCAGCAGCTGCTGGTCCATACCCAAGAACGTGGGGTTCGTATACGCATCCCCGTTCTTTAAGTCATTCAGTTTCTTGACATTGACGACGATCATCGCCGCACCTAGAGCCGCATCCGCGGCAGCCAACAAATACAAGGAGCTTCCGCCTGTCGGAATGGCCGCAATAATGGCCACCACGCCAAAAATAACGTTAAACTCGGCGATCAGCATTTGCGGGTCAATGATCAATACTTGAAATGTGTATCTGGATAAGTATACCGTTTTTTGCGTTTGTTTGCTCAAATAATCCGGCTTTTGCGGAATCACGTCATTCAGCTCTACCTGCTCCAGCCATGGACTCATCTGATTCAATACATTCCCTAGCCCCGTGGAATCCATGATGCGTTCCATCAGTCCTGGTTTGCCACCGGCGTTCCCTTGAGAAGACGAAGACTTCGTACTCAGTACCGGAGGCGGCGGCAGCATCGCCTGAATTTCGGCTTCCGTTTTCCCTGCTGCCGTTTCTTTCGCCCACATCTCCTTGGATTGCTGCTGCCAGTTGTGAATAGCCGTGCGGTCGCGATCCATCTGATCGTATGTCTGCTGCTGCTGTTCCAGCTCCGCTTGCTTTTGTTCTTTGCTTTTCTTTTCGGGCTCGGCGGCTGGCTGGTTTACGTACTTCTGTTGATAGACGTTTTTTTGCTCCTCCGCCGATTTGCTGCTCATCCAGGTCTTCGCCTGATCCGACAGATTGGGATCGTTTTTGGCCGTCTCGGCAACCTTGCTGCGAATGTCTGCACGTTGTGCATCCGTTAACTGGACCGCCGTTCGTAATTGCAGCGACAAATCCAGTTCCTCTTTCATGATCTCGCCATCGGCCAGCATGTCCAAATACAATTCTTCCAGTTCTTCTTCGGTCAGCAGTTCCATGAAATCCACGTCGACCTTTTGCAGATCCACTTTTTTGCTCTGGATTCCTACCCGGTTTCCATTCAGAACTACGTATTGGTCCACATTGGTTTGCAGCACAATCTGCTGCTCGGCCTGAATTCGGAAGGACTCCAGCATACCCTTGTCGCTTCCCGAACCGACCTCAATCTGACTACTCGCCACAACCAGCAAATCTTCCGTGGCGTTCAGGCTAATGTTTCCCGCATCCAAATGCAGGCTGACGCTTCCCTTCTTGAACAGGACTCCGTCGTCGCCGAGCTGCATCCGGGCTTCTCCCGGCATTTCGAACACTTTGGTCTCCGGCTTCTGAAAAACCGTTCGGCCTTTCATCTCTTCGCTGCTGCCCCGGACGGAGTTAATGGCCATCGCCTGCTTCTCCGTTCCGCTCGGGAAGTACACTTTGATTCGTGCGCCTTCCTCCGGCAAACAGTGAAAGATATTGTTGCCTTCGCCCGAATAGGGAAACCACCAATTGGCGTGATCATCATGCTGATCGTCGATATCCAGATGAACCTTCACCATGTTGTTTGCCCGTTTGATGACGCGCCCTTCCAGGGACCTGCCCTGAAGCTGTTCATTCCGCCTGGATTTACGTCGCAAGCTTTGCCGTTTGACCAGCAAATACTCATATCTCAACCTGCCGGATAGATAACTGATCACAGACTCGGACACCACCCAGATCTGTCCTTTAAAAGAAACATCATCTCCAACTTGGCAGAATTGCTCCGTCGTGACCCGATAGCTCACAAAATCGGACTCGATCAGTTGATTGGCGTCATCTCCTTCGGCATGGGCTTTCAGCTGCTTATACAGCTCCCTGTCTTTTAAAGTCGTATATCTTATGGCCACAATCTCTGTGCCCCACGACAAATCGGGTACACCGAAAAACACCCTCGGCGCATCCATCGTGACATCCGGCAAAATCACGGTTCCTACCCGCGCAGCAAGACGTTGGAGAAATTGCCAGTCCGTCTCTTCATATTGCACCAGCAAGGCGCCGATCGATGACTGATCGCTCGTAGCCATGTTCTGGGCGTCCCCTCCGGGATACCTTCCAGCCAATTGGCGAACCGCCTCCGTATAGGTCAGGCGTTTATTCTGGTAGGAACGGCTCTTCGGTGTCATATCCATCACATAACTCCGCGAGAGAGCATGGACCTCCACCAGCGGAATTCCGTCCTCCATTTGGATGTCTACCTTCGTAATTCCTCCGGCAAACCAGCTCTCCGGCCTGGAATCCGTCATTTTTTGCAAAATCAGACTGTCGCTAAAGCTGCTATGCAACAGGCATTGCTCTGCCTCTTCTTCACTCATGCGAACGGAAAACACACACTTCGCATGTGCGTTAAACGCTCTTTCAACCCGAAAGCTTCGCAAGTCCTTAATTTTATACGGCCAGCTTAACTCGTATCCATCTCCCTGATAAATAACCTCCACCCATCATTCCCCCTTTACCGTTACCTGACCGAAAATTCAGGGGGAGCCGGGTCCATGCCATTCGTGAGCAAACCGATCTTTCCGCCACATTTGCAATACAGGCAGGACTTGCTCGTGAGCGCAGGTACCCCTTGAATGGATACATTGGGACTGCCGTTGGTCCATTGAGCTTTCGCTCCGGTTAATGCATCTACCAGCGAATCAAGCATAGGAAGTGCAATCAGGGCACTTTGCTGCAAGGCTGCCTTCGCCGTAAACGGAGCCTGTGTCGGAGCCGCGGCCGATGCCGTGGGCATCAGTTGCGGCGAGCATGGATATATGGGTTTTCCCATCGTAGGTTCTGTTGGATCAGGATCAATCATATAAGACGGATCCGACATCGGTCCTGTTATCTTTTCAGCAAGCTTCATGGGATGCAGCTCACTCCGGCAATAACCGAATGAATAAAAGTTTCCGTCGATTTCCTGCCCCATTTTTGCAAAAGGAATGCCATGAATGGTTCCGGGTTCGGAGGTCGACGGCACACAATCATCCACCGTGAGCATCGGGCTCCCGTTAATATAGATTCCATTCGGCTCCAGCTTGTTAAGTACCTCTTCATGGGTTCCGAACGTACAATGCATATAGGCACCCGCAGTTACGTAGGTATCCTCGCTTCTCCAAGGAGAAGCAAGCAATTTGTTCCGTGTGTCCTTTTTCAGAATGGTATCTGTAATCCCCATCTACTCTTCCCCTTCTGTTATCCGAATTGGTCTTATGTTTAAGCCGTATATTCCCGCCTTTAATAACTTTTCTGCAACGTCCAGCCGAACTATAACCAGATGCGAACGGTAATAAGGAATACACCAGATTGAACTTTCCTCTAAGCTCCGGAGATTCATTTCCAACCCTGTCACTTGCCCGGCCTGAACGCGAATTCGCTCCGGGTCCATTCCAGACACTTTGGGCAGAGCGATCCAGTCGTAGAACGTTTGATTCTGCTGCTCCAGGTTCATGACGACCACTCGTTTCCGTTGAAGGTCAGGTTCGGCTTTAAGCATGATTGTGGCAATATTCTCCGTAAATAGCTGGACCGGATAATGGTCGATGACACAGGGACACGTATAACCCTTGCCTGATTTCACAAACACGATTTCTTCATTGGCCGCTTCACTGTACCCTTGAAGCATTCGTTCCGGCCATTGTATGCTTTGCGCTTGCTGCAGCAGACGACGGTCATGCTCGATGATGTAATGCTCCATCCCATCCCTCTCCCTCTCCTCATTCTCCTAAGCTTCAATCCACTCTACGGAAGCCCGCTGCTCGGGGGTTAATCCAACTCGAAATCGATCCTGTGCCAGCATCCGGCTGCCGGATAGGTCCGCTCCCGTAAAATCCGTTCCTTCCAGTATTGCACCTGCGAAATCACCCGCGATTCTGGCATATCTGAATGTTGCATGACTCAGATTGGCACCTTGAAACAGAACACCATGTATGCCATAAACAAGCCCATGCGTCTCCACAAAAGAATCCCGACCGCCCAGTGCCCCATCGAATCTGGCACCCGTCAGGTCACACTCCCGAAAATCCGCATCGAACAGCAGCGTTTGCCCATAATCGGCCTGCATGCAGCGACATCGTTCGAAACGTGTGCCAAGCAGGCTTGCCCCTTCAAAATGACTGCCGCTCAGATCCGCTTCCTCGAATCTGGCGTAATTGAAATCCAGCTCCGCGTAATTTCCGTGTTGGAGATCCACTCCGGCAATATGCTCGTAAATATATTCGGACGGCAGTCGGCTTTCCAACCAGCCTTTACATGTGATGGAACTCCTCTGGATTCGGTTGACACGATACACGGATTCGGTGACATCATGATCCAGATATTCCCCCACGCGGACTTCAAAGTGGCCGTCTTTTCGGATGCCTTCAAAGGAATCCAAGGTCCGAATCGGTTCCATGGCATGACGAACGGCATGAACCATATACACGTGAAAAGGATACAACTGTCCTGCCTGCCATGAATCCAATGCCGCCTGGTCAATGCGATTCATATAACGTCTGCGCCCAAGCTCGCATGCCTCAAACCACTCGTTCATGAAGCGATAGATCCAGCCGGCATCATACAGAAATCCGCTCAAAGGGACTTCGCTTTCCCGGCGTCGATCGCTCGCATGCAGCATGTACGCAGGGTCCCCTTGGCTAAGCCTGGTCCGCATCAGCGAAACGTGGATCGTGCTGCAATCTCCAAGCTCTCCGCGTGCCTGCTGAAGTTTGATATTCTCACATAACGCGCCGAATAACGGAACGAGACCTTCCCTGATCTCGCCTCTGTTCGCCGTATAATATTCATGCAGCTCGCGTATTTTGGCATTCCGCCACGGCAGTGCTTCTTGCTCCAGAAATTGCTGCCATAGTTCTACCTGATGCATCGTTCAACCCCCGCGTATTTATTGGTTCATTAAAATCTCGATGCCTTTAATGACGACTTGTCCCTGATCAATCTTCAAACCCCCGTTGCCATCCTTTGTGGACATATCGATTTGATTGGCCTGCAGGGTCACCGTCTCCGCGACCAATTCCACCTGTTTGCCGGCCTGCAGCGTAATTTTGTTTTCACAGTTCAGGATGATGGTTCCCGCACTGGTCAATGTCAGCGTCGCTCCTCCAGTCGCCCCGGTGATCGTGATTCGATCCTCTTCAAAAGTAATCTTCTGTCCCGTCGGCGTAAGCAGGAATTTCGTATTGGGATTCGCCATCAGATCTTCCTTGAGGTCCTTGTCGAAGTTGACGATCGGTTGCAACTGCTGCTGCTGCACGATGGTTGTGGTGCCGCCCCCTGCGGCACCGCTGCCTGGACTCCCGCTCCCGCCGGCATGCGATGACACGCCGGATGCCGGAGATGCCGTACTTCCCGCACTTTCTTCAGCAGGCAGTTTTTGGCGAACCGAACTTAGCGCAATGCCTTCGTTTTCCCTGGCATTAGGGAAATAGAGGCGTATGCTGTCGCCTTTCTCAGGCATGCAGTACCATCCGGTCTGATCTTCCGATGCATACATGGTGGAATACGGGAACAGATGGGCCGTGGCCAGGCTCCATTCCTGATCGACGTCCAGGTGAACCTGGACCTCATCCCTCACCACGCCCATGATCTTTCCGGAAATCGACGCGCCGACCAGTCGGGAATTGTAACGCTTCCGACGATATGCCGATGCCCTGTGACCCAGCACATAGTGATGGACAAGCAGCCCCTGCTTCATCTCGGTTCGAATCTCGAATACATGCAGCGAATTTCCTTTGAACTGAACGATGTCGCCAAGCTGAAGCACACGGTCGCGAACCTGGACTTCATAGCGGATGAAGTCTTTTTCGTTCAGATCGCCCTTTCCCGATTTGGCTTCTTTCTGATAGGCAAGCATGTCCTTATACATCCGGTAATGCGTGGCTTCAAGCTTGCCCGCATCGCGATGTTCGGGCAGTCCGAGATAGATGCGGATGCGTTCCTCCGTTGATACGGGAATAATTACCGTGTGGTAATGCGAAGCGAGCCGTTTCAGAAATTCCCAATCGGTCTCCTGATATTGCAGCGTATAACCACCGAGCTTTTTTTTCTCGGTAAATGTATTGAAGACTTGTCCATCCGGGTAGAGGCCGCATATTTTCTGCATCACATAGGGAATCAACAGCGAAGCGTTCTGAAAGGAACGGGTTTCCCGCCGAAGATCCATGGCGTGTGAATGAGACACCGCCTCCCCCTCAAGCCAATACACCTTGTTCTCCACCCTCACGCGGAGCTTCAGAATGATTCCGTGAAACAAGCGTTGTTTTCGGCCCTGATCGTCCGTATACAACAATTCCACAGGCGTGCTCTCATCAGCCATTCGCACATACTGCTCTTCCTTTTCTTCCGGAATCACTCCTGTAAAAGCAAGCCTTCCGTGCTCGTGCACCTTCGCATGGAATGAAACTTCATGGATCCGGATTTCAAACGGCTGAATCTGCAATTGCTCATAACTGATCGTTAGTGAAGACATAACACCAAACACCTTCTTTTCTCTTAGATGTTTTAATTTACTATTTATCGTCTTTATCAGTAAATAAATTAATATTTTATCTTTATTTTCAATAAAAAGGATAAAAAATAAGACTTTATATACATATCTCTCCTTCATAACCGCGCACCAAAAAGAGGCAGTATCGCTACTGCCCCTTCTTCCAACCTACATATTCATTCATGTTTTCATACGCGGAAAATGGTTCTGCCGTCCCAGGCTTAGACCTCGATAATGATCGGTAAAATCATCGGTCTGCGCTTGGTCTGGGCATAGATATAGTTGCCAAGCTCGTCTTTCAGTTTGCGTTTGATGACGTTCCACTGGTTCACGCCCGCTTCGGTCAACTCTTCCATGCGGCCCGTGACGAGCTCATGCAGCTCGTTCATGAACTCCTCCGAGTCTTTGACAAAGACGAACCCGCGCGAAATGATTTCCGGGGCCGTCACCATTTGTTTCTCGGTTTTGCTCAGCGTGGTGACGATCACGAGCATGCCGTCCGAGGATAGCTGCCTGCGGTCGCGCAGCACGACATTGCCCACATCTCCCATGATCAGGCCGTCGACGAGACTGTTGCCGGACGGGATTCTCGGTCCCAGCGAAGCGGTGCCATCCTTGTACTGCACCATCTGCCCATTGTTGACGATAAAGACGTGATCCCCGTCCATGCCGACGGATTCGGCCAACAGCCGATGCTGGTACAGCATGCGGAATTCGCCGTGTACGGGAACGAGGTATTCGGGCTTCATCAGCGTAAGCATCAGCTTCAATTCCTCTTGGCTGCCATGCCCCGACACATGCATGCCTGTACTGCCGCCAGAGCCATAGATAACCTTGGCCCCAAGCACATAGAGGTTGTCAATGACATGAGCGAGATTGCGTTCGTTGCCCGGAATGGCTCCGGCTGCAAGGATGACCGTATCACCAGCGGCAACTCTAACGTGCGGATGTTTGCCTGAAGAGAGGCGCGACAACGCTGCCATCGGTTCCCCCTGACTGCCCGTACAGAGGACGACCACCTCACTCGGCGCAAATTGTTCCACATCGACAGCTTCGATAAGCAAACCTTCCGGCACGTCCAAATACCCAAGCTCACTCGCCACATCGACCACGTTCACCATGCTTCTTCCGAGCAGCGCCAGCTTGCGACCGGTCTGGAACGTAGCGTTGACGATCTGCTGCACGCGGCTGACGTTGGACGCAAACGTGGAGATGAATATTTTCTGCTTGGCACGAATGAATGCATCCAAAATGTGATCCCCGACCACCCGCTCGGATGGCGTAAATCCGGGACGTTCGGCATTGGTGCTCTCGGAAAGCAGCAGATGCACGCCTTGTTTGCCGATTTCGGCCATGCGATGCAGATCCGGATAAGGCCCGCTTGCGGGCGACATGTCGAACTTGAAATCCCCGGTGTGCACAACATTTCCAACAGGCGTACGGAAAAAGATACCCAGGCAATCCGGAATGCTGTGGCTCGTTGCAAAAAATGAAACGTCGAATTCACCAAGCGTAATGTTCGACTTTGCGTCGATGGTGTGCATATCCGTTTCCCGAAGCATTCTATGCTCTCTCAACTTTAACTCGATCAACCCTCTGGTCAATCTGGAAGCGTAAACAGGAATGTTGAGCTGTTTCAAAAAATACGGGATCCCCCCAATATGGTCTTCATGACCATGCGTAACGATTAGCCCTTTCACCATCTCTTCGTTTTCCAGCAAATAGCTTACGTCCGGAACGATCAGATCGATCCCCGGCAGCGTTTCGTCGGGGAATTTCGAACCGCAATCCACCACGATAATATCGCGGCGGTACTGGATAATATACATATTTTTGCCGATTTCATTTACGCCGCCAAGCGCGGCAACGAACAATTTGTTGTCATCAGGGTTCACGTCACAGCCTCCTCTTCATCTAGGTCCAGGCTACGTATCGCTGGACACACCTATTCCTATTATGGAAAAATCCGCTGCAACTATGCATGGCGAAGGATATGAAGATCGCGGGATACGGCTTGGAGGCTGCAAAAAAGCCACCCGGAAAGATGTTCCCAGGTGGCCGAAATGAAAATTTAGGATAGCGGGTATACTATTTACAAATCCTTTGCAAACTGCTGCCTAACCACGTAAACCTTTCAGAAACTCAGGCCGGTTTATTGCCGCTGCGACAATACTTCCTTTTCGTACGATTGAACGTCAGCAATCCATTGCTCGCGTACCGGCACGCCTTGCTGTGCGCAATAATAATCCCAGATCGCACCGAACGGATAAGACTTGAACTCTTCGGTGAGCGCCAGACGCATGGTATAGTCGCCTTCCAGTTCAGCTTGTTTCAATGCGTCCACAGGCTCCAGCATGGCTCGCAGCAGCGCTTTGATCGTATTGCGCGTACCGACAACCCAGGCAGCTACGCGGTTGATGCTTGCATCAAAGAAATCAAGGCCGATATGCGTCGTGGACAGCAAATCATGGCGGACAAGCTCGCGCGCGATTTCCAGCAGCTCATCGTCCATAATGACGACATGATCGCTATCCCAGCGCATCGGACGGCTGACGTGCAGCAAAATGCCGCTCGTAAACAAAGCGAGAGAAGACAACTTGTTCGAGATGACCTCTGTCGGATGGAAATGCCCGGCATCGAGGCAGATTAGCGTATCATTTTGCAGGCCATACCCCATGTAAAACTCATGCGAACCGACCACGTACGCTTCGGAGCCCAGACCGAACAGCTTGCTCTCTACCGCATCCAAATGATGCTTTGGATCAAGCTTCTCCGCAAATACTTCGTCAAGGGATTCTTTAAGCCGTTTGCGAGGTGCCATGCGATCGACCGGATTGTCTTTGAAGCCGTCGGGAACCCAGACGTTCGTGACGCAAGTTTGCCCGAGCTGCTCGCCGAAGTAAGCGCCGATGCGGCGCGATGCTTTGCAGTGGTCAATCCAGAATTGGCGGATTTCCGGATCGGGATGGCTCAGCGTAAAGCCGTCGCTGGATTTTTCATGAGAGAAGCACGTCGGGTTGAAATCCAATCCAAGCCCTTGTTCTTTCGCCCATTTCACCCAATTTTCGTAGTGCTTCGGTTCAAGCCGATCCAATTCCACCTGCTCGTCCGTATCCGCATAGATGGCATGCAGGTTCACTTTATGTTTGCCAGGGATCAGCGAGAAGGCTTTTTCCAAATCGCTGCGAAGCTCCGCAGGCGTCGTAGCCGCCCCGGGATATTGTCCCGTTACCGAAATGCCGCCGGTCAGCTCCCCATCCTTGTTAAGGAAACCTTTAACGTCATCGCCTTGCCAGCAGTGCACCGAGACCTTGATGTCCGCGAGTTTTTTGAGCACCTCGTCCGTGTCGATTCCATGTTGGGCATAAAGCGATTTGGCCGCTTCGTAAGCCTGTTTGACTTGATTGTCCATACCGATCGTTCTCCCTTCTTATCGCGTGAATGCTGCCGGTACGCCGCCGTCGATCGTCATCATGCAGCCTGTCGTTTTTTCCGATTTGGACGAAGCGAAGAAAGCGATGCCCTCGGCAATGTCTTTTGGATAAATGTTCACGAGCAATGTCGTACGTTTGCGGTAATACTCTTCCAATTGGTCCGGCTCGATGCCGTAAGCAGCTGCACGTTCGTTTCTCCACGAACCGTTCCAGATCGCCGAACCCTGCAGGATGGCATCCGGCAGAATCGTGTTGACCCGAATGCCGAATTCGCCGCCTTCCGCCGCGATGCAGCGGGCCAGATGAGCTTCCAGTGCCTTGGCTGCGCTGTAAGCGGACGCGCTTTTGCCCGCATAGACGGAGTTCTTCGAACCGATGAACACCATGCTGCCGCCGATACCCTGCTGTTTCATCAGCTTGAACGCTTCGCGGGCCACCAGGAAATATCCCGTGCCGAGCACGTTCATGTTCAGGTTCCATTCTTTCAGCGACGTTTCGTCAAACGGGCTCGACGTTGCCAGCCCTGCGTTGTTCACGATAATGTCCACGCCGCCGTATTGCACGGCAACTTCAGCATATGCGGCCTGAACGGCTGCTTCATCCGTTACATCCATTTTAAGGGCGTAAGCACGGTTTGCACCATACTGGTCATTGATCTCCTGCGCTACTTTTTGCGCACCTTCGAGGTTCAAGTCCGCCAATACGACGTGAGCGCCTTCGGACACGAGTCTGCGCGCCGTCTCACTGCCGATACCGCCCGCGCCGCCCGTAATGAAGGCCACCTTGCGCGAAAATTCGGTTTCTGCCGGAGCGAGGGACAATTTGTACAGCTCGAGCGGCCAGTATTCCACGTTATAGGATTCGTTCGCACTAAGCGACACGAACTCGCCGAGGCTCGTTGCCCCGCGCATGACCGCGATCGCGCGATGGTAGAGCGCGCCGCTGACCTGGGAGAGCGCCCAGCTCTTGCCTGTGTTGATCATGCCGATGCCCGGGATGAGGATGACGCGCGGCGCCGCTTCGAACATGACGTCGCCTTCGTTTTTGTTTTCTTCAAAGTATTGCTTGTACTGCTCCTTGTAAGCGGCCACGCCTTGCACGAGCTTTTCTTTCAAGCCGTCCACGTCGTCCGCGTTTGGCGTCCAATCGATGAACAAAGGCACCACTTTGGTATGAACGAGGTGATCCGGGCAAGCCGCTCCCACTTGAGACAGTTTCGGGGAATTTGCACCGCCGACGAAAGCGAGCACGTCGTCCTGGTCATCGAAGGAAAGAATCATTTTTTTACTGTCCGAAACGGCACCCCGCAGTGTAGGCATGACCTGGGCCACGATTTGGCGACGTACCTCTGCGGGCAGTGCCGTATGTTTCACGCCGCCGAACAGGCTGCCTTCATCCACGCGTGCTTCGATGAACGCTTCGGCTTCATTGATGATTTTGATCGTTTGCGCATAACATTCCTCGGAGGTTTCTCCCCATGTAACCAGGCCGTGCTTCTCCATCAGCACCAACTCGGCATTCGGATTGGAGAATACGCTTTCAGCAATCATCTTGGACAACGTGAATCCCGGGCGCACGTATGGGACCCATACGAAACGGTCGCCGTAAATCTCTTTGGCCAGCTCCTTGCCGTTATCCGCGCAGCAAAGGCTGATAATCGCATCCGGATGTGTATGGTCCACATGTTTATATGGAAGGAACGCATGCAAAAGCGTCTCGATGGAAGCACGCGGATGTTTCGCATCGATCATGCAATGCCCCAAATACTCTACCATCTCTTCATCGGTCATCGCTTCGCGTTCGATCAGCGGGCGGATATCCTCCAGCGCCAGCCCCGTAAAATGCTTCGCTTCCATGGAACCCAGGTCGGAACCGCTGCCTTTGACATACATCACTTCGATATCGCGACCGCGGAAATCCTTCACGGTTGTTTTCGTGGACGTGTTGCCGCCATAAATATTACATACGCTGCGGTCTGCTCCGATCAGGTTGGAACGGTAGACCAACTGTTCGAGTCCCGTTGTTTTCTCCGAAGCCTGCGCTGAATTCCATAAACTCTGTACCATTCATTTCCCTCCGATAATGTTTGTTTTGTTCATAATCAGAGTGTAACATCTTTGTTTTGTTTTGAAAACAATAGATTTTAAAAATAAACGGAAATATTCAAAAGAAATACGTTGAAGTATGCGCTTTAATGCAAAAAACACCCTGACAAGGGTGTCAAGGTGCCTGCTTTGACTGTTGCCGGTCGATTTCGCTGATCCGTTTCAGAAAACCTTTCGGCGTCATCCGGTGGTACGAAATCAATTCCCCGCGATAAACGACATGAAAGACGCCGTAAGGACTTGGGGCCAATTCCATCATGCGCTCGCGTGTTTCGATCTCGATGATGTTTGGCTCAATACCGATGGATCTTGCCGCTGCGAGCAGGTTGTGGGTGGCAATTTCAAGATAAGGACATTGATCCGTGCGCAGCACGGTAAGGCCGTCCGGATACATGTCCAGCCTTTCACGCCAATTGTCCGGAAACCGGGCGGGGGATTGCTGCATTTCCGCATCTCCGCGTAACGGATATACATATAGCCCGAATAAATCCATGGCTTGATCCGCCGGTACAAAGCCGTTTTTGACAAATATGGCCGGGTCGGGCGCCCATCCCGAATCCGTGCTGGTCAGCACGGCCACTCCCCGTTTCCCCTGCTGCCGGGCATCTTCGATGCAATGCCGGATCAGCTCTGTTCCAAGCCCGCTTCCGGTCTCGCCCACCCACAAACAGTGGATTACCAAGTACCCGTCCGCATGAACGACTCTCCACGCTTGCTCGCCTGGAGCATATTCGATGAATCCAAGCGTTTTTTTTCCTCGTTTCAACTGGAGATAGTTCAGTCCGGCACTCGCCTGCTTCTCCGTCCATTCGACTTTTCTCACGTAACCGGGGGATTGCTGCATGCTGCGCATGCAGTAGGCTCCCTGTTTCCGAACTTCATTCCGTACAAGCGTTATCTCCATGCATTTCACCCCCACTCTTTATTCATCATTCGCTGCCCAAGCCAAAAGACATGCACGAATGCATTCGGCATGTCTTTACCATATCATAACAGGCAGCCTGCCTACTATGATCGTTTTGTTATTTTGAACTTTTCCAATCTAGGCACAGCAAAAATAACGCACCCTTCTCGTATCCCTCTAAAACTCTACACATTATCCGTTCACGGTCAAACCAACCCGGTAATGAGGTACAGCCTCGATTCGGCGGAATTCCCCCAGCTCGATCCCATCAAATTGTTCGACGTAAGCCTGATTGACAAAGCTCGTTACCGTTCCCTTTCGAATCGGCGTAATGATTAATCTTAGCGGGCGCTCGTCCAGCTCCATAACGAACTCCTTCAATCCGATTTTCCATGTATCCCCGTATTGAATATGATCCGTCAGCATCCGCCGGTGGAGATAAGCCTGTGCCACGTCTCCCTCATAATCCACTTCCACGAACACATCCTCGATCTGTTCGGGCCATGTGGTATTCATATGGAGGACGGCCGTGTGCTCCTTCGGATACTCGATCTGCAATTCGGGGGTGTAGACGGGAACCTTCAGCCTGTAGAGTCCGAACTGCCCTTGTTTTCCGCATGACAGTTCGGCAAAGGCGGACGCGGCAACCTGATCCGGCATGGGATATATAGCCAATTCCGTTTCTGCCGAACCCGGCGAAGTACAGATCAACTGATCGTGTTTGACGTAAAGATGACCCTTGCCGATAATGAGACGTTCTTGACCGCCTAACCGAAAACGATACGTTTGCAGCGCTTCCTCGCGGGTCAGCGTGAACATGCGGATGATGCGTCCATTGGCCGTGGTCACCTTGATATCACTATCCTTGCCCGGCTCGGGGTAGATCACAACCATCCGGTCTTGTTCCTGGAAGCTTCCTCTCTCCATTTCAAGGCTGTTTATGGAAGAAGCTTCAAAAACATATTCCGCTTTCATCCCTTCATGCTCATAAAATACAACGGTAACCTCGTCGTTTTCTTCCGATGCGAAACGGGTAAGCGGCTGCACCGTGGCACTGACCAGTCTGATGCCATATAGATCGAGATGGAACGGCAAAATGGCGGCGCACCCGCTTTTCAGCTGCAGGCTTCCCTCATATGGGTAATTCACAATGCCGTGGGGTGTATCCAACTCAAGGCGTACCTGCCGATCCGGCATCTGCACATGATCCTGATAATTGTTCAGGAAAACAAATCCCGAACCGCCTTGCTGGCGCATGGACCAGCGCAGCCCTGTCGTATCGTCCGGCGTCAACGTTTGCTGCTCTTCGGGAATGACGCAGCCCATCGGCGCAAGCGTTTCGCCGTAAGCTTCCAGGAACATGGATAACATGCGGATGCGGTCATACGATTCGCCAACCCGTCCGAATTCGCCGAGCGGTGCCTGGTAGTCGTACGTCATTTTGGGCAAGGCATGCTCGTTCAAATAACCCTTTTGCGAGGCAGGATTGGTCCCCCCGTGATACATGTAAAAACCGATCAGGTTGCTGCCGTTCGCCAGCTTCACCACCGTCATCGCTTCCACGCTGCTTGCGTCGACGTAAGGCCGGGCATGGTAGCTGACCTGCATTCCTCCCGCCAGCTCGCAGTAGGCTGCGGGGTATTCGCGGCTGTCATACTGCACCCGCTCCATCGGAGATTCATGCAAGTCGCGGAACAAATACTCCCCGCTTGGCGGTTGATCGGGAATCCACGGCGTATAGGCGTATCCTGCCAGCATGGGCAGCACGCCTCCTTCAGGCACGGCGGCCCCTCCCCAAGCCGTAGCGGTAAAAAACAATGGGCGAATGCCTGCATCCATCGCAATTTCGCGCAGCTTGGCTAAATGCTCCTGCCCGTCCCGCCCGGAAGTAATGTATTTGCCAGCCTTATATCCCCAAGCGTCCAAGGGCGCTCCGGCATGCATGTACTCGTTTTCCAACTGAACACCGATGATCGGCCCGCCTTCCTGAAAGTACTGTCCCTTCAATTGCCGTGCAATCTGTCGATACAAACGCGCAGCGTAGTGCAGGTATCCGGAATCGTTCGATCTGACTTCGAAAGGATAACTGAACAGCCAATCGGGCATGCCTCCATTGCGGACTTCTCCATGACAGAACGGACCGATGCGGACGATCAGGGCCAGCTCATGTTTGCCGCAAAGATCCACGAAATGACGCAAATTCAGGTGGTTCGCCCAGTCGAACACACCCTCCTCTTCTTCATGGAAGTTCCAGAAAACGTAGGTAGCCACGATGTTGACCCCGCCTGCCTTCATCTTCAGCAGTTCTTCTTCCCATTGCAAATGCGCAAATCGGGCAAAGTGAAATTCGCCCACCACCGGAATATGGGGTTTGCCGTTTCGGGTCATATAATAGTTGGTAAAATCATAAAAATCGCCGTGCGGATTTCTGCCGCCTCGGCCGGACATCATTCCCGGGCGAATCTGCTTGTCCGGTTGATTCAGCGTATAACGGATAACGGAATCTCCCGTGTGCATGCCTGAACTCATTCATAATCACCTCGACTGAAAATGGGGATAGCTCCCCTCGTATAAGCTGATCATACGGCACATGCACCTGCCTGCACATTGACATTCAGAGGTTTATCATGGACGATTTTCGGATTAGCTCGCATCGGACCAAAAAGCAAACCGTGAAATGCAAAAAAACACCTGAGCCAGCACAACTTGTGCTGTACGTCCCAGGCGCCTGTTCAATCTTTTATATTGTTGATATATCATCCGTTCGCCTTGACCGGCGTACCGGGTTCATGCCAGCGTATGCTTTAAAAACCATTCGTATAATTCCGGATTGGCATACGTCTCATCCCAGGCGTTATGGTTGCCTTCCGGATATACCGTCAACCGCACGTCGGCATTCAATGCCTTCAAGGCATCAACGATATTTTCGGATTCGGACAATGGAACGACATCATCCTTCGCGCCATGAAACGCCCAAATCGGGGTATCCTTTAATCGCTCCGCCTTGGAAGGAGAAATGCCGCCGCATACCGGTGCGACCGCCGCAAACACGCCCGGATAATCCGCGGGAAGTCCCCACGCGCCGTATCCCCCCATGCTGAGTCCCGTCAAATACACCCTTTTCGGGTCCGCAGGCGTGTTCGCAAGAACATGTTCAAGCACGGCCATGACCACTTCCTTTTGCATCGCCCAAAAGTCATCCTCCGGGCACTGCGGCGAAATGACGATAAATGGAAAGTCATCATCCTTGCTTACGATGGCCGGCAATCCGTGCTCTTTTACCTTCTCCACATCATCGCCTCGTTCTCCCGATCCATGAAGGAAAAGAATGACGGGCCACGTCCTGTCCGTAGACATCTTGGCGGCCTTCGGGATATGCAGCAAATATTCGATCGAAACCGTTTTGACAACCTGTTTGGTCAATCGGTTCGCCGTTTGGCTCATTGCACGACCTCGCTTCTTTTCCCGACTTGGGACAGTGCCGTCTCCAGCGCCTGAATGACATCATCGCACCATGCATCGAATTCCGGGTCCTCGACCTGAAGCTCGGGATGCGCCAAAATATGCTCGATCGTGCGCTTGATTCCCTGATCCGCCCGCGTCGTTGCCACGAAATCGGGAACAAGCCTTTTCAATTTGCTGTTGTCGAACACGACCGTATTCGCTTTGTCTCCCAGCAGGCTTCCGTGCAAGTCCTGATCGCTGCATGCCGCCAGGAATGCGGACGAAACGTGGACGGCATTCAACGGTTTGCCCAGTGCATCGGCGATGATGCCGTAAATTTGGTTCCAGGTGACCGACTCGTCGGAAGTAATATGTACCGACTCGCCGATGGCATGAATATTGCCCATAAGGCCGATGAACCCTTTGGCAAAATCACGGTTATGCGTAATCGTCCAGAGCGACGTGCCGTCGCCGTGAATGATAACCGGTTTGTTTTCGAGGATGCGCTTCAACACTTGCCAGCTGCCTTTGGCGCCATGAACGCCCAGCGGGACGGACCGATCGCCATAGGTGTGGCTCGGACGAACGATGGTTACCGGGAATCCCTCGTCCCGATACAGCTTCATCAAATATTCCTCGCAAGCGATTTTATTGCGGGAATATTCCCAGTACGGGTTCGACAATGGCGTGCCTTCCGTAATCCGGTAGTCCGCCAAAGGCGTCTGATACGCCGATGCCGAGCTGATAAACATGAACTGCTTTGTTTTGTTTTTGAACAAACGGTAATCCCGCTCCAGCTGTGAGGGCACAAATGCAATGAAATCGGCCACCACGTCGAACTCCAGATCTGCAACCAGCTCCGCAACTTTGGCCTCGTCGTTGATGTCTGCTTGAAGCACCTTTACTTCACCGGGCAGGTCCTCATTCCGATTCCCCCGATTCAACAAATAAAGGTCCCATCCCTCAAAGGCAAGCTGGTTCGTAATCGCCGTGCTGATCGTACCTGTCCCACCGATAAATAGCGCTTTCATTTCATGCCACCTCCTGCATATTGTCCGGACCATTCCATGATATCATGCATAGCAAATAGGAGCAAAGCGCCGGCGAACCCGAATCTTTGCTCCTATCCTGGCCAGTCCTGCTTAGAGGACCTTGATCGTCCCATATTCCATGTACATGCCGCAATTGAATTCGTATTCCCCCGGCTTTACGTTGAGATCGATCGTATAGTAATTGTCGCCTTTTTGCAAATAAAAATCCATGCCAAGCTTGCTGGAAAGCACCGAATTGATATGCGTGACTTTCCGGGTCAGGTTAAAGTTGATTTTGGTCGGCACGCCAGCTTTGACTTCGATGACGTTCGGCACGAAGCCGTCATTGCTTACGCTGACATGGATCACTTCATATCCGGCCAAATCCTCCGCCGTGTCCGCTTTGGCAACTGCCGCCGTTCCTGTACCCGGGGACATATCTTTGCCCAAAAAGTACACGGCGAACGCTCCCAGCACGACAATGACACCAAGTCCCAGTACAAGGTAAGGCCATCCTTTTTTCAACATGTTCATAGGTAACGCTCCTCTTTCCGTTCTACGTACGCAAATCCAACGATTCACAACCCTATTAGCATAACCGATTTACATCCCGATGAAAATGGCCCCACTGGGCTATGGTCTTGCTAGACTTCTTTGGAAAAGGAACATAACCCGTTGTCAGGAATACAGCGTCCTGGATCGTGCCGCCCGTAATTTATACAGCTCCGGCAATGCTATGCCAAGCAATACGAGGATGACGCCGAACCATTGCAAGCTGCTCACATGCTCATGCAATACAATGGAAGACATCAATACGGCGACGGGAAGCTCCGCAGCTCCGAGAATGCCCGCCATGCCCCCGCCGGTATGCGGTACGCCGAAAGCAAAAAGCACAGGCGGGATAAACGCGCCGAAAAATCCAAGCAGCAAGCCGAAAACCAGCAGCTGTCCCCACATCAATCCGTTAAACAAAAACGTCGGCGGAAACAGAATGCAGAGCAAAATCAAACCGCCGGTAACCATCCATGCACTGCGAAATGCCGGATGCGCGGCAGGGACTGCTTTACCGCTAAAGAGAAGGAACAATGAATAACTCACGGCCGACATCAAACCAAGGGCGATACCCCAGCCGCTGAATTCGCCTAACCCATGCTCCAGAAACCCTGCTGCCAGAAGCGTGCCGCCGAACAACACCAATAGTGTCAAAAACATGACTTTGTCCGGCCGCTCGCGTTTGCTTACAGCTTGAATCAGTACGCTGATCCATGTGAACTGGAATAACAGGATGATCGCCAGCGATGCCGGAATATACCGCAAGGACTGATAATAAACCAGTCCGGTCATGACGGTTGGCGTACCTGCAGCCATCAGCATCAGGCGGTGCTTCCACGTCAAGGACTGAAATCCTCCGGATTTGGCATCAGACGCCGCTGCCGATGCTTTGCCAGCTTTTGCACCGCTTCGTTTCATCCGGAATTTGGTATACAAAGCAAGCGCCCATGACAGGATGAAGCCTACAAATAACTGGCTGCCAACCACCTCGCCAAGTTGGTACCCCTGTCCGTAGGCCAAAACAACGATCGTAGATAAAATGCCGTAACTCAGCGCTCCCGCGAGAACGGCCAAATAATATTTCATTGCCGATAAACCTCCTGCCGTTTCGTTCGATGTCAATACGCAAAAAATCCTAACTCCGTCGCCGGGAATCAGCTGTGAGCCAATTCTTCAGCTTCGTAGTTAGGAAGTTAAGGCTTCCTGTAGAAACCCTCGCCCTGTGTACACTGACGGCCTGCGAGGTTATACGAATGGAATATGGATTTGTTATACGTTCGACTGAGCCTGCATCGGCTTATCCGAGCCTTCGGCCACAGTCCTTTGATGACAACGATTCATATATTACATGGCAGGTGAGGTGGTGTCAAGCCTCTTCTGGCAGCTTTGATTTACAGGCGCTTCTGAGGCCTAAATTACACAACCCTGTTTACATGACGCAATAACGTAATGTTATTCGATGAATATTTCTTGAAGCCCCTCGTTATGCATCCCACTCCAGCGTTTTCTGCAGCCCATCCCGTAAGCCAGGCAAGTCGAGCCCATCTGCGGCGAAAGCTTCACGAATTAGCGGGGGGGCCACGAATTCGTCATATTTGCCAAGGTACGGCGCTTCGTCCTCTGCCAATAGCGCAGATGCGTCAGAGGCCATCCGGCATTCACTCATGATTTCCGCCAGCAAAGTCCGTTCATCCACTTTGCCGGATACCACGAAATAATAAGGCTCCATCGGCACGACCGAACGTAAGCTTAGCTTGCCGGACAGGTTATGTTTCATCAGCCGCTCCAACGTGCGAAATGCCTTGCTTCCTACCCATGGCAGCACATAGAGCGAGTCTCCGCCCGCCGGAATGACGACTTGCTTCAGCAGCCCGCTTGCCCGCGCAAGACGCCGGGCGCGTTCCAGCCGATTCACCGCTTGAGGCGACAAGTACGGGTAGATCGCCGATTCCGACAGCACCTCGCGCATCTTTTGGATGACTGCCGTATGGATGTCGCCGCCCGCGCCAAGCCATAAAGTGTCCACTTTTCCCTTGGCCGCCTTCACATAGACCGACTTGTGCTTGTGATCCACCTCTTCCACCTTCCACAGCTTGCCGGCCAAGGAGAAGCAGTACCCCGGAGGCGGTACGGTCGTAATGGAGCCGATTTCTTCCGAGCCATTCAGCACCTTGTGCTCCTCATCATCCTTGAATACCGCATAAAAACGATAATTGTTCACCGTCTTCTCCCCGGTCAAACCAATGATCAGCGTTCGCTCTTCGGTCCACTGCAAATGGTCGGTATCGATCAGATAGTTCAGAAAAACATCATATTGCTCCAGCGTGATCTCCGCAAAGGGAGCCAACGAAAGAATCGCGTCGGCGAGTTCCCTCGGTTCGGCCTCGCCCATGCTTTTCAGCATGCTCATGGTCTGATGGTAGAGCACGCCGATCGGCATCCGTCGCGACTGCAGCGGCTCAACCCATCTGTGCCGAACGTACAGCTCGATGACGGCAATGGCCCTCAGCAGCGTCCATGGCATGCGGGCAGGCAGCTGGGCTTCTTCGTCCTCTTCTTCCGGGCAGACAAACAGCATTTCCGAGGCCATGTCCTCCCGCCGTCCCGAGCGACCCAAACGCTGCACGAAACTCGATGCGCTGTACGGTGCCCCAAGCTGCACCACCCGCTCCAGCTCGCCAAGGTCGATGCCGAGCTCCAGCGTCACCGTGGCTGCAGCCACGGCAGGACCCGGACCGCTTCGCAGCGCCGCCTCCGTCTCTTCCCTGAGCATGGCGGATATGCTGCCATGGTGCACGTGGAAGACGTCGCGTTCTTCCCTTCGGGCAGCCACGCGGCGCATCTCAAGAATCGTCACCTCGGCATCGGTACGGCTGTTCGTAAAGATCAGCGCTTTTTTGCGGTGGGTGCTCTCATAAATAAAATCGTAGTACGCCTTGCGCGCATGATGCAGCTGCTCGGCCTGCTCCTCGTCCCTGGCGTCAGGAAAAGAGAAATGCTCCACACGCAGCCTCAGCTTGCGGCCGCCCGGAGAAGTGACCACGTCAACCCCTTGTCCCGTTCCGGCACCAAGCCACGCGGTGGCCGTTTCGTAATCGCTGAGCGTTGCCGACAATCCGACCCTGCGCGGCGCACAGCCGGCCATCCGTTCCAGGCGCGCCAGTTGGCTCAGCACCTGAATCCCCCGGTCTGCGCCCATGAACGCATGAACCTCGTCGATAATGACGTACCGCAGATCATGGAACAGCGCAGGAATCGCGTTCGGCCGGTTCATGAGCAGGCCTTCCAGCGATTCGGGCGTAATCTGCAGCACTCCGGACGGATTTTTCACAAGCCGCGTCTTCTCCGCCTGCGGCACGTCACCGTGCCAGTGCCACACCGGGATGTTGCCTTCGACCAGCAAATACTTAAGCCGTTCGAACTGGTCATTGATCAGCGCCTTGAGCGGTCCGATGTACAGGATGCCTACCGATTTGCACGGACGTTCGTATAGCTCCGTGAGCGCGGGAAAAAAAGCCGCTTCCGTTTTACCGGAAGCCGTGCCGGCCGCAATCAGCATGTGATGCGGGGTGTGGAAACAGATGTTGCACGCTTCGATCTGGGCAGGACGCAGCGATTCCCATCGTTTTTTGTAAATGAACTCCTGCACGAACGGAGCCAGCCTGTAAAACGGGTTTTCGCGCTGGTTCTGGCCGCTCATAACTCGAACTCCGCCAGGAAGTCGTCCATATCGTCCCGGTCGCTTTCCGCATTCGTCCCCTGTCCGGCATTTCCAGCCTTCGCCGCACGTTCCCCCAGCAGTTCCGCATAATTCACGTGAGGATTCTGATGCAGCGTATGGAGCACGTCCATGAAATCGCGAACGACTTCGCGCGTCGTGAGCAGCTCGTCCGCACCAAGGCGATTCACGGCCATTTGCATGAAACCGACCAGGTCATCGTCCGTCAGGCTTGCCGCATATCCGAAATGCAGGGCATGGATCTGGCGCAGCTTCTGCAGCAAGATCAGAATTTCCTCGTGCGACAGCATCGCCAGCTTCAGGATCGGTCCGGTGTAGTTGGCGTACGCCTTGGCTGAATACCGACCGTCAACAAGCCTGGAACGCAGCGCCTCGTAGCTGAACAGGCCCCGGCGCTCATCCTCGACGAATTGCGGCGTGCCTCCCACGAAAATGCCCAGGTGCTCCGCCTTGCCCTGCATCGTATCGTTGAACATGGTGAGCAGCTTCTCGTAGTTGCTCTGGCGCGCGATGCTGTTGCTGATCTTGTACAGGTTCACGGCCTCGTCAATGAACAACAAAAGCCCTTTATATCCGATCCGGGCCATGAACTCGGACCATAATTTGAAATAGTCATACCAGTTGTCGTCATCGATGATGACGCCGACGGCCAGTTCTTTTTTCGCTTCGGTCTTCGTGGCGTATTCTCCACGGAGCCAGCGCAAGGCGGCTTGTTTCCGCTCGTCGTCGCCGAGCTTGTATCCGGTCCAATACGCGGCCAGCACCTTGGCAAAATCAAATCCGTGCACCAGGTTCTGCAGCTCCTGCGTCACGGCGTAGATCCGCGTCTCGACCTCGCTCGTCAATGCCGGATCATCCGGTCGCAGTCCCAAGTTCTGCATCGCTTGCTGCTGGAGGCCTGCGATCCATTTCTGCAGCAAAGGCTCCAGAGCGCCGCCATCGGGGCGGGTGCGCGTGGACATGCGCGTCATAAGCTCGCGATACGTAGCCAGCCCTTGCCCCTTCGTTCCAACCAGCCTGCGCTCGGGCGACAGGTCCGCATCGGCCACCACGAACTCGCGGTCCATCGCGTAATTGCGGATCATTTGCAAAAGAAAGCTTTTTCCGCTGCCGTACCTGCCCGTAATCAACCGAAAGGCGGCTCCGCCTTCGGCGATGTTGTCCATGTCGCGCAGCATCGCCTCCACTTCCGGCTTGCGGCCGACCGCGATCTGCTCCAGGCCGATCCGCGGCACGACGCCGGCCGTCAAGGAATTCACCAGCGCGGTAGTCAGCCGCTTGGGGATTTTAAGTTCTGTCATTCAGCTTCACCTCATGCTCTTTACATGTTCAAATGGGTCCATATATTCATCCATGATGCGGTCGCCATCCACCAGCAAGTCTCCGATCGTCTCCATGGCGACGTCGTTGATTTCGTCCAGCAGAAGCGCAGGCATCGTGCCGCATTGCTCGGCGACTTGCATCAAGGCAGCGTCAGGCTGTTCGCCCAGCAGCGCCAAAATCGCCAGCACATGCCTTGGAGCAAGCGCTGCGGCAAATTGCTTCCATTCTTCATCCAGCTCTCGGAGCGTCGTTTCGTCCCAAAGCGTTTCGGCGCCGGCAAGACCGGAAGCGGTCGTTGGTTGGGTTTCAAACGTATGCATTCCCGGTATATCTTCGGCTTCGAAGACCTCTGCCGCAGGATGAAGACCCGCAGCAGAACCTGCTGTTGTTTCCGCAGGCAGATCCGGCTGGTCTTCCGCAAACGTTCCAAAATCACCCTCAAGCAAGGCGGGGTCTCCAGTCTCTTCTACCGTCAAAGCTTGGCGCACATATTCGCTCTCTTCCTGAAGCACCGCGAGTTTGTCCGCATCAATGGCGATGATGGTTCGCTCGCCGGGCTTCTCCTGTCTGGCCGAATAAGCCTTGTCCAGGTAACGCTCGACCAGCTTCGCCAGTTCAGGTTCAAGGGAATTGCCGCGCAGCCTCCCCCGGAAACCCGACAGCTCGCGCAGTTTGTTCTCGATCGAGCGGAATAGCTGCGTGGCCAAACGGACGAATTCAGGCTGTTCTCCAATCGGGCTGTAGGTTAGCAGCGCTTTTTTTCCATACAAACCGTCATCGTATACCGCTTTGCGGAACAACACTCGTTCTGTTGTTTTCTCGCCGCTTGGTCCGTACAATTCCCAGATTCCCCCACCCCGGGTACGGGTCATGTAGGCATTCACGACAGCGATCGTTCCCGGAACGAACTCGGCCAACGCTTCGCGGCCGCCGTCCCTGTAAAATTTGCTGAGCGTGATGTCGTATTCAACATATCGCTGCAGCAGCTTCAAAGGGATATGAGGCTCAGCTTGCTTCAGCAGCCTGCACATCTCCATATCGAGCACCTCTGCGGGCAGCCTGCCATCGGCAAGGTCCACGAGCTCTCCGAACGAACCGTCCAGACGATGGATCAACGCATAATCCACCAACCAATCCTGCATATACGCATCAAGTTGCGGCAAACGCGCTTGATATTGGGACCACAGCTCCTTCAATTGACCATAACCCGCTTCGGGCCGCTGCCAGCCGATTCCGTTGATCAGCTCGTATACATGGACGAACACATAGGAAAGATCCGTATCGGGATATCTGCCTTGCCTTACCTCCGATCTCCAGAAAAAATACCATTGCCTTTGGGCATCGTCCATGACGCCATACGTCGGCCAGTAGCTCATGAAAGGAACCCGCTCGGCGGCCGCGACATTCATGTCGACCAGCCGTTTCGCTTCCTCCACAAATTTTTTTTCCGAAAACAAGATTCCTCCGCCCGAACGTGCAGGATACGCCCCTGTCTGGCGCAGAGCGGAACGATCCGGAATCGGGACACGAGGTATTTCGCCTTCCTCTCGCAGATCGATCTCCATGAACTCCAACTGGCCCGCATCTCTGTTTCTCATCTCCATCATTCACCTTCTCCCGCAAACATGCGAACACGTGTATCCATACACCCATTATAACATCTGCCCCTGCTTCGTCGAGATCCATTTATCAATGAAAGCTTGCTTGGATGCGACATTCATCGGGCGAGATTGCAACCCCCCCTCCGTTTCTGCACCCGAACATGGTACACTGGACAGAACATTATCTCTCACTGGAGGAAATCAGGATGAATTTCACTGTACGAGACATCATGCGCCACCTGAACGTCGGAGCGGAACAACGGGAAAACACGGTTGACCTGCTGATTGCAGGTTCGCCCGAACAGCAGGTTAAAGGCGTGGTCACGGCTTTCATGCCCACCCATCATGTCATCGAAGAAACGATCCGCTTGGGCGCCAACCTCATCATCTCGCACGAATCCCCGTTCTATAGTCATCATGGTCACACGGATTGGCTTGCGAACGATCCTGTCTATCAACATAAACGCAGGCTCATCGAGGATGCCGGAATTGCTATTTTCCGTTGTCATGACTCCATTCATCAATCGTCGCCGGACGGCATAACGGAAGGACTGGTGCACGCGCTCGGTTGGCTGCCTCATGTTGAAAAGAGGATGAAAGAAGCGCACGTGCTCTCTTTTCCCGAAGAGTGGACCCTGCGGGACATGGCAAGCCATATCCGAAATGCGACCGGCATCGAGTACCTCCGGGCAGTCGGCGATCCTGGGATGGTTTGCAGGCGTGCCGCCATACTCGTTGGATTTCGCGGCAACGGCAATTTGACGATTCCCCTTATGCAGCAGGAACGACTCGACCTCATTATCGCCGGGGAAGGGTTTGAATGGGAAACGCCAGAATACGTCCGCGATGCCGTCGGACAAGGCCTGCACAAGGCCCTGATCATGATGGGCCATGCCGAAAGCGAAATCCCGGGCATGCGCATGCTGGCGGACAGGCTGAAGGTCGCCTTTAAGGAATTAAACGTGCAATTCGTGCCGAATGAGCCGGTTTATCGGGTATTCTAAAGAAGGTTATGGAACTGGAACCCTCTGTTTAAGGGGGTTTTTACGTTTTACGCCCATCGCCCCCCCTGAGGACATATGTCCTTGGCAATGGGGCTCATTTGTCATTTAATAGATTTCGAAGTGAATGGATAAGGAGAGCTTATACAATGAAAGGAATTATTTTCGCTATTCTCGGCGGGGCCTGCATCACCTTGCAGGGGGTCGCCAATGCCAGAATCAGCAGCGATGTAGGTACCTGGCAGGCCGCGACGATTACGCAACTTACGGGATTTATCCTGGCTGCCCTTATTCTTGTGTTTGTACGGGACGCCAATTGGACGGGCTTGAAACAGGTCAATCCGTTGTATCTGGCAGGCGGCGCCTTTGCTGCGCTCATTATTTTCAGCGAGGTGACCGCGATTCAGCGCATCGGCGTAACGTTCACCATTTCTGCGCTGCTCATCGCTCAGCTGTTTCTTACGTTCGTCGTGGACGGCAACGGTTGGTTTGGCGTGGAAAAGCAAAAAATGAAACTGCCGCAGTTTTTGGGCATTGCCTTGATGGTTGCCGGCGTGATTATCATTAAACTGTGAACAGGTAAACCTATTCAGACCGGAGGTGCATCAAAGCCGTGGAGGCATTTTACGATGAGCAGCAGCTGCTTCACTATTTGAAACAATTCAACCTGGAACAAGTATTTGAAGAGAAACTGCGGCCGAACATGGATATATGCCGCTTTGACAAATGCGAGCTGATCTGCCGAGCCGGTGAAATCTCCGAGTATCTTTATGTGCTCGTGCAGGGGAAAATCAAAATTTTCACGACGTCCGCGCAAGATAAAACGCTCGTTCTTTGTTTCAAAACACCCCTTGAGGTTGTCGGGGACGTGGAATTTGTGCGCGAAAGCAATATCGTGAATACCGTGCAGGCCGTGACGCCCGTGACGATGCTGCGCATCCATTACCGATGGCTGGCTGAGCACGCTGGCGACCATGCGCCGCTGCTCCGATTTTTGCTCAAAATCATGACCGACAAATTTTACATCGATTCCAATTTTTCCAATTTCAATCTGATGTATCCCGTCGAGGTCCGGCTGGCCAGTTATCTGTTATCCATCTCGACCGAGGAAGCCGGCAACATCGTCCACGAAGAGCTGGATGCCTTCAATATGACGGACATTGCCCATCTGATCGGCACAAGTTACCGCCATCTGAATCGGGTTATTCAGAAACTGTGTGCAGACGGCCTCATCGAACGAAAACAGGGCTTGTTGCTGGTCAAGGATCAGGACGGATTGCGAGCCTTAGCAGGGCACAATATATATGACAGGAGTTAATGCAATGGTCATCACCGGAATTTTGCTGGCAGCGCTCGCTGGAGCGCTTGTCAGCCTGCAAACCATTTTCAACAGCAAGGTCAACGAAAGAACGGGTCCCTGGTCATCTACCGCATTGGTGCTGTTCACCGGTTTTCTCGCCTCGTTTGCCATCTCCCTATTGGTGGAAGGAAAAGATACGTTCAGCATCCAACATATGAAGCCATGGTACTGCTTTAGCGGAGCGATCGGCGTCGGCGTTGTGTTCTGCCTCATGCAGGCGCTTAAGCTGCTTGGACCTACCTACGCCATTTCCATTGTGTTGACGTCCCAGCTGAGCTTTGCGCTGCTGTTCGACTCCATGGGCTGGCTTGGCCTGGATAAGATCCCCTTCTCCTGGAATCAGCTTGTCGGGGTACTGGTCATCGTCGCAGGTATTCTGTTGTTCAAGCTCGGTGGCAAGAGCGAGAAACCAAATGCGGTGGCGCCTAGCCGCGAGGGACAGTAACCGAAAACGCCGCAACCCGAAAGATTGCCCGTTTCCTTCGGTTGTGGCGTAAGAAGAGTGGTTCTATCATGTGCAATCAGGCATAGAGCCGCACGCAAAAAGACTGTCTGTTCCGATTCAACAGACAGTCTTTGTTTACATAATCCTCAAGAACATTCGCTTAAGACTATATCTTCTCCCGAAAATCAAATTAAGGAAATATACGATTTTTCGAATGCATGAAGGAAGGCTTCAATAAGAGAATGTGATAAGATGTTCCATGCTGAATGCTGTTAAGGGGGCGAGTATGTTGATAAGGTTATTTAATTATAACTGGATGGTAAGAAATGAATGGTTTGAGCGATGTACGCTACTCTCAAATGAAGAATTGCTTCGTCATCGAATTGGTGGGCCAGGCAGCATTCTTTATACCCTTTTCCATATCTCAGATGTGGAATATAGCTGGATTCGTGGAATACAAGGTCAACCTGATCTCCAAGTCCAATTTGAGAGCTGCAAGTCACTGGAACAAGTAAAAGAACTTTCTCATTGTTGGATGCAAGAAACAAAGGCATTTCTGGATACTTGGTCAGATAATTTCGAATACGAAACGGTTATAGTTCCATGGACTGAAGGACGTTATACCAAAGGTGAAATACTACGCCATGTCATTGCTCACGAAATTCATCATATGGGTCAACTATCCATATGGGCAAGAGAACTCGGGATTCAACCAGTATCAGCAAATGTAATTGGCAGAGGGCTGTTTTCAAGCTGATTCATCAGCACATAGAGCGAACAACATAAAAACTCACTTTTTGTAATAGATATCCCATACAAAAAGTGAGTTTAGAGTTACACCATCCTCATAACTCGGACACCAAAACGTACATCATCATAAAAATCCACCAAGCAAAGACATGTACATCCTCACTTATTGAAACAATTGGCGGTTTTAAGAACAAATTTCCGTCTCATGCCTAGAGAAATGGCTAGGATACGCCTTAATCTTCGAATTCTACGTTGTGGTACACCTGCTGCACGTCCTCAAGGTCTTCCAGCGCATCGATCAGCTTCTCGAATTGCACTTGCGCATCCTCAGGCAGCTGCACATAGTTTTGCGCCAGCATCGTCAGCTCGGCGACCGTGAATTCGGTCACGCCCGCTGCTTTGAACGCTTCCTGCACCGCATGGAATTGGTCCGGATCGGCATATACGATCACCGCTTCGTCTTCCTCCACGATGTCACGCACGTCAACGTCCGCTTCGAGCATTATTTCGAGCACTTCCTCGGAGGTTTTGCCTTCCACGCCGATGACCGCCGTCGGATCGAACATGTAGGCAACAGAACCGCTGACGCCCATGTTGCCGCCGTTTTTGTTGAACGCGGAGCGCACTTCAGGCGCTGTACGGTTTACGTTGTTCGTCAGCGCGTCAACGATGACCATCGCTCCGTTGGGTCCGAAGCCTTCGTAACGGAGTTCTTCATAGTTTTCGTCCCCGCTGCCTTTGGCTTTTTCCATGGCGCGGTCAATGATCGCTTTTGGCACATTATATGTTTTGGCCCGTTCCAGAACCACTTTCAACGCGCGATTGGCTTCCGGGTCCGGCTCGCCCTTCTTGGCAGCCACGTAAATCTCAACGCCAAATTTGGCATACACCCGGCTCGTGTTGGCATCTTTTGAAGCTTTCTTTTCCTTGATATTATTCCACTTGCGCCCCATATCTTTTCCGCTCACTTTCAACATGTAATCTGCATTCTACTCTGTCATTATATCTTGTTAAGAGGGCTTCAACAAGTTTCTGAGGGGAAAAGATTGACCGGTAAACCGTTCTCTGTGCGGACTGTGCGGACCCGTGAACGGTAACATTCTCCGCTATCCTTTAATAAGCGCCTCCGCTCCGTCGATATATACCTCGGTCCCGGTAATGTGCCTCGCTTCGTCTGAGGCAAGATACAGCAGCAATCCGGCCACGTCCTCCGGTTTGCCGGGTTTGCGCGTCAGCGGAATGCCGTAATCGGGAATGTTGAACGGAAAGCGAATCTCAGACGTATGCTCCTCCTGCTCCTTCGACTCGAAAATGTTCGTGTCGATCATGCCGGGGCAGATTGCGTTGACGCGAATGCCGTATTGGGAAAGCTCGAGCGCGGCCATTTTAGCAAACGCCGAGATGGCTGCCTTGGACGTGCTGTAAGCCGAGAACCCGGCTTGGGCAAATTGGCGGTTGCCGCTGACGGAACTGGTGACGGTAATCGTTCCTCCGTGTTCTTTCATATAAGGGATGGCATGTTTGACCGTCTCCACCGTGCCGAGCAAATTGTTTTTCAACGTGCGCTCGAACTCGCCGGGTGGAAAATGCTCGATCGGCGAAACGGTTCCAAGAATGCCCGCATTGGCAAACACTGTGTCGATCCGTCCTCCCCAACGATCGGCTGTATGCCCGATGGCTTCCTTTAACTGATCCTCATCACGGATGTCTATCGCGTAATGGAGCGCCTCGGCACCCATTTCGTTCAGTTCGGATACCGTTTCCTCGAGCCGCTCGGCATTTCGGTCGATCAGGCTGACCTTTGCCCCTTCCCGGGCCAGACGGATGGCACCAGCCTTGCCGATTCCGGATGCTGCTCCCGTAATGATCGCGATTTTGTCCTGCATGATTTTCATGTTCATCATCTCCTGTCCCGGGGGATCATTTATTAAAGCCGCACAAATCAATCACAATAGGCCACTGCGAGTGCAGCACCATCTTCCAGCACTACTGTATCCCCGGATGTTTTCGAACCCCTTTTCAAGGGGAAAATCCGGGGATAACGCCTATGTCTCCGATGCAGCTTTCTCTCTGAAAGCTTTTAAGCGAACGTTTTGCTTCTTCGGAGTTGGTTCTGCGTCTCCGTTTTACGTGCCTACGTTTTTGCGGTCTATAATAGCTGCTCCTTTCTTCTTACCCCGTTCAGGTCGAATGAAACGAAAACATACACGCCAAAAAGCACTCCCCTCGGGAAGTGCTCATTCTCTCTTGGCTAATATTCACGTTTTATCAGGCATGGAACTGCTGTCCGTCCAATACCTCGGGCACATAGCCGGAACGGATGACAAAGTCGCCGAAATGCTCGCCTTCGCTGCGTTCCTTCGCATATCGATGGATGATCGGCGTCAACGTATCCAGAATCTCTTTTTCGCCGATGTTTTCTTTATAAAGCTTATTGAGTCGATGTCCGGTAAAACTGCCGCCCAGATACAGATTGTATTTGCCCGGAGCTTTCCCGATAAAGGCAATCTCGGCCAACATCGGGCGTGCACAGCCGTTCGGGCAGCCCGTCATGCGAATGACGATCTCTTCGTCTCTGAGGCCTGCTTCGTCCAGCACAGGCTCCAGCTTGTCGATCAGGGATGGCAAGTAGCGCTCGGACTCCGCCATAGCCAGACCGCATGTCGGAAGGGCCACGCAAGCCATCGAGCTGCGGCGCAAAGCGGAGTAATGCGCTCCATCCGTCAAGTTGTACTGCTCCATCAACGCTTCGATCTTTTTTTTCTTTTGGCTCGAGATATTGCCAATGATCAAGTTCTGATTCGCGGTCAGACGGAAATCGCCGGTATGGACTTTGGCAATTTCCCGCAATCCCGTCATCAGCGGGTAACCTTCAAAATCTTTGACGCGGCCGTTTTGGATGAACAGGGTGTAATGCCAGCGGCCATTGCTTCCTTTAACCCAGCCGTAACGGTCACCGTTATGCTCGAAATGGAATTCGCGCGCAGGCTCCAGTTCCCAGCCAAGACGGTTATGCAATTCCTCCACGAACCAAGCGAGGCCACGATCGTCGATCGTATATTTGAAGCGTGCATGCTTGCGCACCGCACGGTCGCCGTAATCCCGCTGGATCGTGACCGTTTTCTCCGCCACGTCGATCATTTTCTCCGGCGTGATGAAGCCGATCACCTTCGACACTTGCGGATACGTTTTGGAATCGCCGTGGGTCATGCCCATGCCGCCGCCGACTGCCACATTGAAGCCCTGCAGTTTGCCGTTCTCCACGATGGCGATAAAACCTAAATCCTGGGAAAAAACGTCCACGTCATTGGACGGCGGCACGGCAATGCCGATCTTGAATTTGCGCGGCAGGTAAACTTTGCCGTAGATCGGTTCAACCTCCTCGTCATTGTCGCGCGAATCGATGATTTTCTCGCCGTCCAGCCAGAGCTCGTGGTAAGCCCGCGTACGCGGATCGAGATGGTTGCTCACCTGGCAAGCCCATTCATACACTTCGGCATGAACGTCGGATTGGTTTGGATTCGGATTGCACATAACGTTGCGGTTGACGTCGCCGCATGCAGCCAACGTGCTGAGCAGGGCGTCGTTCACTTCACGAATCGTGGGCTTCAAATTCCATTTCAGCACGCCGTGCAGCTGAAAGGATTGACGCGTCGTCAACCGAATCGTGCCGTTCCCGTACTTTTGGGAAACCCGGTCCATCATAAGCCATTGCTCAGGCGTTACGATACCGCCCGACGCTCGCACGCGCAGCATGAACTGGTACGCAGGCTCCAGTTTGGATTTGTTTCGTTCGTTGCGCAGATCGCGATCGTCCTGCATGTAGCTGCCGTGGTGTTTCATCAAACGGTTGTCGTCTTCGGGAATGGAGCCGGTGATCCGGTCTGCCAGCGTTTCGGTCAAACTTCCGCGCAAATAGTTGCTCTTGATCTTTATGTCTTCCACATCGCTGTTTTGGCGCTGCGGGTTGAGTAAATTGTTATAAGCCATACCGCTTTCTCCTCTCGCTACTTCGGGATCCGTTTCCGTCAAACTGCACTGCGGATTAATACACGTCCCGCTGATAACGTTTTTCTTGCTGCAAACGTGTCAGGTACTCCGAAGCCTCTTCTTCCGTCAAACCGCCCTCCTGCTGAATGATGGTCGCCAGGGCATGATGGACGTCATGGGCCATTCTTTTCTCGTCGCCGCACACGTACACATGAGCGCCTTCCAACAGCCATTGATACAATTCCTTGCTGTGTTCCAACATCCGGTGCTGCACGTATACCTTCTGCTCGGTATCACGCGAGAAGGCTACGTCCATGCGTGACAGCACGCCATCCTTCAACCAGCGCTGCCATTCCGTCTGGTACAGGAAGTCCGTTGCAAAATGCTGGTCGCCGTAGAACAGCCATGTTTTGCCCTCGGCGCCCGTTTCCTCGCGTTCTCCGAGGAATGCCCGGAATGGCGCCACGCCCGTGCCCGGTCCGATCATGATCACAGGCGCATCGGGATTGGCGGGAAGTTTGAAGTTCGGATTATGCTGAACGAAGATGGGCAAGCTGTCTCCGGCTTCAATCCGTTCGGCCAAGTGTACGGAACATACGCCATAACGCTCACGGCCGCGCGACTCATAACGTACGGTTCGCACGGTCAGATGCACTTCGTCCGGAGATGATTTCAGGCTGCTGGCAATCGAGTACAAGCGGGCCGGAATTTTCCGCAGCACGGCCAAGAATGAAGCTGCCGGGATGCCGGCAAGTTGATAGTCCTGCACGAGATCAAGCAGGTCGCAGCTATGCATGACCTTGCGGAACTCCGATTCATCCGCCAGCAGCCCGGACAGGCCGCTCTCGGGCTTCAGCTTCGCCAGCTGCTCTACAACCGGCTTGGTAACGGCTGTTATTTCAAAAACTCGCAGCAATGCTTCGCGGACGGAAGCCTGATCTCCATTTTTGTTCACCTGTACAAGCTCGCCCCCATTCCAATCCATCGCTGCGATCAGCTCATCCACGAGACGCGGGTGATTTTCCGGAAATACGCCGAGGCTGTCGCCAGGCTCATACTGCAGGTTGGACCCTTCAAGCGATAACTCGATATGGCGGGTCTCCCGATCGGATCCTCTGCCGTTCAGGTTGAGGTTCTCAAGCACTTCTGCCTTGAAAGGGTTCGTGCGGCTGTACTCCGACTCCACGTTGCTTGCAAGCGGATTCGCAGCTGCATTGGCGCTGCTAACCGCCCCGGCCGAAGCATTTCCGAGCGATGCAGCCACTTCTTCGATCCACGCCGCAGCAGGTTCATCGAAATCGACGTCGCAGTCCGCGCGCGGCACAAGCACCGTCCCTCCCAGTTCCTGAAGACGCTGGTCGAAGTCTTTGCCGGTCTGGCAGAAAAATTCGTATGAAGTATCTCCAAGCGCCAATACGGAATATTGCAATCCGTCGAGCTTGGGTGCCCGTTTGCTGAACAGGAATTCATGGAACGCAATGGCATTGTCCGGCGGCTCGCCTTCGCCATGCGTGCTGACCACGATGAGGAGATTATTGATTTTTTTGAGTCCGTTCGGTTTGAAATCCCCCATGGAGGACAAGGTTACCTGAAGGTTCTGCCCTTCGAGCCTTTTGGCGAGCTTTTTCGCCAGGCTGCTTGAATTCCCCGTTTGCGAACCGTAAAGAACCGTTACTTCCTTCGGTACTGCAGGTACGCTTTCAGGCGCTGCGGCCGCCGATCCCGACGCTGCCAACTGCTGCGGTGCCGCCGGAACCGATGCTGCTGCACTGCCGAACGATGCCGTAAGATATCCGCTCAGCCAGATCCGTTGTCCTTCGTTTAAGGTAGGAAGCAGGCGGTTGAGCAGCTCAACCTGTTCCTGAGTAAAAGGGCTGTTTGTCACTTGAAGTTCCACCATTTGCCACCTCGCGCATTGCTTCAATTTTAATTCCTACTAAAAAGATCACATTTATTTCTGATATTAAGAACCTAACACACCCGCTGTTGGCGGTCAATTTCAAACCTTTTATACCATTTATCAGTTTCGCTGATAAACGACAAAAAACCGCAAATTCATGCTTGATGATTTTTACAACGCCAAGAGGCTTATTCCAGCCTGCAATCAGGTTGAAATAAGCCTTAGGCATTCCGTTTGCCGCGTTACTTAGGCCATACCAGCTCATTCATCATCGCATACAGTAACACCGCCGACTCGGCACGCGTAGCTGCAGCCAAAGGTTTGACCTCGCCGTTATAACCACCAACGACGCCAAGCTGCACAAGCGTTGCAACACTTTGCCCGGCATAAGGACGGATCATATGCGCATCGTGGAAACGTGTCAGGACGTTCTCTGTTTCTACTGAACCCGGTTGAAGCAGTCCAGCCGTTTCAAGCGCTCTTACCGTCAGAGTCATCATTTCCTGCCGGGTAATGGCTGCCTCTGGCAAGAAACGCCCGTTGCCGGTACCGGTGGCAATGCCGAGCGAACGCGCAGTTCCAACCGCCTCGTAATACGGGGCGTCTGCCTTCACATCGGAGAATTCGTCGCCCGCTGGGGCATCCAAACCAAGCGCCGCGACCAGCCATTGCACGTATTGACCACGCGTCATATCCTGTTTCGGCTGCAGATGCCCTGCATCATCAGTTCCATCTGCATGGATGATTCCGCGTGCAGCCAGCGCATGGATCGCTGTTCGGGCCCATGGAACGCTTCCCACGTCGGCAAATGTGCTCTCCACCCGTGCTACGGCATATTCTCCTGCACCTGATGAAGTGGTGAATACAACCTCGCCGCTCTGCTCGTCATATCGGCTTTGTGGCAGCGGTGCTGCCACTCCGTCCGCCCCGATCTTGAACGCAACAATGGCGTCAGGGTGCGCGCCTTGCAGCTTCCCATAAGGCATTCGAAGCGTCAAGACACTAGTAGATGGCCAAACTTCTCCATTCACGTCAAGATCCAGTCGCAGCCCCTGTTGTGTGCCAAGCTGCCGTGCAGTCGGCTTCGCCAATGTTGTTTGCGTTAACCGCACCGTTACGATATCGCCGTCTGCAGCAACGTTTTTGCGCAAATCGGTCGGAAGCTCCAGCGACCCCAAAGCGGTCACGATCAAGATCCGGCGGGCCTTGCCGTCATCCACCAGCGAGGCGGCAGGCAGACGGAGCTCATATGCACCGGCCTCTGCACTCGCTTTCAAGCGAAGCTCCACCAGCGGTCTGTTCGAAGCTGCGGCAGGCACTGCCGCAAAAGCCGCTTCCATTGCGGATTCTTTCACCTCTGCTTGCGCGACGCCATCCTTGCCGGTCTCGGCCTTCACTTCAAGAAGAGCCCTGTCTTTTTGCGGTTGAGGTACCAAACGGTCTCCTGACGTGTTCGAGCTGCCGTTTTGACCTCCCGTGCCACCCGAAGTTCCGCCAGAGCTGCCGCCCGCACTTCCTCCTGTGCCGCCGCTTGAACCGTCGCTTCCCGTACCTCCGGATGAAGAAGCCTGTGCAGGCACTTTGACGATAAGAGGTACCGTCAATGCCTTGCTGTCGTCAGAGATGCGTGTAATCTCCAATTCCAACGTGACCGTAGCTTCCTCGGATGGCGGCACGATCGTGCCATCGACACGTACAACGTCCGGCAGCGAACTCGAAGCGATCGCAATCCTGAACCCTTTCGGAACGGTCGGCAGCTTCAATGTTTTCGCGCCTTTGGCGGGCTGCTCCAGTGCTGTGATGGAAGCGGCGACTTCCTCGGCAGTGAGCTCCACCGTCTCCGTTTCGCAGGCCGTCGATAAACCGCCCAGTGATCCTCCCACCGCATCGAGCGCTTCCACTTTATAATAGTAATGCGTACCCGGCGTCAGTTCGCGATCCGTATATTGCCGCAAACTCCCGTTATAAACGATGCTGTACTCCCCGTCTTCACGCTCTGAACGATAAAGCTTGTAACCCGCCGCCCCAAGACGGGCATCCCAGTGGAGCGTAACGTCTGTTCCCGTCACCGCTTCGGCTCGCAACCCGGCGCTTTCGTCCACGGAAGGTGCCATGTCCGGTTTGGCGATGACGATCCAACTGATCAGCGGATCCTGCGCTGCCGTATTGCGTACCGTCAGTTCCAGCTTGTTGTTCGAAACGGCAATGCCTCGATGAGCCCTCACACTGGATGGCGTATACGTGACTGCACCGGTATTCTCTCCATTAATATAGAAATTGGCTCGGCGCGACGTGTTTGTCCATGGATCATTGAATCCGGCATAGATATCGTATGTTCCGTTCGGTACGTCAAAGCGATAAGTCAGATCCGTGCCTTTGGGCGAATTGGTCACATTGCCGCCGTTCAAATAACGCACGGTCGAAAATATGTCTCCACCATTCGAACCGGAAGGCAGCGCATCCGCGCTGACATATCCCCAGTCGCGTCCCTCGCCCGGCGCATACATCTGGTCCGCCGTTCCCGGGTTGGCCAGCGTTCCTTTCATATAAGCACCCATCAATTTGTAATCGGCTGTCTCGTAACCCCCGCTATTGACAAAATAAAGGGCATTCTCGGGGACGACGTATACGCGCACCGCCTGTTTTTTGTTGCCGAACTCCGGCGTCCTCACCTGTAACGTGAGCGGACCCGGCTTCGCAAAATCTTCGGCCGTCATCACACGGTCGTTCACCGTCCAGACCGCTGGCGTCGGCACCAAGGTTTCTCCGTCGCGCACATTAACGGTTGTTGGCAACGCGGGAACCTTGCCGAGCGGTACTGCTTCCGGCAGCGGATCTGTAATATCCACCTTCCCCATCGAATTCAGCAAATCAGGCGTCCAACTGTCATACCACCGGATCGCGATATCGGAACCTATTCCGAATTCGATCGGCAGGAATACGTATTTGGCCCCGTCATTAGAGAAATTTCCGCCGTTCCATGTATCGCCCACATAAATGAATTTGCCCTTGGCCGGATCCACCGGAATCACTGACGTGGACTGCGTGCCAAACGCTTTGCCCGGATCAGGGTCGCTAGGCAGCGTGCGCACGAACGGATTCGTCATCGTAGACCACGGCCCGAAAATGTTGTCCGCTACGGTCACCTTGTTTTCGTTCGGCGACCAGCCGGTTGCGCCGGAGGTCAGCATATAATATTTGCCCTGATATTTGAACATGGCCGGAGCTTCGCGCTGTCCGCCAGGAAATACGCGCACGTAGTCTACACCGTATTCAGCCTGATAGGTAGAATCGCGCACGGGATTGCCTTTCTCGTCGGTCAACCCTTGCTTGTGCCATCCCGTGACGTCGCTGTAGTCATCCGTCAATTTGGAAATATACAACGTCAGATTTTCCTCGCTGGAGTAAATCAGGTATGCGGTACCGTCGTCGTCCTTAAACAAGTTCATGTCTCGTGCCATGCCCGGATTGCCTGGTTGGTAATCCTTCTCCCCTTCGGGAGCGCGATCCATCCGGTAACTCTTCTGGTAGACGAACGGACCCGTCGGCGAATCGCTGATGGCATAACCAGCCTGCGCCTTGCCGTAGTTGGCGTTGTCGTTGTAAGGGTCCTTGTCTCCGTCCATGTGGGCCCACATGACGTATTTTTTCGTTTTGTCGTTGTAAATGACCTTTGGCCGCTCGATGATCCGGCCTCTGCGGATATCGGCCCAGATATCCACCCTGTCTTCACGGCCCGCGTACAGTTCCGAGATCAGCGGATCGTTGTCGAAGTCGTCCATGGATCGGATCATCGTGAGCGCCATTCCCTCATCCGTCCAGTTCATCAAGTCTGTCGACGAATATACGCGAATTCCCGTCGCCGGCCATCCTCCCGTGTGGTATTCGCCGTACCAGTAATACTTCTCCGTTTGCTCATCGTAAAAGAACCCGGCGCCATGGGCATCGATCGCCTTGCCGCCCAGGTCCGGCCATAATTGGCCTGGCGTAAAGCTCGTGCGAATCGTGGCGGCCCCAAGCGGCGTCGAAACCGGGGAAACAACGCCGTCAACTTCCGCCTGAATGTTGTAAAAATAACCGGTCCCCATCGATAATTTACTGTCCGTAAACGCAGTGTCGCCACCGCGATACACCTGTTGGAACGTGCCTGTTGCACTTGTTGCTCTGGACACCGTATAAGTCACGTTCGAACCGGGTAGAACGTCCCAACGAAGAGAAATCGACGTATCCGTCACATCCGAAACGGCAAAACCGGTCGGGGAGTTGATATCATACGTTCTCGCTTCCGTTGTTGCAGGCGCGGATTCCCCGGCTGCGTTATACGCGGTGACGCGATAGCTGTAGCTGCTGCCAGGCTCCAGACCTTGATCCGTGTAACTGAGCGAAGTCCCCTCAACCACCTGCTCGTATGATTCGCTGCCAAGCAAAGCACGTGATACACGGTAGCCGGTCGCCTTGTCTGCCGCAGACCATGACAGCTTTACGCTGGTGGCATCGAGCCCGACCGCCGTCAAGTTGCCAGGTGCCTGCGGCGCCGTGGCTGCCGTCCGAACCTCCAATGGCGAAGACCACAACGATTCTGTTAAGCCGCCATATTCGTAAGCCACTTTGTAGTAATAGTTCGTATCCGTGCTTAATCCCTCATCCACATAACCCGGAGACATTGTGCTTGCCACAAAGGAATAACCGCTGTCCGGCAATGTGGAACGATACAGGCGATAACCGCCGGTCGCGCCTTCCGCTTCCGTCCATTGCAGCGATACCGAGGAGGCCGTCTGCTCGGCGGCAGTCAGCGCAATGTCATTGGCGGGCGGCGGCTCGGCGACGATAACATCGTCGACCTGCACCGTCTGCCACTTGTTGCGAATGCCGACCGTACCGGCGGCATATGTATCGTCCGCAAGATCAAAGACGAGCCGATCGGCTCCGTTTTCCGTAATATAGGCCCGAATGGACGTGCCCGACAGCACCAGCTTGAGCGTGTACCACGTGTTTTTGGCAAAAGTGAAATCCGCCGTTTTCAACGTGGTATCCGTGCCGTTCACCCGCTTGGAAAACACAAGTTTGTTGGCAGGCACCTGCATTTGAAAATAATAAAAATGGTTCTTGTCCTGAAAACGCGGCAAAATGCCTGGATATCCCTGCCCCGCCCCCGTATAAACACTTGTGGTCACGGTCATGTCGGACATCCTATCACCAGTCGAAATGATGCCTTCCCCGGTATCGCTCTGATAGAGCGTGTTGTTGGAACCATCGAGCGGATCGGCAGCTATGCTCCAATTTCCTGAACTCACGATCCACTCAGGCGACACGGTATAATCCCCATCCGAAAAGTCATCCTGCAGCAGTATTGCGGGCATGCGGTCCACATCGGCAAAAACCTGGCCTGGCAGCATCCACGGTCCCGAAGACAGTGCCAATGAAGCCGCCAACACGAATGTAATCGGTTTCTTCAATGAGTTCAAATCCGTATCTCTCCTTTGCCTCGGAAGATCAAAACATGGATATAAGGGCACGGTGCTGTTTCCGGCCTGTGTTCAACACTCAAGCGCGCCAAGGGCGAGGGTCCGATCACCTCCCAGTTTCATGAAACCGGTTTCATTTAGGCGCAAAAAAAACCTGTCTCCCATACTAGTAGCAATGTGCAAATAATAATTATCCGCCTTTTCCTTGCGCCTATATCGTGAAACAGGTTTCATTTTTATGCAAATGTAAGTGCTTTCCTGAATTATAGTATCGGCAAAACGAAGCTGTCAATCATTATTTCCATGCCAACATATTTCGTCACACCAGGCGAAAAAGCACGTATTACGCGGAAGTTCATCCGTGCAATGCGTGCTTTTCATTTCATCTTTGAGCATCTCTACGCCATGGTGTATTTGTATTATTCATCCAGCCCTTGAGGCGATGAGATCCTCCCCTCGCTTCACTGATATGCCGAGCGGCTTCCGGACTTAAAATACTTTCGTCGTCCACGATTCGCAGTTCCACGTATCCGTCACGACGTCGCGGTAAAATTCCGGTTCGTGGGAAATCAGCAGAATGCTGCCTTTATAGGCTTTCAGCGCGCGTTTGAGTTCATCCTTCGCATCCACGTCCAGATGGTTCGTCGGCTCGTCGAGCACGAGCAGGTTCGTTTCGTTGTTGATCAGCTTGCACAGGCGTACTTTCGCCTTTTCGCCACCGCTCAGCACCGCAACCTTGCTCTCGATATGTTTGGTCGTCAAACCGCATTTGGCCAGAGCCGCACGCACCTCAAATTGCGTGAAGGACGGGAACTCCTGCCAAATTTCCTCGATGCATGTGTTATAGTTCGCTTCTTTGATCTCTTGTTGGAAATAACCGATTTCCAGCAAGTCGCCGCGCTGCACCGTTCCGTCCAGCGCCGGGATTTCGCCCAAAATGCTGCGCATGAGCGTTGTTTTACCGATCCCGTTCGCACCGACGAGCGCAATTTTTTGTCCACGTTCCATACGCAGATCAAGCGGTCTGGACAATGGCTCGTTGTACCCGATCACCAAGCCTTTGGTTTCGAAAATCAGTTTGCCCGACGTTCTCGCTTCGCGGAAATTAAACTGCGGTTTCGGCTTCTCGGCCGCCAGCTCGATGACTTCCATCTTGTCGAGCTTCTTTTGTCTGGACATCGCCATATTGCGCGTTGCCACGCTCGCCTTGTTCCGGGCCACGAAATCCTTGAGGTCGGCAATTTCCTGCTGTTGGCGTTTGTACGCCGATTCGAGCTGCTGCTTTTTCATCTCGTAAACTTCCTGGAAGTGGTCATAATCGCCCACATAACGGGTCAAATCCTGATTTTCCATATGATAGATCAGGTTGATGACGCTGTTCAGGAACGGAATATCGTGAGAGATGAGGATAAACGCATTCTCGTAATCCTGCAGATAACGTTTCAGCCATTCGATATGCTGTTCATCCAGATAGTTCGTCGGCTCGTCAAGCAGCAAAATATCGGGTTTTTCGAGCAAAAGCTTGGCCAGCAGCACCTTCGTGCGTTGTCCGCCACTCAGATCGTTAACGTCCTTGTCCAGGCCGATGTCGGTCAGACCCAGTCCTCGGGCGGTCTCATCCACCTTGGCATCAATCAAGTAAAAATCCTGATTGGTCAGCGTATCCTGAATCGTGCCGACGTCTTCGAGCAGTTGCTCCAGTTCCTCGGGAGTCACATCTCCCATTTTGCCGTACATGTCGTTCATCTCCTGCTCCATGTCGAACAGGTATTGGAACGCGCTGCGCAGCACGTCGCGGATCGACTGTCCTTTGCTGAGCACGGCATGCTGGTCCAGATAACCGACGCGCATGCGCTTGGACCATTCCACTTTACCTTCATCCGGCTGCAGCTTGCCCGTAATGATATTCATGAAGGTGGATTTCCCTTCACCGTTGGCCCCGATCAAACCGATATGCTCACCCTTGAGCAGACGGAACGATACATTGTTAAAGATGGCACGGTCGCCAAAACCGTGACTCAATTTTTCCACGTTTAATATACTCATCATGACACCTTTTCTATATAGACTTATTCTTGTATATTATAAGCGTTATGGGCCGCTCAACTCAATGGCAACTTCAAATGGCAAGCTTGTCGAGAATCGCGCCGTTCCCTCCACCTTCATCACCGTGAAATTCCTCTGCCCATTTGCCTAAATCATCGGAATCCGTTAAAATTTTTCTTTGTATACGTTAAGCTGTCACTGGAACAATAAATAAGGTGTATACACACTAATACAGAACGGAGCTCTTCTGAACGAGCATCAGGTGAAAAGCAATGATTGAAGTAAAACGTTCCCCCATTGGAGGAAGCGGAGAATTTAACCGCGGCGTATTCGCCACGGAGGACATTCCAAAAGGAAAGCTGATCCATCAGGCGCCGGTCGTTGCCTATCCGAATGAAGATCACCATCACATCGATGAGACCATACTCGGAGATTACGTATTCGAGTACGGCACGAACCATACTGCGATGTTGCTGGGTTACGGCAGTTTGATTAACCACTCCTATGAACCCAACGCGACTTATGTCATCAATTTCGACAATCATTCCTTCGATTTCTACGCTTATCGGGATATTCGGGCGGGCGAAGAAGTGTTGATCAACTACAATGGCGATGAAACTAACATGGACCCGCTATGGTTTCTCGATGATTACGAAGAACGCATGCAGCAGTTGAATCAAGCCGAGCAAGCTGCCGAGCGCGAAAAAAACGCTGAATGACGGCCTTCTGAACCCGGGAAAGGGCGGAAAGTCCGGACAGCACAAAGCCCACATGAACCTCAGAGAAGACAGGCGGAATCGTACGATGATTCCTCGCCTGTCTTCTTTCGTGTACCGTCTGTGCACCTATATCAAACGGAGGGTTCTACTCCTCGATCGGCGGATCAGCATGCAAGTCCACGTCCGGTGCCGTCTGCTTCCAGCGGAGGAATTCCACGCTGAAGCCGGCACGTTTCGGAGAGCATAGAAAAGGCCCCGCCTGTTTGCCTGTCGCATAGGCAAACCGCGCAACCCGGATCGTGCGCCATGGATGCTTGTCTGTTCTCGCGCGTATAATGACGGCATCGTTGCTCCAGGAAGCCCGGATCGTTACAATTTGACCTGCCCACTCGGGCACAGGAGATAACGACCAGTCGGAAAAATGGTCTGTCACCACCACCGCTGCATGGGGTACGCCGTCGTTGACCTCAATGCCCGCTTTGATCCACTGATGCTGGTCATGCCACAACATCAAGCCCGCCTGATCATACAATTCGGTAAACGATTTTAAGTCAAAGGATACCTCGACGGCACGGTCTCCGTCCCATGCGGCAAGTAAAGCATGGCCATTCCGGTGGCAAAAGCCGTAAAACGTGTTTTCCCAAAAGTCGCTTCCCTCTGCCGCCTCGACGATCAGCCGATCGGATTGCAGAGCCCAAGATGCGGGCTCCCTTGTCCAGGCTGCTTCCGGCCATTGCCCAAAATGATCCATTGACATATGTACATCATCCCTTCAATCGACTTCCGGCATTTCTGCCCAACATCCCAAGTTCAGTATACCATCCATCCAATGTTCTGCGCGCATGTGTGCATCAACGTGATGCGGCTGCCTTTGACAGGAATGGTATACTATAGATATAGTTAGTTTTACATTGTTGAAAGTAAAACATTTCGATTCCGATCCAAAGGAGCGTGGCAATATGCGCATATCCATTACCGATCTTGCTGCAGAGCGCCTGACCGCAGGCCTCGGAGAGCAGCCGGGTTATTTCAAGCTTTTTTATGATACCGAAAATTGCGGATGCAACGGCGTGCTCGTCATCGACATCGTAGACCAGCCTGGAGCATTGGATGAACCCGTCGAAACGAATCTGGGCACATTCTACGTGGACCCCAAACAACAGCTTAACCTGGAGGAGAGCATGAAGCTGGATACCGAGCCCAACTATCCTTCGTTCAAGCTCAGCAGCGACTCAGGGGTGCTTAACGGCAACCTTCGCGTACGGGACGCTCGTGCCAGCGCGGTTGGAACGCCCGCAGCCATGAATGCCTGTGCCTTGCCATCCAGCAGATGATCTTTCTGCCAGCCATTGGCCTAGCCCATAACGAAACGGCTTTTGCGGCGACGCAGGGCCGTTTTTTTATTTTCACACATTTTGTTTACAAGTCGGAAACATTTGGAGAAACTATTGACATCATCCTCTAGTATACTCGGTTTATAGATTGATAGAACCGAGGAGGATGCAGCATGACCACATCAATGAATCGCACACGCAAACATAAATCCATCATCTCCGCCATTCTGGCCGGATCCGTCATTGCCGGGGCGGCACTCGCCGCCGTACCTTTCACGTTCGGCACGGCAGCAGAAGCTGCGAGCTCCAGCTTTGCCCAATTCCTGCACGACAATGCACCATCCCGCACGATCAAAACAGACGGCAACGGCAAAGCCACGGTAACCAATCTCACGAGCACCGTCGTGCTGGTCAACAAAAATAGAAACCTGCCGGCAAGCTATGAACCGAAGGATCTCGTCGTGCCGAACATCCCGTTCAGCTTCTCCGGCTCCAGCCCGAAAAAGCAGATGCGAAAAGCAGCCGCCACCGCGCTGGAGAAGCTGTTCGCAGCGGCCAAAAAAGACGGCATCGATATCAAAGCCGTGTCCGGCTACCGTTCCTATGCCACGCAAAAATCGATTTTTGAACGCAATGCCAGCATCAAAGGCGAAGCCGTGGCCAACAAAACCAGCGCCCGCCCTGGACAAAGCGAACACCAGACCGGGCTCGCGATGGACATTTCCAGCGCATCCGCAGGTTACGACCTGCAGCAAAGCTTCGGCAGCACCAAAGAAGGCAAATGGCTGAAAGCCAATGCCCCGAAATACGGCTTTATTATCCGCTACGGCAAGGATCAGGAAAAACTGACCGGATACGCGTATGAGCCATGGCATGTCCGCTACGTCGGCGTATACATCGCAGGCGAAATGACGAAACAGAACCTCACGCTGGAGCAATATTTGGAGCGTGCCAAGTAAAAGTGACTGTGAATCAAGTACTTTTCTCGGTGAATAGAAATGATCCTATGATGGTCTGATCGTTACCACAAAAAAAAAGGGAGAGAAAGGTCGGCGATCCGCCTTCCTGCTCTCCTGCAACGCTTCTTTTGACAGAGTGCGTCAAACCAAACCACTCTACGCACTGACGATGCGTTTGACAACTGCCGGGAGCCGTTTCATCCCTTCCGTCCCCGCCCAGGAGCCGACCCCAGCCAGCAGGGCATTATGAACCAGGTAAAAAGCTGCATGGTACGCCAGCGTACCCAGCACGATTTCCACGATGACAAACCGCTTCAACGTGGAGGATTCGATCACGTATACCCGAAATTCACGCGAGAATGCGTTGCTTTTAACTTGAGACAGCCATGCCTTCATCGGTCACCTCCACGGTTTATTTTCAGCGTATGGCAGCACCGACTTGTCTTATGCAAAAATTATACATACAAAAAGTAACCAAGTGTGCTATAGTGAGTTTATAATTCAACCAAGCGAGGTACATACGATGAGTGATTTGGAGAACATTATCAAAAACCGCAGGTCTGCCGTTATTTTCGAAGAAGGCGTCGACATCCCCGAATCGGAATTCCATGAGATGTTTGCTTTGAACAAATTCGCGCCTTCGGCCTTTAACCTGCAGCACACCCATTATCTCGTGCTGACGGACCCGGCACAGATCGAAAAAGTCCATGAAGCTTCCCAGCAGTACAAAGTAAAAACGGCTTCTGCCGTCATCGTCGTACTCGGCGATATCAACGCTCACCATCACATCCGCACGATCAACGAAGGTTTGCTGAATCTTGGCGCTATGACGCCGTTTCAATACGAGCAGGAATCACAAAGCGTCACCGAATTTTACGAAGCCCGCGGCAGATTTTTCCAACGCGAGGATGCCATCCGCAATGCCAGCCTGTCTGCCATGCAGTTCATGCTGATTGCCCAGGATCGAGGCTGGGACACTTGTCCAATGATCGGTTTCGATGCCGAGGAGCTGCAAAAAAGCCTTGAAATTCCCGATCACTATGTGATCTCCCTGGTCATCACGATCGGTAAAAAATCCGAAGCCAAGCAGCGTCCGCGCGGTTACCGCAAACCGATTAACGAGTATGTGAGTTTCAACAAATTAAACGTGGAATAATGAATAACAAACCGAAAACAAACCATGCCAAAAAGCCACGATCATCGTGGCTTTAATACGTTTCATATATAAGCTGCTCCGACAGATGAAATGCTTCGTCAAACTCCGCAAACAGGTACAATTGCCCCGCAGGCGTTTCCCCTGCGTCGAATCCGAGCCGGAAATTTCCGTTTTCTTCGAACGCCACCTCTGCCAAAATCAGTTCGTCAACGTCCTCATCGGGATGCACTGCGCAATGTGTTCCAATTCGCCCTGAATGGCGATGCCGTGCGTGAGTTCAAAAAAAGTGCATGAAATTCATTTTAGTCCATGTTAGTATCCGAGTGGGCTTACATACACACAAGTCCATATACTTTCGGAAAGGGTTGAACCACGCATGTCCATTTCTCTCGAAACGATCTCACGTACCCGAATGGCTTATGTTCGTCAAATCGGACCCTATGGCCCTGCCAACAAACAGGCAATGGAAACCTTAAAAAACTGGGCTCACGTTCAGCATTTGTTAACCGAAGCTTCCGTATTGTTCGGCATTCCGCAAGATGACCCTGCAACAACTCCACCTGAGTCATGTCGATATGACGCGTGCATCGTGATCAGCGACGATTTCGTTTTCTCCGGAAACGATCCCGTAAAGGAAGGAGAATTGGCCGGCGGAGATTATCTCGTATACCGAATCGCGCATACTGCGGAAGCCGTGATGCATGCCTGGACCAGCATTCCCGGTTTGGTTCGGGATCACGGGCATGCGATCGCAGATGGCCCCGTGATGGAACGATATAAAGGGGAACTTCTTCTGCGGCATCAATGCGAGCTTTGCATTCCGGTGCGCAAGGACGCTAACCTTATGTGAACAATTCCCATGTAAACATGAGTCATCGAGGCGCGCGAAGTTGTGGAATTTATCGAAGGCTTCGGTCAGGGGCCTAAATCCGCTTTCCAAGGAAAATGAACATGCGATAACTTCACTTGCCCAATAGATAGTGCAGCCTCTTCTCATCAGAGAAGATCAGGAAGCGTTTCGCAGACCGCACTAAATCAAAAAAAGAGCGGATCATGCAGGCAGGATGGCCTACGTGATCCGCTCTTTGGGTGACAAGCATGCGAGAATTAGTTGTTGAACGCCCAGTTGCCTTTGCGGAATACCGGCTCGATCGTGCCATCCGGCAATTCCCCGTCGATATCCAGTTCTGCGGAACCGATCATAAAGTCCACATGGGTCAGGCTGACGTTGCATTCATGCTTTAACAGCTCTTCGTTGTTCATCGTGGTGCCGTCCTTCATGCAAAACGGATATGCGCTCCCCACCGCAAGATGGCAAGAAGCATTTTCGTCCACGCCGGTATTGTAGAAAATGCGGTTCAGGTTCGAAATCGGGGAATCATGCGGCACAAGCGCCACTTCACCCAGATAACGCGCACCCTCATCGGTGGAAAACAGGTTTCTCAGATGCTCCTCGCCGGATGCGGCGCTGAACGCAACGACCTGTCCATCCTTAAATGTGATCTTGATCTGATCAACCAATTGGCCATTCAAATTCAGCGGCATCGTGCTGCTGACATAACCGTTGACCCCGCTGCGCTTCGGCATGGTGAACACTTCTTCGGTCGGCATGTTGGCGACAAAATAGTGGCCTTCTTTATTCTCGCCGCCTCCGCCATGCCAGATATGCCCGTCGACAAGCTCGATCTTCAGATCGGTGCCTGGCGCGCGATAGTGAAGGCTTTTATAGTTTTTGGCATTCAGGATGGCGTTCATGTCGTTCAGCGTTTTCAGGTGATTTTTCCAATTTTCCACGGCATCGCCGCCGTCGACGCGATTCATTTTGAAAATGGTGTCCCACATGACGCTGATCCGTTCTTCTTCCGGAATGTCGGCAAACACTTTGTTCGCCCACGCTTTCGTCGGCGCTTTGATCAAGCACCAGCTGATTTCGTGGTTGCGCGTGTATTTGGAAAATCCGCGGCGAGCGGTTGCCGCAGCCTTGGTTGCACGCGACACCTTGTCCGAATCGATGCCGTTGTACAGATCCGGATCAGGGACTTTGATCGTCAATGTTGCGCCGCCTTCGGCCGCGAACTTCTCCAGCATCTCCGTTTTCCAGGACGGATAATAATCGAAGCTGTCATCCGAACCGTGGATGAAACGGCTGCGCGTAATGATGTCGTCCTCGAAATCGACTTGCACGTATTTCGCGCCTGCGGCATAAGCCTTCTGTACGATCAGCCGGGTCAGATCCAACGTTTCAATCGGAGCCGTAACGATCAGCACCTGTCCTTTCTGAATGTTGACGCCGACTCGCACGACGAGTTCCGCATATTGTTCCAAAGATTGTTCAAAGCTTTGTTCAAATGTACTCATGATCATTTCACTCCTGATGGTAGTAGTCTGGGCTGCTAAGACACCCAAAAACTGCGTCTATAGAAACCACGCTTCGCTTCTCCGGATTGTTCTGCCTCTCCGTTAACGTGTGTAGGTTTGTTTACAGATTAACCGTTGCGTTTTTCCTGCTCGCGCAGCTCGATGCGCCGAATTTTGCCTGAATTGGTTTTGGGCAGGTCGGCCACGAATTCGACTTTACGCGGATATTTGTAAGGGGCCGTCCATGTCTTCACATGATTTTGCAGCTCTTTCACCAGCTCGGGCGAAGATTGGGAAGCGTCTTTCAGCACAACAAACGCCTTGACCACATGGCCGCGGATTTCGTCCGGACTCGCCACCACGGCACATTCCCTCACGCTCGGGTGTTTCATGAGTGCTTCCTCTACCTCGAACGGCCCAATCGTATATCCTGAGCTGATAATGATGTCGTCGCTGCGGCCCTCGAACCAGAAATAACCCTCTTCATCCACGCTCGCGCGATCCCCGGTTACGAAGTAGTCCCCGCGCAGGTTCGCTTCCTTGCGGCCTTCATCTTTATAATACTCACGGAACAGCGCAGGCATGTCTTTATGTACCGCAATGTCCCCTACCTCTCCGGCTGGCTGCGGATGGCCGTCTTTGTCAATGACCACGACCAGACCTGGCGCAATGGACTGTCCCATGGAGCCAATCCGGACAGGAGCCCCGGAAAGACTGCCGATCACCAGCGTACTTTCGGTTTGTCCATACCCGTCCCGAATCGTCAAGTCGAAATGACGCTGGAAAATTTCGATCACTTCCTGGTTCAGCGGTTCGCCTGCCGATACCGCGCTGCGCAGGCTGGACAAGTCGAAATGTCCAAGGTCATCCGTTTTGGCCATCAGCCGATATTCGGTCGGCGTACAGCAGAGTACGTTGATGCGCTGCTGCTGCATTAACTGCAAGTAACGCTGCGGATGGAATGACCCGCTGTAGATCAGGCCGGTAGCGCCTTTTCCCAAGACGGACAGGAAGGGGCTCCAAATCCACTTTTGCCATCCCGGCGCAGCCGTAGCCCACACGACGTCCGAAGGCTGCACGTCCAGCCAGAGCGTTGACGCAATCCTCAAGTGGGCATATGCCCAGCCATGGCTATGAACGACACCTTTCGGGTTACCTGTCGTTCCGGAAGTATATGCGAGAATCGCGATATCATCACGATGCGTCTCCACGGCAGGCAGCACATCCGGCTGCCCCTGCATCAGCTGCTGAACATGCAGCCAGCCTTCGCCAGGCACAGCTTCGTCTCCTTGCGGTCCGGCAACGATACGGTGTGCGAGCGATGGCAAGTCGGCGTCGATTTTCTCCACTTCCGACGTCGTTTCGTTCCACACGATGACGGCGCGGGCTTCAGAATGGCGGAGACGATATTCCAAATCTTTGGCACGCAGCATTTCCGAAGAAGGAATAATGGCAATGCCAAGCTTCAGGCAAGCAATGTATATAACGTATGCGATGATCCGTCTGGGAACCATGACGAGCACCCGGTCGCCTTTGACGAGACCCAGGCTGCTCAGTCCGGCTGCAAGACGGTTCGCCTGTTTAAGCAGGTCACCATACGTGATCTCTTCCATTTCAGCCTGATCGCTGATCCAGCGAAGGGCAACCCGATCCTGCGGGTGGTTCTCCATCTCCGAGGTCATGTTATAGATTTCCGGCGAAATCCACTGTTGAAAATTCATGGTGAAGCCACTCCTTTGTAATTCCGTGGTATGAATCGGTGTACATTGTTCCATTATACCCTAAATGCTAGGACCTGGTGCCATGAACTGTGCCTAATCCGCAAAAAAATAAACACCGGTCAAATACATGCCTGCATGATCTTACAAATATGGTTTCGAAAAGAATGATATTAAAGCCATGTTAGAGAAATTCATTTGAAAACCATCGTTTCAACATAAAAGAAGCAGCCGTTACAGGCCGCTTCTGATAAATACTCATTCATCTCGCCAAAATCGTTCTAGACGCACGTCATTCTAATTACCATGCATAGTTTCCGATTCCGTCCAATACCGCTTCAATGTCTTGCAGCTCCGGCGTCGTCAGCTCCGGCGCCTGCAAGGCAGCCACGTTCTCTTCGATCTGGGATACACGGCTCGCGCCGATCAAGGCAGACGTGACCCGGTCCCCGCGCAGCACCCAGTTCAATGCAAGCTGCGAAATCGTTTGTTCTCTGCGGGCAGCGATATCCTGAAGCGCTTCGAATTTGGCAATGCGTTCATCCGTGTACGCTTCCGGACGCAGGCTGCCCGACGGGTTTGCTCGTTCCTCTTTCAGTTTGTCCACGTATTTGTTCGTCAGCTGCCCCCGTCCCAGCGGACAGAAGGCAATTGAACCCACGCCCTGCTCGTGCAGCACATCCTGCAGGCCATCCTCGATCCAGCGGTTCAGCATGGAATAATTCGGCTGATGCAGAAGGCATGGCGTTCCCAGACTACGCAGAATGCTTACCGCTTCCTTGGTCTGCTCCGCATTATAGTTGGATAACCCGACATACAGCGCCTTGCCTTGTCTGACGATATGGTCCAATGCAGCCATCGTTTCTTCAAGCGGCGTATTCGGGTCCGGACGATGATGATAGAAGATGTCCACATAATCCAGGCCCATGCGTTTCAAGCTTTGATCAAGGCTCGCAATCAAATTTTTGCGCGACCCCCATTCGCCGTAAGGCCCCTTCCACATATAATAACCAGCCTTCGAAGAGATGAGCAATTCGTCGCGATAAGGCCGCAAATGCTTTTTGAGAATAATGCCGAAATTTTCTTCAGCCGATCCGGGCGGCGGACCATAGTTGTTCGCCAGGTCAAAATGATTGATGCCCAGGTCGAACGCACGCAAAATCATTTCTTCCTGAATATCCAAGGTGCGGTTGCCGCCGAAATTTTGCCATAATCCAAGCGCGATCTGGGGCAATCGGATGCCGCTTCTGCCTGAGCGGGCATATTTCATTTCATCGTATCGTTGTTCATTGGAAATATAAGTCATGAGCATCTCTCTTTTCTTTTCGGAATGGAAGCTACTTTTATCTTAGACATTCCACCCGGGACAACGGTATGGCATCACGCTATATTCATATGGAAAAATGATCGTTAAAGTACTATAATACCGATAAATGATAAACATTATATGATAATACATATGTCAAAATGCAAGATCACTCTTTTATAATGGAGCGTGCAGCCTTGATTACGTACATGTTTCGAAACGATCAATTTCAGGATCTCCAGCTGCTCCATTACGGAACAGAACCTTGTACTCCCCGCCATCACTTCGGTCCGGCGATGAGAGATTATTATAAAATCCATTACATCCTGGGCGGCAAAGGGATCTTCAGAGTCAACGGACAAACCCATGAGCTGCGCAAAGGACAAGGGTTCCTCATCGTGCCTCACTCGGTCGTTTATTATGAAGCCGATGCCGACGATCCATGGGAGTACAGCTGGGTTGCTTTCGAAGGAAACACCTGCGAAATGCTGCTCAGTCAAGCGGGGCTCTCCGAGCATCAGCCCGTGTTCAGCCTGGAGCATGATGAAGAAATGCGCTCCTGCCTGCATCGGATCGTGCACGCCCGCGACACCCGAAAAGGCTGGGAAATCGGCATGCTTGGTTTGCTCTACCAATTGTTCTCCATCTTGGCCGCGTCTTCCGAACAACGCCATGAGAGCAAGATAGAACCTTTTACGAAAGACGCTTACGTCACGCAGGTCATCGATTTCATTGAAACGAATTATGCCAATGCCGTTACCGTGCAATCCATCGCTTCCCAAGTCGGCCTGCAGCGAAGTTATTTGTGCTCCTTGTTCAAGGAGCGAATGGGCAGCAGCATCCAGTCTTACCTCGTCCACTATCGCATGCGCCGGGCGGCGGAATTGCTTTTGGATCAAGGATTCACGATCGGCGATATCGCACGTTCCGTCGGTTACAACGATCAGCTGCTTTTTTCGAAAATGTTCAAAAAAGTGATGGGCAGCGCCCCTTCGCGCTACCGTGAACTAAAAAGCAGCACCTTCCCCCAACGAAACGGTTGACGGGGAGGTGCTGCTTTGATGAATAGTTGAAAGATTACATGGACACGCCCACGACATGTACCCGAATTTCGTTTACGTGCAGCCCGGTGAAGTCCTGAACCTGCTCGCAGACATTTTGCTGCAGCTTCCGGCATACCTCGTGCATTTTGCAACCGTAAGCGACAACGACGCGCAGATGGATGGAGACGCCGGATTCATCCATTTTAATGTCGATTCCCTTTTGCAGGCCTTTGCCCAGAACGCTCTTGGCGATGCCTTCCGACAAACCGGCCGACATCGATGCGATGCCAACCGTCGTTTGTGCGGCCATGGCCGCTATTTTCGATACGACGTCATTCGTGACATGGATCGTACCCGCCTTTAAAGGTTGTGTTTCCTGTGCCGCCAGTCCATTCGTATTCTCTTCTTCGCTAAGGATCGATTGCGTTAATTCGTTCATGATTATCCACTCCATTTCTGCGTTTAGGCATTTTCCCATTTGTCTTTAAAGAATAATTGATAGATGCGAACCAGAATAATTTTGAAAGTCATGTAGACCGGGATGATGATGAGAATGGCGATGATGCCCCCCAGATCCCCGGCGCCCAGCACCAGAATAATGGTTGTCAGCGGGTGAATGTCCAGTTTCTTGCCAAATACATAAGGTGCAACCAGATTATCTTGAATCTGCTGAGCGACCAAAATAATGATAAGCGACCAGATCGCCACTGAAGGCGACTGGATGAGACCGATGATGACGATCGGTATCGCCGACACAATCGCCCCGATGAACGGAACGAAGTTCATGATCACCGCGATGACGGTCAACAATAACGCATACGGCAAACCGATGAACAGAAACCCGACATACATCAGCACGCCAAGAGCCAGATTCACGATCACTCGGCCCACAATGAAGCCGCTTAGAGCCTGATCGATTTCCAATACCACTTCGCGGCTGTCCTTCTGGAACCGTTTCGGCACGATATGAACCAGCTTGCGCCCGAATTTCTCCCCCTGCTTCAGCATGTAGAACAGAATGATCGGGAACGTAAACAAAATAATCGCAAAACTCGAAATGAGCGAGATCGCACTGGAAACATAATCGGTGACGAAGTTGAATCCCTTGTTTACATATTCGGTAATCTGGGACAACGGATTGGAGCTTTCAGGGAACAGGGTTGTAAATATCCCGCTCTGCTCCAGTTCCTTTAATTGTGCGCTCAACGCATTAATCATGTTAGGCGCGTTGTCCACGAGATTTTTCAGCTGATCCCTTAAGGACGGCCATAATCCAACGATGAACAAGGCCAGAATGGCTGCGGAGACCAGATAGATCAGCAGGATGCTGACGGTACGGTTGATCTTTTTCTTCTCCATATAATTCACCAGCGGCCGCAGCAAATAATAGAAGAATACCGACAGCATCATCGGAATTGTAATGACCGTCACCATGGTGACGAGTGGCTGAAAAATAAAGCTCACCCGTGACAACAGGTAGATGTTGATGAGCACCAGGGCAAGTCCGATGCTGATACGAACGAATGAATTTCCTTTAAACAAACATTTCCCCTCCAGCTATCCTTTTTATGGTTATCGGCCAATGCGTTTCTTTTCTGTATGGCCTTCCTATATAAACAGCAACAGTAATCACACTAGGCCACTGCAAGTGCAGCACCATCTTCCGATCGCTGTTATCCCCGGATTTTTTTCCAATCCCTTTTTTAAAGGGGAAATCCGGTGATAAGCCTATGCTTCCGATGCAGCTTTCTTTCAGAAAGCTTTTAGGCGAACGCTTCGCTTCTCCAGATTGGTTCTGCCTCTCCGTTAACGTGTGGATGTTTTTTGCGGTTTATATATCTATCCTTTTTACCTATCCCATTCGGGTCACTTGTCTTCTACGTTTGAACGTCCGTCTGGTCTCTCTTTTTTTTGTGTCAATATTGAAATATCCTATTTTCACACCACAGTCTCTCCATTTCGTTCGAATTCACCTTCATTTTTTCTTGATTCTACTACTTTTTTTATATGTATTTGGATGAAGCGGCATCATGATCAACATATCCGGAACTCCCCAATAATTGTAACATAATCCACTAGCAAATTCCTTTTCCCCAAACCGATCCCCATCGCCCATTCAAAGGCAAACCAAAAAGGCGCCACTTCTGCCTCGGCGTGGAGCCATGACATGATGGGCGCCTTTTATGTTTTTCTTTACCAACTGCATTTGCCCCGACGGGTTCAAACCAGTTTGGTGTACATGTTTCTCAAATAACGCCAGCGCACAACCGCAAAGTACGCGAGCTGCATGGACGCAAACACCAGGAAAATGCGCAGGCTGTGTCCCAGCACCGAGAAATCGACCAGCTGCTGCAGCGCCACAAAGGCGACGGAACTATGGAACACAGCAACCAGTAATGGCAGGAAAAACATCAATACGAGCTGACTGGTCACAATCTTTCGCAATTCGGGACGGCTCAGCCCCATCTTTCCGACCATACGATACTGCTGCTCGTCCCGATCCAGGTCTGCATACAACCGGAAGTAAGTAAAGCTGGCCGCAAAGGTGAAAAACACGATGCCAACCAGGCTGCTAAGTATGAGAATGATCCCGTTCGTTTGCTTCGAATGAAGCCAATCCAACACGAGCGAGGTCGGATAGAAGTACCCCTCGGAAGTTGGCGTGTTCTGGATTTGCTCCAGCAATTCTGCTGCAAAGCTGCGTGTACGCATCCAGTCCTTGACCACGAATTGCGTGATGGTCACCCCGTTATATTCGCTGGAATCGCCGCCAATATAAATGGGGAACAACCTGTCGTATAACTTATCCGAAATGACATAGATGGACGAATTGCCCTCAAACGGCAGCACGATCTCCGTGCCGGGCAGCGTTAACGTTACTTTTTGCCAAATGTCCTCCACATTGAATTCAAGCGTTTCGCCCGTAAAGCTGTTCTCACCAGCCCGAATTTTTTTCCGCTGCTGCAAGCTGCCTGGCGTCAAAAATGCCTCTTGTTCCCCCAACTGCCTTTCCCCGTACCCAAGCGCGGAAGATAATCGGTTATAATCCTCAAGTTTGATAAAGATCTCCCCATCATACGTGTACATAGGGACATAGCTTCCCTTTTGATAAGAAAGTTCATGATCCACCAGCGCTTCCTCTACCATCCGGATATGTTTCGCTTCCGCCGCGGGATCGCCGGCCGCCTCATAACTGAATCCATATGGATTGGTCATGGCCGACAGTCCCGGATCCGCCAAAGCCAGCATCGTACCAATCCCCGTAAATGAAGACGCCGAAATCACGGTCACCATAAAAAACATGACTGCATTATCCTTCATGCGGTAGGTCAGTTCTGATAGAAAGAGCAGGTTCGTTTTGCGAAAAAACAGGCCCGGACGTCTTTTCAACGCACGAATCACATATACGCTGAGCTGCGTAAAGAGCAGATACGTACCGACAATTACGGCCACCACGCTGCCCAGCAGCAGTGGGAAGGAAGGATTGTCCCATACGAAAACAAATACCCCCGCATAACCGGCTAGGATGGCCATTAGGGATAGTGATGCTAACCAAGGCGATGCTTTTGGCTCCGGTTTCGGTTTTTCTTCCGATTTGACAAGGTCGATCAACGTCCCCTTACGGATCAACAACGAAGAGGACAGCGCAATCACCGCAAACAAAACAAGGAAGGCAAATGCGGTGAGCAGAATGGCCTTGCCTGGAAAATAAAAGGGCAGACCGTTCTCCACGGCCAGCATGGAGCCGCAAATGAGCAGAATCAACTTGGAAAAGATCACACCCAAACCGATGCCCGCCACCGTAGCCGCTGCCCCGATGCACATGTTCTCCAAAAACAGCAACCGATTCATCTGCCTTTTGGTCATGCCCAGAATCAGAAAAATTCCAAAATCCTTTTTGCGCGTTTTCAGAAACGAGCCGACCGAATATAACAAAAACAGAAACGAGAACACAAAGATGACGATCTCCGCTACGATCATTCCCTGATTCGCCAGCATCGTTACCGTGCTGTTCGAACCTTGCAATCCGCTTTTCAAGTCCGGATGAAACAACAAAAGCGCGTAGGTAAAAAAAATCATGACGGAAAACGTGCTGCTGAGAAAATGAGCGAGATAGATGCGCTTGTTCCGAACGACGTTGTTAATGGCGAACTGGCGAAAATTCATGTCCCGTTCCCCCCATCAAAGACAACACATTGATGATTCGCTGGTAGAACGCAGGCCGGTTGTCCCCGTAATGAATTTCGTTGTACAGCTGCCCGTCCTTGATGAACACGACCCGGCTGCAGTAACTCGCGGCCACCGCATCATGCGTAACCAGCAGCATCGTGGCCCGGTCCTCGCGGTTCCGGCGTTCCAGCATCTCCATCACGTCGCGGGCGGCCTTCGAATCGAGGTTTCCGGTAGGTTCGTCCGCAAGAATCAGTTTGGGCCCGTGAATCAGCGCACGCGCGATCGCCGTCCGTTGGGCTTGCCCGCCCGATATTTCGAAAGTACGCTTATCGAGAATGTCCGCAATTCCCAGCTTGTCAGCCAACCTCGCCGCACGTTCGTTCATTTCTTGGACGGATACTCCGTCCAGCGTGAGCGGCAATACGATGTTTTCCTTCACCGTGAGCGTATTGAGCAAGTTGAACGATTGAAATACAAATCCCAATTCCCTGCGCCGGAACAAGGCAAGTTCATCGGCATGCAGCGCAAACGGATCACGTCCTCCAATGTTCAGTTCGCCCGAGGTCGGACGGTCGATCGTCGAGATCATGTTCAGAAGCGTCGTTTTGCCGCTGCCGGACGGCCCCATAATGCCTACGAACTCACCCTCCTGAATGCTCAGATCGATTCCGGATAACGCTTCGTGAGATACGATGCCTTTATAAATTTTGCTGATTTGCTTGACCGAGCAAATTTCCATGATTTAGAACCCCTTTCTTTCCAAAAATCGGCTTGACTCAAACCGCCGTTTTATCGAAACGCAGTTTTCTTTGCTGATCCCAGTCTATCGAAGTTTCCGCTATTCTCCTATGGATTAACCTTTCACGATCATGACATTGTTGTAAGGTTGCCACAAAAGAAAAACGTCCGCGCCTTGTATAGGCACTGACGTCTTTTTGGACAGCGTGTTTCCTAACCGCTTTAACTTTCAAAACGAATCCGTACCAATGTACCTTCTCCCCGGACGGATTCCAGCTCCACCGAATGATTCATGCGGGTCAGCACTTCCTTGACGATGTACAATCCCATGCCGGTAGATTCCTTGAAGTGCCGGCCGTTCTCCCCTGTGAAAAAAGGTTGAAACACCCGGTTCAGGTCCGATTTCGGAATGCCCACGCCCCGATCCTGCACCTCCAAAATCATGGCATGCTCCGCCCGGTAAGCTCGCAGCTTTATTTTCTGTTCGCTGCCTGCGGAGTATTTAATGGCATTGGACAACAATTGGACCAGAACGAAGCGCAGCCATTTGGCATCAGACTGTACGACCAGATCGTCTTCGATCTGCATGTCGGGATAAACATGGCTGCGAATAAAAAAACGCTTCAGTTCATGAACAGCGTCTTCGCCCACCGCCTTCAGCCGTACGGGTTCGACGCTGAAATCCTGTTCGAACGTCTCCAAACGCGCGACATACAATACGTTCTCCAATCCTCGCCGGAGTTGGTCGGCTTCCTCGCGAATGCTTGCAAGCCGCAGATCGTCATCCTCCTGACCCTCCACGGTCAACTCGATGACGGACAGCGGTGTTTTCATCTGATGCACCCATTGGTTCATGAACGTCAAATATTCTTGCTGTCTTTGCTCCATCCCGTGCAGCCTTGCATGGTAATGGCCGTATTGGGAGTCCATCAGTCGGTCCAATGCCTGCGTCAACGGGGCGGTTTCGTTTAGAGAGACGAATTCCTGCAAGGAAGTCATCGGTCTGGACATGCGCCGATAAAACTGGCGATGCGATAAATAACGATAGCACAGATAGCCCGCATACAGAAACAAACCCAGAAAAGCCGCATATGCAGCGGTAAGCCAGTGATCATACCCGTCATACCAGAATACGGCGATGACGGCGAGCAATATGGCAAAGATCCAAACCGTCAACGCGATATGTTCCCGGATGAACAGCCTCATGGTTCCTGAACCGCTTTCCAATGGTTGATTAACCGATAACCGGAACCCCTTACCGTTTCCAGCGCGTCCGAAATGCCAAGCTCTGCCAAGCGTTTGCGAACACGCGTAACGTTAACGCTAAGCGTATTGTCGTCCACAAAGGAATCGTCCCACAGCTTCTCCAAAATCGTCTCCCGGCTCACCAGTTTGGGACTGCGGCGCAACAGCGTCTCCAGCAAAATCGTTTCTTTTTTCGTGAGCTGGACTTTGGCGTCGCCCCATTGAATCTCCATGCTTTCAAGGTACAATTTCAGACCGTCCAGTTCCACGGTGCGTTCTTCATGCCTTGCCGCGTAGTCGCCGTAGACCCTCCGCAGCTGGCTGCGGATTTTGGCCATGACGATCTCATGCTCGAAAGGTTTGGTGATATAATCGTCAGCTCCGTTTTCGAGCGCCATGACCTGGTCCATTTTGCCGCTACGCGCCGAAATAAAAAGGATCGGACATGTGGAAACCGTGCGGATCTGCCGACACCAGTAAAACCCGTCATAGCTTGGCAAATTGATATCGAGCAGCACAAGATGGGGCTGCAGTTGCTCAAACTGCTGCAATATTCCTTCGAAATCCAGCGCCTTTACGGCCCTGTCCCCGTATCGTTCAATATGCGAACATAACAAACCCGCAATTTTGGGATCATCTTCGATAACCATTATGGTATACATCAAGCAGTACCACCTTTAACTTATATCATCTATATAGGTTGAACCAGAAATTTACACAAAAACGGAGGGGGCAGAAAGAATCTGCAGAAGCGGAGCTAAAAGCTTTCTGTAAGAAAGCTCCATCGAAAGCATACGCTTCGTGTTTATCACCGGATTTTCCCTTTGAAAAAGGGGATCAAAAAAATCTGGGGATAATAGCGATCGGAAGATGTTTCGCAATCCACTCCAGCACAAATCATATCACAACTGTCCCATCTGGCAACCTAACAGCGCAAATAAATAAGCGAAGGAGCCCCTGTGCGCATAACAAAAAGGGCCGAACAAGCCCCCCCATGCACGCGGAAAGCTGCCCGGCACGAATGCCTTCGTTCCATATCCTCATCGGATTTCCTCAAATGTTACATCAACGTGCTTCCACCTGTTTGCGCCAGTTCGTAATGTCTTTATTCAACTGGGTCAGATCGCCGGAAGCCTGCCTTTCGTCCGACAGGCCCGCCTTCCGTTTCAATGCCAAAATGCGATAGACGCTTTCGTCGATGCGGGATTCGTCGAGCTTGCCTTTCTTTACCGCATCGATCAGCGTATCAAAAATCGTCTTTGCGCTTTCGTAACTGTGGGCGACGAGCAAAATATCGCTGCCTGCACGAACAGTTGCCAGGGCGGCTTCATCCAGCTTGAAGTTTTTGGCGATGGCTCCCATGCTGAGATCATCCGTGATGACGACGCCTTGATAATTGAATTTGCCGCGCAGATGTTCGCCGATAATGACGTTAGAGAGCGATGCCGGGTACTTGGAATCAAGCTTCGGAAATAAAATATGGGCCACCATGACCGCCTCGGCGTTCTCCTTGATCGCCGCTTCAAAAGGAATCCACTCCAGCTTTGCCAATTGCTGCTCCGTTTTGTTTACCACAGGCAGCTCCAAATGGGAATCGACCGACGTATCCCCGTGACCGGGAAAATGCTTCACGACCGGAATGATGCCTTCGCTGCGCAGCCCCTTCATCTCGGCCACGCCCAGACGGGACACCAGCTCAGCCGTGCTGCCGAATGAACGGTCGCCAATGACCGGGTTATTCGGGTTGCTGTTTACGTCCAGCACCGGGGCAAAATCGAGATTGAATCCGGCAAGCTTCACCTGCCTTGCCAGCAGCGTGCCCATCTCTTCTGCAAGGCCTGCGTCCTTGGTTTTGCCCACCTTTCCATTGGAAGGAATCGACTTCACTTCATCGGGCATGCGGCTTACCTTGCCGCCTTCCTGGTCTACACCCATCAGAATGGGAACAGGATTGGAACGGTTCGCTTCTTTAATGGATTGCACGAACTTCGCTGTTCCATCCAGCGTTGTCACGTTGTTCGCATATAAAATAATGCCGCCAACCTTTTGGTCGGCAATCATGCGGCGAGCCTGGTCATCCAGCACAGTGCCTTGAACGCCGGCGAGGATCATTTGCCCCACTTTTTCCTCCAGGGTCATCTGATCCAACTGCTCCTGAACGGGATCATGGTTCTCCTGGGATGGCGTCGTGCCTTCCTCTGGGTCGTTCCCGGGCGAGTTCCCCGCTTCCGGTTGGGAGCCGCTCCCGGCAGATCCGGCTTGGCCGCTGCTGTTCCCGGTTCCTTCCTGGCCTGTACCGGCATCGGGACTGGCCGAAGGATTGGGTTGCCCGGATTGTCCGCAAGCTGCCAGCATAATCATCGTGCCCAGCAGCAGGAATAGAACGAAACCCCTGTATCTCTGTCTCGTGCGGTGGTTCTGCTCATGTGGCTTCATATTCAATGTATGTTTGCCTCCTTGTGCGTATCGTGAAGCGAATCAAAGGTTCAGGCCTACCATATCATATGTATCCGTTTTTTCAAAACCAATCTCCCTTGTTCCACCTGACCAACACGTTGCATAGGTGTAACGGTCTGGCAGACATTCACGTTATTCGAAGCGCGGGAACCGATCCCTGGCGGAATGTGGGCAAGAGCGTGCGCGAGAGCTTGGTTTTCTATTATGAATTTTTCATATATTGAAATTATCATTATAGTCTCGTAAAATAGCCGCCAATACGGCGGCTGTACGTTGGTTTTCCTTTAATTCCATCGTAATCCTTCATCCGGGTTAAATTATATCTTCGGAATATACTGGCTTCGAACCCGCAGCAATTTTCCCGACGAGGGAGAAAGCACATCCGGATCCGTGCCCAGGCCGAAGTAGAAATCACCGTCATATTCCTCGAACGATTTGGCGTACGTGTCCTGTTTAAAACGCAGCACCTCGTTCCATGTGCCCAAATCGGTCGTTTGGTATACCCGGTTGATATATGAGTTGGCGCTTAACCGCGTATATGTCAAAACGTACACTTTGCCGTCGCGAGCGAGCACATCCGTCGGCAAAGCTTTTGCATCAGGCAGCGCAACCCTTCGGGCCTGATGGATATCCGTCATAACGTTCAACGATTTGGGCAGCAGTTGATGGTCGTTGAATACGCTGCCAATAATGTAGACCAGTTTGCCGTTGAAATTGACCTTTTTGCCGATTTTGTTATACGGAACTGTCCCTTGCTGGTACGTCAGCCCAGGGAGCAGGTTTTTCCCGTACACCACCACTTCTTTCTTTTCCAGCTTTGCGTTGATTTCCAGAATGTTTGTTTTGTCGCCCCATATTTTGTTGTCCGGATACAACATGGCGGAAGCATACAACTTGCCGTTGATTTCGAACAGCGAATAGGCACGCATTCCGAGCGCATTCATCGTTGCAAACACCTGCCAACTTTCGCCCATGTCGTGGGAAACAAGCACTGTCGGTTTACGATCCGTACCGATGGCGGCAAATAATTTTCCTTGATACCATGCCATGTCATATACATGAATGCCCGAAGGCAAATTGCGGTATTTCGTCCAAACGTCCCCGTCCAATCGATAGAAATTGCCTAATGACCATTCTTCCCCGTCCGAATCATTTCCCGGAATATACAGTTTGCCGTCAAGCACTTTGAATATGTCAATCTGCTCTTCGTCGACTGTCTTTTTGGGCGCAGACTTCAGGGACGGGTTGCTGCTTTTTACCGATTGGGTCGTAAACGACGAACCTGCGGCATCATAGTAGATGATGGGAATGGGCCCCGCATTCGGAGATGGACCAGTGTTGCTGCTGTTCCCAAAGCCCAAATAAATTTTCCCGTTGTACAGCTGCATATCCCAAACGTTGTTGGCATAAGGCGCTTTGTTGAACGGTTTGCCCAGAAATTCGATTTTGGAAGTCACGTCGGACGAAGGCCCCGGAATGCTGGATACCTTTGCCTTAGCCATTACCTGCTCTCCCTGCGGCGGCAGTTCCTGCGGTACATGTGATTTCGTCTGAAATTTCCCTGCCGCCAACCATCCCAAGCCTGCGGCAATGGTCAACATGAACGCAATCCACTTGCTATTGCTCTGCATGTCCACTTCCTCCTTCTTGCGTATTCTCATTGATTCCGAGCTATAAACGATACATTTTGTATCCTTTTATACTATGTGAAACCGTACATGCTTGCAACAAAGTCCGCCCACGATGCGCAAAAAAGAGGCAAACTATCCGCTGCCGCCGATAGCTTTGCCTCTTGTAACGATTGCAATATACGTGATACCCGCCTACTTGATAGACAGCTGTACCGCGTCATTCCCGTCTTGCAAGGACATTACTCTGCTTTTACGAGAATCTTAACCTGGTTTTTCTCTTTCAAAAGCGCTTCGAACCCTTCGCTCACGACTTCATCCAAAGAAATCCGTTTGGTAACGAGCTTCTCGGCAGGGAAGAACCCTTTATCCATCAGGCTGATGACGGCCGGGAACACGTCGCGATAACCGATGATGCCGTTTACGGTACGTTCTTTCATGACGATGGAATTCGGCATGATCGGCGCTTCCTTTTCGAAAATGCTAACAATCATCAATTCGCCGCCAATGCGGGTGGAGTTAATCGCCTGCTGCAGAACAGGAGGAACGCCTGTAACCTCATAAGCTACGTTGACGCCGCCATTCGTCCGTTGATGAATCTCATCCACCACGTCGAACTTGGTTGGATCGATGACGATTGCGCCAAGCTCTTCTGCCTTCGCTTTGCGCTCTTCAGACAGCTCGACCACATAGATCTCGGAAGCGCCAGATGCTTTCAATGCCTCGATGACGAGCAAACCGATCGGACCTGCGCCAAACACGGCTGCGGTGTCTCCTACTTTCAGTTTGCTTTGGCGTACTGCGTGCAGCGCCACGGCTGAAGGCTCAACCAGGGCACCCTGTTCGTACGAAATGGAGTCGGGAATCGGATGGACCATGTTTTCCCATGCCGTCACATATTCGGAGAAACCCCCGCCGCCGCCGGCAAGACCCAGGAAGCCCATCTCATCGCACAGATTGTATCGTCCTTGTTTGCAGGCTTCACAGTGTCCGCAAGCATAGATCGGCTCAACGACCACGCGATCGCCTGCCTTGAAGCGGGTAACGCCTTCGCCAACCTCCACCACTTGACCGGAAAACTCATGGCCCATAACGATCGGTGCTTTCTCCCCTGTTAGCGGATGCGGATCCTGCGCGGGAATGAAAATCGGCCCGGCTGTATATTCGTGCAAATCACTGCCGCAAATCCCGCACCATTCTACTTTTATTTTAACCTTTCCCTTGACAGGGCGGGGTTCTTCAATGTTTTCGAGACGCAAATCTTTAACTCCATGCCAACGAAGTGCTTTCATTTCTTTCATCTCCCAGATGATTTGATTTAAATTAATTCCGGAAACGTTTCCGTAGTTAAATATGTCACACTTTAGATAACATGTCAAACTTAAATTTCCTTTTATTTAATTAAAAGTTGAACCATTCTCGCGATGAACTCCATGTGAAATAAAGCACTTTCATTGAAGCCTATTCATTTTCCCCACAGCTGCAATATTTATGCGGATACATTCGCGCGGCAAGTGTTATAATCTATATATATCCATCGTTCCATATATTACTTCGAACCAAAAATCGGAATCGTTTCCGGTGAAATGAGGTCAGATTTTAACGTGAGCAAAGAACATAAAGTGACAATCAAGGATGTGGCCGAGCGGGCTGGCGTAGGCATCGCCACCGTCTCCCGCGCCATCAACAACTCGAAGGGCATCAGCAGCAAAACGAGGGAACGAATCATGCTCGCGATTGAAGAACTCGGTTTTATTCCCAATACGTCCGCGCAAAGCCTGAAAATTCGCCAAACCAACCAAATCGCGCTCGTTGTGCCCGATATACGCAATGCCATTATTCCGGAAATTTCGTGGTCGGTCGAGCAGACCGCCAAACAGCATGGTTACCATGTGGTACAGATTAACACCGCCGGCAATGCACGCACGGAGCTGGAAACGATCCGTCATATTAAAAAACTGCATGTCGACGGGCTGATCATGATGCCCCTGGCCTACCCCAAAACATTGCCGTCCCTGATCAACAAAGCGCCATTACCCATATCCCTGATCAATTACGGCAAAAAACTGGAACAGGGCATTCATGCGGATATCGTCTCCCTTTCCCAACCTGAAGGCAAACTGATCATGGACCATCTGATCAAAATCGGCCGGACCCGCATCGCTTATGCCGGCGCTCCCAAAGACATTATCGAGGAACGTTATCGGGCGTACGAGCAAGCATTGGGGAATGTCGACATCTCGCTGGTTTACTTCGGGGAGGATTTTTCATTGCAGACCGGCGCAAATGCGGCGGACTATTTTTACGGCCTGACCCGTATGCCGGACGCCGTCTATGCCATCAATGACATGGTGGCCATCGGCCTGGTCAACCGTTTCAAGGAATTGGGCATTCGCGTTCCGGAGGATGTAGCCGTCGTTGGCGTGGATAACAACCAATGGACCACGGTCAGCTCGCCGAAGATCAGTTCCGTGTCGATCATGGGCGAAGAAGTGGCCAGGCTGGCAACGGAATTGCTCCTTAAACGCATTCGGGACATGAGCTCCAGCGACTACGAACGGATTCAGTTCGAGCCCAGGCTTATCGTACGCGAGTCAAGCGTCAGCATGACACGTTCGACGCTGAGGGAATAGGGCGATGAAGGCATGAAGCGTTCATGCTGCCCTTCCCGGCAAAACGCCGGTCATCACGCAAACAAGGTGCTCCCGACGCGGGTCAACCCGTCGAAGAACACCTTGTTTGTCGTTCTCTCTACTTTGAAATGCTATGCCTTACGGCGTTTCCTTGGCCCCCTGCCAACTCGTTTGAAAAGCAGCAATTGCCTTCGTACCTATGTAATGATTGAAAACTTGAGCTCTACCCGGTCTGTGTCTGTGATCGTCGTGCAATCGGCATTGCTCCAACGTTCTGCTGTGATCTAAAAGAAATACCAAACCAGTTTGAACAAAGCTGCCGTAACGAGTATGGCCACCAGTACCTGAACGATGGCACGAACCTTGGCATACAAAGCATCCTGTTTGGATTGGTCGGTCATTCTCAAGGTTGCCTCAATCACGACAAGCGCCAGCACGCCCAGCGTGACCAGCCCAAAAGTGACCATGCCCGTATTGCCCAACGTCGTGGAAAGCACGCCTACCAAGTAAAATGCAATCAACATGATTCGGTTAAGTACCAGCCGCATGTTCCCCCTCCTTATCTGCATTCAACGTTATTCGGGAAAGATACACGTCTATGCCTTTCATACGTTTGAATATACATAAAGTTTCATAAAGTTACAGATTAAGGGTAAGAGAGTCAGCGGCGTTCACCCTGTTCCAGTTCCCGGCTTATGCACATTTCCATTTTGGAACGAAGATCGCTATAACGGTCAATCATGAAATGATTTATGCCCAAATCAAATCCAATCCGGCCCATAATGGAATCATCTTCATGCGGCGTGCTCCATGCAAACAACTGCTGGTACAGATCTTCCATCGATTCCTGTAGCTTTTGTGCATGCCGAAGCGGATGATCCGGAGCCTCCATTGTGAATTGCAACAAATCATGAAGCACCTGATATCGGTGCACTGCCGAAAATTGGGCAGAATCGCTCCTGTTTGCACAGGGTGCAGACGCCGGATGATCTGAAGCCGTGTTCGTTTCGCTTAGCCGCAGCTCGGCGATCAATTCACGAACACTCAATCCTGTCAATGGCATCGCCATATATGCCCACCAGTGACTGCCTGTTCCGTTCTGGCACAAATCCCAGCCAGGCTCCAACAACAGACGTTTAAGCACCTCTTTCTGGGAGGGGCCGTACAGGGCAATTCCCAGAACCAATCCTGCATTGCAGTCGGTCGATGCACGATTCCCCCACTCGACAAGTCGGGGAACCATATCCGCCGCAGGAGCCCATTTCACGCACAATGCAGGCAAAAATTCCGAGAAAATCGCCTGCCCGACCACTTGTTCCACCGCCTCTTCCAGCCGGTGGTGTTGCTCTTCGCAAGGCAAATGCAGCAAAGCAAGGCACGCATCTTTCGACAGGTACCAATCCCCTTCAAGTACGCAATCTACCAGGTAATTCGTATCCAGGGGATATTCCATATAACCAAGAACATGCAGAAGCTCCGACGGCATCTCCGGTTTCAATCTTCCGTGTTCGAAAGCGAATCGGTACAATTGTTCCGCCAAATCCCGGTCACCACATCGCATCACTGGTCCAAGCAGCGCGGTATAACGATAATCCTCGGGCCGCTCCATAAAAACTCGCAGCAATGCGGCAGCGTCCGACCGATCCCCGTAATTTGAAATCACTTTGCAATGGGCGTCAATGATCGCCGCATCAGGGGCTGTGTTTGATTTCAATCGCTCAAGCAGCTTGCTCGTCGTTTGGATCATCGCTCTCCACCTTCCAGCACGGACAGCGCCATATCGATGCTCTGCCGAATAAACGTCTGATCCGGTCCGGATTTCATCATGATCGTCAGACCAATCATCGAAACGACGAGCGATTGAGCCACGGCATGTGCATCCAGCGTACCGGATAGTTCCCCCATTTCCTGCCCCCTCGCGATCGCTTCTTTAAAAATGGCGGCAAGATACATCTGATGCTCACGCGTAAGCACGGCAAACCTCGGATTATGCGGAGCCAGTTCAACCATCGTATTAATGCAAAAACAACCTCTATTTATCCCCGTTTCTTCCTCAGCAGTCCCGATGCTTTCGAACAAGGTGCGGAACGAAGCTCGAACGGAGGACTCCTGCTGCAGCTTGGCTTTGATTCGGGATGCATGCAGGGCGTTATATCTGCGCAGCGTGCTTTCGAACAGTTCTTTTTTGTCCCCGAAAGCCGCATAGAGGCTGGGACGCTGAATGCCCATGCTGCTGGTCAAATCGCTCAGCGATGCAGCTTCGAATCCTTTTTCCCAAAACACATGCATGGCCGCATCCAACGCTTTTTCGGTATCAAACTCGCGTGTTCTAACCATTGACAACCCACCTTTTATTACCGTTCAGTATAATTCATATTTTAAAAATTTTGACGTTCACCGTCAAGTCTTTACCATCCATTTTTGATGATTAGAACTGGTCACCTAGATTTTTATTGACATTATATCCGATCATGCCTTATCGTTTTATCCAGCTTTATTATGTATCGATCGGTACATTATAAGGTGAATCCTTACTATATTCACATCCAGAAGGGAGCTTGATCATGAGCAATTCGGTGCGACAAGTTCGTATTTCCAGGGAAACCCCTGCTGCTTTGCCCGGATACGTCGTTCTTTTGTTAGCCCTCTGCAGCGGCCTTTCCGTCGCAAACATTTATTATGCCCAGCCGCTGCTGGACTCCATTGCCAGCGACTTTCATGTCTCGGCTTCCGCGATCGGTATCGTCGTTACCGTAACCCAGGTTTGTTATGCTGCAGGTCTGCTGCTGCTGGTACCGCTCGGCGACTTGGTTGACAAGCGCACACTGATTGCCGTTCAAATGGGCATATCGGCTCTGGCCCTGGTGTGGGTTTCGGCTTCTACGTCCATAACCGCCATGCTCATCGGCATCGCCGCGGTCGGCACACTTGCCGTCGCTGCACAAACGATGGTTGCTGCCGCAGCGACGCTTAGCCCGGAAGCCAAACGCGGACGCACGGTAGGTTTGGTGACCAGCGGCATCGTCATCGGCATATTGCTGGCACGCACCGTTGCCGGGACGTTGAACGACTGGCTGTGCTGGCGGTCCGTTTACCTTTTTTCCGCAGGTTTCACGATTGTATGCGGCATCGCTTTGTTTGTCTTGCTCCCAAAACACAAGCTCCCCAAGTCAAAGCTGAGTTATGTGCAGACGGTTCGTTCCGTATTCCGGCTGTATCGCGAACTGCCGGTGCTGCGCGTGCGTTCTCTGCTCGCCATGCTTATTTTTGCGTGTTTCAGCATTCTGTGGACTTCGATGGTTTTGCCTTTGAGCACGGCACCGCTGTCTTTATCCTATACGGCCATCGGCGCCTTCGGCCTCGCCGGTGCTGCCGGAGCTTTCGCCGCGGCTCAGGCCGGCAAACTGGCGGACGCCGGATACGGCCAGCGCGTCACGCTGATCGCGGTGCTCATTCTTCTGGCCTCTTGGCTGCCAATAGGTCTGCTGTATCACTCCATTGGCTACCTCATTGTCGGCGTCGTGCTCCTGGACCTCGCCGTACAAGCCATTCACGTGACGAACCAGAGCCTGATCTACAAGGAGCGCCCCGAAGCCCAAAGCCGCCTCACTGCCGCATACATGGTGTTTTATTCCATCGGCAGCGCCACAGGCTCCATCGCCTCTACGCAAATGTACGCATGGGCAGGATGGAGCGGGGTTAGTTGGCTTGGCGCTTCCGTAAGCGGCCTAGCCTTGTTCGTATGGGGTTATGAGCGCACACGCCAACGAAAATAGTAACACGGCTCTGCATTCTCCATCACGCGATGTCATACCTGCTTCTCAAGTTTGTTCCACACCACGATAAACCGTGTTGCGAGCGGGCCGCACAGCCGCGAGATCAGAAACCGGTTCAGCCCGCTTCGGTTTTTGCCTTGTGCGAGCCCTGCATTAATCAAAGCTAACGTACCCCAACCGACGAAATATTCATTTTCCATAGGTTAGCCTCCGTTTCAATCATTTGACGTAATATACCATTCACTTTCCAAAACGTTTTTCAGCCGGGCATTTCGGCTTTTCAGAAAGGCATGCATGTATTTCCGAAGGACCAATCGCTCGGCGATCATACCCAGAACGCCTAAAGGCGCCTCAAATATTAGCGTATCCCTCATGCAGGTGGCCTGATTATCCCGTTGTTCAAACGAGTGCACATGGCGCATGCTCTTAAAGGCCCCTTTCTCCATTTGGTCCACGAATAGAAAAGGCCGGTCAAATTCTACAATGCGCGAAGTCAGCCGCTGCCGGATGCCGAAGTGGGTTGCTTCAAACGTGACGCTCTCCCCTGCGCCGATCAGGCCTGTGGTCACTCCTGCGACTGCTCGTTCCCGCGTATGTTTCCAGACCGTTCGGGTATGCAAGTCAATGTTTCTGGCCGCGTCAAAACAACGCTCCATCGGAGCATGGATCATCGTTTCTGTCTGGACTTCAATCATCGGAACAACTCCCTCCACCGGTTCCATTTCCTGGTTTCTCCTAGTATAGTGCTTGCCCTGAAGCAAACACAATGAACCCCAGGCACGCAAGCCAAAAACGGGACTCCTGATTTGGTGCAGGAGTCCCGTTTCATATGAAGCAAGTAGCCAGTGCCGAGAAGCGTTCCTTTGCTAGATCTTCAATTCCTTAATGTCGATATTACGCTCCTTGGACAAGTCGCGATATTGGCCGGATTCGACCTTGACAAGCGGTTTGAAAATATCTGAGCTGTTATTCATGATAATAACACCTTTCTCCGCATTGCTCAGTACCACCTGTTTGCCGATGAAATTAGGCATTAAGTGCTGCATCAAGGCTTGAACGGCCTTCCCGTTCAGTTTGCCGAAACCCATCGCATAGATATCACGCAAATTGTTGATCAGGTTTGGATTGCTGCTGCCGTGTTTGCCGGATCTCATGCCGATATACACATCGGCCACGGATACGATTTGAGTGTATGGATGGATGTCCTTGTGGTCAAGCATCTGCGGATAACCCGAGCCATCCTCACGTTCATGATGCTGAAGGGCTACCAGCGCCGTTGTTTCGTCGGTCATGGAGCTTTTGATAATATCGTGCCCGTAGATCGTATGACGCTGGTATTCAAGCTGCTCTTCAAGCGTAAAAGGTTCCAGCTTGTTGCGAATCCGGTGGGATACCTTGCATTTGCCGATATCGTGCAAATACCCGCCGCGACTGATGACATAGCTCTCTGCCTGCGAATAGCCAAGCCAGGTCGCAATATAGAACGACAACAGTCCAACCTGAATCGAGTGCGTATAGTTGTTGACGTCATCCCGCTCCAGCATCATCAGCAGATGAACGACATCCTTCTGCTCGTCCAATCCGTCGACCATGGGTTGAAGCGCATCGTCCACCATCGTGGCGTTGAATTTGCCTACGGTGAGTGCTTCCAAAAAAGCATTTTGATAGTTATGTACGGTTTGAACAAATTGGGGCTTCATTTCCTCTTCCGGCGGTTCTTCCTTGCTGATTCCAGGGACATCCACAGCTGCTGTATCGCCATTTGCAACAGGTTCTCCTTGCTCGCGGTCCACAATGTCGACGTACTCCACCCGATGCTGCATCAGCAGGGTGATGTCATCGCTTTTGAGAACCGTCCCCTTGCCCAGAACGTGCAGTCCTGCATCGCTAAATGTATCTGCAGAGAGACGATCGCCATCCTGCAAACTCAAAATATGTATTCTCAAATCCGCTTCCCCCTGAACGATCATTATAGTACAGTCCCCAATGCAACAGGGCCTCGAAACATCTATATTACTTAATATCGAATATTCAGCGAGGTTTCTCCATAGTTCTAATGACCTTAATCACGGTGGGAAATATGAACGAGTAAGACTTTATTCTCATTTCGAATTTGAAATAAATCCCGGGTCTACACAGGTCATTGGGACCATAGGAAAAAGCCCAAACCTACATGTCTGGGCTTTTTCGCGGAATCAAATGTTGACCGAAGCCAGGCTTCCACCCTTGGCGAAAAGTCGTTCAATGCTTTTCTCCACGGCGGGATCCGGAATCAGCGGCGGAGCTTGATGCGGTTTGACGCGTGCATCGATAATGACCTGATCACAGCCCCAATGTTTGTGGCTATATCTGCTGTTCACACCATATATGTCATGGGAAGGATTGCTTCTAGTAAATGTAGCCCATAAAAAATTGCTCAGATTCGCACTCATGAAGGTGCTGTCATCGCACAGGATGATCATGGGACAGCCGTCTTCCGCTCCCCGTTCCTGGAGTGCATCGGTCAATTGCCGCATTTGCTGCTCCGCGTCTGCGTAATCGACGAATGCGTCCGTTTGCATGCAGACCACTCCCGGCATGATGAGTCGCGGGTTCTCGTATCCGCGAATCTCTTTCAGCGATTCGGGAACCTCTCTGCATAATTCGCGCCGCTTGTCCCCGTATGCCGCAAACACGACTTTGCTGCCGCTGTTCAGTCCCGTCCCGGAATAATCGAGCGTATCGATCGTAGTATTCGTCTGAAAATGGATGTCGCGCTGCAAATCCATGCGTTCCAAAATATAGGACAAGAATTCGATCTCGCGATGCGTGTCGAGCGGCTGCTCGTCCTCGGCCGTAATGAAAAGATACTTCGCCAAACTAAGCTGCCCTGTACCCAGAATGCGGTTGGCGATGGTCAACAGCTCCGTAGGCTGCTTCACTTTCTGATACGGCGTATACCGCTCGCTTCCGATGGCAAAGAGCAAAGGGTGAACCCCTGCGGCATCCACCGCATGGACTTCTTTGACGCCGGGAACTTCCTGTTTGACGGCATCGCCCGTTATTTCGTGAATCAATTCTCCGAAAGACGTATCCTCCTGCGGCGGACGGCCAACCACGGTGAATGGCCAAATTGCACCTGGTTTGGCATATACTTTGTGCACCCGCATGAGCGGAAATGGATGCGTCAAGCTGTAATAGCCGAGGTGGTCACCGAACGGGCCTTCCGGTTTCGTCTCACCTGGGTGGATCTCCCCGGTAATCACAAAGTCCGCGTCGTTGCTGATGCAATACCCGTCCTTGTAACTGTAGCGGAAACGTCGGCCGGCAAGCAGGCCGGCAAAGGTCATTTCGCTGAGCCCTTCCGGAAGCGGCATCACGGCCGACAGCGTATGCGCAGGCGGACCGCCGATAAAAATGCTGACCTTCAGCGGCTCTCCCTTTTTCACGGCCTTCGCCTGATGAATGCCGATGCCGCGATGGATCTGGTAATGCAGTCCGATTTCCTTGTTCATCTCATACTCGTTCCCGCTCAGCTGCACCCGGTACATGCCAAGATTCGAGTTCATGATGCCCGGCTTGTCCGGATCCTCCGAATACACCTGAGGGAGCGTGACAAACGCCCCGCCGTCCATGGGCCAGTGTTTGATCAGCGGAAGATCGGAAATCTGGATCTCTTGTGCGGCCACCGGCAAACTGATCGACTTCTCTTTGGGCAGCGCCTGCCAAGCTGCGAGGGCTGTGCGAACGTGTTGAAACGGCGACTTGAGCGCCTTCATCGGATCGTTCCTTACGCCAATCACACGCTGTACGTCGTCCAGCGTGCTGCGGAACATGAATTTGCTGCGTTCGATCGTTCCGAACAAATTCGATACGGCCGGGAACTTGGAGCCTTTCACATTTTCGAACAGCAGCGCCGGCCCTTTCGCCTCGTAAACCTTCAGGTGGATGGCAGCCATCTCCAGATGGGGATCAACCTCTTCCTTGACCCGGACAAGATGCCCGTGCCGTTCCAAATCGATAATGCAATCTTCCATGCTGCGATATTTCATCGGATAACTCCATTCTTGATAAAATAGTGTTCATTGGTTGCCTTGAAAAACATGTTCAACGATTCACATAGGGGTGCATCACTTGCGTTATCGATGCGGTCATTCGCCAGACGAACCTTGTCCTGCGAAATTGAATATTTTATCAATATAAACCGCAATAATCAATCACACCAGGCCACTGCGAGTACAGTACCATCTTCCGATCGCTATTACCCCCAGATTTTTTTGAATCCCTTTTTCAAAGGGGAAAATCCGGTGATAAATGCGAACGCTTCGCTTCTCCAGATTGGTTCTGTCTCTCCGTTAACGTGTGGATGTTTTTGCGGTTTATCTATCATTGCATCCTATCGATTCTTTCAACATCACATCACATCACATCTATATTATCAGATGATCCTCTGCTTCGACAAACGGGATATATCCTGCATAAAAATTCATGATGTGGCGCATTCAAACCTCGCGCTCAAACGCTTATGACTTGAAACACCAAAAAACTCCGAGCCTTTAAGGCCCGGAGCATACTCTGCGACAATAGGAAATTGCACCATAACGATGATTCTATCATATTCCTTCGACGATCCGCGCTGCCCGTTTTCTCGCTTCATGCAGCACGATCTCTTCGTCCAACGTCAACAGTTCGCGGTGTCTCATCAACACGCGTCCGTTCACGATCGTTGTGTCCACGTCGGCTCCATTTACGCTGTAAGCGAGCAGCGATTCGACGTTGTGCATCGGCTGAAGGTGCGGCTTTCGCAGGTCGATCAGGATCAGGTCCGCTTTGCGGCCAACGTCCAGCACGCCGACGTCTTCATGCAGGTTGAGCAGATAGGCGCTGCCGCTCGTCGCCATCCGCAGCACCTCCCGTGCCGGCAGCTTCGTAGGGTCGCCATGGTCCAGCTTTTGCAGCCACGTCGCAGCCTTGATCCCTTCGAACATGTCCACCGTCGTTGCGCTTCCGGCACCGTCCGTGCCCAGCCCCACGGTAACGCCTTGGGCCACCATGTCCGTGATCGGAGCGATGCCGCATCCGAGTTTCAAATTGCTGACCGGGTTATGGGCGACGCCGCCGCGCATGCCCTTTAACCTGGCGATGTCGCGGCGGTTCAAGTGCACCCCGTGGGCGAGCAGCACATGCGTTTTTTCAAACAAACCTGTGTTCTCCAGATACTCGGCAGGCGTCATGCCATACTTTTCGCGAATCTTGACCGTTTCTTCCCGGGTTTCGGCCAAATGGATATGGATCGGCACCTGTTCGCTCCCCGCCATTTCAATCACTTCGCGCAGCGGCCCGGGCGGGCAAGTGTACGGGGAATGCGGGCCATACATTGTCGTAATGCGGCCTTCTGCCTGGCCGGACCAGCGCTGTACGAGGTCCACCGCCTCCCGCAGCCGGGCTCCCCCATCGTCTTCCATAAATACCATGCCCCGCGTAAGGGAAGCACGCATGCCTGTCTCGGCAACCGCCTCCGCGATTTCGTCCATATGAATGTACATGTCTGCAAAAGCCGTCGTCCCCGACCGGATCATCTCGGCCATGGACAGCTTGGCGCCCCAGTAAATGTCTTCCGGCGTCATCCGGGCTTCCGCGGGCAGCATCTTGCGATCCAGCCAGTCCATCAGCTTCAAATCGTCGCAGAACGCCCGCAGCAGACTCATCGGCGTATGCTGATGCGCGTTGATCAATCCCGGCATGGCGAGCATTCCGTTCCCTTCCAGGATGTCGTCTCCCGGCTCGGCGGAGACTTGTGAACCCATCGCGACAATCCGGTCTCCCTCCATCCGGATATCTCCCAAATAGGCACTTTCCTCATCCTTCATGCTCAGAATGTTGACCTGCCTGATCAATATCCCCATCGTTTCACGGCTCCTTTAGTTTAGAATGTCGATGCTCTAAACCGAGGATAAACCTTGACGCAGCGGAAAGGTCAAGGGCGCTTTTTCATTTTGATTAAATGAAACCGTTGAATGAAGGGTCTGGGGTCTACATGCACCATGTAGGGATACACTCCCGTGCTTGTGTGCAAATAAAAGAAACCGCCTTCCTTTCCCATTCGCCGGAAAGACATATCGAACACGTTGACGAGGTCGAATTCCCGGTATTTCGTCACGATTCGATCAGCATATAACACCATGAAACGATGGCTCAGGAGCACCTCCTGCGAGATGCCCGTCACCTCGCGCTGCACTTTGTAATACGGCAATACCGCAATGGGTTCCACGTTCTCCCCCCGTCCCCTGTCTTCTTTGTCCCATCATAACAGATCGGGAACGGCGGCAAAAACATGTTTGCGCTTAAATTACCTTAGTCGTGACTTCTAGAGGTTTGGCAAGCTCCTTCTGAATGTCATCCAGCGTAAAACATTGCTCCAGATGATAGACGCCATGCGGCGCTCTCTCCCTGTACATGCGTTCGGCCACGGCCGCTGCCACGGCTGCGGTCGCATCCGCTTCCCGGCGTCCGACCAGAAGCTGCTCCACCTGAACGTCTTTCCCGTGCAGCTTGCCTTTGGCATCGACTTTGACGGCGTACATCTCTTCACCGCCGGGCAGCAGGTCAAACGCTTTGACCGTGCCGTTACGGATCGACGGTACGCTTAGCAAACGGAACATGCCAATATTGCGCGCCAAAGACATCAATCCGGTCATGAAGCGGGAATCCAGGCACAGCCGGGTAGATACCGTCGGAATTCCGAGCGTGCGGGCAACCGTGTGCTGGTCGGAAAAATTAAAGCGATAGGCTTTGCGCTTCCCGAGCTTTGGCCCGAAATCAATGGATTTGCCGTCCATAAAACTGCGAACAAGCACGAGTTTGTCGTTCTCCATAACCTGGTACGAGGCATTCAACTGATCTACGGTCCATTCCACGGCTGCTTTGCCGTGTTTCTCCCCCAGACCAAGCATGACCGTGATATCCACCTCAAGCACTTCGTCGATATGGGCTCCGGCTGCGCGCACCAGCAAATTGGTCACCCCCGGCGACAACCCGACGCTGAGCATCGCGGTCGCTTTGCCTTTCTGCAATCTTTGGTGCAAAGGCTCCACCAAAGCCAGAAAATCTCCTTTTGCCGATATGTCCATATAATCCGTCCCGGCCTGCGCGCAGGCTTCCACGAATCGTGTATCCATCTGGTCGACGCACATGACCACCAGCTTGACGTTTTTTAATTTGGCGGGATCGACTCCCTTTCTTACGTCCAACAGCAAAGGCTGAATTGCTCCGCCCGTGGAGCGGCTGAATTCTATGGCTTTTTCCAGCCGCGTGCCTGCCGCCCATACTTTGCCTGGAAACGAACGGGCGAGCACAGTGCAAACCATGCTGCCGACTTGGCCATAACCGCCGATGACCCAAATTTGATCTTTTTCGGCCTGATAATCATGCACGGATGGCATAGTACCCCTCCACCCAGAACGCTCCAAAATAGCGTGTACTATTTTTGTATCCGCAGTCCCTAAGCAAGCGAACCAGCTCTTCGCCCGAGACGGGATCGGATTCATGACCTAATGAAGCAGCAAAATGCTCCCAATCCGAGGCGGGAACACCTGCTTCAAGCATGTGCCTTTTCCAAGCATTCATGACGGCCGGGTAGGCTGGCGAGGCCAGATCTGCATTCACGGAGGAAACGATCAAGGGTGCACCTGGCTTAAGCCGATTCGCCACCTCGTTCAAAAATCGTCGCTTCGCTTCCAGGCCCTGGATGAAATGCAGCATCAACATGCTTGTTGCCCCATCATACCGATCGCCCGCTTGCAGTTCCTCCAGCGTCACATCGTGCAATTGAACCCGGGATTCCAAGCCTGCTTCGTGAACCCGCTGCTGCGCAAGGCGAATCATCGGAGCCGAGGGATCCACGCCGACAAACGTCCAGCCTGGATGCCGTTTCCCGAGCAGCGTGATTTCTTTCCCTCCTCCCGCTCCGGTTACCAGCAGTCTGGCAGCGGTTTGGTTTTCCAGCGTTGCGGCAAGCAGCCGCTCCATCAGCTGATGCATCCGGTCGTACCCCGGTATTTTATGCGCGATCGATTGCTCGTAGCGACGTCCGTCAACGGTATCCCAACTCATCGGGGCAGATTGTTCTTTCATGGGTGTCACCCTCCTTCGGTTGTAAGTTCGGCTTGACGGCTATATGCCCTAAATTCATTATAGAAGGATGCATATGAACAACCATCCCAGAAGGCTGGGATATTTCCGATAAAGGAGGTCTTCGTTTGATCGCATACCCGGACCGCAGTTTAAATCGCATCACCTCTCTCGAAAAAGAAACCTGGACATCGCGCACCTATCGGGAAACCGTATTGCATCGAATTCAAAACATCGTTCCCTATGATGCCTACTGTTTTACGACCGTAGATCCCCAGACGCTTTTGTCCACAGGGGCGGTGACGGAAGCCGGCATCGAATCGATCCATAACCAACTGTTTCTGAACGAATATGCCGAAGAGGACCACCATAAATACGCGGATATGATCCGTACGGGGAAACACGCGGCCCACTTGAGTGAAGCGGTTCACGAACGATCGCAATACAGTCCCCGCTATGACCGCATTCTGCTGCCTGCCGGATTCGGAGACGAGCTGCGCACCGTACTGGTCAGCGAAGGCGCATGCTGGGGATATCTGACCCTTTATCGCAGAGCGGGTCAACCATGGTTTACCGAAGAAGAACAACAGTTCATCGCGGCAGCGGCAGAATCGATGGCGCGCATGCTGCGCTTGACCAGCCTGACCCTGTTGGACGAAATCCGTAGTGAAAGCCCCGTCGAGCCGGGTTTGATGATCGTATCGCATAAACTCGACCTGCTGTCTATTAACATGGCCGCCCGATACTGGTTAACCCAGATGCGGCTGCTTGAGCAGATTGGCCCCGACGTCCTGCCTCGCCCGGTTCGGGCCGTCAGCTCCCACGTCATTTGCCGTGAGACCGCTGCCTCCCCTTCCAAAACCTGTTTTCAGCTTCCGGACGGACGTTATTTGGTGCTGCAAGCAAGCCGTATGCAAACGTCGTCCGGTCCTGACCAGGTTGCCATTAGGCTGGAGCAGGCGATGCCGCAGGAACTGCTGCCTTTGCTGGCGGAGCGTCATGGGCTCACAACCCGCGAACGGGAGCTGCTCGGATTTGTCCTGCGCAGCTATTCGTCCAAAGACATTGCCGCAGCCATGCACATATCGGCATACACGGTGCAGGATCATCTGAAATCGATTTTTTCCAAAACGGGCGTCTCCTCGCGGCGGGAGCTGATTTGGCATTTTGTCTCCCGCTTCCAGTTATCCGACGGGTCTGCATGATGGTCAATTGCCAGAAAGGATATGTTATCCCGAAACCATCGATCCTGATTCTTCAGTCAAACCAGGTGGCAATGAGGGGATACAAAAAAAACCTGATCCATCACGGACCAGGCTTTTTTGCTATAGCCATTGGATTACTTGTTCTTCATATTGTACTGCGCCTATGCCAAACAACTTAGGATTTCGCCGGTTTCGCTTTTCCCGATTTGACCTTTTTCGTTGGCACCTCTGCCGGCTCTTCCGGAACGTCCACCGGATACAGCTTGCGGAACAGGAGTGTCTGCAGCAGCAGGAATGATCCGCCGACTGTCCAATATAGCGGCATTGCGGCAGGAGCAGAGAACGAAAAGAAGGCCATCATCAGCGGAGAAATGTATCCCATGATCGCAAACTGTTTTCGCTGCTCAGGCGGCATGTTGGCTTGCGATACTTTGGACTGGATCAAATAAATGACCGCTACCACGATGGCGAGCGCAATGTCCGGCGACCCCAGCTTGAACCAGAGAAACGAATGCGACGACAGCTCCGGCGTCAACCGGATGGCTGTATAGATGCCTGACAAGATCGGAAGCTGGATCAAGAGCGGCAAGCAGCCGATATTCAGCGGATTGAAATTGTGCTTTTTGTACAAGGCCATCGTTTCTTCCGAGAGCTTCTGGCGGCTGGCCGCATCGGACTTGCCTTCGTATTTCTGCTTGAGGGCGTCCAGCTCCGGCTTCATTTTGTTCATGATCGCCCGTGTCCCCTGCTGGGACTTGGCCTGTCTCATCATAAGCGGAAGCAGGGCAAGACGAATGACCAGCGTAAGCAGAATGATCGCTACCCCATAGCTTCCGTCAAAAAAAGTGGCGATATGCTGAATGAGATAGGACAGCGGGAAGACCACGTAGTGATTGAAAAAGCCAGGCGTCGATGAGTTGATTTCCGTCACGTTGCCGCTGCAGCCGGATAATACCAATACCGCCAGCAGCGCCGCCATTAAACCAAGTATACGTAACCGTCCCGTATTAAGCGTGAATCTCTTGTTCGATTGATGCTCCATTTAAATCCTCCTCGTTGTGTGTTGTCCATCCGTCCATTCAACGAGGAGTGACAATCGGGTTCATCGTCATCCGGGGCCTGTCTGCGTCTGACCTTGCGACAAAAACTTTCGGGCTTATGCTGCGTTTCGATCGGCATCGCCGGCGGGCCGGAGCCCCAATAATCACCGGCTCCGCCCTTCACCCAGAACTCGGCCAGTCCGCAGTGCAAATGCGCAATATATGCGTAACTCACCGTGACGATCAGGCCGATGGAGAAAATATACGGCAACCATTCGTGAAGCTCAAACAAGAGATTCACCCCCTTCATATATTCGTTTTTACATTATAACACTTACATATCGATTTTGCATAAAATCACGGCAACATTTGTGTTACTCTTCTGCTGCCAATGTTTGCAATTCATGCAGGGCCCGATATTTGGCAATGTTGAACGAAGGCCATGAATGAACCGAGCCATCCGCCTCCAGCTGCTGCCGCCGCTCCAGCAGCAATGCTTTCAATTCTTCGTTTTCTTTCCTTGCAAAGTCACTCAGCAGCGGAACGGCATCGGCAGACAATCCTGCCAGATAAGATGCATCCACGTCCCCAGACTGATGGTAACGCTCGATATTCCGCTCGGCAATGATTCGATCCATGCCAACATAGTTGACTGCGACATAGGCCGTCAAGGAGAGCGCCAGAACCCAGCGCCACATCGGAAACGTTGTGCGTACAATACGCAAACTGGCAATCAGCAATAGAAACGCAAGAAAGATCATAAACGCATGTACCAGAAAACGGATGTAGGTGTAGCCGTAAGCCTGCTCATAAAGCAGCAGACGCGCAAATGCCGAGTAGAGCATGATGGCTGAGCATCCAACCGTAATAAACAACAGCACTTGATGGACACGCGTGCCCACGCTTCCAACCGTGTTGGTGAACTGCAAAGCGATCGTCAAAATGACAAAATTGATGCCCGTGACCAATACCAGCTCCGCAAAGCCGCTGCGAGCATATTCCGCGTACGTCATTCCCGATGGCAGGTTCCCTTCCCCCGCCCCGAACAGGTACGCAAACTGCACGAACACAAACAGTACATACACGCTGTTAATAACCACAAGGATTGTCCCCATGATCAGCGGATCCAGCTTCACGGGCTGCGGATTGGTTGACTGAGCTCCATAAAACTGGCCTGCCACTGCCTTTTTAGTAGCTGCGTCTCCCGCTGGATCCGTTTCCGTTCCCGTTTCAAGCGGCATTGGTCCGTAAACCTTCATTCCGTTTTTCCAATGAGCATTCTCTCTTTTCTCGGCCTCATATGTCATAGGCTGCACAAATCCCCATACGTATCCGAAAAACAACAAGCTTGCAACGACCACCCATACGATTCGCGGGAAACCTTCCCCAAACGATAATTGATCCAGCCATTGCGGAATGCCGGAAACAAGTTGGCTGAAAATGCCGTCCGCCGAGCTGAGCAATGACAAAACGATGATCAGGATCGGAAAAGATATCGCAAGCCCTGCCAATATTTTCAGCACAATCGCTTTTTGCGACCGGTTTATGCCTTTACCTTTACCGCCCGTTTTGGATGCCATCAGGACGAGCGTTTTCCAGTGCCGGATGGATTGCGGCAGCAAATGGTCCAAAGCCGTTCCGATCAAGCCGGGCTCCCACCAATTCCGCTTTTTTCGTCCAAGCAAATATGCCATATGTAAAGAAACAAGCCCAGGTACGGCCATAACATTAAGAATGCGGAACAGCGGGTTATCAAATAACACAAGCGTTAGCGATAAAAGTAGAATACTCCCGGCGAAAAATAAGTCCATATACGTCTTCGCCCGCAACCGGTCTTTGGCAAAGGACAACATAAAGCCGTAAAACAGGATGACAAAGAGCGGATAGGATATCCCCGGCGTTTTCTCAAAAAACAAATACTGGTGTAGTATAGCCAGCACGATCGCTGCCAATAGCGTAATCGGCGCCCTTTTGGGAGACGACAACATGTTCTCAATCATGGAAATGCCCTCCATTTAGATGTTCTTCTCTCCATTCTAGATGGTAAAATAAGAAGATAAATAGAAAATTCGATTCGGAAAACTTCTTATTTTACAAACTACTATTTCTCGGACTGGAGGCATTCCATCATGAAACTCGAGCAACAGTATTTGCAGCTGCATCATCGATATGGTCACGCGGCAAGAAATGAAGTGACGCTCGCCGAGCTGGCCGAGCTGCTGGACTGTACGCATCGGAGCACCCTGACGATCGTCAAGAAAATGGCAGCCGCCGGCTGGATCGACTGGGCCTCCCGCCGTGGCCGTGGACAACGATCGACGCTCACCCTTCTTGCACCTGCGGAACAAATCGCTTCCCAGTACATGCTGCAAGCGATGAACCGCCGCGATGTAAAACAGGCTGCCGAGCAGATTGGCACGTTTGTCGATTCTGGCCTGCTGCAGGAACAGCTGAACCAGTGGCTGCTCGGTTATTTGGGCCACCACACCGAGGCGGGCAGCAACAACCAACCGATTGATACGCTGAGACTGCCGCTCAGGCAGCAATTGCACGCACTCGATCCGCTCTATATCAATTTGCTGGCCGAATCGTTTGTGACGAGCCATATTTTTGATGGCCTCGTGCAGCGCGGGGAACAGGGAGAAATCTCTCCTTGCCTTGCCCATACTTGGGATGTGAGCGCGGATCGGACAACCTGGACGTTTTATTTGCGCAAAGGCATTACGTTCCACCACGGCCGGACATTTGGCGCAAGCGACGTGGTGTTTACCTTCGAACGGCTAAAGCGTACCGAACGCCGCACTCTTTACCGGGATGTGAGCAGGCAGATTCAGACGATCGATGCGCTTGATCCCTTAACCGTGCGCTTCAAGTTACATACGGCGCATGAACTGTTCCTGCCCTTTCTATCGACGAGTCGGGCTGCCATCGTGCCTTCCGGGCAGTTTCCATCGGAAGCGGAGACTGCGGCGGATGATCCGACCGCCATGTCTATCCCCATCGGAACCGGGCCATTCAAAGTCACCCGCTGGGACCGGCATGTTTGCATGCTGGAAGCATTCCCGTCTTATTTTCAAGGCAGGGCTCATCTGGACCGGGTTGAAATCTTGCAAATTCCTTGGAGTTCGCGCCATGAACTGGCAGAGCATCATAACGAAGAAACCCCATTTTTCCATCTGGTGCATAATCCGTCCAACCCTTCCGGGAACGAATGGAGTCAAGTTGGAGCAGGCGTAACCGTGCGCAAATTGATGACCTGCAATACGCAAAAAACCGGACCGCTTCGCGATCCGGCCGTACGGGCACGCGTATACGCTTGCCTTACAGGCGTTCTATCCGAGAGAAATGACATTCAGACAGCATCGTCTTCCGCTTCGCACAAGTTCATGGATGAGCTCACTTCAGCGAAAGATGCTGCCGATGGCTCTGCGCCCCTACTCGTCATTGCAACCATTCCGCAGTACAGGCAAAACGCTGCGATCATTGCGGAGAAGCTGCAGCAGCATGGTTTCAACTGTACCGTTCGTTCCGCGCCCATGGAACAATTCAAAGGAGAACTGCGGCTGGAATCGGATCTGATCCTCTTTTCGCTGATCCGCGACCGGGACGAAGAGCTGCGCAGGTATGACCTGTACCTCACTTTGTCGGAGCATTTGCACGATACAGCCAAACACGTTATCCAGAACATGCTGCGATTCGTCATGACCTCACCGGAAGGAGATGAACGCATGTCCGTTCTGGATAAGATCGAGGAAGAACTCGCCAAAGAACATTTACTCATCACCCTTTCCGAAAAACCAATGGAAACGGCCTATTTGCCTTCCGTTCGGGGATTGTCCTTTAACAGTCAAGGATGGGTGAATTTAAGGCACATTTGGTTCCCGTCTACATCGACGCAAGGGTGAAGCCGCTGCTGCAGCAGTTGCTTCACCTGAATGCTCTTATGTAACGCCAAATATTAACATCAATGTTACTTGCTTTCGGTTAACCCTCTCGTATCGCTTTGAACCAGAGGAATTGTGTCTTTGCGACGATATACGCCGAGCAGCAAGCCAATCATGGCATATTCAAGAGTTAATAGAAACCCACCATAACCAATAATTGGGAACTTAATACTCAGAATAGGAACCCTTCCCGTAGTCATAGCTAGCGAATAGAGCAGTTGAAAAGCAAATACAGACGTAATCACCAAGATAATCATTTGACCAAACTCATCCTTAACGCGCAGGCTTGCCTTTAACATCGTAACCACAAACCAGATCATACCGATAAACATCGCAATCCCTGCCGTCCAACCAAACACGTCAATGAGCGCAACGCCGGGATAGTCGGTATGCCATATATCAAATTTGTCAAAAGTGATTCCATTCAAACCATGACCCCACCAACCAGCAGACTGAGTAGTATCTATGATGGAACGATTATAATAACCAGTATTTAAAGGATCATTTTGCAAATCCAACACTACCGCAAAACGTTCCAAGTGCTTGTGGGCTTCGGATTGAAACAAATACACAGTTGCTCCAGAAACAACAAACATGCCTGCAAGCAAAGTTAATTTCCATCTTCGTGAAATCCATCCAAACAGCACAATAGAAACGGCAACAAATAACGTTAGGCGTACCCAATCATCCATATAGACAAACAGAGTCATGGGTATTGCGGCAAGCACCCAATACTGTAGAGCACTTTTCATCCCCCATTTAGTCCGCAATTTACGCAGCATGATCGCTCCAATAGCGAGTGGTAACACCCATACTGCGAATCCAGAAAGATGTAAGCTAATGCCGTAGAGGGAAAGCCATCGCGAACTATTTATGACTGGAGTTGTAAATGGATTTATCCATAACAGCAGATTGAACAGAATGTAAATGCCCCAAGCTGCATTTCTCCATTTTCTGTAGTCGTAATACATGCAGAATATCAAAGCAAAAATACCTAATACACTATAAAATATGTAGTTAACGAATGATTGTCCATAAATAACAGAAAAATCCTCAACTTTTGAAACCGAAAAACGTGTTGAATAAATCCACATTAACAGCAATCCCACCGAAAACAAGGCAAGCACACCCAACACCACGCCCCAATGGATGCGATGCCGATGAAGCCGGTGCATGCTTTTGCCGATGGTCAACGGGTCTCCCATCTGTGCAATCGCATAGGATGCTGCTTGCTCCGGCGTGTCCCCCTCCTGCTGCCGCTCGTAAAAAATCTCGTCAAGGTGGCTGCCGATCTCATCCCTTAGATCCGGATGAACCTCACGAGCCTTGACTTGCTGGCAGACTTGATCCAAATAATACTCGATTCTCGCATCTCTATGGCTCATGTCAGCCCTCCTTCTCCAAGCACCCGATCGACGGCGCGCCGGAACAGACGCCACTCCGCTTTTTTATGCTCCAACGCCTGAATGCCTTCTTTGCGGATCGAGTAGTATTTGCGTTTGCGGCCCTCGACCTCTTGCCAATAGGACTCCACCCAACCTGCGATTTCCATCGCGTGCAAAATCGGATATAACGTGCCTTCCTTCAGATTAAATACGCCATCGGATTGGCGATGCAGCTCTTTGATCAACTCATAACCGTACAGGGGCTTATCCTGCAGCAATGTCAGAATAAGCGTTTCCGTACTGCCTTTGATCATCTGTTTGTTGACATTCAACGTATTCACCCGCCCCTTTCTCCACTCGTTCTGCTCCTTCTGCATCAGAATGAATTTCAAAATACATACCTCGGAAAACTATGCATAGATATTCTAGGTATGATATTACCTGATTCTCCCTATTCTGTCTAGCTCGCACACCATGAAAACTATTCTATCCTCTTTTTGTCCTGATATAATAAACAAAATAGAAAGAATCATTGTGGAATAGACCACGTATCCACACTCGCACATCAACGATAATCGGCCGATCATCAGCAAATATTGTCGTTTATGCTGACACAACGGTCGTTTAGATTCATAAGGGAGGCCTATGCCCATGAGCAAACTGATCTTTTTCCTTGGCGGTGCCGGAAGCGGCAAAACAACGCTCGCCAAAGCGTTGTCCCGCCAGCGCAAAGCTGCATTTTTCGATATGGACATCCTGCTGCGCCCAGCAGCCGAAGCGATCATGACATTACAGGGACTGGACCCGACAGACCGCGATTCGCCTGAATACAAACGGCTTTGCCGGGATCTCGGCTATCGCATCACGATGGATGCCGCTCTAGACAACGTAGCGCTTGGCATCGACACCATCGTTGTCGGACCATTTACCAAAGAAACACAGACTCCGGACTGGATCGAACAGGAATTGGCTCGCATCGGGCGTTCGCTGCAAGATACCGACGTGCGCGTAGCATACATTTATTTGAACAGCGAAGCACTATACAAAGAACGGATTACGGCCAGGCAATCTCCTCTAGATGAATGGAAACTCGCCAACTGGGACAAGTTTGCAGCCTCGCTGGCACGCAAGCAGGTTGCATGGCCGCTTCCCTACTCTTCCGTAGCCTACATCGATAACTCAAACGAGGATATCTCCATCGCGTTGAACGAGGTTGAACGCAGCATGTATGCGTAAACGCCAAAAAGGGGATGTGCTGAACATATCAAGACAGCAGCATCCCCTTTTGGCATACTTGTTTCTCACATCATTCCATTCGCTCAACAAAACTTCAATGCAAAGCTCATCCGATTCGATGTCTTTCCAGGCACATACCTGTAAACCATTTCGGCATGCTCCGTAAAAAACAACATTTCCGGTTCCGGTGCGGCCGCCTGCACCTCACAGCTCAAGCCAGGCATATTCCACCGTGCCGGCGTAAAGTCCTCAGGACGAAGATTGGGACCTCGGATTTCGAAGTACACCTCGATCTCCTCCGTCGTGTCCAGCGCGACCTCGACCGTCAGCGCACTATCGCTGACATCGGCATCAAAGGTAATGCCTCGCAGATGGGTGTTCCATCCTTCGCCGACCTCGCGCCGGATCAGTCGCAAATAATATTTCTCGCCCTGATCCGTCCGCCAATGGACGGTGGCCGGATGCATCTGGCCATTCGTATTGCGGCTCCCGGACATCGCTCCGACCATGCGGTTTGCGCCGATCCAGGCCTTGGCCGTGCAAAGCGTGCGATTGTCTGTTGGATCGTTGCGCTCGCATAACTCCAAAAACTGCTTGACCACCAAGCGGTCTCCCGGATGGGACCGAAGAAATGGAAGCGCTTCATCCGGGACGTTCACCCCAACCAGCGCAATTAACGGATCATGCCCTGATTCGCAATTCATGCCTGCGAGATATTCGTAGCCTTCGCCAAGCACCATATATAAAAATACGCCGATGGAGCTGTGTTCCCTCATCTCCATATCATACGCCCGGGCAAAAGGACCGGACAAATTTTCAAGGTTGGCATTATAATAAAGCGCGATATTGTTCCAGAGTCCTGCCTCCATCTTGGCGCCAATCCCTCTGAAACGTTCGGTGATCCCGTATCTTCTCCACATGCCCAGCACGGTCAGGTCCACCCCGTAATACGTCGTTGTATTAAACTCGGCAAACGATCCGTATTGATCAAATTCCCGCAGCAGCGCCTCTGCTTGCCTGTCTGCGTGTTCCATCCAATCTTCCCGCTGGAAGCGATGTCCGTAATAATGGGTGATGAACATATGCATAAGTTCGATGTTGGTGTTCATGGGGATCGCATCGGACAATCTGCGATCGATGGAACCCTGCACAGCCAGTTCCATCGCATGGTCCATGCGCTGCAAAAGAGATTCAGGCAGCACATCGGCAAATTCCGCCGTCGCGACCGCGCAGACGCAGGCAATGAACTCTCTCCAGTTCGGGTCATAGCTGATCCAAACCGGCGGCAGTACTTGATTCACGGCCTTCCTGAACAGCTGTTTCAGGCGTTTGGCATCAGCCGCGTCAGCGTGGATGACTCCCTCTGCCTGCAAGTCATGAGCCAGCTTCGCCGATATTCGATCGAACGTTTGCTCCAGAAAATGTGCTGTTCCCGGCGCAAAGGATTTCCATTGATAATTGCCCTTTGGCGGGTCTGCCGCATCCGGCCTCGTCCGAAAGGTTCCGTGATAAATTTCTTCGGGAGCATCGAATTGCATATCGAGTACGTTATGCAGCAGACGAATCGCACGGTCCAAGTCGGCTGTTTCATTACGAATCAGCAAACCCAGCGCATAATGCGCGCTGGCACGCGTGCTGTACTGCGCGGAATTCTCTTCAAAACTGAGGAGCAGCCCTGCCTGTTCGTCATAAAAGCGGTCCATCATCGCCATGGACTGTTTCACCAAATACTGCTGTTCCTTGGACATCCGTTCCATCGTTCGCTCGGCCATGATTGTCATTCCCCTCTACGGTTAAAATCCGGGCTTCGTATCCAGACCCTTCGTATAAACCGCACTAGTCATTCACACAAGAGCACTGCGAGGGCAGTACCATCTTTCGATCGCTGTTATCCCCGGATTTTTTTGATCCCCCTATTCTAAGGGGAAAATCCGGGGATAAAGGCGAACACCTCGCTTCTCCAGATTGGTTCTGCCTCTCCGCTAACATGTGTATGTCCTTTGCGGTTTTTAGCCGATGAGTCCGGTACAGCTACAATTGTAACGAATAACGGCGAAATTGATAATACAAATGGACGCCATCATGCGAAAAAACATCCCCAAAACGCCGCAAGCAGCTATTATCGTATCCATCTATCCCTTAAGCAAAAAAGCCGTGGCGTTATTGCGCCAGGGCTTCCTTAAAATCCACTTATTTTTCGTTCCACTTACGTTTTCGACAACTCAATGAAGCCTTCCCCGAATACGTCGCGCACGTCATGGATCGTAATGAAGGCATCCGTATCCTCTGCCCGCACGATCTTTTTCAACATAGGCACTTCCTGTTTGCTGATGACGATATACAAAATTTCCTTGGGGTTTTTCGTGTAATACCCATGCCCGGAAAGCACCGTAACCCCGCGGTCCATTTTCTCGATGACCTGACGGGCGATATTGTCCTGTTTGGTCGAAATGATCGTTACCGCCTTTTTCGGATTGAGTCCTTCAATGATGAATTCCATCATTTTTGTCCCGACAAACAGCAGAACGATCGTACACATCAAACCTTTGGCCCCAATAATAAAGAACGACGAAAACGCCACGATCAGGTCAAAAAACAACAATGCGTAACTGATGCTCCAGTCCAAATATTTGTTGGCGATTCGCGCCAGAATGACCGTTCCCGCCGTCGTGCCGCCCACGCGTACGATCAATCCGATGCCGAGACCGGCAAATACCCCTGCAAAAATCGTATTAATCCACAGCTCGTTGGAATCGATCGTCCAGCTCTCCGTGAGATGCAAAAACAACGAGTTGAACAGCACGGTAATAATCGTATACACCGTCGTCGTTTTGTCCAGAAACTTATAACCAACGACGAGCAAAATGCCGTTCAGAATCAGGTTCATCAACCCTGGCGACCATTCGAACAAGTAATATAAAATGATGGTAATTCCGGTTACGCCGCCTTCGCCCAAATCATTCGGGATAATGAACAGGTTTACGGCCAGCGCAAACAAGAAAGCACCGACCATCAGATAAGCGATATCCGTTATTCGTTTTTTCATCCAACATTCCTTCCAATCATCAGAAAATCAGCTCTCGCTGTCATGTTATTTTTAATCCATTGTCATATTACCACGTATACCCAAGCATTGATTCTATCATGTCCCGCGCAAAATTTGTATACAAAATACAAAATGTTGCGCGATTTGTGCAAAGGATTTCTCTTATTAGCCCTACACCCATGACAAATGTCATGCTCCGTCCTTGATGTTTATCATGATCAGGCGCTGACGTTTATGACTTACCCATGATACGCCTTTCCCTTTACAATGAAAGCGATTCGATTCAAGGAGGGCATTCATCATGAACAGAACCAAAGAACTTGCATTGAAAAAAGAAGTCATTCCGTTTGAAAAACATGATATGCATCTAAGCATTCGCCAATTGTTCAATACATTGCTTCCACTTTTTCTATTATGGGCGGCGGCCTACTTCAGCCTGTCCGTGTCCTACTGGCTGACGCTGCCGATCGCGATCGTCGCTTCCGGTTTCGTGCTGCGGACATTCATCATTTTCCATGATTGCTGCCACGGCTCCTTTTTCAAAAACAAACGCGCCAACGATTGGCTCGGAACGATCACCGGCGTATTAACCCATGTCCCTTACCAGCAGTGGAAAGCAACGCACGCCATCCATCATGCGACCAGCAGCAATCTGGACAAACGCGGCATCGGCGACATCTGGGTCATGACCACGCAGGAATATCGGGAGGCCTCCCCGTGGCTGCGGCTGCGTTACCGCCTTTATCGTAACCCGCTCATCATGTTTGGACTTGGTCCGTTCTATGTCTTTCTGCTGTCCTACCGGTTCAATCGCAAGGGGGCCCGCCGCAAAGAGCGGATGAACACGTATTTGACCAATGTGTTGATTGTGGCCTTGTACGCGCTGATGTGCTGGGCCGTCGGCTGGCAGGCTTTTGTGCTTGTCCAAGCTCCGATCTTTTTCTTTTCCGGTTTCTTCGGCATCTGGCTGTTTTACGTTCAGCATCAATTCGAAGATACGTACTTCGAGCATGAGGATGAATGGAGCTACGTGAAGGCCGCTGTTGAAGGAAGCTCATACTACAAGCTGCCGCGGTTGCTGCAGTGGATCAGCGGAAACATCGGATTTCACCACGTCCATCACCTGAGTCCGCGCGTCCCCAATTATTACCTGGAAGACGCGCATAATGCCACGCCGCCGCTGCAGCAAGCGACAACGATCACCCTGCGCACCAGCCTGGCCGCATTGCGCTTTCGTCTATGGGACGAGGACAGCAAACGTTTCATGACCTTTGCCGATCTAAAGCGAAACAACCGAGCTCTCCCGGCACGTTCCACTTCCACCATACGCGTAACCACGCAAGCGAGTCTGACAGAGAAATCCTAATCTCTGTCCGTTTCGTTTGCTTGTATTCGAGGCCGAGTCATGCTACAGTCAGGCTAAGTTCGGTTGCGTTTGATGCAGTTTAACGTTTCGAGGAGGAGAGTTTCATTCAGAAGTGGACGCAGCTTTTTTATAAAAACACCGGCTTGAACCCGTACGTCTGGCTTGTCTTTTTTATCCTACCCTTCTATTATATATCGCAATATTCCGAGCTATGGACGATGATTACGGGCATTGTGATGATTCTGGTTTTCTTTGCCTGTTATCTGCTGGCCTCCATCACTCGGGGATGGCAGGTTTACATGTGGATCGGACTGCTGATTGCCATCTCCATCACGATGACCATTGTTTACGATTATGCGTATTTCTCGCTGTTTCTGGCCTTTTTTATCGGATCGATCAAAAACAGGGCCGGCTTTATTTCCCTCTATTTGATTCATCTCGTGACCATGTTCATGACGGTGAACTATGCGGTTATCAACCGCAGCACTCTGCTGCTCAGCCAGCTGCCGTTCGTCTTTATCAGTCTCGTGGCCTCCATCCTGCTGCCCATCAACATGTATAACAAAAACAAGCGCGAACAGCTCGAAGATCAACTGGAGAGCGCCAATAAACGGCTGGATGAGCTGGTGAAAATGGAAGAGCGGCAGCGCATCGCGAGGGATCTGCACGACACGCTTGGTCAAAAGCTGTCCCTGATCGGCCTGAAAACCGATCTGGCCAAACGACTGCTGCGCATCAATCCCGATCAGGCCGAATCGGAGCTGAACGACCTGAGACAAACCGCGACGACCGCACTCAAGGAAGTGCGCGAGATGGTTACCACGATGCGGGGCACACAGCTGGTCGATGAGCTGCATCGTGCCGAACAAATATTGAGAGCCGCTTCGATCACGTATGTGTTTGAAGGGAATCCCAAATTGCAGGATACGTCTCAACTCAACGAAAACGTCATGGGCATGTGCCTCAAAGAGGCCGTAACCAATGTCGTCAAACATAGCCAGGCCACCGTTTGCCGCATCCGGCTTGACGAAACGCCGTCGGATAACCTGCTCAGCGTGCAGGACAATGGTGTCGGCATCGAACAAACCATGAGCAAGGACCGCAGAGGCACGGGCATTCTCGGCATGAAGGAACGGCTTGAATTCGTCAACGGCTGCCTGGATATTCAATCCGGTGCGGATCAGGACGGGACCACACTCGTGATCCGCGTCCCGAAACTGACGCGCAAACCGATGAAGGAGGAAGAAACATGATACGAATCGTCGTCGCCGAGGACCAACGCATGATGCTTGGCGCCCTGTCCTCCCTGCTCAATCTTGAACATGACATGCAGGTCGTCGGACAAGCAAGCAATGGACAAGAAGCGCTCGAGCTTGTTCGCGAGCATGCTCCCGACATTTGCCTGATGGACATCGAAATGCCCGTGAAAAGCGGCCTTGAAGCTGCGGAGGAACTGAAAGGCATGAGCTGCAAGGTGATCATTCTGACCACGTTTGCCCGAACCGGTTATTTCGAACGCGCCCTGAAGGGCGGCGTGCGCGGATACCTGCTGAAGGACAGTCCGATCGAAGAACTTGCCGAATCGATCCGCCAGGTCATGAACGGCAGGCGCATTTTTGCCCCGGATCTGGTAGACGAAGCCTATGTTGAGGAAAACCCTTTAACCGAACGCGAGCATGCCGTACTCGGTTTGATGGCCGACGGCAAAAACACCAAGGAAATTGCGGGCCACTTGTTCATTACGACAGGCACGGTTCGCAACTATATCTCCATCATTCTGGGTAAGCTTGGTGCAAGCAATCGCATCGAAGCCATCACGCGCTCGAAGGAAAAAGGCTGGTTCAAATAATACAATTCCAAAAAAAAGCTTGGCCGGGGTTTATGTTCCGGCCAAGCTTTTTCGTTGCGACCCGACTGTCATAGAAACTCGACTCAAGTCTATTTAACGGACGCTACCATGCCAAGCGCTTCGTTCGGCACCTGACTGGTTTTGAGCTGATAGATCTGTTTGCCCGCTTGCCAGGAGATGGCGACATTTACGGACTTGCCTCCGCTTGGATAGTGTACGTCTACAAAACCTTTGTCTTTGGGAGCAGGCAGCTTGTGCGTTTCCAAAAATCCCACCATTTTTTTCGCAATGCCCGGGTTGTTCATTTGATCCTCGGAGATCGACTGGATGCGCAGCGTCCATCTGCCCTCATTCCAGGTCAAATATTGTGATCCGGCCGCGCCTTCGGCAACGCCTTGAATGCTGTGCCCCAAATCCACTTTCATGTCGTCCGGCACATTACCCGTTTCCTCATCCGGGAAGATATCCGTGCTATTCGGATCTTTGTATGTGTTTACCTCAAACGTTGCGATGACAGCCGCCTTGCTGCCCGATTTTGTCAGGGACGAATCGTTCAGGGCCACCGGCTGATCCACGGCATAGAACGTGACTTGGAAGGCATTTGACGTATTGGAATCGATCGAAGCCGCCAAGGTTTTTCCTTTGTCGAGCGGGAAAGAAGTCGGCAGCAGCGCACCGTTCAGCTTCAACTGGCTGCGCACTTCCTTGATCACCTTCGATTGGCTTGACTCGGAGGAAGACGATGCATTCCCGCCGGATTGTCCCGCGCTGCCGCTCTCTCCTTTTCCGGTATTGGCACTGTCTGACGAAACCACTGTTCCCGCAGTGTCTGTTGTGTTTGTCGACGCGGCATCCTTCGCACCGGAATCCGAGCTGCCGGATGGATTGGCTGACGATTCGGATGTTTGTTGTCCTGCCGCAGCAGATGAGGACGAGTTGGCTTCGGCGGGCTTCGTATCCTGTCCGCCGCAACCGGCGAGAGCGAGAAGAACCGCCGTTGTGACCGGGATGGTTACCCATACCTTTTGTTTTTTCATGTTGTCGTCCTCCTTGATGTTGGTCGTTTAACGTTTGTCATTCCAGAAATTGACCGGCTCTACCTGTTTGGTTAAAATTTCGAACTTGTATCCTTCCGCCTTGAGCGATTTCAATACCATCGGCAGCACTTTCAACGTGGCTTCCTGATCATGCATCAGGACAACCGGCGTTCTGCCGCTTTTTTGCACGGTATGAATTTGCTTCATGACGCTGTTATACACTTTTTGGTGATCTTTTTTGTATTTCCAGTCTTCGGAGTCCACATTCCAGTCCCACAAATGGAACCCGCCCTGACCCAGCAATACATCCCGATAAGTCGATTTCAAATAAGGTTTGCTGCCATAAGGCGTTCGAATCAGAGTTGTTTTGACGCCAGCCACTTTATTCAGGCTGTTGTTCGCCTGCTGCATTTCTTTCAGACCGCTGTAGGCGGAAAGGTAGAACTTGCCAGGAACATGTGTCACGCCGTGAAGTCCCAATCCGTGTCCGTCCGCAACGATGCGTTTGGTTGCTTTAGGGAATTTCTCCATCTCAGGTCCAAGCATGAAAAAGGTTGCTTTTGCCTTGTATTTGTCCAGAATGTCCAGCAATTGGCCTGTATGAGCCGTCGGTCCATCATCGAATGTCAGATAGATGACTTTGGCACCGGTCTTCGCTTGCTTGGTGCTGGATGCGGCTTTGGCCGAAACCGACTGCGGCAGAAGCAATGGAATCATCAGTATAATAGCGAGTGTGATCATCAAAGATTTGCGGATTTGTTGCATAGAATAAAGCTCCCTTGTTGGTGTATTTCCCCAGCTGTCTGCAATTCACGTCATGCATCCTTCGGCGATAATCCTAATTCTAGCAAATCGAATTTTCCACATTCTAGCTTCAAAGGCTACGTTCGAGTTACACTTTTGTCAGAATAGCACTGAAAATAAAACGATTTTGATAGATTTTGTCCGAAAGTACATCCACTGAGGATAAATCAATTTTGACATAATCCTTATTAACCCGTTTGACGTCCTTTGATAGATTTACGAGATAGGATTTACGCACGCAACGAAAAAAGCCTGCACGAGGCAGGCTTCATGTTCATCCAAAGGAAAGGTTCGAATCACTGCTTACATATGTATCTATATAAACCGCACTAAACAATCACACGAGGCACTGTGAGTGCAGTACCATCTTCCAATCGCTGTTATCCCCGGATTTATTCTAATTCCCTTTTTCAAAGGAAAAATCCGGTGATAAAGGCGAACGCTTCGCTTCTCCAGATTGGTTCTGCCTCTCCGTTAACGTGTGTATTTTTTGCGGTTTATCTATTATGCGACCCGATTCCATATCAAAGGAAAAGATCGCTTCGCTCCTTTCGTCTACAGGCGCGAAATTACTCGGCAGGCGCAGTGAACGAACGCTGCGCAAACTCCGCGTCGAGCATGTAAAATGCGTTGCTGTCTTTTTCGATGCGGCGCAGTTTTTGAATGATGTTGTCGAACAATGCCTCTTCCTCCACCTGCTCATCGATGAACCATTTCAGGAAATACATCGTGGCATGCTCGCGCTCGTTCAGCGCCAGATCGGCAAGGTGGTAAAATCTTTTCGTATTTTGCTGCTCATGCGCATAACCGTGTTCGAACACGTCGAGCATGGAAGCATACTCGTTTTTCGGTTCGGGCAGTGCGGCAAACGTGGCACGATGCCCGCGATCGTTCAGGAATTTATAGATTTTCATGCCATGGAAACGTTCTTCCTCTGCTTGCACGAGGAAAAAGTTAGCAAACCCGTCCAGGCTTTCGCCGGAACAATAAGCCGCCATCGCCATGTACACATGGGCCGAATAAAACTCAAAGTTCATCTGCTCAATCAAAGTATCCGTCAACTCTTTGCTCATTTTGTAGATACACCTCATGCTTTCTGTAATAATAGCTACATCATATCATATCGGCTGTCATGCGGACATGGATTATATATGGATTTCGCCAATGGAGAATGACCGTGGATTCATATATTGGGCAATTGGGCAACCGCATAAATAATCATGCCCTTCAAAAGCAAAAGAAACGGTTTCCTTGCGGCATGAAAGACAAGTCTTCCATATTCCCCGGGAACCGTTTCTCTGGTTATCTGTAGAAACCGCATTAATCAATCACACAAGACCACTACGTGTGCAGTACCATCTTCCGATCGCTGTTATCCCCAGATTTTTTGAATCCCCTTTTCTAAGGGGGAAATCCGGTGATAAAGGCGAACGCTTCGCTTCTCCAGATTGGTTCTGCCTCTCCGTTAACGTGTGTATGTTTTTTGCGGTTTATATAAGCCATAATATTAAATCACACAAGGCCACTACGAGTGCAGTACCATCTTCCGATCGCTGTTAGGCTGAAGAAATCGTTATGAGTGCTTCATGCATGCTTATTTCGCCATTTTTTCCTTGTAGGCATCCAGTTGTTTTTGCAGCTCGGCTTTGACCTTGTCATACCCCGCCAGCTTCAGCTTTTCGCGGAATTCGTTCACGGCCTGCTCGGGGTCGGTGACTTTACCGAAGTTGATCGCCGGTCCAAGCTCGCCTGCAACCTGTGAAATCGCCGTCAATTCGCTTTCCACCGGCGTTTTGTCAAATACGAATTGTCCATACGGATACGCAATTTTGATTTTGTCGTATTCGTCGTATAATGTATCGATTTGATCCCAAGTCGTATCGCTTGGAATCTCGAATTTGTCGACCCGTCCTCCCCAGAAGTCGGAGTAGAAATTGTCGCGGGTCTCGTCATAGCCTTCCGGCCGAGTTCGTTTTCCGTCCTTGATTTCATATTGCACGCCTTCGATGCCGTAGTTGATCAGGTGATAGATTTGCTCATCGTTGCGAATAAGGTCATACGCCATCAGCGCTCGTTCCGGATTTTTGCTGTGGGAACCGACCGACGTACCGCCATGGGTGATCGACAGCTCCATCAGGTTGGTGCCGCGCGTACGGTTGAAGGGGAACATTTGCAGCTCGGAACCCGGTTGTGCTTTATCCATGTCTACGCGCAGGCCGGAGAAGGTTTGGGTATGATGCTGGTCTAGTCCGGACAGCCCTGCTTTTAGCGCATCGCGGTTGTTGTTTTTGTTGTTGAGCGCGTCTTCGCGCCAGAAGCCGCGATCTGCCCAATCTTTCATCAGTTTGGCATAATTCAGGAACGTATCGTCGAATACCGGCTCGGCTACCGTGTATTTCTCGGCATCCGATTTGGCCGTAAATACCGGCATGTAACCCGTCGAGATCGGAAGCTCCAGATTATCCGTGTAGGATTGGACATAACCGCCCCATGTCATTGCGCCGGAAGCCATATCCCAAGGGATGACATCAGGTTTGTTGTCTTTGATGTATTGCAGATACTGGCCGATTTCTTCCCAGTTTTTGATCGGTTCCGTCAACCCTGCTTCCTTCGCCCAGTCTCCGCGATAGAAAAAGCCATGGTTAACCCATTGCGTGTACTGGTCTTCCGGAATCAGCACGATATTGCCGTTATATTTGCTTTCGTTCCAATGGTCTTCAGTTACTTCTTTCCATGTGATCGGCGCATAGGTCGGCAGCAGTTCGTCCAGGTTCATGAAGGCTCCGCGCTGCGCGTTGGCCCATGTATCCAGCCAGTCTGTGCCGATCGTAATCAGGTCAACCGGTTCGCCGGATGCGAGCAGCAGATTGTATTTGGTTTGCCAGTCTGCCCACTCCACCCATTTCCACTCCAGCTCGGCGTTGATCTTCTCTTTCATGAGTTTGTTGACTTCGGCGAGCACCTTGTCGAACTGATCGTTCTTCGGCTTATCGCCCAAAACGACATAACTGATCTTCACAAATTTGGAGACATCGATCCCGTTATACGTTTTGGCTCCACCTGAAGCCCCCTCGCCCCCGCCGTCGCTTGTTCCGCTGCTTCCGCACGCGGCCAGAAGGCAAAGCACCGCAACCATGAGGAAGGATAATAACGTTTTGAATTTACCCATTTGAACTCCCCCTTTATTATGGATGACCTGAAAATCCTATGCATAAGCAAGGCGACTGCCGGCTGCGATGCATCAGCCTTTCACCGCTCCCACTGTAATGCCTTTAATAAAGTAGCGTTGAACGAAAGGATAAAACAGGATGACCGGTCCCGTCGCCACGACGGCTACGGCCATTTTCATCGATTCGAGCGGAACGTCGCGAAGCTGCACGTTGGAGGCCGCTGCGGAGTTGCGTACAAAATCGGCGCTTGTGACCACGTTGTACAGGAAAAGCTGCAATGGACGGTATTTCATGTCCGCCGACAGGAACAGCATCGAATTGTACCATTCGTTCCAGTAGCCGAGCGCAATGAACAATCCGATGGTGGCAAGCGCAGGCGTGGCCATGGGCAGGATCAATTTGACGAAAATGGTGAAATCGCCGGCCCCGTCGATTTTCGCAGATTCCGTGATGGCATGGGGAATGGAACGCACGAAACTTTTCATCATAATGATCAGGAACGGGCTGAGCAAGCCGGGAAGAAGCACGGCAAGATAATTATCCTTTAGATGCAGGTATTGGGTGATAAGCAGGTAGAACGGAACCAATCCGCCGGAGAACAGGGTCGTGAAGTAAATAAAAAACGAAATTTTGTTGCGGTATTGAAAATCCGGACGCTGAAGCGCGTATCCCGTCATGGATACAATCAGCAGACCGATCACCGTACCGACCACCGTAATTCCGATCGTGACCAGATAAGAGCCGATAATCAAATTAGGGTTCTCAAAAATGATTTTGTAGGCAAACAGGCTGAATTCTTTCGGCCAGATGTTAAACCCGAATTGTTTAATCGCATTCTCGGAAGTGAAGGACGTCCCTATGACCAGCAAAAACGGAAACAGACATAACAGGGCAAACGCTCCGATGAAAATATAGCTGAACCAACGAAGGAAGATACTGCTGCGATCCGACCGCAGGCGATCATGCTCGAACTGTTCATCCATGAAACAACGCTCCTCTCTCCCATCGATTTAAAACAAGGAATTTTCCGGGGACAGCTTCTTGACCAGCCAATTGGCGCCCAGGACGATGAAGAATCCAAACAACGACTGGTACAGGCTGACCGCGCTGCCCATCGAGAAGTTAAAGTTGGTCATGAGTGAACGGAATACGTAGGTTTCGATGATGTCCGTCGTTGCGTACAGCGCGGTGTTGTTCGCGCCGACCAAGTTATAGATCAGGCCGAAGTTGCCTTTTAGGATACCTCCAAGCGAGAACAGCAGCAGAATGATGAATGTTGGTTTTAACCAAGGAAGGATGATGTATCGAATGCGTTGGAAAGCGTTGGCGCCATCGATTTCGGCAGCCTCCACAATTTCGTTGTCAAGTCCCATGATCGCCGCGAAGTATACGATGGAACCATAACCCGTCGATTGCCAGAGATACGTCAGTACGATGATGAACGGCCAGGCTTCAGGGCTTGAATATGCTTTGAACGGTTCGAAACCAAGCGTGCGAAGCAAGGAGTTCAGCAGACCATAGTCATAACTCAGAATGTTGTACGCGATGAGGCCGATCAATACGGCAGACACGAAATGGGGCAGAAACATGATCGTTTGGGAAACTTTTTTGAACCACTTTGAACGGAGTTCATTGAGCAGGACCGCCAAAAAAATTTGAAGCACGTTTCCGAGCAGGATAAATGCCAGATTGTACGCGATCGTGTTGAACGTTAATCGCCAGAGGTCTCCGGTCATCACCAGGAAGCGAAAGTTTTCCAAGCCGACAAACGGGCTCTTGAAGATGCCGTCGGTGTAGTTGTACTTGACGAATGCCAAGTAAATGCCCGGCATGGGGAAGTAAGCAAAAATGATAAAAAAGACAATCGCCGGCAAACACATGATCAGCAGCGTCCGGTTGTTTCTCCATTTTTTCCAACGTCGCTGCATTACGCTTTCCCGGCTAACCCCTATTTCCCTTTCCGATACTGTGGACAATCGCATTCCCCTCCTTCTGTAATTGCACGGCAACCACAAATGAAACCGATTTCATGAATGGGCGGATCAACAATGCCAACAGGAAGATCATTCGGTCTGCGCAGCGTTGGAAATGAATGAGTGAATGAGGTAACCTCTGCCGGATTTCGTCCAAAACCACACCCATTTATGAAACGGGTTTCACTCGAGGCCAAAAATGTAAGGGCTTTCTTGAAATGAGAATAAGCCCTCACGCGTCCGTTGTCAATCACTTTTATTCAAGTTTTATTTCCCGCTCCTGTAAATGGTGCGGTCGATTGCCTGACTATGAGCTCTGGCAGGATCGTCTGCAGCTGCGGCACCTTTTTGCCCGAAATCAGGCGGTCAAGCGTATGCGCAGCTTGGCGCCCCAGCTCTTGGGAACGCAGTGAAACCGACGTCAATTCAGGGATGCTGTACGAAGCAAGCGGAATGTCGTCATACCCCACGATCGACAGCTCGTGAGGAACGGCGATTCCTTGCTGGTGTGCGGCTTTGAGCGCCCCGATGGCGATCAGGTCATTCAAGCAGACAATGGCCGTGGGACGCTCGGCCCTCTGCAGCAGCCTTTGGGTTAATTCCAGACCGCGTTCGACCGAAAATCCGCCGACCAGAATCCACTCCTTCCGGATGTGAAGATTGGCCTGCTTCATCGCTGAACGAAATCCTTGGAGCCGCTGCTGGGTATTGCTCATCTGTTCAAAACCGCCGATCAAGGCAATATCCTTGTGCCCCAGGTCGATCAAATGCTGAACGGCCAGCTCCATGCCCCGTTTCTGGTCTACGGCCACCCGTGGAAGTTTGGTTTTGGGAAGCGAGCCGTTCAACAGCAATACCGGAACCCGCTTGGCCGCCTCCTGGATTTCGTCGACGAGGGTCTGGCCCGGCTTCGCCAGGTCCACCCGTCCTCCAATGATGACAATGCCGTCGACCTGTTTTTCCATCAGCAGATTAAGGTATCGTGACTCGCGTTCGTATTGCAAATGACTTTCCCGATCCGAGGACATCGTATCGCACAAAAAGAACGTGTACCCCATCTTGCCTGCTTCCCGATCAAATCCCGCCAGGACTTCCGGAAAAAAAGGGTTCGTAATGTCCGGCAGGATAAACCCGATCGTTCCCGTTTCCTTTCGGAGCAGGCTGCGTGCCAGCGCATTGGGCTGAAACTGGTGTTTTCGGATCAACGCGTCGATTTTTTCGCGCGTCTCCTTCTTGACGGGAGCGGTATTGTTCAGCACCCGGGACACCGTGGCAACAGAAACGTTGGCTTCTCTTGCAATATCGTATACAGTAACCGGCCGCATTCGTACTCCTCATTCCTTCATGGATTCCCTGCATGACGACGTCTTCAACAGGGTTATGTAACGGCTTTCAATGCTGAGATTGTGAGTTATTATACGCTTTCATTTTGCGGGGCGCAATGTGCATTTTCAATGAATCGTCCATCTGCGGTGATATCTCCTTTCTCGCGCTCCCATACCATATTATAACAAAAAAAGACTATTCGTTCGTAAATTCTACCCTATTCTGCTTATTGTGAACGAGAAAAAGCGATGCCGGGACATTTCTCCCGAACACCGCTTTCCTTAATGCTTTATTCGACAAATTCGGCAAGGCGTAACAGCTTCCTCATCTACGTTTACAGGCCGTTATACCAAGAACGCTTTGGTGATGATGACCAGCAGGATGAAAAGAACCAGAATCGCTCCGACGGAAGTGAAACCACCATAGCCGTAGCCTCTTGTGTCTCCGCTCAATACTTCGCTCATTCAACGTACCTCCTCTGCAACAGGTATGGGTTATCATATGCAGGAGAGATACCGTTGACAGGGCGGATGCCCTATTTGTTCAAAAGATGTTTGGAATTCGTTCAAATAAATGTCGTTTCAATACCGTGGATAGTCCACACGCATGATGTCAAGGAAAGGGACTTTGGCCACCTTCGGCATGAACTCTTCTTCCAAGTCTTCCACATGCACGAGCCTTGTGCGCGAGTCCAGTTTAACGATGACGCCCTGCAGCTGTTCTTCCTTTCCCCACACCGTTAACACCACGACCGACCGTTCACGAAAGGCTTCCACCAGTTGATTGCCCAGTTCCTCAAGTTCGAATTCATCGCGGGTAGGTCTTTTTGCCACTTTTGCTTTTGCCAATATGCAGCCTCCTCTAGAGCTATTCAGACGTCCCGATCTGCAATGACATGCCGAGGACATATGGTACAAGTATACCATTCATTCCCGATTCTTGTAATGCTGCGATGAACTTTTTCCCAAATTTCCCATGCAAACCTACCGATTACTCATCCATGTCTTCGATCTGTATGGAATACGCATTGGACGTTTCCTCTCCTGCATGCCGCTCCCCGTTCCATTCGTAGGTGTAGGCTCCGAGCAGCACGCCCTGCACCAAGCCCGGCTGCGTACGGGCAGACATCTGGACTTTGTAGCTGATGCGTCGTTCGGAACCCGGCTGCACTTCGCCCACATGCAGAAATTTGGGCGCAACATGTTTGGGTGGACCGCCTCCTTCGTTAGGACCAAGTTCAAGGCGCCAGGTCGATTCCGGCGGAAGAAAGTCGAACAATTGCACGCGGGCAGCCACATTGCCTCGGTTAGCCACACCTACATGGAAGGTTACGATTCCTCCCAGTTCAACCAAATCAGGCACTACGTCCACATGAACGCCAATGATCGGTCCCTTCAGCTCAACCACGGCTTCGTTGGAGGTTAGCAGCCGGCGAACGGAACGGGAATCGGGCAAACGAAACGTATAATTCAATCGAGCCTGATTGCTCAGCTCGAACGGAATCGGATTTTGACGCTCAGCCGCAATCCGTGCCTCGAATTCCACATGCACGTTGGAACGGGCGGTGAGCGTGCCCAGATGTATGCCTCTTCCCGGGTCGAGCCCTGGACGTCTCACGCCATTTAAGCGAGTGCTTCCCTCCGCATAAATCATGCCGGGCGGAAGCGCGTCGGTGATAAAGGCATCTACGGCGAGCGAAGCTTCATTGGATACAATCAACTCATATTGGACTTTGCTCCCGAAGGTGGCAATTGCCGGCGTTGCCTTTTTGCTGAACGAAATGTGAGGGTTCACGACCTGCAGCACTGCCACATTGGAATCCGAAGCTTCCGCTTCCCCACCCGATGCATAGTGAAGGATGGCTTGCGCACTAAGTTTCCCATCCGTTCCGGCCCCGGTAACCTGCACGCGGAATTGAATGATGACGGCGGCCTCGGGCAGCACTTCCCCGAGATCGATCCCGCCATCAGGTGTCACCTCGGGCGCGAACATGTCATCAATCACGACACTCCCCGGAATGAAAGACAATCCTTGCGCCAACGAAACGATTGCCCTTGCCTGCTGTGCGGCTACAAATCCGGGATTTCGCACCGAAACACTGTACTTCACGATATCGCCGACAAATGTTTGGGCGCGGTCCACCTGCAGCGCAACCAGCAATTTTGCCGAAACCAACATGACCTCGACGGTGTTGGAGTATTCCTCCCCCGTGCCTTCCCTGCCCTCCGGCGTCAAAAAGACATACTGCACCTGTGCCTGGTTAACCAGCTTCAAGTCGGGGGGAACAGCCACAATGATCGCCTGGAAATGGAGCCGCAGCAGCGCTCCTGCAGCGATCTCCAACCATGGAAGTCCTTCCGCCGGCGACGCGCCGGGAAGCGGCACCCCGTCCCGCAATACCGAATTGGGAAAGAACGCGATACCCGGGGCCAGCGGGTCAATGACCCGCACCCTCGCATCAAGATTACCTTCGTTCTCGATCTCGATGTCATAGATCAACGTTTGACCTAGAGCAGCCTTGAACAAGTTGCACCGTTTGCGGATCATCAATTTGGGACCGATCCAAGGCGTAACCACGGTATTGGAATACGAAATTTGCTCCGGATCGTCCACATCCGTGTTGAAACGAACGAGCGAGCGGTTCTGCAGATTAAAGGACAACGATCTGGATTCCGGACTCATATGACAACAACCCGGACCTGGAAGGTAACCGTTACGGATGCGCCTGGCTGAATCGTGCCGAGCGTGATGCCGGTGTCCGGATTGCCTGTCGGACGAGGCGTACCGTCCACCGTTACGCTGCCTGCCACGAACACCGCTCCCGCAGGTATCGGATCGACCATGACCACATTGTTGACGGCTTCGATTCCGCTGTTCGTTACGGTTATCGTATACGTAATGACATCCCCCACGACGGCGTCTACGGCGCTTGTGCTTTTGCTGACAACCACGTTCGGAGCGGATACCGGAATGACAAGCACGTTGGAAGATACCGTACCCGTGAGTTGACGGCCATCCGGCGGACTATACGAGTAGCTGGCTACCGCCTGATTGGTCAGCTGCTGGTTCTGAGGCAGCGTATCCACCGTAACCTGAAGCGTGACGGTGACGTTGACCGTACCTCCTGCCGGAATGGTACCCACGACGATGCCCGTATTCGGATCTGCTCCCGGCTGCGGAACGCCGTCGACCAGAACGCTGTTCGGGACCAGCACGGCCCCGTCCGGAATGGAGTCGGTTAACGTGAGCTGAACAGGCAAATTGCCCGTGTTCGTGATGGTGAACGAGTATACGATGGTATCGCCGATGGTGGCGTTCGAGGTGTTGGCTGTTTTAGTTACTGCAACGATGGGCTGGTAAATCGGCGTGATCACCGTATTGGAATACGCCGTTCCCGAAAACGCGCCGGAAGTAAAGCTGACTGCCGACTGGCTGCTGACTTGCGGCGGGGTCGGAAGCGCATTAACTCTGACCGCATAAGATACGGTAACCGAAGCGCCGGGAGCAATCGTGCCAAGCGCGATACCCAGGGCCGGATTGGCCTCAGGCCGCAGGACTCCGTCCACCTGCACGCTTCCGGCGACAAAGCTGGTGGACGGATCGATCGGATCCGTCAGCACCACATTATCCACATTCTCGATGCCGCTGTTCGTGACCACCGTTTGATACACAATCGTGTCCCCGACCACCGCATCCGTAGAAGCCGTCGTTTTGACAATCTCGACATCCGGTGCAGACACCGGGATGAGCAGTGTATTGGACGAGATCGTGCCGCCCAATGTCCGTCCATCCGGCAGCGTATACGTAAACGTCGCCGTCGCCTGGTTTGCCAGCTGCTGGTTTAACGGCAAAGAGACGATGACTACCGAGAACGTCACGGTAGCGGAGGTGGTTACTGTGCCAAGCGGTATACCCGATGCCGGATCGGCCCCGGGAACGGGAGCCCCGTTCACGATGACGCTGTTCGGGACCAGTTCCGTGCCCGCCGGAATGGTATCGGTCAATGTAACGGAAGCACCATAATTCCCGGCATTGGAGATCAGGATCGTATAAACGATCGTGTCTCCCACCGTGGCGAGCGTTTGATTCGCGCTTTTGGCTGCCGATAAGATAGGCTGGTATACCGGCGTGGTGACCGTATTGGAAAACGCGGTAGCGGAGAATGAACCCGATGTAAAGCTGACCGACGACTGATTGCTGATGGTTGCCGTAGGCGGAAGCGCATTGACGTTAACACTAAAGGCAACGGTGACGGTGGCTCCAGCTGCAATGGAATTCAGGATAATTCCCGTCGAGGGATTCGCGCCTGGACGCTGAACGCCATCGACGAATACACTGCCGGGCACGAGGGATGTGCCTTGCGGAAGCGCATCGGTAAAAACCACGTTGTTGACGGCGGCGATCCCGTTATTCGTGACAGTGACGGTGTAGGCGACCGTATCGCCGATAGATGCGGCCGTGGAGGACGTCGATTTGACGACGTCGACGTCAGGGGCCGATACGGGAATGGTTAACGTATTGGACTGCACGCTTCCCGTCAACGTTCTTCCGTCCGGCAGCGTGAACGAATAGGCTACGTTTGCTTGGTTGACCAGCTGCTGCGGCGTTGGCAATGAAACAATGACGACGGAAAACGTCACGGTCGTCGCAGCTCCGGCGGCAACGCTTCCTGCCGGAATGCCTGTACTTGGGTCGGCTGCCGGCTGCGGTTGGCCGTTCACGATGACGCTGTTGGGTACAAGCGTTGTGCCGGCCGGCAAATTATCCGTTACCGTAATCGTGCCTGGAAAGTTCCCCTGATTGTTTACGGTAATGGTATAGCTGACGGTATCACCTACCGTTGCATGGTTTGTGCTGGCACGTTTCTGCGCCGTAAGAATCGGCTGGAAAACTGGCGTAATGAGCGTATTCGAGAAGGCAGATCCCGAGAAGGCCCCTGACGTAAACGTCACGGAAGAACGGTTGCTCAGCTGGCCGTTCGGCGGAATGGCATCGACCGTGATGCTGAAGGTAACCGTCGTTGAAGCTCCCGGAGCCAGCGATCCAAGTGCGATGCCGCCGATCGGATTCGCCGAAGGCTGAGGCGTTCCGTTGACCGTCACGGACCCTGCGACAAAAGACGAGCCTGCAGGGGCGGGGTCGGAAAGTTGAATGTTGTTGATCGGCGCGATGCCGCTGTTCGTCACAACGATGGAATACGTGACCGTGTCGCCGATCGCGGCAGCCGTCGAGGCCGTACTCTTCACCACGGCAACGTTCGGGGACGATACCGGGAACGTCACCGTGTTGGACGTAGCCGTACCCGTCAGCGTCCGCCCGTCCGGCGGGGTGAATGTATACGTGGACGTGGCCTGATTGCTGATCTGCTGCGGAGAAGGCAGCGAATCCACCACGACAGCGAAGGTCACCACCACCGTGGCGCCGGCCGCCACCGTTCCAACAGGAATGCCGGTTACCGGCGATACCCCTGGCAATGGCGTCCCTGCCACAACGACGCTGTTGGGCACAAACGTGGTTACGGAAGGAATAGCATCCGTCAATGTAAGATTGGCCGCCAAATTTCCGCTGTTGCTGACGTTTACCGTGAAGACAACCGTATCTCCAACAGTAGCGTTGTTCGTGTTTGCCGTCTTGGCAAGCGAAATCTGGGGTTGAATGACCGGGGTCGTCGTTGTGTTGGACGACGACGTTCCGGAAAATACGCCGGACGTGAAACTTACCGTCGATTGGTTGTTGATCTGTGAAGGAACGGGCATAGTTATCCTCACCTCGAAAGTTACGGTAGCCGTGGCTCCTGAGGCCAACGTACCGATTGGAATGCCGGCGGACGGATTGGATTGCGGGATTGAAACCCCGTTCACAATGACGCTCCCGGATACGAACGTAGCATTCGCTGGCAGTGGGTCGGCAAGCACAACGCTGCCGATTCCCGCTGCTCCGTTATTGCGAATCACCGATGTGTACGTTATGACGTCACCGGTTACCGCATTGCTCACATTAACGCTTTTGAGGACCGATACGTCCGGCAACGATACAGGGGTCGTTACTGTATTGGAGATAGCGTTTCCTGCAGCAGTCCTGCCGCTCGGCAATGTGTAATTAAATCCTGCCGCAGCCTGATTCACCAACTGGCGAGCAGCCGGAAGGCTCGTTACCGTTGCCACGAAAGTGACCGTTACGTTCGCTCCCGGCGTAACAGCTCCAACCTGGATTCCCGTGTTCGGGCTGACGCCGGGTGTCGGAACGCCATTTATGATCACGCTGTTCGTGTTGAAGATCGCTCCGGCGGGAACAGGATCATTCAACGTGACGTTGGCAGCGATGTTCCCCGTATTGCTGACCTGGATCGCATAGTTGAACGTATCTCCTACGGTCAGATTCGTGGTGCTCGCCGACTTGGCCAACGTAATGACAGGCTGATACACGGGCGTGGTGACGACGACCGACGACGACGTACCGTTGAAACTGCCCGAAGTGAACGCGGCGCTGGCGCGATTGCTTACGTTTCCCGTACCGGGCACAGACGTAACCCTGGCTTGATACGTTACCGTAGTCTGGGCTGGAGGGGGCAAGGTGCCTAGCGTAATGCCGGATATCGGATTGGCGGCGCTTACCGATGCCCCATTGACGGTCACCGTGCCCGAAATGAACTGAAGGCCTTCTGACAGCACATCCGATAGGATGACGTTTTGGACTGCGCCGGAGCCTGCATTCGTAACGTTAACCGTATATGTAAGTGCATCACCTACAGTGGCATCTGCGGCATTTACCGTTTTGGCAATCGTAACGTTCGGCGCAGAAGCAGGAATGACAACGGTGTTGGAAACGGCGCTGCCCGATAAATTTCTGCCGCTTGGGAGTTGATACGTGTAATCGGCCGTCCCTTGGTTGCGCAGGATCGGCGGTTCGGGAATCGACGTAAGCGACGTCCGGAAAGTAACCGTAAACGTCGAGCCCGGGTTTACGATCCCTAAAGATATTCCTGTAAGCGGCGAACTGCCCGGACGGGCCGTCCCGTTGACCGTCACCGAATCGGTAATGAACGACGTCCCGGAGGGAATCGTATCCGTCACGGTAACTTGCGCTGCGATATTGCCCCTATTGGTAACAACGAAGGTATACTGAATCTGATCGCCCAATGTGGCATTTGTTTCATTTGCAGACTTGGCTACATTGATGACCGGCTGATAGACCGGAGTGCTTACCGTATTCGAATTTGAAATTCCGGAGAACGCGCCAGAGCTATAGGACACCGAAGCCTGGTTCGATAGCGAGCCCGAAGCAGGCAACGATTGTACGGCAACCTGAAAGGAAACGGCGACTGAAGCACCGGCAGCAATGGTTCCGAGCGAAATGCCGCTGCCTGGATTGGCCGAAGGAGCTGCAATCCCCCTCACCACGACGCTGCCTGCAACAAACGCAGCGCCGGAAGGTAGACTGTCCGTCAGGATTGCATTGTTGATGGTCTGAATGCCGGCGTTGGATACGCTCAGGTTATACGTAAACGTCTCTCCTACCGCTACATCGGTCTCTGTCGCCGTTTTGCTCACAGTTACATTCGGCAACGCTACTGGAATGGTAATTGTATTGGAAGAAACGGAGCCTGTTATGGCGCGGCTATCCGGTGTAGTGAATGAATAAGCGGCCGTTGCCCGATCCGTAAGCGTGGGCGGTGCGGGAAGGGAAGTGACCAGAACCTGAAACGTCACCGTGCTCGTCGTTCCGGCCGCAACGCTGCCGATATTAACGCCCGTCGCGGGATTGGCTCCCGGGACGACCGTCCCGTTGACGCGAAAACTTCCCGCGACGTATGAGCTCCCGCTAGGAATATTGTCGGTCAGCGTCACCGTTGCAGCCGTATTCCCGGCATTGTTGACCTGGATGGTATAAGTGACTTGGTCTCCCACCGTTGCGTTGGTGGTGTTTGCTGATTTAATCAGCGCCAAGTTAGGAGAATACACCGTAAGCGTATTGGCATTGGACGGGATCACCCCTGTGATGATGGATCCCCCGGCAACGCTCTGAAACGTGAAGGCCGCGTTCGCGGTGTTCACCAGCTGCAAGATGCTGGAATCCGAAGCAATTTGCGCGCGATACGTGACTACGATGCTGCCGGACAGATTCAGGGAACCGAGCGGAACCCCCGCGTTGATGTCATACGTCGGTCGAGATACCCCCGCAACAGTAACGCTTCCAGGGATAAAGGTGAGTCCGGAAGGAAGCGAATCCGACAAAACAACGCTGGCCGCATTGGCCGTTCCCGAGTTGTTGACCGTCACGGTGTACAGTATGCTGTCTCCGGCCGCCGCACCCGTCGCTGCCGTAGATTTCGAAAGCGTGATCCTCGGTGCGTTGATGTCCACTTGGATGGCGTTACCGTTGACGATGTAAGCATCCCCGGACGTGGTCAGCGTCAGGACTGCGGTCGACTGGTTATTGACCAGCCGGGCAGACACATCCACATTCGTAATGTCCCAGCCCTGCCGGCCTCCGATGATATTGGTGCCCGGCGCACCATTGGTTTGGTTTCTCGTTCCGAACGTTCCTGTTGTGTTTAAAGCTCCCGTATCCCCATTTATCTGAGAAGCGAAAAAGTTGTTGGCAAAGTTATTAGGACCTGACAAAGCAACGGAAGTCGCCGATGTCGGACCGAACAGTGCCTGATCTCCCGTTCGGTTCGCATCCCCCTCCTGTGCGCTAAACAAGGCTCTTCCGCCCAACGCCCCGGATATGGGCGTTGCAAATCCGGTAATGGTCGTTACTACAGGTGCGGAAGTGGATTGAACCAGTACTCCCCCGGCTCGCAATGACATGTTGCGGAAGGGCAGATTCGGATTCTGGTAAATGACGCCAAGCGTCCAGCCGGCATGGTTGGCCGTCGGATCGTTTGCAACGACGATCGTACCTACGACCCCGCCTGTCGTATATGTACCCGCCCCGCCATTCTGAACCAGCGTCGTTACGTTGGCGGAACGCACATAGCCGGAGGCGCCGTTTCCAAGATCAAACTGATTGTACGTGGCTGGGTCCGGAGTGACGCTGTTTGTGCCTGCAGGGGTCGTGAAGGTGACGGGGTTGTTGATGAATGCGCTAAGATTGATCGTTCCGTTAATGTAACTTCCGCCCCAGATGAGCTCGGCGTACAGCACCGTGCTGCCTGCGGGGAGGACAAGGGTTGCAGAAGAGCTGTTGCTCTGGTACTGGCTTGTCGTGCCTGCCGGATAGGTGCCATAGGTTAAACTGGTATTCACGGTCGTAAACGCGCCGATGCTATCCTGGGTACCTGGAACCGCAGCCGTATCGGACCGGCTTAGACCAAGGGTATTTCCCGTAAATGTAATCGCTCCTGTTGCATTGACTGTTGAACGGACGATAAGAGGAATTGAATCCACCCCCCTTCATCTAATTGGAATCATCATGTCTTGGAGCCTACATCTTAGGTTATGACGGTAATCATGATTTTTGTCTGTCCTTTATGAGAACGTGGAGAATTGTCTCCCTGATCGATCTTCGAACGAAGAAATATAATCATTTGCGTTTCTTCGGTTGTGCTTTATAATTACTCTATACGAGAGTCCATTCTGTCGTATCATTATGATGCAGTCAGCGGTGATATATTGAGAAAACCCAATACGCGTAACAGCCGCATACCCGCGGAGTACGAATTCAAACATGCCATTTGGATCAAAAGGATGTTGCGTTCCTACTGGGTAGTCGTCATTAGCCATGCGGTAATCCAGGTAGCATGTTATCTGTTCATGGTCTATGATCGCACACCCGAAGATTTCATCCTTAATGTGCTGATATGGCCCACCCTTGCGGGTGGTATATCCAATCTGCTGGCCGCCTGGGTCAATCGGCGTTTCAAAACGCTAACCTTTTCGTTCTACGCAATGACTGTCGCCGGCACGGTGGTCGCCTGGACCATTATTCGCGTCAATTATGACATTCGGATTATTTTGGCGATCTGTTTGCTGCCGATCCTCTCCTCCGTCCTTTTTCTGAGCAAGAAACGAGTCTGGACAACTTTTCTCATGCAATTGACAGGATACATTATCGTGTTGTTCGACCCGGGATACAGAGCGTACCTCTCGTCGTTTGACATGGTTTCGATACCTGCCTTCCTCATCATCGGCACCTACGTGGCCCAACTGATCGTGACCAGTCAAATGGAGGTGCTGGAAGACCTCAGGCAAAGCATGCTCGCCAAGCAGGAACTGATCGTAAGAAATGCCATCATGGCCAAACAATCCAAGACGGACGGATTGACCAAGCTGTACAATCAAAGTTCTTTCAAAGATTATTTCGAAAAAGCATATGAATATGCCAACGATGGCATGAGTCTTCATCTCGCACTGATCGATATCGATAATTTCAAATCCATCAATGATACATATGGCCATCGCGTCGGCGACATCATTTTGGAGAAGGTATCGCTGGTTATTCAGGAACAAATCACCTCCAGCGATATTGCTGCCCGGTACGGCGGCGAAGAATTTGCGGTTCTGATGTTCGAGCAATCGTTCGAACAGGCCTATGCGGTCATCGAGAAAATCCGCAAGGGCGTGGCCAGAATGGTTCTCGCGGAACTCGGAGGAGCTTACGTCACAGTTAGCGCCGGACTGCAAAGCTATAATCATCAATTAACCAAGGACAAGCTGTTCGAGGAGGTTGATGCCTGCCTTTACATCGCCAAGCGGACGGGAAAGAACAAAACCGTTACTTCGCTGGAAAGCGCATAAATGTTTTCACCAAAAAAAGTTGTGATGCTCGCCGTAATAACGGTGTGCAGCACAACTTTTTGTTTTGAATCTCTTCCCGATTATGGTTCCGCCCATTCCCATCGGTTCCGAAACTGCTCCAGCCGCGGATGAACCGTTTCGGGAGAGCCGTCGATGATGATGCGCAGCCGCTTGATCCATTCCTCAAATGAATCAAATGACGCAAAACGATTGGCCATGTCTGTGGTTAATATCAAAAAGATCGGCGCAGGGTACAGATCCGTCAGATGGCGCAATGCCGTATCCATAGGCGTATATTTTTTCCGCTTGCCTTCGAGGCCCTCCACTTTGATGCTGGAGTCATTATGCTCAACTCTCCAGCCGTGAAGCCGATCTTCCCTTTTGTAATACGGCCGCACTTCTTCCTTGCTCCATCGTTTAACGGTGCTTTCATGCAGCGGATACAGCACCAGCTGCTGGAACGAACGCGATTCGGCGAGTTGTGCGGCCCGCTCCAACTGTTCATCGGTGATGTGTTCAAACGAGTCGTAAAACACCAGCGTGCCTTTCCGGCTGGCCGGGGGCGGTTCATAACCGAAAGGAACCGTCTTGTACGTGCTTGTCATGTTCCCTTTCCTCCTTTGCTGAACATATTTCCATCTTCCCCTGATTTTATTATGCTCGATCCTCCGCATGCAAATCCGAAGTAAAGGTCACCCCATGCAGATCATGGAAAAGATTCTGTATCGCCCCACCTGGTTATGAATATAGAAGGCAACCTGCCTTCCATGCAATCCTTCAGCAGGTTGCCCTGAGAACATGTCCCATACCAGATTTGGAGGTGCAAACTTTGAGCCTGCTTCACATCGCCGTTTTATTCCCTTTCGTCGCAGGCGTTGCGCTTGCCGCTTGTTACCGTTTGATCCGCAGCATACATCCGGGATGGCCGGTCATGTTCGTCCCGCTCGGTTTATTTGCTTATTTCGCAAGCCGCGTTCCCGACGTATCGAACCGAAATCCGGTTTCCGGGTCTCTTCCATGGATTCCTTCGCTCGATATCGGATTGAATCTGTACCTGGACGGGCTCAGCCTGCTCCTTTCCTTGCTGATTAGCGGAATCGGAACGCTGGTTGTGCTGTATTCGATTTATTATATGGACCGCAAAGATGCGCTAAGCCGTTTTTATTTGTACCTGCTCATGTTTATGGGAGCCATGCTTGGCGTGGTGCTGTCGGATAATATGATCGTGCTCTACGGTTTCTGGGAATTGACCAGCATTACTTCATTTCTCCTGATTGCCTTCTACCACAAACGCAAAGCCTCCACCGCCGGGGCGCAAAAATCGTTCCTGATTACCGTCTTCGGCGGTTTTGCCATGCTGGCCGGATTCATGATGCTGTATCTGATGACAGGCACCTTCAGCATCAGGGCAACTTTTTCGGAATGGGGCAATATCCAAGATAGCGCCCTGTTTGTGCCGGCCTTGGTCCTCATCCTCATTGGCGCATTCACCAAATCGGCGCAGTTCCCGTTCCATATCTGGCTCCCCGATGCGATGGAGGCGCCGACGCCCGTCAGCGCATATTTGCATTCGGCGACCATGGTCAAGGCCGGTCTCTACGTCGTGGCCAGGTTCACGCCCATTTTTGGCGGGGAGGCCGTATGGTTCTGGCTGGTCACTGGCGTGGGTCTGCTTACCCTGTGCTACGGTTCGTTTCTCGCCGTGAAGAAAAACGATCTTAAAGCCATCCTCGCCTATTCCACCATTTCGCAACTCGGGCTGATCATGTCCCTGTTCGGAATCGGCTCGGCAGCCTTGTATTTCGGAAAAGGAGATTCGTCCGCAGTGTATGTGGTTGCGACCTCTGCCGCTTTGCTGCATCTGTTCAACCATGCAACGTTCAAAGCTGCCCTGTTTATGGTAGCAGGCATTGTGGATCACGAAACGGGCACAAGAGACATCCGCAAACTGGGCGGGCTCGCTTCCTTTATGCCCGTAACGTTTACGATCGCGCTGGTTGGTGCGTTTTCCATGGCAGGGCTTCCCCCGTTTAACGGGTTCATCAGCAAAGAGTTGTTTTTCCAGGCGATGGTTGAAGTCACGCACTTGCGCATTTTCGGGCTTGGTGAGTGGGCTGTGCTGCTGCCTGTCTTGGCATGGCTGGCCAGCGTATTTACGTTGATTTACGCAATGATCCTGACGTTCAGACCGTTTCTGGGTCGCGTTCGCAGCGACATGCCGTCCGGAAAGCTGCACGAAGCTCCCGTGGGCATGCTTGTCCCTCCGATGGTGCTTGGTGTCCTGGTCCTTCTGTGTGGATTGCTTCCAAACCTCGTTGGCGGGCCTTTGATCGAACCGGCTTTGGCTTCGGTACTCCCTTCCCTTCTGCAAGGGCGGGAGCGGTTTGACGTACATTTTTCCTTATGGCACGGCTGGACTCCCGAACTCTTTATGACGATCGGCGTCATTGGGTCCGGCGTGATATTGTACAGCATGCTTCCGAGATGGCGCGCCGTGTACGACCACTATCCTCAAGGACTGACCATAAACCATATATATCGCGTCGTACTGGATACGTTGCAGCATTACGCGCGCCGGTGGACGGAAACCTATATGAACGGTTCGGTCAGAAATTATCTCGTTTACATTTTGTCCTTTACCGTCGCTTTGCTCGGCTATGCATTTTTCCGCTCGGGCGAAAACATCGTCTGGAATCTCAAGGGAAAGGCTCCCTTTTCCTTCTATGAAGCCGTTTTGCTTATCGCGCTCATCGCAGGCGCAGTCACGATTCCTTTTGCCAAAAACCGACTCTCGGCAGTCATTATGACCGGTGCCGTCGGATATCTCGTCACGCTGCTGTTCGTTCTGTTCAGGGCGCCGGACCTTGCTCTTACGCAGATGATCGTCGAGACGGTATCGGTCGCATTGTTTCTGCTCTGCTTCTATCATTTGCCCGAACTGAAGCGAGGCAAGTCAAGCCGCGGCTATCTTCGGATCAATCTGCTTGTATCCGCCGCCGTCGGCGTGGCGATGACCTTTGTTGCACTCGCGGCAAGCGGCACGGCCTCCCCGCAAAGCATCGCCGATTATTTCATCAGGGAGAGCTACGATCTTGCCGGCGGCAAAAACGTGGTCAATGTATTGCTGGTCGACTTCCGCGGCTTCGATACGCTGCTCGAAATCATGGTTCTTGGTGTTGCTTCCTTGGCCATTTATGCCATGGTCAACCTGAATCTGGAAGCAAGGGACCTTGGGGCAAGACTCACGTTTCCCAAAAAAGAAAAAGCAACAAGAACCGTTGAACCGTCGGAAGGGAACAAAGAAGAACACCGCAAAGCTCGCAAATACGGGCGTCACGAACACAAGCGGGCCCAAGCTTGGGATACCGTTCCGTTGCAAAGCAATGACGTGTTATTGAAAACGACGACCAAAGTTGTGACATTCATCGTTTTGACGTTTGCGCTGCACCTGTTCTTTGCCGGCCATCACAATCCGGGCGGAGGTTTCATTGGCGGGCTGGTCACCGCCGCTGCCCTCGTGCTTGTTGCGCTTGCCTTCAGTACCGAAACGATCCGCAAAGCGCTGCCCATCGACTTTCGGACGTTGACGGGCATTGGCCTCGGGATCGCCGCGTTGACCGGAACGGGCTCTTTCCTGTTCGGCGCGCCTTTTCTTAGCCAAACCTTCGGATATTTCGAACTGCCGCTGCTCGGCGAAACCGAGCTCACTACCGCGATGTTATTCGATCTTGGCGTTTACCTTGCCGTACTCGGAGTCACAATGACCATCATTTTGCAGATTGGGGAGGACCGTTGATATGGAACTATTGATGTGTGTTGCCGTGGGCATTCTGTTCGCGGTTGCCGTGTTTTTGATCTTGTCGCGCAGCCTGCTCCGGATCGTGCTCGGCATGTCCGTCCTGACGCACGGCGTGCATCTGCTGCTGATCACGATGCCGAGCCTCAAAACCGGGGCGCCCCCACTGCTTGGGGAGCAAGCGGAACGATACGTAGATCCGCTGCCGCAGGCGTTGATTCTGACCTCGATCGTGATCAATTTCGGCTTAACCGCCTTTTTCTTTGTGTTATCTTACCGATCCTATTTGAAATTGAGAACGGACGACCTGGAAGAGGTCAGGGGGCGGGCCTATGAATAATGCCGTCGTACTTCCGATCCTGCTGCCATTACTGACTGGCATCGCCGTCATTTTATGCTTTCGGAGCGTTCGCGTTCAAAAATTACTCAGCGCAGCGGGCATGCTCCTGACGACTGTCGCTTCCTTCATGCTCATTACGCAAGTTGCAAAGCATGGCGTGCAGACTCTCGCGGTAGGCGGATGGAAGCCCCCTTACGGTATCGTGCTTGTCGCGGACATGGTTGCAGCACTGCTCGTCGTCGCCGCCTCCGTGATCGCGCTGGCTTGTTTGCTCTATGCATTCCGGAGCTTGAACGAGGAACGGGAGGAGCACCATTTCTATGCGTTCTTTGCATTTTTGGTTGCAGGCGTAAACGGTTCGTTCCTCACCGGAGACCTCTTCAACCTGTTCGTCTGCTTCGAACTGATGCTGATTTCCTCGTATGCCCTGATCGTGCTCGGCGGAACGGAAAGGCAGCTGCGCGAAACGATCAAATACGTGCTGATCAACATCGTTTCTTCGTCCCTGTTCGTGGCCTCCATTGGGTTCCTATATTCGGTCACGGGGACGCTCAACATGGCCGACCTGTCCAATCGCATCGTGGAAATCGGCCAGAGCGGCATCATTACGGTCATCGGCGTACTCTTTCTGATCGTGTTCAGCATCAAGGCCGGATTGTTCCTGTTTTTTTGGCTGTCGGGTTCGTATGCTGCCCCGCCGGCTGTCGTCACGGCGTTATTCGCCGGATTGCTCACCAAAGTCGGGCTTTACGCCATCGTGCGTACGTTTACGCTCATTTTTTACCATGACCCGGATTTTTTCAATGCCCTCATCGGATGGATGGCAGGAGCAACGATGCTGCTAGGCGTCATCGGTGCCATCTCTTACCGGGACGTCAACAAAATCCTGATCTACAACGTCGTCGCCGGCGTCGGTTTCGTCGCCTTCGGCATGGCGTCGGCAAGCCGCCCGGCGCTGGAAGGACTGCTGTTCTACATGCTGCATGACATGCTGATCAAAACGCTGCTCTTCCTGCTCGGCGGCGCGTTGATTGCGGTGGCGGGCACATCCAGGCTTGACCGCATGGGCGGACTGATCCGTCGTTATCCGCTGCTGGGCTGGATGTTTTTTGTCAGCGCGCTGGCACTTGCGGGCATTCCGCCCTTTAGCGGGTTTCCCGGCAAACTGCTGCTGTTCGAAGGAGGGCTGGAAGCCGGATTGTACGGCTTGACCGGAATTGCGGTGCTCTCCAGCCTGCTGATGCTGTACTCCGTCTTGCGCATTTTCATTCAGGCCTTCTGGGGGGAGCCGCCCAAAGGATCCATCAGGCGCCCTTACGCCGTGAACGGACTGCTGATTCCTGCAGGGGTGCTGTTCGTGTTCATTCTGTCCATGGGCATTGGTGCCGAAGGAATGTTTCGATTGACGGCACGCGCTGGCGACATTCTGCTTCATCCGAATATTTACATCGATGCCGTACTGGCAAAGGAGTAGATGCCATTGGCCTTCCAAATCGTACTAAACCTGATCATTGCCTTTGTATGGATGTTTCTCAACAATTCCTGGAGCGGGGTTGGCTTTCTCGCTGGTTACCTGCTCGGTCTACTGCTCATCGGCAGCATGCGCCGTTTCTTTCCCCAACGCTTCTACATCGTGCGGGTGTGGGCCATCGTCAAATTGTTGTTCCTGCTGCTCAGGGAGCTGATCCGGGCCAGCTATGGGGTGATCCGGGAAATCGTTAAACCGAAGTTAAGCATCCAACCCGGGATTTTCACGTACCAGACACAGCTGACCTCCGATTGGGAAATTACACTGCTTTGTTTACTGATTTCGCTGACTCCCGGTTCCCTTCCGCTCGAAATTTCGGGCAACCAGCGCACCCTGTTCATCCACGCCCTGGATATTCAGGACGAACAGCAGCTAAGAGAAAACATTCGCAGTACGTTCGAAAAAGCCATCATGGAGGTGACGCGCTAATGTTATCGACGGTATTGTTCATATCGCTGCTTATCCTGTCGCTCGCGATTTTGGGATGCTTGTACCGTGTCCTGCGCGGTCCTTCCATGGCGGACCGCATAACCGCCCTGGATACGATCGGCATCAACGTCATCGCCATGGTTGCCGTCCTGTCCATGATGCAGCACACGCAGGCATATCTGGACATTATTTTGCTGATCGGCATTCTGGCTTTTCTTGGCACGGTAGCTTTCGCGCGTTACATTGAACGAGGGGCGGTGTTCAAACATGAACGGGATCGTTAACGGAATAGCCGGATTCGTCATCGGGTTTCTCGTTTTGCTTGGCGCAGTTCTCAGTGCGCTCAGCGCTTTTGGCCTCATCCGTCTGCCTGATGTCTATCTCAGGGCACATGCGGCGACCAAAAGCACCACGCTCGGCGTGCTGTGCGTGCTTGGCGGCACGTTCCTGTTCTTCTGGTTTTACGATGGATACATCAGTGCACGTGTAGTGCTCGGCATCGTGTTCGTTTTCCTTACAGCCCCTGTTGCCGGGCATCTGAATGGACGTGCAGCATACCGCTCCGATGTGCCGTTATGGGAACAAAGCGTACAGGATGAACTGGAGCCTTTGCTCAAAGGCAAAAAGATGAATCATGAAGCGAAAGACAGGATAGAGTGAGATATGGATTCAATAGGATAAATCCCAAATCATCTATCTTTTGGAATAATGGTATAGTACGATAGAGGCATACCATTGTTCGATATCGTTAATATTCGGAGGCATGTAATACGATGAGCATCATTCTTCACATGGGAGTACATTTGATTACGGGTGCTGCAATCCTTCTTCTCACGCTTGATAAATGGTTGTCCTCACTCAAAACGTACATCAATGCAGGTATGCTTGGCGCGCTTATTTCCATTACTCCCGATATCACAAAGTTCTTCGGAGACGTTTACCTCCATTCGCTGATCACCGTGCCTTTCGTCGGTGCAGCCTTTGCATGGGTTATCCGAAAAACATTGCACGTCCGCTGGATGGCGGCTTGGGTCAGCGCCATGGCTGCCTTGTTCATCGGCCATCTGTTGATCGACTTTCTCGGTAATGGAGTCAATTTGTTGTATCCGTTCGTTCACGAAGAACAGAACTTTAGCATTTTGAATGAAATGAACGAACTTATCATCTCCATATTGTTTGGTATTGCGGTCATTAGCATGGTGATATGGAAAAAAAGACCTCCTGCCGCCACGATCGCTGTCATGCTTGTCATTCTGTTTGTGACCGCATTAAGCATCTCCAACGGAACGATTAACGCTATTTTGCATAAACGTTACGCTGCCGAACATCCTGAATACATTACCGTTTATCCCGCAAACGTACCCTTTCACTGGAATTACTACGTCCGGATTGACCATCTTACCATCATCCCCGGCCAAGGCCAGTATCTCCATATTTCGCAGTGAACGGAATACTGCAATTGCAGTAAAGTCTCCGTCATACAGATAGCCCCAGCAAGATGCCGACGCGAATCGTCGGTACTTGGCTGGAGCTTTTTTTGTTAAAAGCATAGGTGGTGACCGGTGCTCCAAATTTCAAGGGTACGATGTTGATAAACATTAAAATCCGTTTAGCCCCTGCCTAGCCAGCTCCTCCGAAACGATCCGTGCCAACTGGGCGGCGCCTGCGCGATTCGGATGCAGCGTATCTCCGGCCATGTACAAAGCCAGCGTGGCATCCGGCCCGATGGCCGTGAAATATGCCGAGCTAAGCCTGTTCAGGTCCACCAGCATCACGCCTTCCTCTTGCGCCAACGCACGGGTGGCATTGCTGTACCAGCGGCCCTCCGCTCTGTGCACGCCGCTCGCGTCGAAGTCAGTCGCACGTCCCTGAGGCGTCGAAAGGACCACGGTTGCGCCCTTTCCCTTCGCTTGCTGCACCATGTCGCGCATGATCTCCTTAAACTCGGCTTCGGTCGTATTGTTTTTGGTGTTGGTGTCATTGATGCCCAGCTGCAAAATAAAAACATCGCCCGGCTTCAAATATTGCAGAATCGCCTCCATCTGTCCATCATCCCGGAAACCTCTCGCAATCTGTCCCCCTGAGGCCAAGTTGCGCACCTGGAAAACATTTTCGTCCACATACGCCGGAAATAACTGTCCCCACCCGCCCTGCACGCTGGTGTCCAACGGATAATAATTGGCAACGGTCGAATCCCCGCCGATATAAATGGTCCGGTTGGTTACGGCCTGGTCGGACAGTTTCCGGATTTCCAATGCGCTCAGCGTAAACGCCGTTCCTGCCTTCCCCTCCGTCACGAGCAGATTAAGCTGGCCATCCGTCACCGGGATCTGAAATGAATCGACAGCACCGTTGCCCGTCATGTTGATCAATTGAAACACGCCTTCGGCGGCCACACTTGCTCTGGCCGTGTTACCCAATACGACGTTTACTTCATATAATCCATTCGGCAAATCCACGTTAAACGTATTCGTGCTCTTTGTACCATACGTCAGGAACTGTACGGCATCGCTCGCAACGCCTGTTCCGGATGCGGACACATTGCGCATATTCCCGGGTATATTGAATCCGTAACCTTTAGCGGCGGTATAAGCTTCTGTCGCCGACACGCCAATGTAACCGTTCTCAACGCTTCCTGCGCCGAAATCGAACTTGTACTCGCCCGCTGCCGCGTGCATAATGCCTGATCCGCCTGCACCAAATGGACTGCTTAACATGACAGCCGCCATGGCCACGCCAAGCAAACATGTTTTCCAACGGAACCGTTTCATCCAAACATCTCCCCTCGTTTTTTCGTTATAACGCGACTGCTCCACTTCCATTTCACGTCAGCATCATAAAACGCGATCAAGCCAGTCGTATGCCCTTGTCCCGCCAATTTCATGCCCACCCGCAAAAAAATCCGCATCCAGCACGGTTTCGGCACCCGCCTGACCATAGATTTCCTTCAATCTTGCATATGCCTCCCTTGCGGCCGTTTGCGGAAATACCCGATCTTCGTCGCCCGATTCAATGAAGAGCGGCCTTGGCGCAATCAGGCCGATCAAGTCCGGCAAATCCGCATCCTGCAAAATGCCCGGAATATAGTTGTCCAGACAATGGTTTCTGTCCAGGATGCTGCCATGGAACGTGCTGGCATACCCGCTCACAACGGCCGCGCGGCATCGTTCATCCACCGCCGCCGTAAAAGCCGTGACCAATCCACCGCCCGATATGCCCATACTGCCGATTCTCCGGTCATCCACCTCGGAACGGGTAGACAAGTAATCGAACACCCGGCTCGTTTCATACACCCGATGGCCCGCAAGCGTGTGCCCGGCCATAAGCAGATGAAGGGCAATCCGCGTGCAGGAACTCGTTCCCGGCGGCGCGTCCCGATCCTCCTTCAGTCTGCGATCGCCGAAACCAAGCAGCTCCGGTGCAGCCACGACATGCCCTCTACGCACCAACGCAACCGCAAAATCTTTGTGCAGCCCGGGGTCCCCCGCCCGATCGGACCCATCCGGTTCCAGTCCCGATATTTCACGGCTCCCGTATCCATGCCCGTGGCACGCCACGATCGCCGAACGCGGGGTACCGGAAGCGACGGCTTCGTCGGGAATCAACAGATACAGCGGCATGCGCAGGCCTTGAAACGTCGTGATTTCGATGCGTTCCCGCGTATACCCGTCACACTTCGTGCGTTCCAGCAGGGCAGGGTCCAGCTCGGCGTGAACCGCAGGGAATCCGCCCAGCCTCGCTACCAGGCTTTCGCGCAGCAGGCTGCTCCAACGTTGAACAGACTGTTCGGGTTGATAAGATAATCGTCCGCCTGAACGAGTGTGTCTTTGCAAGTAAGCTTCAATATCCGACATCGTTTTTTCATTCCCTCCTCAGGTCGGCCGGAAGCCCTCTTTGAACATCAAGACATGGGCCTACCCTCTTTTTCCAATCATTATAGAACAGATGCCGGCGGCGGAAGTTGAACATCGTTGCCCTCTTATCCGGTAAATTCAAGTTAGCTGATGGCATCGGAACGCACTTTGCTCCATCACCGTCTTTTCTCCCGAAATCCCGCGCAAAAAGGAGCTTTATGTCCTTGCCTGGACACAGCTCCTTTTCCCCCAACATAACTCCATGCCTTTTCTCGTAAATCATCCTTGTTCCTGTTCCAAGCTCCCCTTGCAGCATGAAAAATTCAGCTTAACGTCCCGGGATACAACCAGGCAGCCACCAGTTCCATCTGCCCATCAGTTTCATCAACGCCGGAACAAGGATCAGCCGGATGACGGTTACGTCGATGATTACCGCGGCCGTAATGCCGACGCCCAATTGCTTCACGCCCGACACGTCCCCGAAGGCAAACGGAATCGTCACCGCCAGCAAAATGGTCGCGGCCGACGTAATCAGCCGTCCCGAAGAAGCCAGTCCGCGCTGTACCGCCAGGTCGCTGTTCCCCGTAAGCCGATAGGCTTCCTGGATTCGAGAGAGCATGAACACGCCGTAATCCATGGAAATGCCAAACACGAGGCCGGCGATGAATGCCGGAATCATGATGGCAATCGGCGTAGCCTCTATACCAAGGTGCCCCTGATTAAATACGACGGCAAGAATCCCGAAGGATGCGGCCAGGCTAAGCAAATTCATCAGGATCGCTTTGATCGGAATCAACAATGAACGAAATGCCGCGAGCAGCACGATGTAATTGGAAACGACGACAAACACGAGCACCTTGGGCAAACCGGCCTTCACCTGCTGCATGATCTCCGCCTGGTACACGGCTTCTCCCCCGTAAAGAACGTTAACGTTTGCGGGGATCGCCTGCGCATCCGTCGTTTTCATCCGCTCGATCCAATCCGTGGCTTCCGTGGAACCGGGCACTCCTCGAATCACGGCGGACATACGGATGGCATGGGTCGAGGCATGGCTGCGCAGCCAAGTTTTCCGCTGCTCCGCCGACACTTTCCGCGAACTTGCAACCCCCGGCTTCCCGGTCATGTATTCAGGAAAAGCGACGGCCGATTTCCCCCACGCGCTCTCGACTTCAACCACGCCGTGATCCCGGGAGAGCCGCTGCACCAGCTCCGCAGCTGCCCTCCAGTCCGCCGCGGTCAATCTCTCTTCCCTTGCTCCGATCAGAATATCGATTACCGAGACATCCGGATCCGAAAATGACTGCTGCAAACGTTCTGCCGCGATGCGGGATTCCGCTGATACGGGCAACGAGGCGGCATCGGGTACCGAAAGCTCCATGTGCTGAACCGGCAGCACGCACAGCAGCAGCGCGCCCGAGCCAAGCAGCGCCATGCGAACAGGATGTTTCATGACATAACCGGACCAGCGCTGCCATGCGGATTTGGAAGCCGTTTTATCAGGAAGGATTACGCCGCGTTTACTGCCAAACATATGCCGCGCATACAAACATGCGATCGCCGGCAGCAAGGTAAAATTCAACAGCACCGATACAATCAACGCGGCGATGGCTCCAAGGGCAACACTTGCGAACATCGGCAGCCGGATCCATAACAATCCGATCAGGCCGAGCAGTACGCATGCCGCGGAAAACAGGACGGCTCTTCCCGCGGTCCGAAGCGTCTGCTGCATCATTCGCTCCATGCCTGACTGCCCCAGGCCTCCCTCCCCGTGCCACTCTTCCCGACACCGTCCCAGCAGAATTAACGCAAAATCCAAACTCAGCGCCATGCCGACCATAGGAATGACGTTAATGACAAAATTCGATAATTCCATGCAATGACCCAGCAAAGCCAGAGCTCCCATGGCAACAACGACGGCGGCGATACCCATGGATACGGCCAAGCAGGCTGCACGCAGTCCACGGAATGCATAACACAGAACAAGCAAGGCAAGCGGCAGCCCAAACCATTCGGCATGCTCCAGATCACGAAAGCTCAGGGCGTTTACGTCCTGCTGCACCACCTTTTTGCCGGTGAGACTGATCGTTCCATGCGCATCCTGTTTCATGACCGAGCGAAGTTCGGCAAGCGGTGCCCTCATTTGCCGGGCAGGTAGATCGCCATAGTCGAGAAAGACCACTGCCATGTGCTCCTGAAACATCCGGTTTCCGCCAAGCTCGAAAGGCGAAATGACCGATTTTACGTCCGGCAGAGCGCGCATTCGCTCGATATGCTGCTTGATCCATTCCACGAATTCGGCATGAGGCGTGTTGGCATTTTTATCAAACACAACGATGACGGGCTCCATCGGCATGCCGAACTCCTGCTTCAAAGCACGCTGCACGCGTTCCCCCTCACCATTAACCACCTTCAACCCGTGATCCTGCACAACGTCCGGCAGCCGCAGCGCCCAGACCGCTGACATCGCGATAATGAATGCCCAACAGACCATGATGAACCACGGATATCGGCATATCAAGAAAGCAAGGCGGCGATAAACCATATCCATGCTCCTTCATGATCAGATTCATCGTTCCGTTTCTTTCAGACGTGTTGCCCTCACCATCCAGCCGCGCAGAGGAGGGAACAGCCGAAGGGCTCCGGGAGCCATCTTTGTTAGAATCGGCACCCGGCTAGCTGCTTGCAGCAGTCCGCCAACCTTTAACACCCTTCCAAACTCGCGCTGCAATCGGCTGATATGCTTTCGTTTCCAACCGTCATGCGAAATGCTTCCGTTTAAATACAGCTCGGCGACGCTGCTTGCCTGAAGCGCCGAGCGGAGCGCAATCGACATCCCGTCCCCGCACAGCGGCGGGATGACCATGGCGGCATCACCGATATGCGGCACGGTTCCCCATGGCTCCGGGCGGGAGGTGATCCGGACAGGAGACTGGGCCGTGGACGTGTCCGCAATCGGAATGCCTCCTTCGAGCCTGTCGGCGAGGGCCTTATTCGTGGATGCTGCCGCATCGATGATTTCGGCCACGCTTTTCCCCCATTTTTGAACGGTCCGCAGATCCAGCAGGGCGGCGACGTTAAGCCGCTGTTTTTCGATCGGAGCAATTCCGACGTAACCGCCCTCGCAGAAATACAATTCGACGGCCTCGCCGCCCGTGATCCCTTCATAATGGAGTTTTACCCCAACCTGGTCGGGATGTTGGCCCATTGTCGTTCTGCGGGCCGTTTTTCCCTTTACGGCGTTCTTATCGTTGGCCGGAAGCAGACGGCTCGGTCTGCGGGAGCCCCACGCACCGAATGCAACCCGCGCTTCGATGATGCACGATTGTCCATGATGGTCAACGTTCAACCGGTACGCCGTATTCTCCAAAGGATACCTGCTCCGTTCACTCCGGATTTCGGCAATGCCTTCTACCTTGCATCCTTCCCATATCTCCGCGCCCGCCTCCAAAGCAGCCTCATGCAGCTTCAAGTCAAGGGCGTAGCGGCTTATGCCCCATGCTTCCCCAGGGAGCGGCATGCTGACGCGGGCTCCATGTTCAAAGATCAAGGCAGCCTCCCGAATGATGGCCGGCTGCAGTTCTCGAGACAGCTCGGCCAGCCCCAGCATGGCCAGCATCTGCCCGGTTTCCGGGCTCATGAACTCCCCGCACGATTTGTGTCTGGGGAACACCTTCTGGTCCAGCACTAAAGTGCTCCAGCCTTTGCGAGCCAAATCGATGGCCAGACTGCTGCCGGCAATGCCGCCGCCGATGATGGCCGCGTCCACCTGTTTTGTCATCCAGGTTCCCTTCTTTCGCCCTTCACTGTTGAATTCCGGCTCCCTTCCCCCATGCTGTGCTCATCTTTGGCAGAATGACCGCATATCTGAACAACGGCCGCCAAGCGTATTGCATGGCTTGACCGTCAGGCAGGACGGCACGCAATCGTTCCCAGTCGCTTCCGCGAAACCCTTTGGCCACCGATAGCGGACCGTCGTGACGGATATAGCGGTTTCGCGAAATCAGCCTGGTTGTCATCCACACGGCGGCCCACGCCAACCAGTGGCGATGAATGTCGTTGATGGCCAGTCCGATCCGGGATATGTCCAGCATACGAGTGACTACGCGCGGAACGTCTTCCTCATGAAAATGATGCAGAAATTGCGCACAGGTCACAATATCGGCACTGCCTTTGTCCAGCTCGAAAACGTCATGCTGCCTGACCCTGATCCGCGGTTCATCGGCGAATAAAACCTTCGCCTCTTCACAGGCCTCCATGGTCAAATCGATCAGCTCGATGGTCATGTCAATGCGGTTGCCGTCTGCCCAGCGCAAGATGCGGCGGTTGATGTCTCCGGCACCTGCGCCGATATCTGCGATGGACAACGTCTCCGGTTTACCAGCATGCACCCAAAGGCGTTGTATGCCGTACAAGGTGGGGCGCGAAGCGGCAAAAATGTGATTCAGCCACCGCAGATGGCGGTGAGCCTGCCTGAGTTCCGTTCCTGCACCCATGGCCGGTTCATCCATGAGTTCCGGTCGGGTCGCTCTTTCTGCCAACCAGTTAAAGCCGGCCATGATGGACAGGCTCCGGTTCGGGCACTCGGGATGGAACGTAGGTAAAAGGCAACATTTCGGCCGTAATTCCCGGCCCGAACGCAAGCGCAATGCCGCGGGAAGTTTGGAGGGTATTTCTGTAGCCCTCTCTGATCGCATGAAGTACAAACATAATCGTGACCGACGACAGGTTGCCGTAATCCCGCAATATGCTCCGGCTGTACGAAACCTGCTCGTCCGACAAGCCGTACAGCTTCTGCACGGCATCCACGATGCCCCGGCCTCCCGGATGGATCGCCCAAATGTCCGGTCGTTCACCCCTCGCCAGCACACGTTCCGCAGCCTTCCCGAGATGATGTTCCAACAGCCTTGGAATTTGCGGAGACAGATACAGATCAAAGCCGGTATTGCCGACTTCCCATATCATTTCTTCGGAGCAGGCAGGAAGAAGCACGGAGTCTCCCTCGCCCAATTCGAACAGGTCGCCGTTTCCGAAGTCCGCTGATCCCACGATACACGCCGATGCGCCGTCGCCGAAAAACGATGCCGCATACAGGTCGTCCCGCTTGGCCGATGGTTGAAAATGCAAGGTGCAGAGCTCCACGCACACGATCAACGCCTTGGCGTTCGGGTCTGATCTTACGATGGCATTGGCCATTTGAATGGCCTTTAGTCCGGCAGCGCAGCCTTGAAACACAAGCGGAATGCGCTGTACGCCGGGATGCAGCTCCAGCTGTTGAACGATCCGTACGTCCAGGCCGGGCAGAAACTGCCCTGTGCAGCTCACCGTGATCAGGTGGCTAATCTCGGCAGGAGCCACCGCGGCGTCCTCCAGCGCGCGGGTGGCAGCCTCCATCCCAAGCGGAATGGCCGCCGCCTTGTATTTGTCCATGCGTTCCCGGGTCAGCGGAACGTTCTCTGATGAGGTTGAATACAAATACCGGCACCCCTCCACCGGTTCAAGCAAATTCGGCTCGCACGTATACCTCGTTTCAACGCCGCACTGATTGAAAATCCTTTTCGCCCACCTTCTGGAATCAGGCTCGTCCGCCAATGCCACGGCTAACCTTGACGCAACGTCCTTCTGTTCGATGCGATGCTCCGGCAGCGCCGTCCCGATGCCCAGAATTCCGGCGCTCGCCATCCCTGCATGCTGGTTCATGTCGCTTGTCCCCCTTCATTCCGCCTTATTCTGACACATAAGTTCAACCAATGATTTTTACACGGAGCTACTACGTGGTCAGAACCATCTTCCGTTCGCCCTTATCCCCAGATTTTTTTAATCCCTTTTCAAGGGTAAAATCCGGTGATAAGCCTGTGCTTCCGAAGCAGCTTTCTTTCAGAAAGCTTTTAGAACCGCTTCGCTTCTCCAGATTCTTTCTGTCCTCTCCGTTATCGTGTAAATGCTAGTTCAACCTATATAGATCACTCGTGCGTAAGATATGGTACAAGTCTATTCGCGTTTGAGCCGTATTATGTTTCCAGCGCAAAAAGGGGGGGAAGCACATGCCTTGCGGCATGTGCTTCCCCCCCTTCAACAACTAATATGCGGATAATCTGTTTCTCGTTTCGGATGCATGATCCGAACGCTGAAACTATACCGGTCTTACCACCGTAAACCGCTCGCCAAGCTTGGCATAATCGTTTCCGGCTAGCCGGCTCACGGGCTTCAAGTGGTCCATCAAAATGTACCCGGTCGACGGATCGTATACCTTCTCGTCAAAATGATATTGAACGATCCGCACAAGCAGCAGGTCAGTGACCACTGTGCCTTCATCATTCAAAATCGGAATGTGCTGATGCAGGCGGCACTCCATGCGGATCAATGCCTCGGCGATGCCGGGCACATCTACAGCCTTGCTCGGTACGGTCGTCAGGCTGGTCCGCTCAAGCTCACTCTCATGCGGCTCGAGCAGCGCTGCCGTTTCGTTCATGTCCGGGACGATCGATTCGTCACAAATGTGCACAACGAGTTCCTTGCCGGCCAGCACGTTCCTTGCCGTATCCTTCATGCCCCCTGCCTTGCGCTGAATCGATATCGACAGAATCGGCGGATCGGAGCTCACCACATTAAAAAAGCTGAACGGCGCGGCATTGATCGTCTGCCCGTCCTCTGTCCTCGTTGTGACAAAGGCAATGGGACGAGGCACGACCGATCCGCTCATCAGTTTGTAATTTTCCTTCTGCGTCAATTGCTGTGGATCTAAAGTATGTGTCATGTGATCTTCCTTTCTTGGCCTGTAGTGATGGTCTCACCATTATACATGCAGCTGCCGGGATTCGGCCATTTCGCGCAAAAAACTCCCTGGCGTCATGCGCCAAGGAGTTCGCTTTGTTTGTTCCGTTCATGCAGGAAACACATCTTATTTTACGATGCTGCTTTGAATATCTTCCATGATTTGCGTGTTGGCTTGCAAACCGCTGTACAGCCAGCTGCTGGAACGCGTAAATTCGAAGAGATTGCCGTTTTTCACCGCCGGGATGCTCTGCCACACTGGATCTTTCAGCGCTTCTGCCCCCGCATCCTTGTCGCTGTTCACAAAGAACAGGTAGTCCACGTTCATCTCTGCCAGCTTCTCCAACGAAATCGAGGACCAGTTGCCTGTAGCCGTAGCCGAAATTTCTTTCACCACGTCAGGCTCGGACAAGCCAAGCTCGTTGTACATCACTTCACCGCTGGATACATTGTCGCTGACGATGAAGAACTTGCCGCCCACCAGCCAAACTGCTGCAGCAGATTTCGTACCCCCGGTTACCGCATTGATTTTTTCTTTGTATTCTTTGGCTTTCACATCATAGTCATCAAGCGCTTTTTGAGCTTCAGCGCTCTTGTTCAAAATTTCGCCGATTTTCAGCAGCGCTTTGCGCCAATCACTGTTGATTTCGTCGCCAAGCACATACGTCGGAGCGATTTTGCTGTATTGTTCATATTTGCCGCCTTCAACCTGGCTCTCCGAACCGATAATGATCAGATCCGGGCTGTAACCCGCTACTTCCTCAAAAGGAAGATCGAAGGAAATCGTCGGAATGCCGTCCAGATCCTTAGCCAAGTAATCCTGGGTGCCATTGGTCACGGACCATTGAGCAACAGGTTTCACGCCAAGCGTTACCAAATGGTCTTCCAGATAAGAGGCGATAATGCGCTCCGGATGGGCCGGAATGACGACTTCGTGACCCATGGCGTCCGTCATCGTTTTTTCTGCAGGAGCTTCAGTCTTCGTTTCTCCTTCGGAAGCGGTATTGTTCTCTGTGGCTGTCGACGAATTTTCACCGGTTGCCGCGCCGTTCTCTGCCGGCTTCGACCCGCATGCTGCCAGCCAGATGGACATGACCATGACCGTAATCAGCAGCATGATCATCTTTTGTTTTTTTCCGAACAAGGTAGTGACCCCCTTCTATATGACCCCGAACATTGGAATGTGATTATGCGAAATTGGGACAGGATTGTTCTAATCACATATATTCCTATATGTACATCATTCTTGTCCAAACCCATTGACAATGATAATTGTTATCAACTAAATTGTCAATCCCGCTCCATTGGCGTCCGGGGAGAAGGCCGTTGATCCATCGATTCGGCTTTGTTCTCGGTTTCCGTCTTTTCCCGACAACGGGTATGCTGCCCAACACGCAGGTTTTGTTTGCGCTTTGCCGAGAAAAAAAGCGTTCCGACAGGCAGACCAGGCTGCCAGTTGGAACGCTTTTCGTTTAGCGGATGGACGCTACCTTGCTGCGAGCACCGACCATCCATGCATAGATCAGCAATGCGCCCAGATCCGCACAGGCAATGACGATCGCCATCGGCACCGCCGTTCCTTCCCCGCCCAAACCGACGAGTGGGGCCACAAGCCCGCCGAACAAAAACGTCATGACGCCGATCAGCGCTGAAGCGCTGCCTGCGGATTTCCCCTGATTGGCCATGGCTAACGCAAAGGAAGCGGTGTTGACAAGCCCGACGCTGGATACGACCAAAAACAGCGGGATCAGCACGCTGAACAGCGGTCCACCCAGCAATATCGCCACAAGCAGGGAAATCCCTCCGACCACGGCCATGGCCAATCCGGCGACGAGCAAACGCGTTTCGCTCACCTTTCCAGCCAAACGGCCGGCCACCTGGCTGGCGATGATGATGCCCAGCCCATTAATGGCGAAGCAAAGGCTGAACATCTGCGGAGAAATGCCGTACACCTTTTGCAGGACAAACGGCGAACCCGATATGTACGCAAACATGCCTGCACCCACAAAACCTTGCGTCAAGGCATAACCCATGAACAGACGGTCACGCGTAATATTGCCGAAGGTCGACAGCGTTTGTTTCAGGCCGCCGCTCGACCTGCGTTCGGCCGGCAGCGTTTCGCCCAAACCGAAAATGACGGCAAGCAGCGTGAGGACTCCGATCAGCGACAGCAATATGAATACGCCTCTCCATGACGTAAATGCGAGCAATTGCCCGCCGATAACAGGCGCCGCGATTGGAGCCACCCCGTTAACCAGCATCAGCAGCGAGAAAAACCGGGTCAGTTCCGGTCCCTCGTAAGCATCCCTGGCCACCGCGCGGGAGATGACGATGCCGGCAGCCCCGGCAGCTCCCTGGATGAACCGCAGTACGATGAACGAACCCATCGTTGGGCTAACCAGACACAGCACGGAGGCGAGCGTATATAGAATCAGTCCGAAAATAAGAGGTGTGCGTCGTCCGCGAACGTCGCTCATCGGTCCGGCCAGCAGCTGCCCTGCGGCCAAACCTACCATGCAGGCCGTCAGGCTAAGCTGGGCATAGGACGGCGAAGATTGAAAATCCTCGGCCAGCACGGGCAGCGCAGGCAAATACATATCGAGGGACAACGGTCCAAAGGCGGACAAGGTTCCCAAAATCAGTGCCATGCGTACCCGCGACGCAGGCTGTGGAGTTAATGAAACCAACGTTTTTTTCATCAATTGTTACAAATTCCTTTCCGCGGTCACCATTCCTGCTTGTGCTATTCCCCGTCTCCGAGCAATCTCAGCAAATTGGAAGGCAGCGTAAACTGCTGATTGTTGATGATGATGCGCCGCATCTGTTCTTCGTCGCGTTCGCTCTCGGCATCCTTGATCTCCTGGATTTCGTTATGCAGCCGTTCCATCTGTTGATCCAGGGCATTCGCCGAATCGGCCGCGCTTTTCAGTTCCTTGAGCAGACGCTCGGGCACTTCTTTGTTGTATTTATAAAAAATTTTGTGCTCCAGGCTGGCCCAGAAATCCATGGCGATGGTACGAATCTGGATTTCCACGCAGGCGCGCTCTTCCCCGTTGGACATATAGACCGGAATTTCCACCAGCAGGTGCAAGCTTTGGTAGCCGTTCGGTTTCGGGTTTTTGATGTAATCCTTTACTTCCAGCACGCGCAGATCGCTTTGGTTGCATAACATATCTTTGATCCGGTAAATGTCGGAAATGAACGAGCAGGTAATGCGCACCCCCGCAATGTCCTTGATGTTCTTTTTGATGCTCTCGAACGTCAGCTCATGATTTTTGCGGAACATTTTGTTCATGATGCTCTCTGGCGATTTCAGTCTGGACTTGGTGTGCTCAATCGGGCTGTAGTCATGCAGCGACTGGAATTCTTCCTTCAGCACCTCGATTTTCGTTTCCATCTGATCCAGGGCGAATTTATAGATCATCATAAATCTCGTAATTTCGTATTTAAACTTCTTGAACTGGTCAATCGGATTTGGAGCGTTCATCATGATAGCTCTTCCTTTCTTTAAGCACGCAAAATGGTTTGGAGACAAGCCAGCACGCTTCTCTCCCGCTCTATTATAAAACATCTTGAGCCAATAAACGAATTTACAGCGTCATCCAGCTCCCCGCCAAGGCCGATGATGCGCCCTCTCCTTCCTGCTTTAGAGAGATCACCGACAGTTTGCACCAGCCTTTATTTTGGGCCTCATTGCGGTATACTTGAATGGTTACCGCTTCTCAGGAAAGGAAGATTGGCATGTCCCGAACGGCTCAGCAAAAATTCGCTCTATTATCCCTATGTATGGCAGCCGGGATGGCTGACGTTATCGGTTATCTTGGACTTGGACACGTGCTCACGGCAAACATGACAGGCAACATCGTGCTGCTCGGCATCGCGATTGCCCATGCCCAGGAAATCGTCGTGATCCGCTCCCTGCTCGCTTTGGCAGGTTTTATCGCAGGCAACGCATTTGCGGCAAAATTGATCGGTCCGGGCCAAAGCGGCTGGTCCAAACGCGTTACGCGTGTATTGATCGCGGAAAGCCTGCTGCTGCTTTTCTTTGCGATCGTTATGATGACTCACTTCAGCACGCACTGGCCGGGTCTGGTCATTGTTGTGCTCGGCGCAGCCATGGGCATGCAGACGACGGCAGCCCGCAAAATCGGCATGGCCGGCATTTCGACGACGGTGCTGACCAACAATTTGGCTGCGGTCGTCGAAGACGCGGCCAACATGTTCCGGCGTTTCGGCAAGGTGGACAGAGAGACTGCGCGAAACCGTCTGTCAGGAGACGACAGCCTGCGCGTTATGGCCGTAGCCATTTATTTGACAGGCGTCATCATCGCAGCATTTTTGTTCCACCATGTTCCGAAAGCGGCAGTCTGGCTGCCCGTTCTGCTCGTCGGCGGCGTTGCGATCCGGGCCCGAACGGGCTTTGGCTCGGATCGGCGGCAACCATCCGGTTCGGGCAACTAACGGACTACGCATGAAGCAGCTGGCATCTACAGTCCAAGCACGAGGTTGGATTCCACCGGCATAAGCATGTGCCGGGGTTCATCACTCTTTCCGATGCAGCTTGGCTGCCTCCTGCCGGATCAGTTCCACGAGATGTTGGGCGGCGGGAGACAGCTTCTCCCCGGCCCGGGTACAGACGGCCAGTTTGTTTTTCAAATGTACGCCCTTTACCCGCACGCGGGCCAGCCTCCCGTGCCTCACATCCTCCTTCACCACCAGTGAAGATATGAAATTGGCTCCGTACCCCGCTTTGACAGCACTGATGGTTTCGTTGAGTCCGTTGAACTGCAGCGCGATGCGGGGCGCCGCCACATTAAACGTACTGCACAGGGAAAATAAACGCTCCCTCGTCGCACTGCCTTCCTCGCGCATGATGAACGGCTCTGCCACCATATCGCCAAGTTCCACCTCCTGCCCGGCATACCGGTGATCCGGATGGACCACGAACCACATATCGTCTTCAAACAACTCGTCCCAATGCACGCCTGGTTGCGAAATTCCGCTTCCGCCATACAGCGCTACTTCGGCTTCATAACTGAGAAGCTCGTCGAACGCTTTTCGGGTGTTGGTCGTGCTGATCACCAATTCCACGTCTTCGTACAATTGCTTGAAACGGGCAATCCAGGCTGGCAGCAAAAAATTGGAAGGCAGATACGTTGCCGTAATCCGGACGAGTCCCTTTTTGCCTGAGCGAATACCCGCAACATAGCCGTCCACTTCCTGCTCCAGCTTGAACAGCCGTTCCGCATACTCCATCAGTTGTTTTCCCGCGTCGCTGGCCTCCCTCTTTCTGCCTACGGCAACAAAAAGCGTAACTCCGAGTTCCTGCTCAAACTTGCGAAGCTGGGAAGAAACGGCCGGTTGGCTAATGCTGAGTTCCTCCGCCGCCCTCGTAATGCCGCCGTGCTTGACGACAGCATGAAACAATCGCAACCCGTGCAGATTCATCCTTTGGGCCTCCTTACATCCTTTCAACCATAACTTTAATATATGTTTACATATATAATATATATTTTATTTATATTCAATCAAGCGATATAGTGGTATCAGGAAAACAAAAACAGCTTCTTTGCTCGCAGAAAGGAAGATGAGCCATGAACCATCCGCATGAATCTGTCTCACAGCAAACCTGGACGCAAGTTGACGAATATCTCAATCATATCCTGATCCCGTCTGATCCTTTGTTGGAAAAAGCACTGCTTGCCAATGCCCAGGCCGACTTGCCGACCATTGACGTAACCCCGAATCAGGGACGATTGCTGCAGCTGCTGCTGAGCATTCAGCATGCCGAACGCGTGCTGGAAATCGGCACGTTGGGCGGATACAGCACGATCTGGATGGCTCGGGCACTGCCGGAGCATGGGCGGATCGTCACATTGGAATCGGAGCCCCATCACGCCGAGGTCGCTCGCACCAATCTTGAGCGTGCAGGACTCGCAGGCAAAGTTGACATGCGCGTCGGACCTGCGCTAACGACCTTGCCGGACGTGTGCGAAGACTACCGCGAGCCCTTTGACTTCGTTTTTATCGACGCGGACAAACCGAGTAACCCGGACTATCTCCGGTGGGCACTGCGCATGACCCGTCCGGGCAGCCTGATCGTTGGAGACAACGTCGTCCGAAACGGCGAAGTTGCCGATAAACACAGTACCGATCCGCGCGTGCAAGGCGTGCGTACCTTCCTGGACATGATCGGAAATCACCCCCGTCTGGAAGCAACGGCATTGCAAACCGTGGGCAGCAAAGGATATGACGGCTTTGTCATAGCACGCGTAATCTGATGCCGTGACCCGCCCCGAAAAATAAACACCGGTCAATTGTTCCGAAATCCCCCTAATCCTGTTACACTTGAATGATCGCATGGGAGATGACTGGGGGAGAAGGCTTGAGAATTCCACGACAAATTACATCTGAAATTCGGGGTTGGTCCCGCAACATCCAGCTTTTTTTTCTGGCAAGCCTGCTGTACCAGATCGGAAACGGCATGTTTTCCGTCCTGTATAACTTATATATTCAGGGGCTTGGCTACAACGATACGATGAACGGCCAAATCATTAGCGTGCAATCGCTCGCAACGGCGATCATGTTCGTGCCGATCGGGCTGTGCGGCGACCGCTTCAGCCGCAAGCTGCTGCTGATTGCCGGCGCGCTGTTCAGCGGCATTTTTTTGGTCGGGCGCTCGTTCGACTACTCGGATAGCGGCCAGATGTGGTTCGCGGTATGCTCCGGCCTGTTCGCAGCCGTGTTTCAGGTGCTGGCCATTCCTTTTCTGGCCGAAAACGTGAAAAAGAGCGAACGGCTCAAAATGTTCAGTTATTATTCATCCTTGGTTCTGGCTTCACAGGTGCTCGGCAGCTTGGGCGGCGGAGTGCTTGCCGATCTGTTTCATTCCATGGGCATGGCCAAGGTCGCCGGTCTGCAGACCGTGCTGATCGCTGGCGGCATCGCCACCTTTGCTGCGTTCATCCCGCTGTTATTTGTCACGGAAAACAAGGAGCTGCCTTCGGCTTCCGAGCCTGAGCCGCTTTCTTCTGCAGCTGGACCGGACACGTCCGGATACAAGGATCGTCATCCAGCATCGATCAACCCTGAGAAGGCAATGCTCAAGAAGGATTCTCGACTGATCGGTCAGTTTGTTGTTACGCAGCTGTTGATCGGCTTTGGCTCCGGACTTGTCGTGCCTTACCTGAACCTGTATTTCACCAACCGTTTCTCGGTATCCGTGAGCGGCATGAGTCTGCTTATTTCGCTCGGGCAGATCATGACGATTGTGTCGATGCTCATCGGACCTACGCTGGCAGCCAAAGTTGGCAGCGTTCGTGCCGTCGTGCTCTTTCAGGTCATGTCGCTGCCGTTTCTGCTGCTGACCGGTTTCACCAACCTGCTGTTCGTTGCTTCGGTGAGCTTCTTGTTCCGGCAAGCGCTCATGAATGCGGCCAACCCGATCCACTCGGCGATCCTTGTGGACAAAGTATCCGACGAGCGGCGCGGCATTGCCAATTCCCTGATGCAAACCGCCTTTATGATCGGCTGGGCCACGATGGGCCCTGTGCAATCTTATCTGGTCACCACGTACGGAACATACTGGGGGTATGCCGTCACGTTCAGCATTACGGGCGGGTTATACGTGCTCTCGTCCTTGCTATACTTCATGATGTTCAGAGAGCCCAAACCTTCGGCCAAGAGCCTGTACAAATTCAACACATAAACAATGCATGGGCCATTTTCCAGTCAGAAGTAGTAACTAACCATGGGAGTCACGCCAAATGAAAAGATCCACAGGCCCACACCCAGCGTGACGATCCGTTTTATTGTTCAGGCATGACCAAAGAGCATCCCCGGAACGTGCCGAAGGATGCTCTTTGGTCATGATCATTACAGGAGTGTTTTCAGTCCTATTGTCCGATGGGGGACGTCTCCCGTTCCAGCCAGGTCAAAATGTCGAATGCCTCCTGGTCCGTACTGCCGCACATCTCCATCGAAGCTTGCAGCTCGCCGCATACGGCAGGCCGTTCCTCGCGCCCAAACAAGCGGCATCGGTTGTCATCCGTCAGCTGCACGCAGCGTACCCCCGCAGGTTTGCCGCCTTCCATACCTGGAATCGGTGAACTGATGGAAATAGCGATGCAGCATGCGGCGCAACCTGTCCTGCATTCCATGTCATCTCGCCTCCTTTAAATGTTTGCTGTACCTGCTTTCTCCTCATATGTCGATCAACCGTACAACTGTCCCGTCTGGGGCTACGATCGATTCACCCATGTCCAGATCCGTGCCAACCCTTGCGCAATCCTGCGATTCATCGTACTGCTGTCAAAATAACCGCTGTGGCTAAGCGGACTCCATTGGACAAGCCATCCTCCCGCATGGATCTCGATGTCCTCCTTGACTGCCGCTTCATAGGCAGGATCGATCGGTTTGAGCGGATAACCCAAAATATCGTTCCGATCATAAAAGTTCACCCATTCCCCTGATATGCCTGGAAGATAGGTATCCGCCAGGGGAGACGGCACGGCAATGGGCCGATTGAATTCGTGATATCGCAGGCTCCAGAGCGGCAGCGTTGTTCCAAAGGAATAAAAGGCGGTTAACGTATCTCCGCGTTCCAGCGCAGAATTGGGATCAATGATGCTGGGCACCCGGTCGGAAGGAAATTGCAGATCATAGAAAAAATTGCTGGCGATCACCGCCCCCAAGCTGTGTGCGATGACGCAAAGCGGCGTTTCCGGGCCATTGCGGCCGGATAAGGCGTGCATGGCTCTGGATAACGTGGCATGTACGGCATCGTAATGATGCCCATGGTTTTCTACAGGCTGATAAGCCACGGCGTCCGCCAGATAGTGAATGATGAAGCGGCGCAAAAGCTGATAATTCAACCCTTGGTCCTTGACAAGCTTTTGGTAAAGCTCCTCCTCTTTTTCGGCAAACACATCCGCCCAAAACACCGGCTCGATATCGAGGCAGGCGGCAGCCGCCCCAGGCAATACCATGACCTGATCGAATTCTTTGTTCAGCCGGGAGATCAAGGTATCGGCATAATCCTCCTTTTGCATGCCCAGTCCGTGAATGACCATTACCGCCACGCGTGTCATGGCACTCCTCCTCCGCTATTCCATCGATTCATGTGTCCTGATCGGCGTTTGTTGAACCTTATGAGCGAAACGGGACAAACATGCACATTCCGTCCCGAATGACATTCCGGTCCTTGCTGAGAAGCTGGACGAACATTCGTGATTCTTCATCCTTGTTCCTAAGTGTACCATGCCGGCAACGCAAAACGAACCGGCTTGGGAATCATATGCTCCCATCCGGTTCGCCTGCGTACGACTGCGGTTAAACTCTTTTATTTTTTCAGATGAATATGGAGTACGTCTTCACGATTGTGAACGACACTGCCCGTAAACGACTCTACCCGCTCCACCATATCCTGTCCATCCGGCACGATGATCGGGGTAATGAGCGGATAGCCGGCAGCCTCTATCACATTGCGATCGAATTCCAGCAGCGTTTGTCCTGCCTTGACGCGGTCTCCTGCCTGGACATGCACTCGGAAGCCTTCGCCCTTGAGCGAAACGGTATTGATGCCGACATGGACCAACATCTGCACCCCGCTCGCATGCTCCAAAATGACGGCATGCTTGCTCTTGATGACGTGGGCGACCTGCGCATCGAACGGAGCTGCCACGCTGCTGCCGGAAGGTTCGATCGCGACCCCGTCTCCCATCTGCTTCTCCGCAAATGCCGCATCAGGCACCTGTTCCAGCGGCACGGCCGTACCGCTTAGCGGTGCACGTACTTCAAGCACGTTAATCGATTCGTCGTTTGCGTTTTTTTCGCGTTCACCGCCGTTTGCCGCGGCCTGCGATACCTCGGCCCGCCCGGTTTCGGTTGTCGGCGCGGTTGCCGTTTCTGCCTGTGCTTCCGAAGTTGCCGAAGCGTTCGCGACACGCCCTTCCCTTCGGACCTTCATCCTGCCAAAGACCACCGTGAGCACAAACGGCACGATCAGCACGATCGCCATGCCAATGAAGAACACACCCCATTTATTCGGAAAAATGGATAGAAATCCGGGCACGCCGCCCACGCCGATCGACGTGGCCTGAACGTCGTTCATCGTCAGCAGCACGCCGCCGATGGCCGAACCGACCATCCCGAAAATAAACGGATATCTGTAACGGATGTTCACGCCGAAGATTGCCGGCTCGGTGACCCCTAGGAAAGCAGAGATCGAAGACGTGGCGGCAAGGCCGCGCATTTTACGTTCGCGCAGCACCAGCATCATCGCCAATGCGGCTGAACCTTGAGCGATGTTGGATAAAGCCAGCATCGGCCATAGAAGGGTACCGCCCTGGCTGCCGATCAGCTGCACGTCCACGGCCAGAAACGTATGATGCATGCCGGTAATGACCAGCAGCGCATACAATCCGCCATAGATCAATCCGCCAAGGGCCGCATACGAATTGTAGATATACATGAGTCCGTCCGTAATCGCGTTTGCGATCGCAAACGTGACCGGACCGATGATCGTAAACGCAAGAAATCCGGTGATCAGCAGCGTAACAGGCGCAACGACGAGCAGTTTCACCGAATCGTGAACCCTTTTGTTCAGGAACGTCTCCAGCTTGGCCAGCAAATACGCCGATACCAGCACAGGCAGCACCTGACCTTGATAGCCGATCTTCTCGATTTCCCAGCCGAACAGGTTCCAGGTCGGCACGGTGCCTTCGTTGACCGCATCGGCATACCCGTAAGCGCTGAGCAGGTCGGGATGCACCAGAATCAAACCCAGCACGATCCCCAGCAGCGGGCTTCCGCCGAATCTCGTCACGGCCGACCAGCCGATCAACGCAGGCAGAAACGTAAACGCCGTGCTTGCGATGGTGTTGATGATCGATGCAAGATCCTTCCAGGCCGGATAAACGTCAACGAGTGAACGCTCATCGAAAAAGATGCCGGGGCCGGTCAAAATGTTGTTGATCCCGAGCAGCAAACCTGCCGTAATAATGGCCGGCAGAATCGGGATAAAGATGTCCGACAGCGTTTTGATGGCGCGCTGGATCGGATGCTGTTTTTTGCCCGCGGCGGCTTTTACGTCGTCCTTGGAAGCACGGTCGCCGCCCGTAATCCCGATCATCTCATCGTATACCTTGTCTACGAGACCGGGCCCGATGACCACCTGGAATTGGCCTTGCGAGGAAAACTGCCCTTTGACCAGGTCGTTCCGGTCAAGCGCCTCGCTGTCGACCTTGCTTTCGTCGATGAGGGCAAACCTTAATCGCGTCACGCAGTGCGTGGCTGCTTCGATGTTTTCTTTGCCCCCGACCGCTTTCACGATATCTTCGACTTGTTTGCGATCCATCAGCTTCGCTCCTTTCCTGTGCCGTGATTCGTGGGCGGTTCCTCTTGGGAAATCAGCCACATGTAAGATGCAAAAGGCTCAAGGCAAAGCGTTGGTTCCAGTTCGGGAATCGCTTTCGTATTGCCGATCAGCAGTTCATGCCGCTTGTCTGCCACATGCGCCTGCCAGACCTCCTCCGGAAACCGGAAGCGGGATTGCTGTTTGCTGAAGCTGGAAACGACCAGCAGCGTTTCCTTCCCGTTCGAGCGGGCATAGGCAAACACCTCCGGATGCCCTTCATCCAGCCGTTCGTACAATCCATCCGTCAGCACCTGCACTTGCTTGCGCAAGGCAATTAATTTTTGGTAGTGGTAATACACGGATTCCGGATCGGCCAATTGTCTTTTCACATTCAACTCGGGGTATCGTTCATCGATTTTGATCCAAGGCGTGCCTGTCGTGAATCCCGCATGCTCGGTGTCGTCCCATGGCATCGGTATGCGCGAGTTGTCCCTTGAACGCGTTTTTACGATCTCGAACGCCTCGGCAGCCGACTTGCCGCTCTCTTGCTGCAGCAGCTTAAACATATTCGTGGACTCGATGTCCCGGAACTCGCTCGCATCCTGCCATACCGGATTCGGCAGGCCGATCTCTTCCCCTTGATAAACGTATGGAGTTCCTTGCAGTCCGTGAAGGGTCGTCGCCAGCATCTTCGCGCTTTCCGTCCGATATTCGCCATCGTCGGCAAAGCGCGACAACGCCCTGGGCTGATCGTGATTGTTCAGGAACAATGCATTCCAGCCTCCCCCCGCCTGCATGCCTGTCTGCCAATCGCTGAGCAGTCGCTTCAGCGCCTCGAAATCGTAAGGCATCAGCTCCCACTTCTGCCCGTTTGGATAGTCCACCTTTAAATGATGAAAGCTGAACGTCATCGAAAATTCGCGCGACTCCGGCCTGGAATACCGGATGCAATGCTCCAGCGTCGTGGACGACATCTCCCCTACCGTAACCAGCTGGTAAGGCCCGAATACCTCCTCGTACATTTCGCGAATGTACTCGTGCACCTTTGGGCCGTCCGTGTAAAAACGGCGTCCGTCCCCGGGCGGCACGCTGCCGTCATCGTCGGGAAAGCGCTGATCCTTCGAGATCAGGTTGATCACGTCCATGCGGAAACCGGCCACACCCTTATCCGCCCAGAACTTGAGCATTTTCCGCACTTCCGAACGCACCTGCTCATTTTCCCAATTCAGATCCGCCTGCGTTTTGTCGAACAAGGTGAGAAAATACTGCCCTGTTTGTTCGTCATACTGCCAGGCCGGGCCCCCGAACTTGGACTGCCAGTTGTTCGGCACGCCGCCGTCCGGCGCAGGGTCACGCCAAATGTAGTAGTCCCGATACGGGTTGTCCCGGGACGAGCGGGCCTGTTTGAACCATTCATGTTCTGTGGACGTATGGTTCACCACGATGTCGATCATCAGTTTCATGCCCCGTGCGTCAAGCCCTTCCAGCAGCGCATCCATATCTTCCATGCTGCCATATTCGGGATTGATTCGGTAATAATCGGCTACATCATAGCCGTTATCCCGCTGCGGGGATATGTATACGGGCTGCAGCCAGACGATATCGATCCCCAAATCGTGCAAATAGTCCAATTTTTCGATCAGGCCGGGGATGTCTCCCGTGCCAGAGCCTGTGGTGTCTTTAAAGCTTTTGGGATATACCTGGTACACCGTGGACGTTCTCCACCACGATGAGAGTGCTGTGTTTTCCGAACTCATGCTGCCGCCTCCATTTCCGTGTGGGGGTGTTATATTTTCCGCCTCTGGTATCCCTTACCCCAAAAACCGGGCAACCGTAACACCAACCTCTTCGTATGGAAGGCATCGCAGCCCGCAGTCATCGGAATTTACGCCGGTCCCCTTTGATTAATGCAGCGAGTCTTTTAAGTTCCATATTTCCGCATCGTCTTCTCCGGTTGGGAAAACTCCCTCAGCGGCTTGGCAACAACTCGCCTAATCAACAACGTACCCGTCATACCGATGGCAAATATGAGCCCAGCCATGCCGGCGGACGGCAGAAAAGCGCCGACGGTAATGCCCATTGCGGCAATCATGCGCGCACCCTGCATCATCATGCCGTTCACGGCCATATAGGAGCTGCGTGCTTCCACGCTGACCATTTCAGCCAGCTCCCGCTGGCGCAAGGGCGTGTGAATCAGCTCTCCGACGGTGGCAACCAGCATGAACAACGCGAGCAGCAACGGCTCGTTTGTATAGGCGATGACCGCAAAACCCGCAACGTACGCCACCGAACCCAGCGTCAGCCATTTCACCCGCTGCCATGGCCGGTCATAACGTTTGAGCAATGCATTGATGCCCAGCGCCATCACCACGATCAGAATCGTATTCTCCATTTGGATCAGCCCAAACATATGGATGCCATGGAGTTCCATCGCAGGCAGGAAAGGAAGATCTACCGTAAGGGGAACAAACTCTCGTTCCAATCGGACGCCGATATATTGGGTGAGATGAAACTCGGTCGATAACAACAGCAGCATGCCAAGGCTGTATGCCATAAAACGTTTGTCCTTGTAAACGGACTGGTACGTTTGGAGCATCATTGCCGCCCCCCTAAAGCGCATTCCCCGCTTCCCCTGCATCGGTCGAGGTTGATATGTCTCCTTCACCCGAAACGCGGTCAACAGAAGGATGCACAGACTCACCAAAGCCATGGCCATAAACAGCTCAAACCGGTAATCCTTAAACATCCACCCGCCGATGGCCGTGCCGAGCGTGATCGACAGGTTGATGGCCCAATAATTGATGCTGTACATCAGCGTTCTCGTTTCCGGCGTGCTGACGTCGATCAGCATGGCATCCGCCGCAGGAGCTCCAATGCCGTTCGCCGCCCCATGCAGCATGACCATGGCAAAGGTCAGCCAGACCGAATCGATCCCCGGCGCATTGGCTGCCGCCATCAGCACAGCGGCCGCAAACAGCACGCCTTCGGCATAGATCAGTACTTTTTTCCGTCCATATCGATCTGCCAGGTACCCACCCCAGAAGCTTGCGGCTATACGCAAAACGATGAGCAAGACCATCAGCAGGCCAGCCGTTTTCTCTCCCAGCTTTTCCGAAAAATAAATGGCCATGAACGGAAAAATCATCGCTTCGATCGTTCGTGTCATGAATACCGTCAAAATCCGAATACGTATCGTGGGGTGCAATTGCTTCAAGCTCATGTTCATTCTCCTTTGCCAAGTACATACAAGGTCGAGCGCATCGTGGCGCTCTCATGTATAATTGTATCTGGCAAAAGGAGAATAAAAAGTGTACCTTATTGCAACGTAATTTCACCTTTTATCCCATAACAGGAGATCTATCCATGCAAATTCATGAATATTACATGCAGCTTCATCAGCTTCGGGAGCATAGCGATACTGCTCCGGACGGCTCGTATGCCGTCACGATCGAACAGCTTGCCAAGCTGTTTCACTGCACGCCGCGAAACGTCAAGCTTGTGCTGCGCAAGCTTGAGCAGCAGCAATATATCCGTTGGCAGCCCGGCCGTGGGAGGGGAAACCCGTCGAGGCTTGCCCTGATTGGCGAACCCGCAGACGTGGTCCTTCCCGTACTGCATTCCCTGCTGCTGGAATCGCGTTTCAAAGACGCCTTCGCGCTTGCATCCGATGCGTCGCTCCCTCTCTCCGTAAAGCAAATGGCGCAATCCACAATTGCCCGCCAGCTGGGATTGCGGGTAGAAACCGCGTCCGGAGCACCGCTCGATGTGCTGCGGGTCATGCAGAACCGAGAACTGAAATCGCTGAACCCTCATGCGGTGTTTACCGTATTCGAAGCCTACCTGATCGATAATATATGCAGCACGCTTGTGGAATACGAACCCGACGTACAGCGCTTCGTTCCACGTCTTGCCCATGCCTGGGAACATAACGGGGATTACACCTCATGGACGTTCTACTTGCGCAAAAAGGTGTCCTTCCACCACGGCCATGAATTGACTTCGAAAGATGTACGTTCCACCTGGGAACGGCTGCGCGATGCATTGCCTGGGCCGTATACGGAGAGCCAGTACGTGAAAAACGTTCAGCTGCATGGGGATTATGCCGTTGAATTCCGCTTCCACAGAAGCAATCGCTTCTGGCTTCATTTCGCAGGCTCCATACAGATGTCCATCCTGCCTTCCGATTGGATGCCCGGGGAAAGCCGGTTGATCGGAACAGGGCCATACCGCATCGCGGAGCAGGACAAGCAAATGCTGCGCCTGGACGCCTTTGACGGCTATTACGGCCTTCGCCCGCTGCTCGACCGGGTGGAACTCTGGTTCCTGCCGGATGTGTACACGAACGAACGACACTACATGCTGCCCGATCCCCGGACTCCGGGCCCCGGCACGAGCCTGGAAACTTCGGGCAAACAAGCTGAGCGCGTTCATTGGCCGCAAACGACGGAATGGCAGCGCACCATGCTCCCCATAGCCCACGGTGCCCGCTATCTGCTGTTTAATTTCCACAGGCCGGGCATCCAGCATAACCGCGCATTCAGGCAGGTGATACGCATGCTGTACGATCAGAAAGCGTTGGTTAGCCAGTTAAGAAAAAATACGATGCGCCCTGCCGACAGCTTCCTGCCGGAAGTTAGCGAAACGGCGCCATTTCCAACCTTTTCATCCGACGAGGTACGCAAATTACTTCAACAAAGCGGGTATAACGGGCAGGAAATCCGTCTCTTTTTTCTGGCTAAAGAGGAGGAAACTTCCGAGGCAGAGTGGCTTAGGCAGCGCTGCGCCGACATGGGCATCCACCTGTCGCTCCATCCCATGCAGCAAGTGGATTCATCATGGATTCAGCAGGAGGCGGACATCATGCAGGCGGACGAACTGTTGGAAAAAGATCTGCAGTGGGGAATGTTCAGCTTCTTCATGAACCGCTCCAACTACATCCATCATTTATTGGAGGTGGAGCAACTGCGGCAGCTGGGAACGCTCCTCGAAGGATTCGTGCAGCAAGGCGAGCAGGAACGCTGGAACATCCTGCTGCGCGCAGAGCAGCTATTAAAGGAAAACCTCTGGCTGCTGCACGGAAGCCATACCCACAAAAAAAACCATCTGCATCCTGCGCTGCAAGGATTGCAAATGGACTCTTTCGGCCTGATCGACCTGTCTCAAGTATGGATCAAGCACGGAGATGCACTTTAGGAACGGACCGATCCCGGAGATGGCCACCCTTTCGCATGATCATAGAAGCGTGAGAAAAGGCAACCGTTGAACAGCCCGCTCGATGTTGCTGTTGCCGTTCCTTCATGCTCATTTTGGCACCTCAATCCGAAAAAAAGGCGAACATCCGCCAAAATTGCTGACGTGATATTCGCCTTTTAAACGCATTCTGGGGATGTTCACCCGAATCCATTCTACAGCCCTTACAAGGTGATGGAGTCCCCCGGTGCCATGACGCGTCCTTCCCGTCCTTTGGCAGCCAATTGCTGCACGAAGCGTTCGGCATCCTGGCGAATGACCGGGAACGTATCGTAATGCACCGGAATGGTCAGCTTGGCATTAAACCACTCCGCAGCCTGCAAGGCATCTTCCGGCCCCATCGTGTAGTGGCCGCCGATCGGTATAAACGCCACGTCGATCGAGTGGCGCTCGCCGATCATTTTCATGTCGCCAAACAGGCATGTATCGCCGGCATGCAGGACCGTTTTGCCCCCGATGTTGATGATGTAACCCGCGGGAACGCCCGCATACATGATCCGCTGCTCCTCTTCGAGCACAATGCCCGACGTATGGAAAGCTTGGATCATTTTCGCCTGCGCAAAGCCGAGATCCACCGTTCCGCCCATGTTCATGCCGATCGTGTCCAGCCCTTTCCATGACATGTATGTAGCCAGCTCCACGATCGCCACCACTTTGGCCTGATTGGCCTTGGCAATCGGTTCTGCATCCAGGATGTGATCCGTATGTGCATGAGTCAGCAGAACGACATCGGTTTTGACGTCCTCCGGCTTCGTAACGGCCAGTTCATTGCCGCGCAGGAACGGATCGATGAGCAAAGACTTCCCTTCCGTGCCCAGTTGAACGCTGGAGTGTCCATGATAAGTAATGTTTAACATTGCTGAAGCCTCCCGACCTGAGTGAATTTGAGAGTTGCGGGCCAGTACCCAACGTTGTCGCCACATTTGCGGCAAACTCACTACTTATTATAGTGCAAAACGCCTTTTAAGCGCAAAAGCGACAACGCCGGCACCTTTCATGCCTTGTTCATCCGATATACCCTGGCCTCGTAAGGCTGCAGCAGGATGGCACCTTCCTCTGTGGAATAGCGTTTGCCGACATTGCTGATCAGCAGCTTGGCTTCTCCTTCGCTCCATCCTTCCGGCCATTGCATGACCGGCTCCTCGGAACTGAAGTTGAGGATGATCAGCATCTGCTCGTTCTCCAACGAGCGGGTATACGCGTAAATGTGCTCATGATCAGGCAGCAGGAGTTCGTATTCTCCATAAATCAGCACGCGGTGCTTTTTTCGAAGCGCAATCATTTTGCGGTAAAAATGCAGAACAGATTGCGGATCAAGCTCCGCCTCTGCCACATTGATCTCCTTGTAATTGTCATTGACCTGAATCCATGGCTCCGCTTCCGAAAACCCGGCATATTCCGTATCGTCCCACTGCATGGGTGTGCGGGCATTATCCCGGCTTTTGCGCCAGATCGCCTCCATGACCTCATGCTTCGGCCTGCCCTGACCGATTTGCTGCCGATAATAATTCAGTGTTTCAATGTCGCGATACTGGTCGATCTCGGAAAACCGAATATTGGTCATGCCGATCTCTTCGCCCTGAAAGATGTACGGCGTGCCTTCCAGCGTGAGCATCCAGACAGCCAGCATTTGGGCTGATCGAACCCGGTACTTGCCGTCATCGCCAAAACGCGAAACCGGCCGCGGCTGGTCGTGATTGCCCATATAATTGGCGTTCCATCCCCGGCCGTGCAGCACCGTCTGCCACTGGCTCATGATTTCTTTAAGCTCGGGCAGCTTCCAGCTGCGGTACTCCCACTTTCCCGTCCCGGAGGATTGGGCGTCCACGAACATGTGCTCGAACTGGAACACCATGTTCAATTCGTCCCGGTCTGTGCCCACATACGCCAAAGCCTGCTCAGGTCCCAGCCCCGACGTTTCGCCAACAGTCATCGGGCCGTAAGGTTTGAGGACGTTGTCGTTCAACTGTTTCAGGATGGAATGCACCTGCTCCAGGTTGGAAAACAGTTGATATGCCGGGACGACCGGCAGATTACCGGGATTGTGCGCGCTGGGCAATCCTTCGGCCTTCGCGATATGGGCAACCGCGTCGAAGCGGAAGCCGTCGACCCCTTTTTCCAGCCACCAATGCACCATTTCGTACATCTCTTGTGCCATCTGGGGATTGTTCCAGTTCAGGTCGGGCTGATGCTCGGAATAAAGATGCAGGTAATACTCGTTCGTTTCCGGATCATGCTTCCACACCGAACCGCTGAAATACGATTCCCAGTTGTTCGGTACCTGCCCGTTTTTGCCCGAACGCCAAATGTAATAGTCGCGCCTTGCATTTTCCTTGGAGGAACGCGATTCCACGAACCAGGGATGCTCGTCCGACGTGTGGTTGAGCACCAGGTCCATCATGATCTTGAGCCCGCGGCGATGGGCCTCCTCCAGCAGACGATCGAAATCGTCCATCGTTCCGAACTTGCGCATGATCGAATAATAATCGCTGATATCATAGCCATTGTCGTGGCCCGGCGACTCATAGATCGGACAGATCCAGATGACGTCGATGCCGAGCGAAACCAAATAGTCCATTTTTTCAATGATGCCTTGCAAATCACCTTGCCCATCTCCGTTGGAATCCTTGAAGCTGATGGGATAGATTTGATATACGACGCTTTCCTTCCACCAAACGATAACCGCCACCTCATTTCAACGATTGCAAATCAACATAGGAGCGTGAACTCCGCGAGCTGATCGGATGCCCTTGATTATGTTTTAGCCGAAATGCCTGGTGTATAAACACCCCCTTATGAATGCATGAAAAAAAGACCTCCCGGGCAGAGGCCTAATTTCGGTATTTCATCACCGCGAGCCGAACCTTAATCTGACCCACCCTCTGCACATCGCATAGCCCAGCCAAGCACCCAGCGTATTCAGCATGAGATCATCCACGTCAAATGTCCCGACGCGGGTGAGCAGCTGGGTAAATTCTACCGCAAGCAGCAGCACGATCACCGCTGCCGTGAACCGGAAAAACGTCCGGAAGCTGCGAAACAGAACGGGAATCCATAAGCCGAGGGGGACAAATAATACGATGTTGCCGAACAGGTTTTTCACCCAAGCTTCGGTCGTAAATTTATGCTTTTCCAGCAGCAGCGGTTTGACCGTCTCAAACGGAATGAGATTGTATCGATAGCTTTCTCCCGGCACCCTTCCGTTCGCGAACAGCAGATTGCCCATGAACAGCAGGTAGGCAGCGGCAAACAGCGCAACGCAAAGCGTCCATCTCCGTGAGCCTGTCCATGTTTTCTTTGGCATGGGCGAAGTCCTTTCTGCCTGAATTTTCAACAAACCGGTGACTTCATTTTAGCGGAATATAGATTTTCATGTCCAACTGCTGCGGCGTGGATTTCCATACATCCGTCACTTCGAAGTCCGGTCCCTCCCTGCGTTCATAACCGGATTGGGGCAGCCAGCTGCCATAGATCATTTTGCGGATATCCTGTCCCGACCCTTCGACCGTGAATTCGGCATATAGGCCCCCGGGAAGTTCTATCCAGGTGAAACCCGGTTTCAGGTTCTGCCCATCGGCTGCCCCGCTCTCCTCGCCGACGATGAACGAGAACCCGCCATCGTCGGCGAAGCGGCACGCAACGCCATACGCCAGATCGGGACGCGACCGTTCGGGGATGTCCATAAATTTCTGCGATGCGCCGAACTCCTGATAGAACCCGGGGATTTCCGAATAATGCTGGTCATTGTTCAGGTTGGTCATGTACTCGTAGCCGATAATCCGGATCGGATTCAGCGTTAATAAACGGGGTGCTCTCATATACATATCTCCTCCAAGCCGTGAGCGATAATCGTTAAAATCAATGACCGACTGGCTCTTCAAGGAACAAGGCTCCTCCTGCATTTTTCGAAACCGCGCAGGTGTCATCCCCCAATGTCCTGCAAATGCACGCGTGAATGCTTCCTGGGATTGATACCCCCATGCAAGCGCAATATCCAGAATCCCGTGCTCCGATTCGCGCAAATGGCGTGCCGCTTCGGACAGTCGCCTCCTGCGAACGTATTCCAGCACAGTGAATCCCGTAATGGCTTGAAACAGCCGCTGGAAATGGAAGGCCGAGAACCCGGCAACCGCAGCCGTGGCCCGTATGTCGAATTCCTCCTGCAAGTGCTGCTCCAAATAGTGAATGGCGAGCTGAATTCTGGTGTAATGGTCCATACCAAATTGGTTCCTTTCTGTATCGGACGAATGGGTTTAACGATCTCTACATCATTATGGCCGATGGTTTAACGCGTTTTTTGATTTTGCGTGCGAACCTGTATTGGCAAACATCCGTTCTGCTGTTATGGTAATAACAGGATATGTATCGCGCGTCCGAATTCTATTTCAATGCAAAGGAGTCCGACATGAGCCGAAAATCCCGTCCACCAGCGACTTCGCTCGCCTCGCCGGCAGCGGCAGCAGCCGAAATGAAAATCCAGCGCCCCAAACTGCCGCGCCAGCTTGAGCCGCGCTCTTTAGACTCACTTATTCTTCATGACGAAGGCACCATCCTGCCTGGCTTGTATGAAAACGGAACGATATCCGGGGGCGAAGCGGGTAAAGTGATGCTGGAGCAAACGCATTTCAAACATATCGTTTTCGACGACGTTTCCCTGCCCGGAGCGGAGATCACCGACGTCATCTTTGAGCAATGCGACCTGTCCAACGTGAACCTGACCGATGCGATCATGCATCGCACCCATTTCATCCATTGCAAAATGGTCGGGCTCGACCTGTTGGGTTCAACGCTCCGCAACATCCGGTTCACGCATTGCCTGGCCGATTATTCGACCTTCCGTTTTGCCAATCTGAAACAGGTCGCCATGGAAAACAGTTCGTTTACCCAAGCGGATTTCTACAGTGCCACGCTGAGCAAGGTCAGGCTGCACGAGATCAATATCGACAAAGCCCAGTTTTCCAGCACCCCGCTGCGGGACATCGACATCAGCACCTGCGAATTCCACAATCTCGGCATTACGCTGGAAGATCTGCAAGGCTGCATCATCTCGCCCCCGCAGGCCATCCTTTTCACCAAAATCTTTGGCCTTGTGGTGAAAGATGAATGACTGAGTCATTCCACCCTATCGGAAACGAAAATGCACTCGTGCTTAGAGAGCATTTTTTGCGTTGATGCAAAAGGTGGATGCAAAAGGGACACGCTTTCCAATTGAACGAGCTCATCAACCTGCCAATACCTTCAAATGATTCCGGCGACCCGAATCCCGATCCTCCCCGTGTTAACCGGCAAAAAGATCCCCATATTCCTGTACACGATAACAACTCGTGCTGAAATATGGGGATATGAACATGCACCACATTTAGACATACGCTCCATCATTCAACAATGTGGACCGCTTAGCATCAGCCTCTCCAAAATCCGGACACGGGTTCAATGCCCCAAATATCGGTGGCATACTCGCTGATCGTGCGGTCGCTCGAAAAGATGCCGGATTTCGCCGTATTCAACACCGCTTTGCGGGTCCATGCAGGAACATCCCGGTATGCCGCATCAATGGCTGCGTGCGCGTCTGCGTACGAAGCGAAATCCCGAAGCACGAAGTATTCGTCGCCATGGGCAAGCAGCGAGTCGTAGATATCCCAAAATTCGCCGTCCCGGCAGCAGAACGCACCGGGATGCACAAGCTGCTCCACCACTTGGCCGAGACGTTCGTCCTGTTGTGCCACCTCGCGCGGCCGATATTGCCCGGAACGATAATATTCGGACACTTCTTCTGCACGCAAACCAAAGATGAACATGTTCTCTTCCTCGACTTGCTCCGCCATCTCCACGTTGGCGCCATCCATCGTACCGATCGTGAGCGCCCCGTTCATCATGAATTTCATGTTTCCCGTACCCGAGGCCTCCTTGCCTGCGGTCGAAATCTGTTCGCTGACATCGGCAGCCGGTATGATCTTTTCGGCCAACGAGACGGAATAATTTTCAAGAAACAGCACTTTCAAACGGTCCTGAACCGAACGATCCTGATTAATCGTATCGGCCACCGTATTGATCAGCTTGATGATTTTTTTGGCAAAATAATAGCTCGGCGCTGCCTTCGCTCCAAAGATGAACGTGCGCGGTACGAGATCATACGAAGCATCGTGCTTCAAACGATTGTATAAGTGCATGACATGCAAAATGTTCAGCAGCTGACGTTTGTATCCGTGAAGCCGTTTGACCTGCACATCGAAAATCGAATCCGGATTCACGGTAACTCCCGCATGATCCAGAATGTATGCTGCCAGCCGCTCCTTGTTGGCCCGCTTGATCGCATGGAATTGCTGCTGAAAAGCCGCATCCCCGGCATAAGGCACCAGTTCATTCAGCAAGCCCGGCTGCGTGATCCAGTCCGTTCCGATCGTATCCGTAATGAGGGCGGACAGTTTCGGGTTCGCATGCATAAGCCAGCGGCGATGGGTAATGCCATTGGTCTTGTTGTTGAACCGCTCGGGATAGAGCGCATAGAACGGGGCCATCTCGCGCTCTTTCAAAATTTCCGTATGCAAGGCGGCCACCCCGTTCACGCTGTGACTGCCGACGATGGCCAGGTTGGCCATGCGTACCTGATCGTTCGCGATGATCGCCATCTGCTCGATGCGGTTCTGATCTCCCGGATAACGCTCGATCAGCATGGCGCAAAACCGTTTGTTGATTTCCTCTATGATCATGTAAATGCGTGGCAGCAGCTTGCTGACCATGGACACCGGCCATTTTTCCAGCGCCTCGCTCAGGGTCGTATGATTTGTATATGAAACGGTCCTTACTGTAATATCCCATGCCTCATCCCAGCCGTAACCCTGAATATCGATCAGGATGCGCATCAACTCCGGGATGACCAGAGTGGGATGGGTATCGTTAATATGGAAGGCGACTTTGTCCGGTAAGCGGTCATACGGCAGATCTAGTTTGTTAAACGTGCGCAAAATGCTCTGCACTCCGGCAGAACACATGAAGTATTGCTGCTTGAGCCGCAGCAATTTGCCTTCGTACTGCGAATCGTCCGGATACAGAAACTCCGAGATCGATTCGACGGACCGGCTGTAATCCAGATAGCCGTAGTAGTTCGACGGCGTATCCAAAGAAGTTTCGCGCTTCGGTTCGGCGCTCCAGAGCCGCAGCGTATTCACATGGGGCTGGCCGTAACCGATGATGGGGGTATCGTAAGGCACGGCTACGACCGATTCCGCGTCTCTGGTGGCAAACTGCATGCGGCCATCCTGTTCGTACGCCTCCACCCGACCCCAGAACTGAACCTCCACTTTTTTGTCCGGACGGCGCACTTCCCATTCATTGCCTTTGTCCAGCCAATTGTCCGGCAGTTCGACCTGATTGCCATTGATGATCTTTTGCTCGAACAGACCGTATTTATATCGGATGCCGCATCCATGGCCAGCATAACCGAGCGAAGCCAGCGAATCCAGGAAACAGGCCGCGAGCCTTCCCAAACCGCCATTGCCCAGCCCTGCATCGGACTCCTGTTCCTCCACCTGTTCGAGCGAAATTCCCAGCTCGGCCAAGCTGCTGCGTACCAGCTCCAATTCATTCACGTTGAGCAAATTGTTGCCGAGCAGACGTCCAATCAGGAATTCCAGCGAGAAGTAGTACACCTGTTTATCCTGACGCTGCTTGAATCCCTGATTCGACGCCGCCCAATCATGGCCTGCGTATTCACGGATCATGCTCCCGAGCACGTGGTATACGTCATCCAACGTTGCCTCTTCCGGCAGTTTGCCCAATTTGCTGATCAGATTCCGTTGAAAAATGCTTTTGAATGCTTCCTTATTGTCAAACAAAAGTAGGTTCCTCCCGGTGAAACCCTGTATATGCGGAGGGGGTTCGCCTCGCTGTGCGCCGGATGAACTCCGCCCTCCATTCGTCTTTCCCAAGCATATGCAGGATTTTATTTTGTAAAGGTTCAGCAAGTTCGGCCTGAATTTTAAAGGCTGGTGCTTTTCGCCAAAACGTAAGGACTATTCTCGTTGCCGATCAACGTCTGCCCTCCGCTGAGCCTGACGTCTTTATCCAGAATGACGTTCTCGAGCACGGTTCCTTCACCAATATAACATTTCTGCATGATGATGGAACCCTTGATTTTTGCCCCCTTGGCCACATGTACGCCACGGAACAGTATGCTATCCTCCACTTCGCCGCCGACGATGCAGCCGTTCGCAAGCAGCGAATGCTTCACCTCTGCGGTATCCAAATATTTTGCAGGCGCTTCGTATTTGATTTTGGTATGCACCGATTGTTCCTTGAACAATTGCTCATACAGCCCGTTATTCAGCAATTCCATGCTGTTCCGGTAGTAACTGTCCACGGAGTTGATTACGGCATGATAGCCTTCATAGGCGTACGCTGCAATGCTCAAGCCATCCGGATTCCTCTGGATCGCGTCACGGAAGAAATGGCTCTCGCCATGCTCGATGCATCGCTGCACCTGGCGCAGGAACAACTCCTTTTCCATGACGAAAATTTCTGTATATATATTCGGGTGGCCAGCTTCTTGGTGAATGTCCAGCACATTGCCGTCCCCGTCATCTTCCACCTTGATGCAAGCTTCGTGTTCAGGCAGCAGCCGGTCTACTTTTTTACAAACCAGTGTAACGTCTGCGCCTTTGCGTATATGAAATTGATAAACATCCTGCAAATCCGCCTTGGTGACATGCCGGCTGCCGGCATGAACGACATATTGGCCCGCTCCCCGACGGAAGAAGTCCAGATTGTTGTGAAAATGCTGCAAATCGCCCAGCGAGCTGTCCGTTGGATCGTTCCAATCCGGCGGCAGGATGAACATGCCTCCGTGCTTGCGGTCCAGATCCCACGGTTTGCCATCTCCCAAATGATCCATGAGTGACCGGTATTTGCGGCGCACAAATACGCCGATGCTTTCAATGCCTGCATTCATCATGTTGGACAACACAAAATCGATCAGACGGTAACGCCCGGCATAAGGTACCGCGGCACCGCAGCGAAAGTACGTCAATTCCTTCAGCTCTTCCAGTTCGTGGTCCAGATTGATAACGCCGATCAATGGTTTCATCGCTTGCACCGTCCCCTGTCATCAAATTAGGCTTTGCCTGCCATGCTTATCCGCAAACGTCGTTCCAGCTCTTCCTGGTCGACGAGCAGCACGTCTCTCTCATCCTCCGGAGACAGCCGCGCGCCGTCAGGAATGACCAATCCTTCGGCAACAATGGTTCTGTGAAGGCGTACATTGCGTCCGATCCGAACTCCAGGCATCACTACGGAATCAACGATCAAACTGCCTTCTCCCACCTCTGTCCCGTAGAACAACACGGAATGGTTGATCTCTCCATGCACAACGCTGCCCTCGCTAACGATGCAGCTGCGCAATTTCGCCGATGGAGAAATGTATTGGGCCGGCTGATTGGGATTCCGCGTATAAATCCGCCAATCGGGATCATTCAGATTCAGCGGCGCTTCTTCATGCAACAAATCCATGTTGGACTCCCACAGGCTGTAAATGGTACCGACGTCCTTCCAATAGCCTTTAAAAGGGTAGGCGTATAACGATTTATCATGGGCAAGCAGCAATGGAATGATGTCTTTGCCAAAGTCATAGGAAGTAGATGGCTGCTGTTCATCGTGAATCAAAAACCGTTTCAGCACGTCCCACTTGAACAGGTAGATTCCCATGGAAGCCAGGGTACTTTTCGGCACGGGCGGTTTTTCCTCGAATTCATGGATGCGATACGTCTCGTCCGTATTGAGCAGGCCGAAGCGGCTCGCTTCCGCAAGAGGCACTTCGATCACCGAGATGGTGCAGTCGGCATTCTTTTCTTTGTGATACTGGAGCATGCGCTCGTAATCCATTTTGTAGATATGATCGCCTGACAGGATCAGCACGTGCTCGGGATCGAACTGTTCGATGAAATTCAGGTTGCGGTAAATGGCATCGGCGGTGCCGCGGTACCAGTTGCTGCCGTTCTCACGCTCATGGGGAGGCAGAACGTAAACGCCGCCGTTTTTTCGGTCCAGGTCCCAATCGCTGCCGATTCCTATATATGAATGAAGCACCATGGGCTCATATTGGGTCAACACCCCGACGGTATCAATGCCCGAGTTGGAACAATTGCTCAGGGGAAAATCAATGATCCGGTACGTTCCGCCAAAAAACACGGCCGGTTTGGCCAAAGATTTCGTCAACCCTTTCAAACGCTTGCCCTGCCCTCCGGCGAGCAGCATGGCTACAACTTCTTTTTTTGCCATCGTTCAGCCTCCTCCACGTTCATTTTTACGCATCTTTCAAGCCTTGCTACGTTTTTCCGATGTGTGGACGCTGATGTGATGATCTGAATTTTCCGCACGAGCCGTGCAGTCTATAATCCATGCGAAGAGTTCAAAGAAAAGCGGGACCATTTTGCGTTTGTGACTGTAGTGGATCGGGATGAATAAAATCGGGTAAGCAAACCTGGAACAGAAACTCGCTTAAAATAGAAAAGGGGAGCAAAGCACAAGGTGTAGTTGCATTGTGGGAAATCGCGATGTTTGCTTTCTCAACATTAAACCGGACTTGCAGAGGATAAACATGCAGATGGATGATCAGGCAATCGTTTGGGTCAGTCAGGATCACTCCCTTCTTCTTGCCGTGGTGATTAAATGTAAGTATTCGGTAAGGAATTTCAAAATCCTTTTGGTTCATCCCGAAACCGAACTGGAAAAATAAGTAATTCACAAAAATAAGCCGGGATTTCTCCCGGCAGCTTTCTTGCGTCATTTATACAATTTTGCGGAACAACTCCATCACTTCTTCTTTGCTCGGCTGGTACGGATTGCCCGGTGCGCAAGCGTCCTTCATGGCATTATCGGCCAACAGTTCGATATCAGGGTCCTTCACTCCGAGTTCTGAGAGCTTTTCCGGAATGCCAACCTCCCTGGACAACTGCCTTATGGCCTCGATCACGTATTCGGAGCATTCCTCGTCCGATTTGTTTCTCACATCCATGCCGATCGCTTTGGCGATATGGCGAAATTTATCCGGCACATGCTTGGCATTCAGTTCCTCCACGTAAGGCAGCAGCATGGCGTTGCATACGCCGTGAGGCAAATCATATACGCCTCCAAGCTGGTGAGCCATGGCATGAACGTAACCCAAACCCGCATTGTTGAAGGCCATGCCTCCCAAGAAACACGCATAGGTCATATGCTCGCGCGCCTCCAGATCGTTACCGTCCCTCACTGCACGGGGAAGATATTCAAAGATCAGTTCCACTGCCGCAGCAGCGGTTGCATTCGTGACCGTAAATGCCCCCGGCGTGACCATCGCCTCGACGGCATGGGTTAAAGCATCCATTCCCGTGGCGGCCGTCAGGCTGGACGGTTTGCTGAGCATCAGTTCCGGATCGTTCACCGACAGGGAGGCAAGACAGTTCGGGTCCACCATCACCATTTTAACCTTGCGTTCTTCATCTGTAATCACGTAGTTAATCGTCACCTCGCTTGACGTGCCGGCCGTTGTGTTGATCGCCACGATCGGCACGGATTTGTGCTTCGATTGGTGCATGCCTTCATAATTCCGAATATGCCCGCCGTTGGTTGCCACGATGCCGATCGCCTTGGCTGCGTCCTGCGGGGAGCCGCCGCCGATCGAAATGATGGCATCGCATCCATGCTTCTGGTACACTTTCAGCCCCTCATGCACATTGTGACATGTCGGGTTGGGCTGAACTGCATCATATACGATGTAGTTTAGCCCGGCTTTTCTTAATATAGACAGCACCTGATCAGCTACGCCGGAAGACATCAGCCCGCGATCGCTTACGACAAGCGCATTCCGAATTCCCATTTCCTGAATCATGTTGCCTGCATCCTGCAAGCAGCCTCTGCCCATCAAGTTCACGGGCGGAACATAATATGCATGGGTTGCCATCTGAACCAGCCTCCTGTATCCCCTGATTTACTGTTTTCATTGTACTTGAATCCGTTTTCAACTATAGTGAAATAAATCACAACCATTGCTGCAAATGTTACACTTTCGGGAATTATGGGTACTATATAAACCGCAATCATAAATTACACTAGGCCACTGCGAGTGCAGTACCCTCTTCCGATGCAGCTTTCTTTCAGAAAGCTTTTAGGCGAACGCTTCGCTTCCCCAGAATGGTTCTGCCTCTCCGTTAACGTGTGTATGTTTTTGTGGTTTTTATAGACGCGAAAAAAGCGGCACCGAAGACTATGCTTCCATGCCGCTAAACCATCATGAATACTTTTCTTATTTTGCCAACAACTCTCGGATCGGCGCATAGTGCACAGGATATGACGCTCCTTGCTCAAATCCCAATTTGCGTGCTATCGCGGCAGAGTCGTGACGAAAATGTTCTGTCGTCCAATGCGGCGTACACCCATGTTTCAGGCAAGTCCGCACATACTCGTGAGCCATCGCCGTAGCAAGCCCCTGCCCCCGATGTTCCGTACCGTACACCACAATGCCGACCTCATGATTGCTTTCGTGAACAAATACCGAAATGCAGGTGCCCACCACCTGATCACGATATAACACACAAGTGCCGAATCCATAGCGATAGAAATCGTCCAAGGAGTGCCAAAATTTCAGGATCTCCGTCACGATCACACCACCAGCATCCTGACGAACGCTCTCTGGATCAACCATGCGAAGCTGGTATTTCGGGGATGATTCGATAGGACCGTGTTCATAATCATAGCTAAATTTCTCGAACATCTCCTCACGGAAACAAAACGGGATCCTCCATCCTTGCCGCAGTGCTCCCCCGAACATTCTGCCGACCACAGCGTCCCATTCCTGTCCGGGCAGCGGATATGTTTCCAGATTCAAGGTATCTTCACCGGCATGCAGAGCTTCCGGCAAAAGCCTGGATACGATCGTTTGCTCTGCAAGCCGATTAAAGCGTTCGTGACCAGATCGGCCCACCAGGTAAAACATTTCATTTCTCGCCCACACCAAGGCGCTTTGGGGGGCCCTGGCATCGTCCACATAGACCCGGCCGGCCTGTAACCCGGACGCCACACCGCCCATGACCACTTGACCATTAGTGTTCGATATGAGCGGCAGTACCCGTGCCCGGTCGGCAGGAGTCATCAATTCAACTAACATTCGAATAACCTCGCATTCTTTGCATGAGCTGCTTCAGGGATAAAAAAGGCTGATCAGCCGTCTATGCCTCAGAATGCTTTCGTGTTATCTTTCGTATCCGTTCACCCCTTTATACGGGATAATCGTCCATTCAACTTGCCGCATTCGGCATTCCATTACCTTACAACGCTTTGTCGTCGACTCCATCGAGCCAAGCTTCGATATCGCCAATGACGGAGGAAACGCATCCGTCCTCGAACGGGGAAATCAATCCGGCCAACTCGACCAGACCTGTAAAGGAACGGCTGCCGCCAGCTCGGCACAAGGTCAGGTAATCCGCCCATGCAGAAGCCATATCCTCGTTGCTGCGCTTCCAGAATTGGAACGCGCAAATTTGCGCAAGCGTGTAATCGATGTAATAGAACGGCGAGGCGAAAATATGGCCCTGCTTATGCCAGAATCCGCCGCGCTCCAAGTATTCGTTATCCTTGTAATTGATATGCGGCAGGTACGTTTTCTCGATATTGCGCCACGCCTGCTTGCGCTCGGCAGGCGTCGCGTCCGGGTTCGCATACACGAAATGCTGGAACTCATCCACGGCTACGCCATACGGAATGAACAGCAGCGCGGAGGACAAGTGGTCGAACTTGTATTTGTCCGTATCTTCCTTGAAAAACGATTCCATCCACGGATAGGTGAAAAACTCCATGCTCATGGAATGGATTTCTGCGGATTCATAGGTTGGCCAGTTGTATTCCGGCACTTCGAAGTTGCGGCTCTCATATACCTGGAAGGCATGGCCCGCTTCATGGGTCAACACGTCGATATCGCCCGATGTACCATTAAAGTTGGAGAAAATGAACGGCACTTTGTAGTCATTCAGGAACGTGCAGTAGCCGCCGCCTTGTTTGCCTTTTTTGCTGACCAGGTCCATCAGTTCGTTCTCGGTCATCATTTCGAAAAATGCACCCGTTTCCGGCGACAGCTCGTTGTACATTTTTTTGCCGTTTTCGATAATCCAGTCCGGGTCGCCTTTCGGCGTCGGATTGCCTGTAGGGAAGCTGAATCCCTGATCGTAGAAATACAACGTATCCACGCCGATCCGGCTGCGCTGGCGCTCTCTCAGCTTGGAAGCCACCGGCACGATGTAATCGCGGACCTGGGCCCTGAAATTCGCGACCATGTCGGCGTTGTAATCCGTACGGTTCATGCGGTCATAGCCCATCTCCACGTACGATGGATATCCGAGCTTTTTGGCGATCTGCGTCCGCACTTTGACCAATTCGTCATAGATGCGGTCGAATTCCGTTTCATGCTCGGCCATGAAAGCATAACGGGCTGCCGAAGCGCGTTCGCGCATGGAGCGGTCCGTCGACAATTCGAACGGAAGCAGCTGCGGAAGCGTGCGCTCTTCGCCTTCGAACGGAATTTTCGCCGACGCGATCAATTGGTTGTATTCGGTCGAAAGTTTGTTTTCCTTCTGCAGGTCTTCAATGACTTCCGGGCTGAACGTTTTGAGCGAAAGCTCGGCTAAGCGGAACAATTGCGTGCCCCACTTCTCTTCCAGCTTGCTGCGGAACTTGGAATTCACCAATGCGCGGTAAAAATCGGTTACATACTCCTGAATGATCGGCGCGCTATCATCCAGAAAATCCTGCTCGGCTTTGTAGAACTCATCATTGGTGTCAATGGAGTGACGGATGTAAACAAGCTGTGCCTGCGTCTCGAAATCACTGCGCAATGCATTGATTCGATCCATGTAGCCGCTCTGTTCTTCGAAAGATTCCGATTGTTCAAACCCTTTCAACAGTTCCCGAAAGGACTCTTTGATCTGCTCGAGATCGGGACGCGTATACGTATATTCACTGAATTTCATTATGTACACCCTTTCCAAATGGGAATATTTCGGGCAAACCCCGAGTGACTCCCCCTATTATACAAAAGAGAAACCTAAAAATCCCATCTTTACGAAAAATATTTATCCAAAGGTCAAATCTTCGGACATGCAGGGTGATTTCTTTTACGCTTTCATGTCAGATTCATCGATAGACCCGCACTTTTCGCATAGCAAACAAGCCACCCTCGCATGAATCGCGAAGCCGGCTTTATAAGCTTGTCCCTGTTTCAACTTTTCAAACAGATAACACTAGTGTTTCTCCTTGTCGACCATCTGGAAGAACCAGCCCATACCAACCATGCCCACGACCATAATGGCAACCAAAAAAATGATGTAACCCATGAATGACCCTCCTTGCATCCGTTTATTCAACATACATAATATCAGTTTACACGGGGAAACGACATCTGGCTTAACCGAACATTGACAAAAATGCGACATCTGCAATTTTATTAAAAATCAGACGGAAAATCCGCTGCAAAAATGCGGTAGACCATGATGTATCTTTCCCTTTTCGCAGGAATTCTACCCTGTTTTCAAGCAAATCGGCATCATGCGCGAATTTCCATACGGTCCGTGAACGGTGTATACTGGATGTCTGGATCGGGGAAATGGCCATTTCCTCATCCCCGAACTTATATACGAATGATTTTATCAGAAAGGTGAATGCAATGTCGATTCGCTTATCACTGCGCCAATGTTGTTTTGCAATGCTGCTTTCCATGACGGTGATCCTCTTGTCGGCCTGCGCCGACGGCGAGGCTCATTTGAACGTCAATCTGGACGGTTCCTCCGACCTGACCCTGAAGCTTGGGGTAACCGACTCCGCGCTTGGAAAGCTCGGACAGGACAATTTGCTGCCCCTGCTCGGAGATGCACTGAAACGGAACGGTTTCACCACCGAAGTCACTACCGAGAAGGAACGCAGCCAGTTGACGGCCAAGGCCCATTACGAGAGCAAAGGCTCGACCGACTTTGACCTGTCGAACCTGCCTACCGGAATTCAGATTGACCATTCCGTAACGCCCGGCTTCTTCTTTAACAGCTATCATATCTCCGCGGTTGCTGACCCCATGGAATCCATGCCAGACGGAGAAATCAAGGATCAGATCAGCAAAGTGCCCGAATTTCTGAGAAAGCTATTGCTGAAAGACGTCAACTTCGATTTCAAGTTAACCCTGCCGATCAAAGCCAAGGATTCCAATGCCGATGAAGTCGAAGATCGGGGCAAGACACTGGTCTGGCACGTCGATCCCCTTGGAACGAATACACTGGACATGACCGTGCAGGTCCCGAACATCCGCAATATCATCATCATCACCGCCATCGGCTTGGCTCTGATCGCAGGACTGCTCACGTGGTGGCTGGTTCGACGCAAACGAAACAAGGGCCGGCATCAAAGCTAGGTTAACCGAAAAATGCAAGAGAATGACAGCATTCGATTTGCGACTTGCCAAACGTTGTAAGGAATAGTAGAATACACCCGTACTGTGTGAACGGTCAATCGATGAAGGAATCGTTAAAAAGAGGTGAACCTTTTCATGAACATCCGGGAATGCCCATTGCCTGGCATTGGAGTAAAGTATCAATTCTCCACCAAAAGCGGCAACCAGCTGGTCATCATCAAACATGAAGACGGACGACGCGAATTGTTTGCAGTCGATCCGGACGACCAGGACGAGCTTACTCTCATCGCGGAATTGGAGGACGACGAATGCGTAACGCTCTCCGGGCTTATCGGAGGCTGGTCCTAAATCCACGATGATCGCATCCTGAGAGATGCTGCCGGACAATGTCCCTTTATCCAAACGATATGCAAGATCCGTTGGGCAATGCAGCCCGTATGCGGCGCTAGTCCTGACTTCCAAACCGTCATTCTGCATGCCGGACTGACCACGCAAAAACCAAGCCGATCTCCTCAGCGATCGGCTTGGTTTTTGATTGCGCAGATATGCATATGTGCCTTAAAGCTGCTCTGCATCTATGTCATACATCCCACCCGGTTTGGGAAGCATTTCTTCCTCAGACGGACGTTTCAAGGACCGGTCTTCCGCAACAAGGATATGGAGTTCGGGTGCATGCGACTCCAATTTTTGCTTTTGCTCAGGCAAAGCAGCTTGCCGTCGATCTGCTTCAGATTCCTTCGCACCTGTTGAAACGGATTCCGTTTCGCAGCGGTCGTCGGACCATCGCTCCAATTCCAGCGTGAATTGAAATTCGGCTCCTTTGTTGGTTTCGCTCTGCACGCCGATGGCGCCGCCCATCAATTCCACCAGCTTTTTGCTGATCGCAAGCCCAAGTCCGGTTCCTCCGTATTTCCGGTTAATGGCCGGATCCAGCTGCGAAAAGGATTGGAACAACTGGTGCTGTTTGTCCAGCGGAATGCCGATGCCCGTGTCCTTGACCTTAAAGACAAGCCGTGCCTTGCTTCCATCCGAGCCATTACCATGCAGATCTACGCTCACTTGAATGTTACCTCGATCCGTAAATTTGACGGCATTGCCGAGCAGGTTGATCAGCACTTGTTTAATGCGCGTCTCGTCACCGAACATGGCATCCGGAACGTCCTCCCCGATCTCATAACCGATGGCGACTTTCTTTTCGGCCGCCTTGGGAGTGAACAGATTCACGACGCCCCGAAGCATCGCTCGAATGTCGACAACGTCGTGGATCAGCTCCATCCGACCTGCCTCGATTTTGCTGAAATCAAGAATTTCGTTAAGAATGTGCAGCAAAGATTCCCCGCTCTGGATCATAATATCCACATAGCCTTGCTGCTCCTCATTCATTTCCGTGTCTTTCAATAGATGGGCCATGCCCATAATTCCGTTAAGCGGTGTTCGAAGCTCATGGCTCATCACGGCCAGGAACTCCGATTTAGCCCTGTCTGCATGCTCGGCCGCTTCCTTGGCGCGAATAATCTCGTTCACCGACGTCATGTCGCGAAAAACGAGCACCCCTCCGCGAACTTTTCCTTGGTCCATAATCGGCTTCAACTGGAATTCGGCCAGGAAACTGGACCCGTCCTGCCTCCAAAATATTGCCTCCGACCGAGGCAGGCTCCGGCCGTTCTTCACGGCCTGCAAGATCGGGTTGGAGCGTGCCGAATACGGAATGCCCGCGCTTTGCATCTGCAGCATAATTTCCTCAAGCGGTCTGCCGTTCAGCGTTGAGGGGCAAAATTCCATCATTTGAACCGCGGCCGGATTCGCAAAAATCAAATGCCCATCCTGATCCAGGCCGATGACCCCTTCAGACATCGCATTCAGGATCAACGCCCGTTCATAGCTCAAATTTTCGATTTCTTCCACATACCGCTTGGATTCGGTAATGTCACTGGTAATGCCGTATACGCCGACCACCCTGTTTTCCATCACAATCGGCAAGTTGATCACGCTCGCTTCAATCCGGTGGCCATCCTTGTGAATCAAGCCGATTTCATAGCGCTGGGCCTTTCCCTTTACGGTCTCTTCAAAATGGTATTTCGTCTTGTCCAGGTCAGCGGGGTCGATCAGTTGTTCGAAAGAGCTCATCAATAATTCCTCGCGGGTATGGCCTGTCAATTGTTCCTGCCCCATATTGGCTTTGAGCAGTTTGCCATCCAAGTCCAATGAGGCGACGCCAAGCGGATTGCAGTCGAACAAGGACCGATATTCTTCCAGACTGAGCTGTTGTTGTTTGCTCGCCGTAATATCCCGAGTCACCGCTATAATTTCCTTCAGCTCCCCGTTTGAACCGTAGACGTAATGGGTGATGGTCTCCGCCCAAATACAGCTTCCGTTTTTTCGGACAAGGCGATACGTGATCCGTTCGGGAACCAGGCCTTGAATTTGCGCATTAAGATACGTTTGCACAAGCGATATATCCTCCGGATGAATGCAGAACATGCCAGGCATGCCCACCATCTCTTCAGGTTCATATCCGAGCATATGGCGACAGGCTGGCGATACGTATTTGAAGGTCCGCTGTGCATCGGCTTGATGAATGGCAATGAGGTCTGGCGAAACCTCCGTGAGCATACGGGAGATTCGGCCGCTCTCTTCCAGCTGCCCACGTTGTTCGCACATTCGCTTCTCCGCCTCCTTCTGCTTGGTGATATCTACAGCCTGCACAAGCAAATAGAGCGGTTTGCCGGATGTTTCATCTTTGACGATGCAGGCACGAACCGTCGCCCATACCAAGCTTCCGTTTTTTCGGATCAATCGCAGTTCCGTTTCAAACATTTGCGTGAGTCCATTCGCCATGTCCCAGCATTCGCAGCGAAAGCGCTCCATGTCGACATCTTCAGGAAACAACAGATCAGTAACCGGAGTATCCGTCAACTCCGCTTCCTCATATCCAAGCATTTGACAGAATGCGGGATTCAATTGAAGCCACAGTCCATTCACATGTGATGCCACAGCAATGCCGATGGGTGCATGCTTATATAACTGCTCAAAGAGCGAACGGTTTTCGCTAATCGAATTCGACATTGCTCATCCCCCTTCTTTCCGAATCGGTTTTTCCGTAATCAACTGTCAGGATCAAACATAACATCATCTATAGAGTAGTACCCCATCCCTGGCTGTCCTTAAACGAGCAGAAGGCATTTTTTTTGCATGAATCGACATTACGGGATTGAAGGAGGTTAAAGCGCATGATTCTCGTAGCCAATCGGCCCATCCATCTGGATCGGCAGGAATGGACGGATTTCCAATGGCACTGGCTTCAGAAGCTCCAAGACAGCCCCCACGTCTATGCTTATCAGTCCATGGAGCATCTTCACTTTGAATGGGACCTCAGATCCTCCCTTGTAGAAGCCGCAGAAGGCTTGAATGCCAGCGGCGCCAGCTTCTCCACGTTCGAAAATTCGCGATGTAATCCGATGTTTTGGAATCGTACCCGGCAAGGTGGTTTTGAGCTGAAACCAAACGTGACCCCTGCCGCCGGTATTCGGGATATTTGGCAGAATGGCCATTTGTACGGATTTGAATGCGCGACCGCTGCCGTTATCGTCCTTTATGGCGGGGTACTGGGCAGCATACGGGAGGACGCTTTCAATTCGCTATTTCACGATCTGCTCCTGTTCGACTGGCATTATGACAGCGACCTGCGGTTGACCGAAAAAAACGGCAAGCAGTTTGCTCTCCCCGGCGACGTATTATACTTCAAAAATCCCGATGTTTCTCCGGAAACGCCGGAGTGGCAAGGCGAAAATACCATCATGCTTCGAGAGGACTGGTATTATGGACATGGCATCGGCATCGCGTCGGGCCAAGACATCATTCACATTTTGAACCAGAACCGTGTTCCCGGCAGCAGAACCTCCGCCTATTTGATGGATATGATTATTTATCCGGATTTCCTGTACCTTTCGCGCTTTGCCAAAAGTAACCCGTCGAACAACGCCCAGGAGGCAACCACCCCGGTCTTGCCTGGGCAGCTGTACGTACGCGTGGGTAGAAGCCGTTATTTGAGAGTGTAGCATACGTGATGCAAGTTCATATTGAAAAAGACCCCCGGAAAGCAAAACGACTGCTTCCTCCGGGGGTTGATCCGTTATGCCTTGCACAATGCGCTCCCATTACGTTCGGGGGTCGATCTGGACGGCAACCTGCTTGCCGCTGACTTGAATGCCGGTTGCTGGGATTCCAAACTCTGCCAATGACTTGCACAACTGCTCTGCCCATTCCTTGCCGGCGGTACCTTCCTTTCCGCCTTTCACTTGAATGACCAGTTTGACCGAATCGCCATTTTTAAGAATCCGCTCCGCCTGAGTCTGTTTTACGTCCCGGTCATGGTCCTCCATCTGCAGATTGAGCCGGATCTCTTTTACTTTGCGTTTATCCGGTGATTTCCCGGCCTTTTTCTTCTCTTGCTCAGCTTCCTGCCTGGCCGCGCCTGCTCCAATCAGCCGGCAAGGCGGGGGGCTTGTCATCAGCGACATGCAGACAAGGTCCACTTTATGCTGTTTAGCCAGTGCGAGGGCTTCCCGAGTGGATACGATGCCAAGGTCTTCTCCGTTCAGCCCGGTCAACGCCACTTCGGTTGCTTTGATTTTTTCGTTTTTGATCATGCCTGTCCAGCCTCCTTATCATTCATGAAATGAAAACAAAAGCCTGACCTGACCCTTTGAGGATCAGAGCAGGCTTACATACGCGACAGATCGCGCTTGTACCGAATCCGATTACAGGTTGTTGAATGCTTCGGTCAGCACCGGTACGATTTGCGATTTGCGGGATACAACGCCTTTCAGCAGCGCTTTACTGTCGTTCAGCGTGACATTGTATGCTTTCTCGACAGCATGGGCGGAAGCTCCGTATGCCAGGGCAACAGAATCGTTGTTCAAAATATCCGTTACGACAAATACGAACAGGTCCAGCCCTTTACTGGAAATGATCGCCTCGATCGCAGCTTGAAGCTCAGGCTGCTTCACGAGCACGTCGTTCACGTCAACCGCATTGACTTGAGCGATTTCGACTTTGGCTTGTCCCATCGAAAATTCTTTGGCATCGAGGGAGATCAGCTCGGCAATCGTTTTTTGGCTCAGGTCTGCGCCGGCTTTCAACATATCCAGGCCGTAGCTGTCCGCATCCACGCCAGCGATGGCTGCCAGTTCGCGAGCTGCTGCAACGTCCTGCTCGGTGCAAGTCGGCGATTTGAAGAGCAGGGAGTCGGAAATGATCGCGGACAACATCAGGCCGGCGATCGGCGCGCTGATTTCCACGCCGTTTTCCTTGTAAAGCTTGTTCAGGATGGTTGCGGTGCAACCGACAGGCTCTGCACGGAAATAAAGCGGCTGGCTTGTCTCGAAATTCGCGATGCGGTGATGGTCGATGACCTCAACCACGGTAACGTCCGCAATGTCGCTAACGCTTTGCTGGCGCTCGTTGTGGTCGACGAGGATTACGTTGTTCACTTCGTTGGCGGCCGTGCTAATCAAACGCGGAGCATCCACTTTGAAGAAATCAAGCGCGTATTGCGTTTCGCCATTTACTTCTCCCAGGCGCACCGCTTCGACGTTTTGTCCCAATTTTGTTTTCAGGTCGGCATAAGCGATCGCAGAACAGATCGTATCCGTATCCGGATTTTTATGTCCGAAGATTAACGCTTTTTCCATGTTCATAGCCCTCCGTCAATGATGGTTTGTCGTTATAACCATATTCTATAAGGTATCATACCTTTACTGATTATAGCGTCAATATGAGTTCATTCCAATCCCTTTACAACGAATTCAATGCAATTCATTCTCAAATGCTCATTTTCCAAAAAAAAATGTTGGAGTAACCGTGCTAATTCACTGCTGTTTTTGTGACGTTGGCGATCCGATGGCGGTCCAATTGTTCGCCGCTGCACAGCGCACGTACAAGCTCTCTGCCGGATTCGGGCGTCATGTTCCCGTACCAATCTCCCTGCGGGTACACAATGGTCACGCAAGCATCATCGCACCGTCCGTTGCAGCGCGTTCGCGTGGTGTGGATGAATTCGCCGGCCTGCTGCTTCGCAATCTCGTCGCGCACGGCCTGGGTAACCTCTTCTCCGCCTTTACGCATGCAAGAACCGCCGTTGCACAGCAATATATGATGCTGCAGATGATCCAAATTATAAATAGCCAGTCCGTCCATCCCCTTATCCTTAAAAATCGTATGTATAAGCACGCCAGAACCGCTTCTCCGAGCGTTTCCTGCAATACTGCTGAAAAATATAACTTAGCACACCGTCACGGGTTGCGCAATTCAAATCGTGTCATCTTCAACATGGTCCACGGGTTGCCTCGGTCCTGGATCTCGGGATTTATGCCTGCATGCATAAACACGTATCCCGCTACTTCATGCATCAATGGCAGTTCGTTCCGAAAACGAAGACATGTTTCCAAATTAAAACCGGAGTCCCGTCTGGCAAGACTCCGGCCTGGTTCATCGTATTTATTCCCGCTTCGTCGGCATTATTCCTTCTTGAGGCCAAAAGCTTCGGCAATCAAGGCAAATGAGCGCAAGCGCGCTTCGAACGAATGAATGGCCGAGGCGATGATAACTTCGTCGGCTTCATGCCGTTCCGCCAGCGCTTCAATTTTCTCCTTGACTTGTTCCGGCGTGCCTATGATCGAAAAGGAGCGGCGCTGGCGAATCTGCTCCATCTCCATAGCCGTATACGGATAGCTGCGCACCGTTTCAAGCGACGGAAAGGAACGCTGCTCCAGCCCTCGTCCAAGCCGCAGGAAAAACAGTTCGTTGCTGCGCGCCAATTCGGCGGCCTCTTCTTCCGTATCCGCACAGAATGCCGCCACGGCGATCATCGAGTGGGGCTGATCTCCATGAATGGACGGTTTAAAGTGTCTCCGATAGTATTTCATGGCTTCTTCTCCGCCAGGCGTGCCGAAAAATTGGGCAAATGCATAGGACGTTCCCTGGGCAGCCGCAATTCTGGCTCCCTCGGAACTGGAACCGAGCAGCCATACCTCAGGTACGGTTGGGACGGAGGGACCTGCCACGAGCGAAGCAAAACGGTGGTCCTCCGGCAATTGCTCGTGGAAGTATCCGCCCAGATCCGCGATCTGCTGCGGGAAAAATTGTACGTTCGATGCCTTGCCTTCATTCAAAGCCCGGCTCGCAAGCGGCATGCCTCCCGGCGCGCGCCCGATGCCGAGGTCGATTCTGCCGGGGTGCAGCGCCTCCAGCAATCTGAAGTTCTCGGCCACTTTATAGGCGCTGTAATGGGGCAGCATTACCCCGCCCGATCCGACCCGGATGCGCTCCGTATGCGCGGCAACATGTGCAATCATCACTTCCGGGCTGGAAAACGAGAGCGCTCCCCCTCCGTGATGCTCTGACATCCAGAAACGGGAATATCCGAGCTCCTCCGCATGCTTTGCAAGGGTCACCGTCTCCTGCAGCGTATCCTGTACGCTTCTTCCTTCATTAATGTGGCCGTGTTCCAATACGCTAAGCTTCATGTCGTCGATCCATCCTCTCTGTCTTTGCTCTTCCTTCCATTGTAACATTATTGATTACAGTTTCAAAATCGAAAAAAATAACGCCATCCTGCATGCATCATTTCGCAGGGTGGCGTTACTATTTAACCGAGCTCATTCCGAAATCCGATATGGAGGGAGCTATATTTACGGTGCCCGTTTCGGCAGCAGTTTTACGTACTCGTCGGACAATTTCATCAATTGAAGCACATGCTCGTAATCTGCACGATAAGGCTCCAGATCGGTAACGGGCTCATAGGTTTTGAGCGAATACGCCTTACCGTCCTCGAAGCCGGCACCCGGGATGAACAAAATCTCGTTATTGACGAACGAGCCGGTAGGCAGGTAATACCGAATCCCGAAAGCGTTGTGGTCCATATTCAGCAGATCGTGCCCAAATGCCGTGAATTTTTCTTCCGATAGCGAGACGCCCATCAGATTCATGACGGTCGGCAAAATATCAAGCTGGCCTCCCGGTTGCTCGATCACCTGACCTTTGGCCTGTTTCGGCGTATGGATCAGGAGCGGGATGTTGAATCGGCTCACGTTGCCGTCATAAGGCACGTTCAAGTTATCCCTGATCTGCTGCGTGATCTCTTCCTCGGCAGGCAGACCGAAGTGATCGCCGTAAATCACCAATGTTGTATTGTCCCACAGACCGTTCGCCTTCAACTGCTCGATCAGTTGGCCGACGGCATAGTCGGTGTAATTGATCGCCTGCAAATAATCATGCAGCAGCGTATTGGTGATCGCAGCCGGAATCGTGATCCGGGCGCGATCTTCCGGAATTTTGAACGGCGAGTGGCTTGAAGCTGTAATAAACTGCGCATAGAACGGCTGATTAGCCGTCTGATGGGCAACCATTTTTTCGACGCCAACCCGGTACAGTTCCTCGTCGGATGCGCCAAAATCGTTAAACCGGTCATTCTCGAAGCTGGCTCTGTCGAAATAACGTTCAAAACCCAGTGCGGGATACATCTTGTTCCGGTTCCAGAACGATACGTCATTGACGTGGAACGTTTCGGACTGATAGCCTTCGCTGCTCAACAATTTCGGCAAAGACGGCAGATCGCGGTCGCTGTATCCCGCGGACATCGGAACAACCCCTGTCGGATAGATCGACGTATTGGACATGAACTCTGCGTCCGACGTGTTGCCCTGACCGATTTGCTGGAAGAAATGATTGAAATAATAGCTCTCTTTGGCCAAATCGTTCAGGACCGGCGTGAGTTCCTGGCCATCCAGAGAAGCATTGATCGGAAAGTTCTGGAACGATTCCAGCTGCAGCACGATCAGGTTACTGCCTTTGGCCTGGCCGAAATAACGCGGTTGGATCGCCTGCCCTTGTTTCGTTGGATTCTGATATCCAAATCGGCTCACCAATTCGTTGACGCGAGCAATCGTGTCCTGGATATTGCCATTCGCGATGGCTTCGTTTTCCTTGCTGGTCAGAATGGCCGACGAGACTTGATAATTCAAAAATCCAAGGTTCTCCGCACGCACCAGTTCATTGTCGATCGATTCGCCCTTGACGATAAATGTACCGGACAACACCATGCAGAACGCGGCGGTAACGACCACGCCCAACTTGCCCCAATATTTTTTTCGGTTGCTGCCAAACGTGAGTCCGTCGGTATTGCGGATGCCATAGCCCATGGCCGAACGGCGGCGGCGCGTCAGCAGCCAGACCGGCAGCACGAGCACGATATCCGCGAAGAACAGGAAGTGTGCAGGCCGCACTAGAGGTCCAATGCTGCCGCGCACCTGTGCCACCTGTCCCAATTCGCTCAGCGCCGTATACGTCGGCACGGAACTGAAATGCACGTTATATAACGTGGCTGCGAATAATAAAAAAGAGAACAACAAGTTAAAGCCGCCGTATACGACCCATTTCCACCTTTTCGGCACAATGAGATCAAGGACGCATACCAAGGCCAGCGCAGCCAGGGCGTCCGTCACCAAACCTACTCCGGACAAACCCTGGAAAAAGAAATACCGCAGAAGCGTCAGCTTCAGCAGCATCAGAACAAATAATACGGCAAATAAAAGCCGTGAAGAGTTCCGTTCGCTCTTGAATGTAAACATGGTCGCTTTCAACCCTTATCTGAAATTTTACGTTCATTTTACATAACGCATATTCCAGTATAACAGTTTCGCGACCTCTATTCCATGAAGTCGTGCTGAGACTTCCATCCAGCAGATCGATCTGCGTTTGCTACGCCGTTGTCGTTATATTACCGTTTGAATACAATCGTTTCGCGGCCTCTTCTGCCAAGGTAGTCTGGGCAGCCGCGATCCGGGTAAAGGGCAGCTGCTCCACCGGACTATTTACAACATTCGTTTCGTTCCGCCGGTCGTGATCCAGGCCCAATCCATAATACAGGTTTGATCGTTTTTCCGAGCCGGCGGTTTGGGATGCATGCTCCGGGCCATGACCAAGCCGGTATCGGCAGTGGCGCTTCTCCATACCCAGAATCTGTTCGGCGACATCATCAGCCAGTTCCGCCATAGCCTGGATTTCTTCATGATGATTCGCGAACATGAGCAAGATTTCCGGCCTAGCCCGCCAATTCTCGCGTATGATCTTTAATGCGGCGCGGAAAACCGCTTCCAGCTGCATATCCGTCCATTCGCGGAACCATTCCTCGTCCATGGCCGGCACATTCGAAGTCCGCCCCTGTTCATCACGCTCGCTGACGCTCTCCAGGTTGGATATTTGTTGCTCGATCCACCTTCTATCCAGCAATTGGATCGCGACAGGGCAACCGTTCATCGGTTCCAATACCTGTTCCAGATCGGCCTGCAGCATCGGCAACAACCGCCACATGCCCTGTCTGCGATCCGGTATGCCGTTCGCTTGTATCCATTTCTGCGCATATGGCCATCTCATCGGTGATCGGAGACAATCTTCGATCCGGCAAAAGGCCCCGTCGGCGCCATACTCTCTGGCCAGCCTGGCTTCGCCCGGGTGCCGGATATGCGCAAACACCGCTTGTTCCCTTATTTCATCAGCCCAACCCAGCAGGATCCGCCAATTCGGATTCAGGAAAAGTGGAATATTCCCGATGGTATCGTTGCGATTACGCATCTCCGCCGTTTGAACAGAATTGACGCACCGAAGGGCTGCGTCCTTTGTCATGCTTCCCTGTTTAACCATTTCAACCAGCATTTTCACCAAAGCGTCATTGGCGTCGTCAACTCGGCTCTTTTGCAGCACATGAAGCTGACCTGATTCTACGACGAACTCGACCGCTTGCCCGGACTCGCCTCCCTGCTCCAGCTCGCTGCGCATCTCCAGCAGCATCCGGTATACGTCCGGTTTTGTCCCGCACAACTCCTCCAATGCCGTACTGTCCGATCGATCGGCGTCCGACGCCAGATAGAATCCCTGCATTTCTTTCCGTCCTGGATCCGGTTGGTTTATAAACAGCATGCCTCTGCCGCTCTGTACGTCCAGTCCGTCATAAACCATGGCTTGAATCAGAGCAGGATTTTTCCTGTTGAAAGGATCCGGAAGAGCCTGGTTCCCATCATTTGCAAAACGCTCCCCTGATTCCTGCACGAAATTTTGCATCGCATGCAGCGCTTCCTCCAGCTGCACCTCCGGACTTTGGGGAAAAGGCGTTCCTCCCAGCGTTTCAATCCACGTTTTGCATCGTGCAATGCTCCGTTCCAGCTCAGCCTCATCCTGCATGACATCGCTGCCTGCTTCTTCTTCAAACCTTTTGTCCATGATGCCTCGCACCGTTCTTCCGTACTGCAGCAGCGCATTCCGGTAACATTGAAGCGCATACATTCGATGGTTTGCTGCTTGGGCCAGCCCTTCGACCGTCCTGTCGTTCAGCCCGATATGCAGGAGCGGGGCAGGCATCGTTTGGCCGTTTAGCGTCCCTCCCGACCTTACGGCGAGCAGAAGCGGATTGGCAGCATGACCAAACCTTTTACCGGAGCGCTGCTCCAGGTAACGTATGGCGTCAGCAAGTTCATCGTCCCTGTCGCAGGACGGTTGCCCCGAGTGAGCGCACGCCTGCCCGAAACCAGACGCCGCCACTACGAAGCCTGCGGGAACGGGCCAACCTGCCTGTACCATGTCTGCGAGTCCCGCCGCCTTCGGGCCCATTAGCTCTTTTAACGCTGCCGTACCTTCTTCCAGCAGAATGATCCGTTTCGTCATTGCCGCTCTCCCATCTGCCATTGACATCATGGCTGTACTTTAGACAAGGTGCTTGGTAGATGATCACACCTTCTCTTATCGTATGTCGCACTCTCCGGCTCAAGGACTGTTCTTTGGCAATATTCGGTCTTTCCCTGCGCCGGCTCAAAATATGAAAAAACCTTCTGATTGGTCCCGAATGAGCTTGCGGGGATCAGAAGGATTTGCTGATATCGTTCATCGGTATTATGGGAGATCCGCCCTGCGCAGCACTCATCCCAAATATCGCAGTATATCGTCAATTTTTTTGCCATGCGAAAGGATTCCGTAATTCATCCATGTCAAGAAATCGACCTCGTATATGCAGCCGTTTCTAACGGCTTTAAGCTGGCTCCACTCCCTGCTGTCCATGATTCCCCGCTCTTCGCCAGGGAACGTCGATTTTTCCCCGTCAAACGTCACGAAAAGATGATCAGCATTCAAACCGGGTAGTTGTTCCAGCTCAATGTTAATTCGGCGCTGCTGTCCGGCCCATTGGCTAACGCATGAATCCGGTTTAAGACCAAGATCTTGAAACATAATCGGCCCCACATACCCGTTGTTTGCACCATAAAGGGCAATGGTCGTTGCCGAAATACGCAGGAAGGCCACGGTTTGACTTTTTATTTTCCGTTGCAGTCTTGTTTTCGCTTCATATGCCTTCTCTTCGTATGTACCAATGACTTCCTGAATACGATTGCCCTTACCCAGAACATCGGCTGTTGATTTCAGGATACCGCGCCAGTCCTCTCCCTGATGTTTCAAGTAATATGTCGGTGCGAGCCGCTCCAAACGTTCCAGGTTCCAACGAACATGACCATCGTCCAACATAATGAAATCCGGTAGTTCATGTTCATCCAGCTTGGCATCCTGGCTGGTTACGTCAAATTCGGGCACATGATGCAGTTCCAGATAACCTTGTTTGCCCCATATTTGATGCGAATACTGCATCACGGGAGTGATCCCGAGCGCCAGCACGAAGTCCTCCAGAAATGGCGCAAACACGCGAACGTCCTGGCGCTGATGTCGCCTGTACACGCCCGGAGAAACCCCCGTATATTGTTTGAAGCGGCGACTAAAGTAGTATTCATTGCTGAAACCGACGTTCTGCGCGATGTCATGCAGACGGTCATCCGTCATCTGCAGCAGCTGTTTGGACCGCTCCAGCCGAATTTCGTTCACATAGTCCAGCGGCAGTTGACCCGTCGCTTCCTTGAATTGCCGAGTATAGCTGGCGCGGTTAAGCTGAATGCTGCCGGCAAGTTCATCCACCGTCATAGGTTGGTCAAAGTGCTCGTGGATATAACGTACGGATGTCTGGATTCGCCTGCGGCTGTCCGGTTGTTCGTGGGATGATTCGTTATATTTGATCAGCATGCTGAACCAATTCTGGAACGCAAGCTGTTGTTCCCAACGTGCCATCCACGAGTCAGACGTTTGTTGCCTGCCAAGCATTTGTTCCAAAGCACGGATGCAAGAACTCCACGGACTATAATACAATTCTGTCACGGCATCGACTCCTGAACGGGAGCCCGGCGAAGGAACGAATGCCTCCGACTTTCTCGCTTGACCGGATCGTGCCAGATCCAGCTTGAAATATTGAAGCTTCTGCCTCGGTTTTCGCGACGATTCCATCATAATCGTTATTCCTTCCGGAACCAGCAGGATTACGCCTTTTTTTAGCTTCCAAGATCGATCGGGGCAGACGGCCTCTCCCTCGCCTGCAGTAATCACAAATAACTGATGTGCATTCAGTACATCGTATTTCATGCAGAAGCCTAGTTCGTCTTGCCCGTGGTCCACTTCCTGCAAATGCTCCAGTAAGCAGAGCCAAGGCTCGGGCAATCGTTGTTCCATGGTAAAACTCATATTTCATCGCCCTCAATTGAGAATTGTTATCATTTAAATGAGTGTAAACGAAAAAAGAAAGCTCTTCAACCCTCGTTGAAGAACTTTCTTTTTGATGATCCGTAATTACGGCATCATTTTTTGCAGCAAATCGTCCATTTTCATCGAGTTGGCCGTCACGGCCCCGGATTGCCAGTGTGATCTCTCCATCATGTACACATGGTTATTTTTGACAGACGGCAGGTTTTTCCACAACTTATTGTCCAGCATCTTGAGCGCTTCCTGGTTTTCCGGCGAGTTCCAGTGCCCGTTGGAAGGGAAAATAATAATGTGGTCGGCATCCAGATCTGGAATTGCTTCTTCGGAAATCACCTGTTGATATTCTTCCATATTCGCTGCCAGCGGATGCGGCTTCAATCCAAGATCGGAATAGATAAACCCGGTGTACCGGTTCTTCACGCCAAAGAGTGCCAGCCCTTTATCTTGTACATCCAGGCGTACAACCGCAACCGTCTCGTCCCCGATCGTTTCTTTCAACTTCGTTTTGGCATCTTCGATTTTATTCTCGAACTGCGCCAGCACCTCGGCTCCCTTCTCGGGCTGTCCAACAACGTCCGCAATCGTCGTCAAAATCTGTTTGGAATCCTGCAGCACACGTTCCGGCAAACGGTAGGTAGGCGCCACTTTAGAGTACATCTCATATTGCTCGGCATTTACCCCTCCATCTACGATGATCAGGTCCGGGTCATACTCCAGCAGCACTTCCATGTTACCCGTGATGTCAAACTGGGGAACGTCCAGATTGAGGTATTCCTGGATTCCCCAATTCGGATGGTACCACTGGATCACTGGCGTAATTCCCAATGCCTTCAAGTAATCTTCCACGTAGATGCCTGCAATTCGCTGTGGCTTCGTCGGGATGGTGACCTCTCCGAACTCATCTTTTACTACCCGAGTCTCTGGCTCATTCACTGCTGCCGCTTGTGGTTCTGAAGCCGTATTTTCCGTCGTCGTGTTCTGTTCTGCCGTTGTATTCTGCTGCGCGGTTGGTTCGGCCTTTGCTCCACAACCTGCAATAACGGTCGTCAGCAGCAGCGCCAAAATCAACCACCCTTTTAATCCTTTGCCTGGTCTTGCCATGATCCCCTTCACCCCTATGTAATCTTTGTAGTATGTGACCTGAGAATGTCTCTATCATAATGATTATCATTCTCATTTGTCGCTAAGGTGAATTTTACGGCATCTCAGGCATGGTCTCAATGCACAGATGCAGCCATTTTTTTATACAAACGAGCATCCGACATGTACAGAAAGACAAGCCCCCCCTTTACCTCAAAGGCAATCTGCCACTCAAATAGCTTTCCTGCAACGTGTGCACAAAGCCGTCATGCACCTCGTCCCCCGCAAGCGCCGTACAGATCAAACCGATGTCATCGCTCACGTAACCCGCCAAATCAGGATCACCTGTCAGCGAAAATACCTGTTTAAACGCCATCTCCCGACCGGAACGAATATCCTCAGCTTCTGCCTCGGTGCCGCTCCCCTGCACACGCTCGAACGCCTGCATCCACTGTCCGGAGAACTCATCGTCCTCCCTCTCTGCCAAATAATCGTCCACATCCAGTTCTGCAAAGGTCTGTTCCGTAATCACTGTACCTTCTTTCAGCTTGGACAAAAAACGTTCAGCTTCTGCCTTACTCAAGGTCAACCCCTTCTTTCCCCTCTGCTTGATACATAGCCGGTATAACAAATCTCCTCATGGAAACCTTCGGATCGGCGATAAAATGCATTTTCCCCATTTGCTCGTATTCCGTCATCACCTGTTCGAAAATGCGGGCGATCAAGCGGCAATCCGCTAATGCCTCATGCCGCTGCAAACCCGCCGTGTCGATGCCGTAGTAACTCACCAGAAAATCAGTGGAAACAACAGCATCGATCTCCGGATGAATGTAGGTAAACAATGCTTTGGTATCCAGCACCTTGTTCGTCATCATCGGCAAGCCATTCATTGCGCAATGGCGTCTTAGCATCGGCACATCATACTCATATCCTGCCTGAGTAACCAGCACTCGATCACCAACAAAATGCAAAAAGGACGGAAAAACGTCCTTATACCCGGGAGCGCCGCACATGTCCTCATTAGAAATGCCGGTCAATCGGGCGACAGCATCCGGAATGGGCTTCGTTGCCCGAACAAGGGAGGTAAACTCCGCTTGCTCCGTCGACCCCAACTCCAGATGAAGCGCTCCAAACTGAGTAATGCTTTCCGTTTCCGGGCGTATGCCCGTGCCTTCCAAATCAAAAATGCAATACTTCTGCCGCTGCAGATCCAACACCTGAAGCCCTTCAATGAAATACCGATCCTGCATAAACGTAATGTTCATGAGCTCACCCACAACCGTTCGATGCCAACCAACCGACGTTCCGCATCCATTTCCAGCTTATATATGTCCGGCATGGAGGTGCTTTCCCAAAACTCATAGCCGTAGGCGGGATCGTAATGGTTAAGCATCAGGGTCATGATATCCCCGTGCGTGCCGATGGCCACCTTTTCTCCCGCATGCTGTTGCAAGATCCGTTCCAGCACGGCCACGGCACGCTTGCCTGCTTCCACGCTCGATTCGCCGCCCGGGAAAGCAAATTCGGGATCAAGAAACACCCTCTGCTTGGCTTCCCGAAAGTTTTCTTTCCCCAAATCCTTTCCCGACAGCTTTCGCTCCCGCAAATCTTCTTCCATCGTGATTTCGCATCCGCAATGGCCGGCCAGTACCCGCAAGGTATCCACCGCACGCCGATAAGGACTGGAATAAAACCAGCGGATTCGCTCCTGGACCAACACATCGGCAATCTTCGCCGCATCCAGCATGCCACGTTCCGTGAGCCCGCGTTCCCGCTCTTGCCCTTCCACATAGACCGACTCCGCGTGCCGGACAAAATATAACGTTGTGTTGAATGCTTCCTTATTTGGGTTCACTGCTCTGCACGCTCCTTCTTCTTGATCACGATCAAGCAGGTACTGTCCGGCAGCGAAGCAGGCATACCGTCCTCGTCCATGAAAACAATGCGATCGTTCAGCGCTTCCGTATACCCTTTCTGCAAAAAGTGTTTCAACAGGATAATGTCTGCCTGGTCGCCAAGCGTTTCTTTGATGCAGCGTTCGTAGGCGGACGGAGTAAATATGCCGAATTGCTCCTGGATTTCATGGACGTAAGCATCCGGCCCCCAGGTGTACGTATACAGAAATTCCATCGCATCATTCACGTTGAGCACCGCTTCGTTATCGGATATCCGGTCGAATGCAATGGACCTTCCCTGAAAATCGGCAGCATACCGCTCCAGCCACTGCATCCCGTCGGGCTCCATGAAACGGATGCGCCGTTTCTGCGTTTCAGGTTCCGTCATGATTCCGTCGCGAATCAGAATCCGGCCCCCCGGAGTCATCACGTCAAAGGCGCTGCGAAGCGCTGTCGCCACCGTATTCGGGTTGAATCGTCTGCCCTCGTGTTCAATATAGGAGTAGAGCTCATGCAATATGGATGAAAAAATGACCGTATCCACCGTGCCAGGCTGCACGTATTGATCCAGCTGCAGAGCATCTCCTTTCATCACTTGCCAGCGGCGGCCTTCCCGCTGTTTCTTGCGTTCAAGCGCTTCGATCACATTGGCTGAAATATCGATGCCGATCGGCTCTACATCCGGCTTCTCCTGCTCGATCAAATCCAACAGCACGCCTCCGCCGGGCCCGATGTCCAGCACCCGCCGGCCCGCGATATAGTCCAGCAGCACTTTTTTGTAATCCCCCGAGCCGTTCATGTCGGCCAGATATGCTTCTTCGTTATGGAAACGGTCGTAAGCATCGCGCCTTAAGCCGAACAAATCAAACAGCATCAGCACGGCCCGTTCGTACAGCGGCGATTTCTCGGCTTCGATGCAGAAAGCGATCAGCTTCTCCGCAGCCGGCGAAAATTCGAACGTCACGAACGCCGTATCCGGCACGTCCTCGTATCGCTGCACGCGATGGGTCAAATGCGGATAATCTATGGCCTCCCCTGATGCCATCTGCTCCCAGGACCACTGCTCCAAATACTTTTCAATCATGCGCTTTTTGTACACATTCAGCTTTTTGGCACCTTTGTGGTCATAATACATCGTGTTCATCAGGGGTTCGAAGCTGATATGACGCACGCATCCAGCCGTCCTGCCGCCGTCAGGCTTGTGCATTTCCAGGTCCCTCAGGGCGAGCCGGAAAATCTGCACCATTTCATTGAAGGAAAAGTGCTGCAAAGCTGCCTCCACGTACCATAACGTGCGATCCGCGAGCGGCGCCAGTTCCGCCTCGACGTCCAGCGACTTTTCCAATCGTGCATAAGCCTCGTCCAGCGGTTCGCCCTGTTTGACGGAGGCGCTTCTGAGCCGGGACAGCCGTTCCTTCAAGGTCCATTCATGGCGTTCAGGCTCTTCGATGATCCAGCCGACAATACGTCGCACCTCGGATTGCACGTCCTGCCAAAGCTGTGGATCGACACCCGCAATCACGCATTCATTCAGCGCCAGCAGCAGTGTCCTGAGCTCGTCTTTGTCCACCCATCCTGCCGCAAACAGTCGACGTACCGGAAGGTTCTCGGCAAACGGAATTTCCCCGCGGATGTACTGCCCGATCAAACCATGCGTCGCGATCAGCGTGCGGACCATTTCCTGCCTTGGCGACAATGCCGGGACATCGTCTCCTTGTTCATGCTGGGCGGAAGAACCCGAAGTTCCCAGGATCGATGAATCGCCCGGAACTCCGGCGTATGTGCCCCCATCCTCATTTTCGCGCAGAACCGCAGAACCGGCGTTTGGCGCTGCGGCATACCGAACGTACAGTTGGGCGGAACCGATGTTGTGCACAAACAAATTGATGCCTTCGGACAGCCACATCCTGCGCTGCTGCAATGTTCCTGCCTTCGCCGTTTCGGACCAGGCCAGCACTTCCTCCACGATCTCGCGTACCCAAAAGGAAACGTGCAAACCGTCCAGCACCTGAAGCGTTCGCTCCACATAGTCGAGCACCGGATTATTCGTTTCGAGCTCGGCGATGGCACGGACACGCTCCAGATTGATGTTCGGCCTTTCGGCGGCCAACAATAATTGCAGCCACGACGGAGACTGTCCCGCTACAGACAGGTCCCCCGATTTCCAAGTTTGAATCGCCTTCAACGCTTTTAACACGGCATCCACCTCATTCACCTATTCCAATTCTTACATGACCATCCAGGTTCAATGGGACGCCAGACGCTCCCTCACGAAACGCAGCACATGCCTTGCTTCCCCTTCCGGCAAATTTTCGTCCAGCCGCGCGGCGGCAACGGGTAAAATCCAAGCTTCCAGCTGCTCCCATGTCATGCCGGACAAACGTAAGTAATGCTCAATATAGCCGTCCAGCAGCAGGCTGCGCGCCGTCTCGAACGCCTGATGCAGCTCTGCAGCCGCCTGTTCCGGCAGGCTGGCGCTCTTCAATATGACCCATGTCCGCGCCACATCCCCTGCCGGGTCCCCGGACATGCCTGTCATCCAGTCGATGACCCGGCAGCGCCCGCCGACCCGTTCCAGCATGACGTTGTCCGGATGAAAATCGCCGTGGCAGATTTGGCTGTGCTCCGGCAGCGCCCGAAGATCGGCCAGCACCTTTTGTTTTTCCGATTCCCCAAGCATGGGCACACGCATCATCGCCTGTTCTAAAATATGTTTTTGCCCAGGCAGGGCCCGTTCTTCATCCTTCTGCATATGCAGCCCGTAATGGCATTCCGCCATCATTCTGGCCGTCTCCTCCGCAGATAGGATCTGTCCGAGCAGCAGAGCAAGCAGCGTTTGCCCTTCGATCCGTTCAAAAACGATGCCAAGACGGTTTCCTTCTTTATGTAATAAGCGAGCCTCGGGGATGTGCAAACCTTTGCTGCCGACCATCTCCGTGATCCGAAACTCGTGCCGCACGACAGCCTCCGGGAAATCCGCATGGTACAGCTTCATGATCTCCCCTGGCGAATATTCATATATATCCGCGGTTCTTCCCTGCCCGATCAGCCTCAAAACGTTTCCTCCCCCATTGGATTGGGAATCAGTTGAATTCGACACCTCTTACTTTGGCAAAAACCATCGTGTCCACCAGCACGCCGTCCGGATCGCGTCCGGTTCTCCGCAAAATGCCCTCCAGCGTGTATCCGGCCCGTTCGGCGACTTTGGCGCTCTTTCGATTGCGGGCATCGCAGCGGATTTCAAGGCGATTGGCGTCCAGATGCCGAATGGCAAACTGCTCGATGCCTCTAACGGCTTCGCCCATTAATCCTTGTCCGGAACGCGACGTTCTGATCCAGTAACCGATTTCGAAGGAACGGGCTTCCCAGTTCATGCGATGCAAACCGCTGCTGCCCACGAATTCGCCGGTCTCCTTGTCCAGCAAATAAAGGACCATATCGGTGCGTTCCATAAAGTTCAACCTGTTTTTGCGAGCGCGGATCTCGGATTGTTCGAGCGTGGGGAGCGTTCTGGCAAAAGGCAGCCATGGCGCCAACTGGTCGGCGCTTTCGTGGACGGCTTCGTTCACCATCCGGCCGTCTCCCCATTGCGAAGCACGAATGATCAGCCGCTCCGTTTCGAAACGTTCGGGAAATTCAAGCATAATCGGGTCGATTGAATGATCGGGTTGCGTCATTTGTCCTCTACTCCTTTACTTGGAAAATGGAATCGATGATGAGCGGCAGGTCATCCCTGACCGATGCCGCGCCAAACACCGATCGGGCGTGTACTCCGCGTTCGCCGAACACGTCGAGCATCAGGTCGGAGCAGCCGTTCAGCACCTTGTGATGCTCGTCATAGGATGCGGTAGCGTTAACAAACCCTTGGATTTTGACCACACGTTCCACCCTGTCCAGTGAACCGAGCACCTCCTGCACAACGGCCAGCACTTCAATGCCTGCATTCCGGGCAAATGCATATCCTTGATCCGTCGTGAACGGGTCTCCCAGCTTCCCGCGCTCGGCCGTATTCGGCCCTTTGCCCGATACGTACATCATGCCGTTCACAATAACCGCATTCGCATATTTGGCCGCCGGCGCGCTGGCCCGCGGCAATACGATTCCAAGCTGTTCCAGTCGCTGTTCAATCATCGAGATCTTCCCCTTTGCTTTGAAGCGAACGCTCCGCTTCTCCGTTTTGTTTCTGCCCTCTCCGTGAACGTGTGTATCTTTTGCGGTATATAGTCAACCTATATATTTGCTCGCTGCCGCCATTTCCCCTACGCCCCGGCTTCCGAAAAGGTTTGCGTATTGGCCGAATAAAGCAATATGTTGTCCCTATAGTGCCATCCATGCTCCGACCAATACCGCTTGCCGGTCTCGTTGTTGTCCAGCACCATCAGATGGCACTTGAATATGCCTGCCTTCTTCAGCTGCTCCAGACAATGCCTGACCAAGGTCGTCGCCACCTGATTCCCCCGGTGGGCCGTATCTACAACTACGTGATACATGTATCCGCGTCTGCCGTCATGTCCGCACAGCGCAGTACCGACCAACTGATCTTCATCGTCCACGCAAACGTGGCTGATTCCCGGATTACGTTTCAAATATGCCGCGATTCCCTCTTCCGAATCCACCTCCATGCTGATGCCGAGCCCCGGTGTCCGGGCCCATAACAGCAAAGCCTGGTCATAGTGTTCAATCGACATCGGCTTGTATGTATACATTCTGCTCTCCTGCCTTCTTTGGGTATGTTTGGTTTCAGTTCCCTAATCTTAATTTCGATGGTTGGCATGCGTCAACTGCTGGGCGTATTATAACATCTTCGGATTAATATATATACGAATTCAAATCATGAGAAAACATAATATTGTAATTTCAATCAAACTCTTTTACGATAGTAGAACACGTTTCCACTTTGATAAAAAACAAGGGAGGAAGTTTCATGGGCGCACCTTTATTTCGAGATCCCATCTTTGATGGTGCAGCAGATCCGGTATTGATATGGAACCGCGCCGAACAGGCTTGGTGGATGGTATATACCAACCGCCGCGCAACGGCGGGCGGACCGAAGTTCGCCTGGGTGCACGGCACCGATCTTGGCGTTGCTTCTTCCACTGACGGCGGCAGCACCTGGACGTACCGCGGCACATTGACGGGATTGGAGCACGAATGGGGTCATAACACGTTTTGGGCACCGGAAATTTTCTGGCATGAGGGCACGTACCACATGTACGTGAGCTACATCCAAGGCGTCCCGCACGACTGGCCTGGACATAAGCGGAATATCCTGCATTATACGAGCCCCGACTTGTTGTCATGGACGTTTCACGGCACGCTGGAGCTCAGCTCGGACTACGTGATCGATGCCTGCGTCTACCCGCTGCCGGATGGCCGTTTCCGCATGTGGTACAAGGATGAAGCGAACGGTTCCCATACCTATGCCGCGGATAGCGCGGACCTGTACCATTGGAAAGTGATCGGTCCTGTCATAACAGGTCGGCCTCATGAGGGCCCGAACGTATTTCGTTTTAAGGGCAGCTATTGGATGATCGTGGACGAATGGAGGGGACAGGCCGTTTACCGTTCCGAAGATTTGGAACACTGGGCGTGGAACAGCCTCATTTTGGATCAGCCGGGCACCCGGGAGGATGACGGCGTCATCGGATTGCATGCCGACGTCGTTGTACAGGACGATCAGGCCTATATTTTTTATTTCACGCATCCGGATCGACGGGAGGGCGTGGAACATGCCAGCGAACCTGCACGCCGCAGCTCCATTCAGGCAGCACGGCTCGACGTCGTGGACGGGATCATGATCTGCCCGCGGAACGAAGAGCTTCGGATGAAGTTGCGGCCGGAGAACGAATCGCCGATGCGCAGCTCGTAAAACAGGTTTACATTCTCGAAGAAAGCAATGAGCCTCGGAAATGCATGATGGGCAGCCATCGCTGCGTCGTTTCCGGGGCTTTTCACGCTTATGGCTGCCTTCGATCCTGCTTTGTATGCTGCTGGCGGTACTGCCTTGGCGATGCATTCACCATCCGTTTGAACATTTTGCCGAAATGGGAAAAGTTCCCGAACCCGGATCGCAAAGCGATGTCCGTAATGGGATCGTCCGTTTCCCGCAGCAAACGCTGCGCTTCCTTGATTCTCAGCAAGTTCAGATAATCGCTGAACGAAAATCCGGTTGTATGCCGAAATAATCGGCTCAAATAGTGCGGGCTTATACGGAACATGTCCGCCACTTCCGTCAGGGACTGCGATTCGCGAAAGTTTTCGTTCAAATAATGCACGACGGCCTGCGTTTTGGGATGAAGGACCGGCTCTGCATCTTCGGCATCCGCTACGGCCAGGTGCCGGTTGCGCCAGGCACAGAGCAGCAATTCCACCGCCCTGTGGCGGAGCAGCAGCTCGCTGCCCGGCTGCGGGTCCACCATCTCGTCCACGATCTCCACAGCCAATCGTTCCACCTGAGCATGGATGCGTGAAGGAAACCGCAGCACGGGCGGACTGCCGCGAAACAGCTGCATCAAACCAGCGGCCAAATCTGCGGGTACGCCCATGCCTGCGAACAGCTCCGGCTTCAGGTACAGGACCACCCGATCATGATCCGGCCTGCCGCTATCCAGCGTTTTGTGGACCACGTTGCGGTCTACCAGAACCAGGTCCCCTGCCATAACCCGGTAGGATCGATCTTTGATAAAGTAAATGCGCTCGCCCGACAACAGGTAATACAGCTCATAATGATCGTGCAGATGGTCCGCATGCATCGAAAAATAACCGATGCGCCGATCATATTCGATTGCGAGCAGCCCGGTCGGATCATGAAAGTCCGCGCGATATGGTCTGTTCACGGGCATCCCTTCCTTTTTTAAAAAGGTTTCCCTTGGATTATAGCAAAATCGGCGGCATTTGAAAGCGATTTCGCAATAAAGGCGGCGAAAAACGTGCTTCCTTGTTATAGGCTAGAAGCATATTCAAGGAGGCGATGACATGAGTGACAAAAAACGCTATGCATTGGTCGGTACCGGAGGTCGTGCCGAATTCTTCTACGGATCGCTGGCCCGCGATTTCCGCGAAACATCGGAGCTGGTCGCATTTTGCGATATCAACCAAACCCGGATGAACTATGCCAATCAAATGCTGCGCGACAAATACAAATATAACGAAGTGCCTACATACCGTGCCGATCAATTCGATGAAATGATCGCCAGCGAGAAACCCGACTTCGTGATCGTGACAAGCATTGACCGCACGCACCACAAATACATCATTCGCGCCATGGAACTTGGATGCGACGTCATCACCGAAAAACCGATGACCATCGATGAGCAAAAATGTCAGGACATTCTCGACGCTACCAAACGGACCGGGCGGAACGTGCGCGTGACCTTTAACTACCGTTATGCTCCCCATCACACCAAAGTAAGGGAGCTTGTCATGAACGATGCCATCGGACGCGTCACGTCCGTGCATTTCGAATGGCTGCTGAACACTCGCCATGGCGCGGACTATTTCCGCCGCTGGCACCGCAATAAACGGAATAGTGGCGGTCTGCTCGTGCACAAATCGACGCACCATTTTGACCTTGTTAACTTCTGGATCGGTTCCCAGCCTCAAACGGTATTTGCATTCGGGGATTTGATGTTCTATGGCCGCGAAAATGCCGAGGAGCGCGGGGTAACCCAATTTTATACGCGTGCAACGGGCAGTCCGCTTGCCGAAGGCGATCCGTTCGCCCTGCATCTGGATTCGGATGCCCATCTGAAAGCGATGTATCTGGACGCCGAAGCAGAGGACGGCTATCAACGCGACCAGAGCGTATTCGGCGACGGCATCAACATTGAGGACACGATGGGCGTCCTGGTTCAATACCAGAACAAGGCTATCTTGACTTATTCCCTTGTCGCTTACCAACCTTGGGAGGGATACCGCATCGCCATCAACGGCACGAAAGGACGCATCGAAATGTCGATCGTCGAACAATCGTACGTCAATTCGCTCGGCGACAAAAACCTGGAAGGAGCGCTGATCGGCAAAACGCTGCGCGTACTGCCCATGTTCGGCGCACCTTACGAAGTGGAGGTCGAAGAACGCGAAGGCGGCCACGGCGGGGGCGATCCGGTCCTGCTGAACGACCTGTTCGGCCATCCGGAAGAAGATCCGTTCAACCGCGCGGCGAACCATATCGATGGCGCACAATCCATCTTGACCGGGATTGCAGCCAATCGGGCCATCGCCACGGGCCAGCCCGTACAGATCGGCAGCCTCGTTCGTTTCTGACAAACGCATACTGCCGTATTCAACGGCGGTCTGATATAAAGATCGGATTAGCTGCTGCCTTTACGATATCGACTCAAAAACGCTCCTTCTGAGGAAGGAGCGTTTTTGAGGTGCACCGCACCATATAAATGTCAAATCGATGCATCCTCGGACTCACCTTGGCGTTCTCCGCTCATATACTGGGTATAAACGGAAAACGGAGGAGTTCGCATGAACGTGCACCAGCTTCAAACCGGCAAAACGCTTCAGCAGCGCCTGGCCGAATTGCAGGGCCATCTCGCCGAATTGAACGCCCCCCTGTCCGGCCTTGAACCAGGACGGATCGACCGGGTGTACCCGCGCAATTTCATCAAAGTAAACGGTCAACTTTTCGTGCCGCTAAGCCTGAATTCCATCCGGGTGTTCGGCATCCCTCGCACGCGGCGCGGCATATTCGTAGGCGTCCGTACCGCGTTCCCTACCCGAAATGCATTTCGCAATCTCCGCCTTGTCGCGGTGGGATTGAACTATATTGAATTGCAGGCCAGGGGGAAGTTCCCTTCCCGCATCCTGTTTCCGCTGAAGCAAGTCGAATCCATCTATCGGCCTGTAAGGGGAAAATGAACACAGGCTTGAATCCTTTATATCCGCAACCATGCAGGTTGGCCCTTCCAAAGCCTGAAATCAAGAAATTACAACAATGCTCGAGGCTGCCCCATCCATTTCAGACATTTGCGGCAGCCTGATGAGCATCCACTTCTTCAATTGCTTTATTCACAGTATCTTTTTAAATCCCTGTCCATACATCCTTCGCGTATCGCCCTTGCTGCTGCAGTTGTTCCAGCCATGCTTCCGCCTGCTGAGCCGTGCTGCCGGTTACGGTGGCGTAGGCTTCCTTCAATGTCGCTTCGACGTCCGGAGCCATTCGGCTGCCGTCGCCGCAAATGTACAAGTGTCCGCCTTGCTCCAGCAGCGAAACCAATCGTGATGCATCCTGATTCATCCGATGCTGGACATAACATTTCTCCTCTCCCTGAATCCGGGAAAAAGCGGTGTGCAGCGTCACAAGCCCTTCTCGCTCAGCCTGCTCCAGCTCCTGTTTGTACAAATAATCATGCTCGGGATTGCGGCAGCCAAAGTACAGGTGTGCTTCGCCAAGCTCGGCTCCCTGTTCCTTCAAAACGCGACGAGCCTGCAAAAATCCGCGGAACGGCGCCACTCCGGTGCCCGGGCCGACCATGATGATCGGCACGCCTGCCTGCTCCGGCAGTTCAAAGCCCGACTCGGGCGTGCGCACGAACATCACGATCTCTTCGCCCGGCTGCAGCCCGGCCAAATAGTTGGAGGCAATGCCTTTGTATTCGCCCTCTCCGCTCCAGGCTGGTCCACGCACTACACTTACCGTAATGCTCGCCTGACCCGGCTGAACGCGGGGTGAACTGGAGATGGAGTAGTACCTGGCCTTCAGCGGAGGGAGCAGCTCCAGAAAACGCTCGAACGGCAGCTCGCATGCCTCGTACCGGATAAGAAAATCCAGCATGGAAACGCGTTTGCCGCGCACTTTCTCCAAATAAGCCGCTTCGTCCAGCAGTGCTTCAAGCTCTTTCTTGTGAGGCGGACAAACCGTATATGCGGCCAATTCGCGCAATTGCGCACGCGTCGCAGCCTCCTGCAATTCCACGCTGTGGGTCAGCAGGTCAAACAAATTGACCGGCTGGTTCAACGGCAGGTGAGCCGCGCTGCGCCCGGAAGCGTCCAGTACCAAATGCTCCGTGCCGTTGAAACCGTATCGGCGGAGCACACGCTCCACCAATTCGGGCGGATTATGCGGCAGTACGCCCAGATGGTCGCCTTCCTTGTAGACCGCGCCTTCCGGTAAACGAATCTCCAGATGGCGCGTGCTGCGGTCGCTCCCCGCATCGTGCAGTTCACGATTCTCCACGACCGTTGCGATATGTGCATCATAGGTTTCTGCCAGCGGGGTGACAGCCAAACCGTTGACAAATTGCACGGATAAGGAACTGCGTTCGCTCTCGGAGTTGACGTTCAGCTCCAGACCCAGCTTTTCTGCCAGTTCGGGCCATAAACGTTCATTCCAGCGATCGACCTGTTGTTCAAAATCACCGCTGGCATCGCTCTCGCCAAGCGGGGCAAGGCGCTCGGCCCCTTTTGCGGACAATAGCTCATCGATAAGATGCGGAACGCGTTGATATGTGCTGGCCCAATTGTGGTCCCCGCATCCCATGACCGTGTAACGCACGCCGTTGAACTCTCCCGAATCCGCATGCTCCAGCCATTCGACAAACGCTTTTGCATTGCTTGGAGGCTGGCCGTTGTAGGAAGCGCTGACGATGATGACCACGCCTTCTTTCGGCAGCTTGCCGACGCGTTGATCCAGTGCGGCCACTTCACTGTGAAAGCCTTGATACCTGGCGGTATCAGCAATCTCCCGGGCAATGCCTTCCGCGGTACCCAGATTCGATCCGTACAGGACAAGCATGGGCGTGCGATGCGCATTCATCAGGTTCGGCTCTTTGTTTGCAGGCGCAATCGTCGCTGAGACCGGTTCCTGGACGGCGATGCCAGGAGCGGCCATGACCGGCTGGCTTTCGCGCACGCGCACACGAATGGTGAAATTGTCTGGCTTGAGCGTCAACGTTTCTTTCACTTTCAACTGGTAATCGGCATGATCGATGAGTTCAAAATGTTTCAGCACCATCCCCAGTACGAGCGTGGCCTCCTGCAAAGCAAATTGCTGCCCGATGCAGGCACGCTGGCCATTTCCGAACGGTTTGTACGCATCATGCGGCACCTTGCTCGGGTCTTCGAACCGTTCCGGGCGGAATGCCTCCACATCTTCGCCCCACGCCTCGCGATCCCGATGCAGCTTGGGAATCAGGACGCTGACGCTGTCCCCTTTTTGCAGCGGATATTTGCCTGCGAGCACCGTATCCTGCTTCGCGTATAACGAAAATGCGGGAGCCGTCGGCCATAACCGCAGCGCTTCGTTCAGGACCATGCGCACATATTTGAGTTCCCGGACCTGGTTATAACTCGGGAGCGGATCTTTCAGAATGCGGTCTGCCTCGGCCTGCGCTTTGGCAAGCTTGTCCGGGTTTTTCAGCAAATAATAAATGGCAAACGACAACAACCCGCTCGTCGTCTCATGTCCGGCAATCAGAAACGTGATAATCTGATAACGGATATTCTCGTCATCCAACGTTTCTCCGGTTTCGGGATCCTTGCCGCTAAGCATATGTGACAGCAGGTCATCTGCCCCCTCGACCGGCTTTGCCTTTCGCTCAGCGATGATGTGATCCACAAGCGAAAACATGGTGCGAATGTCCTGTTCGAATTGTTTCTTTTTCGCAAACATCAGTTTGTCCTGCAGCCGCAGCCGCTGAAGCGAGCTCATGGCTTCATCAAGCGAACGCACCATGCTGGTAATAAACGGATGCGGGTCCTCGCGATAAAAACTGTTGAACCGATAGTTGAACCCGCACAGGCCGATCGTATCCAGCGTCAACCGGGTCATGTCTTCCGGCACGTTGACCGTTTCGTCAGGATTGAGGCGCGACCATTTTTGCACAAGCTGCACGGCTAAATCCAGCATTTTCTGATGATACCCCTGCATGGCGCGCTGACTAAAGCTCGGCAAAAGCACGTTATGAGCTTTCTTCCAGTTCGGCTCTTCCGTCCAGCTGGTAAATAATCCGTCGCCGGCAAAAGCCCTTACCTTCTCCAAGGGTGCCCATACCCGCTTGTCAAATCTCGATTCGTCGCATACTTCGGCAACCAACTCGTGACCCGAAATGTACAGCTCGCTTCGTCCCGGCAGCTCCATGCGGAAAATGGGGCCGTATTCACCCGCCAGCTGCACAAGAGATTGAACCGGCTCTTCAAAATTCAACTGCGGCAAATTGCCCAGAGGTCCAAAGGTTTTCGGTTGAGGCACTGAATGTTGCACCATTTCTGTTCACTCCTCTTTCAAGGTAATGTTCTTCCAATACGGTACATCGATTCTGCAGACGGTTCGTTTGGTTCTGACTCTCCTCATAGTTATACCCTATTTTTTCGCAATCCGACCAATCTCATCCATTCGATGAAAGATCATGATGACGAAAGGCTGAGCCTACGATAGAACCAACTGACCATTTCGGTAAAACGGTCATTTCATCCTAAAAAAAGGAAGAGACGATCCCGCCTCTTCCTTTACCCTACCATTCCCATCATCAATCTTCAACAGGCCCATGGTCTTAGGACGATTGGAGCTAATCAATTTCCGGTTTCGTTCAGTAACCTCTCGATCATGCTTTCCATTGCTGCCGGTTCGATCGGAGTTTCATAACGGGCAGCGACCCTCCCATCCCGGCCGATCAGAAACTTGGTGAAATTCCACTTGACTCCATCCCCTGCATAAATGTCAGGGTGCTTCTCCTTGAGAAATTCGTCCATCCATCGGCCCTTTTCCGTAGATAGGTCAAATCCTGCAAAAGGGGCTTGTTCAATCCATTTTTCATACAAAGGATGCATCTTTGGTCCCCTGACGTCGATTTTTCCGAGCATGGGGAACGTCACCCGGAATTCGTTCCGGCAATACTCGGCAATCTCCGCATTGCTGCCTGGTTCTTTGCCATTGAACTGATTGCACGGGAATGCCAAAATTTCCAGCCCCTGCTCCCGGTATTTGTCATAGAGCTGCTGTAAAGCAGCAAATTGGCTGGAATAACTGCATCTGCTGGCCGTGTTGACGATGAGCAGCACCTTGTGGCGAAACGAGGACAGCGTCGTCGTGCTACCGTCCATGCAAGCCACCTCGCTGGAATATAAGTCCATGAAATCAAACCTCCTCCAATGATCATGGGCTCATTGTAGTCCTTTTCTAATGATAGGTAAAATATATATAATATATAATTATAATAGACAAAACCTATAAATCAATTAACAAAACAGCCTACCGAGCATGACTTTCGCTGCTTCATAGGCTGCTTCGTTTTTCATTTGTTTTTTCAAAAACGTCCGTAATCTGCTTAGTCCTATCCTACGATGAGTCCGTATACGATGCCCGGTCCATGCACGCCGATCGTCAGGTCATTTTCGATATCCGATGAACGGCTTGGCCCAGAAATGAAATGAATGCCTGCCGGGAGATTTTCCCTTCCGACTTCGTCAAATCGACTCAGCGTCTCGCCCAGCCTTGTATATAGACGATCCACAGGAATGATCAGGATGAGAACCGTGGGTAACAGGCTGACCGAACGCCCTTTGTCCTTCGAGGACAACACCGTCACCGAGCCGGTATACGCCGTGGCATAATCCGCCATGACCACGCCGATGTCCGCTTCGGCGGCGCGGGCTCTCCAGTTTTCTTCAGGCAGCGAATTCCATACGGATACGCTAACGCCCTGCTCGAGGCTCGATTCAAGCGCCAAATCTTCAAGCTCTTTTTCGTTTTGCCGAATGATGTATTTTGCGCCAAGCTCCCGCGCCTTGCCAACGATGAAACCTGCCGCTTCCTCCATGCTCGGCACTCTCGCAATATGGGCCCCGACGCTGACAAAATTGTCCGTGAACGCCTGAATGCGTTTCTCCGTGTCCCACTCCAGCTTGTTCCAGAATGCCGGAGCGCCGCGGAAAGGCTGGACAGGCGCCTGCATCTGCCTCGGTCTGCCCAGCCTGGATGCGATGCCGTTCATGAATTTCTCCTGTTTCTCGCGCGACTTTCGCTCCAAAGCGGCAAGCCAATCCTGATGCTCAGTGTGCATGCCCCCCGCCTCCTTTTTCGCGTTCCTGCAAAATCCGTTCCATGCGCTGCTTGACAGAGGCATTCATTTCTTTGGGCTGCCGGTTCAGTTCCTCATCCAACCTGTTCCATTCCTGGCGGAAGGATCGTTTGGCCAGGCTTGGCGCAACGCGATACGTATTCCAGCCCTTGAGCGGACCCAATTTGAGCGAAATGCCGTTATTGCGCACAACGGCTTTCTGGCCGATCTGGCCCATGCGGACTGCGGCAGCGAACCGTTTGGAGTTGGAGGCAACCGCGGCAAAGCCCTTCATGCCAAGGCCCTCCCACCGGTTGCCATTCCCGCTCTCCACCTTGCGCCTGCGCAGGTATACGAGCATGTCGTGCAGCGGTATTTTGACCGGACAGGCCTCATAACAAGCCCCGCACAGACTGGATGCGCTTGCGATATCGTTCCATTCGTCAATGTTGCCATTTAGGGCAGGCGTAAGCACCGCGCCGATCGGTCCGCTGTATGTGCCGCCGTAGGCATGACCGCCAATGTGCCGATATACCGGGCACGCGTTAAGGCAAGCGCCGCAGCGTATGCAGTTCAGCAGCTCTTGAAACTCCGGATTGCCCAGCTGCAGCGAGCGGCCATTGTCGACGATGATGATATGCATCTCATCCGGACCGTCGCCGTCCTCAGAGCGGCGCGGGCCCGTAATGCCGGACATGTACATCGTCAGCTTCTGGCCCGTTGCCGAACGCGGAAGCAGGGTTGCCATGACCTCCAGATCGGTCCAGGAAGGAATGATCCGCTCCATGCCCATCAGCGTAATTTGCGTTTTCGGCACGGTCGATACCATGCGGGCATTGCCCTCGTTTTCGAACAGCACCATGGAACCCGTCTCCGCAATCGCAAAATTGCAACCCGTCATGCCGATATCCGCTTCCAAAAACTTCTCGCGCAGTTTCTTTCGCACAAATCCTGCAAGCACGGTCGTATCCGGCTCCAGCGTCTCGCCAGCCTCCTTCGAGAGCAGCTCGGCAATCTGGTATCGGTTTTTGTGAATGGCCGGAATGACGATATGCGAGGGCGCTTCCCCTGCCAGTTGAATGATATATTCGCCAAGGTCGGTCTCGATCGCTTCGATGCCGGCCGATTCCAGCGCATGGTTCAAATGCACTTCTTCGGAAACCATGGACTTCGACTTGACGACCGAAGACGCCTGTTTGTGGGCCGCGATGTTCAGGGCAATCGCGGCAGCCTCCGCGGACGTGTCCGCAAAGTGAATATGGACGCCGTTCGCCCGGGCATTATCCACGAATTGGTTCAGATAGTAGTCCAAATGGGCAATCGTATGCAGACGGATTTGCCGTCCGCGCTCACGCCATTCGTCCCAATTGCCGTGCTCCTCCGACGCGGATTTCTTGCCATTGCGCAATCGCTCGGTCGTGAACTTGACCGCTTTTCGCAAAAAGTCGTCGTTCAGCGCAAGCTCCGCCCGCTCCTTGACCGTCACTTCCATAGGTCCTGCCTGGCTCATCCTGTCTTCACCCCCTCATACAGCAATTCGGCCAGATGCATGACACGCACCGGCTCATTCCGGTACCGCAAATTGCCCGCAATGTTCATCAAACAGGCCATGTCCAATCCGACAAGCACCTCAGCCTCGGTTTCTTTCACATGGTCGACCTTTTCCGTGACCATCGCGCCAGAAATGTCCGGCATTTTCACGGCAAACGTGCCCCCGAAGCCGCAGCAATCCTCCGCAAACGGAAGCGGGACGAATTCAAGCCCCTTGACCGCCTTCAACAGCGCCAACGGCTCATTCTTCACCCCGAGCAGCCTGCTGCCATGGCAGGACGGATGATACGTGACTTTGTGGGGAAAATGGGCCCCCAGATCGGTGATGCCGAGCACGTTCACCAGAAATTGCGTGAACTCGTAAGCCTTTGCTTCCAAACCTTTGGCCTTCTCCAGCCATACCGGATCGTCTGCGAACAGTTCCGGATAATGATGGATCATATACGTACACGACCCGGAAGGACATACGACGAAATCGCTGTCGTCAAACGCCTCCAGAATCGTTTTGGCCGCTGCCCGCGTCTCATCCCAATACCCGCTGTTGTAGGAAGGCTGGCCGCAGCACGTCTGTATCGGCGGGAACTCCAGCCGTATGCCGTGAGCGGCGAGCAATCTGACCATGGCTTCCCCCACACGGGGATAGATGGCATCGCTGAGGCAGGTAATGAACAAGGAGACCTTCATGATTACACGCTCCCATTATGGATTGATAATTTCCTGCACCGCATCTATACGGTGGTGATCGTAATGTTGTAAACCTTTAGCCGTTCGAGCATTTCAGGATCGGGCACCTGGTCCGTAATAATGTTATGCACGGCCTGCAGCCCGGTCACTCTGGCAAAAGCCCGAACGCCGAACTTGCTGGCGTCGGCCAGCAGAATGACTTGATCGGATATGCCAACCATTTTCTGTTTCAGCCTGGCCTGAAGTTCGTTCGACTCGCTGATGCTGCCGCTTTCCGGATGAACGCCCTTGCAGGACAAAAACAATTTGTCGACATGGTACGTCTCCAGCGAACGTTCCGCAAGCGGCCCGACAAAGGACAGCGACCGCTGCGCCAGCTGTCCACCGGTGGAAATGACCTCGATCTTGTCCTTGCTGCTTAGCTCCGTCGCCACCTGAATCGAGTTGGTAAGCACCGTCAGCGGGATGTCCGGCATGCTGGCGGCCATGTACCCGGCGGTGGTGCTGGCATCCAGCAAAATCCGGTCCCCCGGTTCAATCATGGAGACCGCCGCATGGGCAATCCGCTTTTTCTCCTCTGCCTGCGTTGTCTCCCTCACCCGGTAAGGAATTTCAGGCTGGTCTTCTTTGACGCTGACGGCGCCGCCGTGCGACCGGCGCAGCCGTCCGGCCTGTTCCAGCCGGTCCAGATCGCGCCGGATCGTTTCCTCCGTGACGCGGCAGCGCTCGCTCAGTTCGGATACGCGCATGCTGCCGTTCAGGTTCACCAGCTCGACGATCCGGTCGTATCGCTCTGCCGCCAGCATGGCTACACCTCGCTCCCGGTACGCGATTGGGCCAGGCCGGTCACCTGCAGGAATCGGCCGTATGCATGGTCCCAGACGGAGCGCTGCTCCGGCTCGTACTCCTTCACCGGGAACGAATCCCGAATGACTCGGCGTGCCTCCCAAATATCCTTAAACGCTCCGCTGGCGATCCATTGCATTGCCATGTTGCCGATCGCGCTGCCTTCGGCCGGCCCTGCCCATACCGGCTTGCCGATCGAATTGGCCGTCCACTGGCATAACAACCGGTTCTGGATGCCGCCGCCAACCATATGCAATCCGCCAAAGGTTTGTTTGGACAATCGCTCCGTCCATTCCAGCACGATGCGGTACTTCAGGGCCAGGCTCTCCAGGATCGAACGCGCAACCGCGCCTTGATCTTGCGGTTCAACCTGGCCTGTGCGGCGGCAGTATTCACGGATGCGGCTGGTCATATCGCCAGCAGGCAGGAACAGATCATCGTCGGGATCGAACAAGCTCGCGAACGGAGCTGCATTCTCCGCCTGCTGCAACAATTCGGCATAACCGATCGCCTGCCCCTCGCGCTCCCATTCCCGCATGCTTTCCTGCAAAATCCACAGACCCATAATGTTTTTGAGCAGCCGGAATGTGCCCCCGGCACCGCCTTCATTCGTAAAGTTAAGCGCCAAGCTCTCTTCGCTAATGGCCGGCCGATCGAGCTCCGTCCCCATCAGGGACCATGTTCCGCAGCTCAGATACGCAAACGAACGCTCCGTAGCGGGGACTGCAACGACGGCAGAGCCCGTATCATGCTCCGCTACGGCGACGACAGGAATGCGTGCAATGCCCAGATCACCGCTGATGCTGCCGCGCAGCTGTCCAACTCCGGTACCCGGCATGACCGCTTTTCCGAACAAATGCTCTGCCACACCGATGTGCGCCAGCAAGTCGCGATCCCAATCTCCCAAGACGGGATTGTACATCTGGGTCGTCGTGGCGTTGGTGAACTCGTTCACTGCATCTCCGGTCAGGAAATAACGCAGCAGGTCAGGGATCATCAGGAATCGCTGCGCGCCATCCAGCAGCGGCGAACCGCCGCGGCGCAGCGCAGCCAGTTGATAGAGCGTATTGAAGCTCAGGAACTGAATGCCCGTTTTTTCGAAAATCGCCTTCCGACCAAGCTCCTTGCACACTTGTTCCATCATGCCGCCAAATTGCGTATCCCGGTAATGATACGGATTGCCCAGCAGTTCGCCGTGGCTCCCGATCAGCCCGAAATCGACGGCCCATGAATCGATTCCCAAGCTCTCCGGCTGTTCCCCGCGCTGCTTGACCAGCGTAAGCCCGGTCAGCAGTTCATGATGCAAACGCAAAATATCCCAATACATCCGGTCCCCGACCTTTACGGGCTCGTTCTTGAAACGATGGACTTCCACCGTTTCCATTCCCCGGTCATTCAGATGACCCAGCAGCGCTCTCCCGCTGCCGGCGCCCAAATCGTATGCCAGCACACTCACTGCTCTCCACGCCCTTTCTCATTCTTTGATTTCAGAAAAATCAGTCTTCATTCTGTTACGTTTTCTGTGATTTATTGTTTGTTTGTTTTTGTTTAATACTGTTTGACTTTATTTTATGAGTATAACATCATTGTAAGCGTTTGAATACCCTGCGATTTGTTTTCTTTTGGGCATCACAAAAACGGCCCTTTCCAAAGAAGAGCCGTTCTTGTCCCAACCATTGGCTTAAAATTGTCCATGTCCGACATCGGATTGCGTCTGTTCCTCGCGTTCAAAATGCTTGAAGCGGGTCCCCTGAAACGTCAGCATCCCTTGGTCTTGCTCAACGATCCGGCCGTAATCGCTGCCGCTGACGCGAAATTCTATTCGCTCGCCGTTATCCAGCTCAAAGGTCAGGAAGTACGAGGTCGATGTCCCTGTGTCCCCGGCCCCCCCGCTGACATTTGTACGCTTCGCCACGACGGTGGAATGCAAGGTCAGAAGAGGTGACGCATTGTTGGAAGACCAGCTGCGCAATCCGGAGATAATGGCATAACCGATCGTGACTGCGATGATCACGAACACAGCGCCGATAAAGATCGTGCCGAACGTCTGCATGGTGTTAAACTCGTTGACTTGGGAAAAAAAGCCGCCATTGCCTTCAAAACCGGGAACATCATTCATATCGTCGAAAACGCCGAAACCGTCCATGATCATCGTCCCTTCCCTGCTGATCTTGTCCGTATAACTATATGAGCCTAATCAGGAATACAGACGTTCAAGTTCGTCCACCAGGCTGCCTACGTAAGCTACCGCGGTACGGATTGGATCGGGACTGGTCATGTCGACGCCCGCTAACTTCATCAGTTCCTGCGGAGAAAGGCTGCCTCCTGCCTTGAGTGCTTCGAGCCAGCGGTCCACCGCAGGCTGTCCCTGCTCCCGGATCTGCTGCGCTGCAGACGTCGATGCCGTCAGCCCTGCCGCATAGGTGTACGGGTATAATCCCATGTAGTAGTGAGGCTGCCGCATCCAGGTCAACCTGGCGGCCTCATCCACGATGAGATCCGGCCCCCAGAATTCGGACAAAACTTCCCCTTTGAGCTGGCTCAGCAGCTTGGCCGTTACAGGCTCATCCTTCATTGCGCGTGCATACACCCGACGCTGCAGCTCTCCCTCGAGCAGATGGGTCACGTAATTATGGTAGTACGTGTTCAACAATTGCGAAATGACCCAGCGCTTCATTCTCGGATTGTCGGAACGCTTCAGCAAATGGTCTGCCAGCAGCATTTCGTTCATCGTGGATGGAGCTTCAATGAAATAGAGCGACGGACGGGTATTCGTGATTCGCTGGTAACGACCGGCCAGCATGAAATGACCGGCATGGCCCACTTCGTGCGCCAGCGTGAATGCTCCGCGCATGTTGTTCGCCCAGGAGACCAGAATGTAGGAATGCGCGCCGTAAATGGAAGAGCAGAATGCCCCCGTCGATTTGCCCGCATTGTCCGCATAATCCACCCAACGCTCGCTGAATGCCCGCGATACGATCTCGCTGTATTCGGGACCAAGCACAGCGAGCGCTTCTTGAATCAATTCGCAAGCTTCCTCATAACTAATGGCAGGGCTGAATTCCGGATCAAGCGGCGCCTTCAGGTCGCAGAACATCAGTTTGTCCAAGCCGAGCTCCCTCTTTTTGAGCGCGGCTAGCCTGCGCATATGCGGTGCCAGCTCTGCCTGGATGATGTCCAGCACGTTATTGTACATCTCTTTGCTTACCTGCTGCGGATGAAGAAGCATCTCCGTGACGTCTTCATATCCGCGCAACCGGGACAAAACGACCTGTTTCTTCACTTCGGCACCATATGCCTCGGCAAACGTGTTTTTGTACTCGTTCAGCTTCGCCCCAAAGGTTGCATATGCCGAACGTCTGAGCTCAGTGTCCGCGGACATCTCGTAATTATTTTCATAGAATGACCAGGAAAGCGGCCGCTCATTGTCTTCCCCGTCCGTCACGGGGTCAAATGTCATGTCGGCAAGTTTGCCTCGCAAATAAATGCGATAAGGCGAATCCATGAATTCTCCGAGCGAAGCAAGCACCTTCTCCGTCTCTGCCGACAGGCGATGCTTCTTTTCCTTCAGCAGCAATTCCAAACTGCGGGCATACGGCTCAAGCGCCGGCAATTCACGGATATACCTCTCAATCGTTCCATCGGGAAGATCGCTGATTTCGGAAGAAATGAACGACAACGAGGACGACAGGCCCGATACGATATCGCCCGCTATAGCAGCGTTTTCGAGATTCACCGGGTTGGTGCTGTCCTCCGACTGTTTAAGACGGGCATAGGCCGCAGCCTTGCCAATCCGTTCCTGCAGCGCTTCGCGGGCGTCCAGGCAGCCAAGCAGCTGTTCAGGGCCTTCGCCGAGGCGTCCCTGGAACGCTTCGATGATCGCGGTCGCCGCTTCCGGAAGCGAACGGATTTCTTTCTCCCATGCTTCGTCGGTGGCAAACAAATCCTGCAAATTCCATGTCGATTCCAGGCTTACTTCAGCTCGTGTACGTATCTTGTCCATTGTATATCTGATCCTCCTTTTATTTCCAATACTCTCATCCTATCATATTCGGATCATGAATACCTGACATTACTACATTGAACCCTCTGAAATTCGGCACGGCTGCTGCAGCTCATTGGTCACGTTAATGAAAAAAACCGCAGGATCACGGGAATGAATCCCCTCCTGCGGCTTTGCTTATCGCGCTTCGTTGCTCTATAAATCCGACTTGTGATGACGGCTCACGATTTCCAAATGACGTTTTCCCCGTAATTTTTGCCCCAATCGTACATGGCGTGCAGCACGGGCATCAGGCTCTGTCCATGATCAGTCAATGAATATTCCACCCGTGGAGGAACTTCCGCATAAACCTTGCGCTCGATCAATTGGTCTTCCTCCAGCTCGCGCAGCTGGTTCGTCAGCATTTTTTGCGTAATGTGGGGGATCAGACGCTTCAGCTCACTGAAACGCTTGGTGCCTTCCAAGCCGAGATGCCACAATATTATCAGCTTCCATTTGCCGCCGATCACGGCAAGGGTCAGCTCTTTTTCGCAGTTGATTTCCTTCAAGTTGATTCTTTCCTTGACTTCGGCTGCCATTCTCCGAGCCTCCCATCCTCTTTCGTTATGCGAATAAAAACAGTATCTTCATTCTACTATAGCAAGCAGCGGATGCAAAGCGCCGTCGTCGTTCATGCCCCTTGCTATTTGGGGACGCAAAAAAAGATCGGAGCCCCGACTTTTTTTCGGGATTCCGATCCGCCTTTATGCTATTCCAGGTTCGCGTGCCTGCCGAACATGTCCGCTCCGGTCATACCCTTCATGTCCATCAGTGTCAGCACCAACGCGTCCATGCCTAACAACAGTCCCTGCTCAAACAGGGAACCCATCGGCTGGCTCGTGATAGCCGATCCGGACGAGGCCGTCTCTTCCTTGGCCGAGGCGGGGATTCGAACGGTCGTGTCAGCCCATTGGCCGATCGTGGATTCGGGCTTGATCGTGATCAGCCCCACTCTCGCTCCGGCGGCCGCAGCCTTTTTTGCCATCAGCGTCAGACTGCCTGTCTCACCCGATCCGGAGCAGAGCAGCAGCAGATCATTCGGGCCAATTCCTGGCGTCACGGTTTCGCCGGCCACATAGGCTTGCATTCCCATCTGCATAAGCCGCATAGCAAACGCTTTGCCCATGAGTCCCGAGCGGCCTGCCCCGGCTACGAACACCTGCCCGGCCTGAAGAATGTGCTCGGCCATGGCCTGCATTTCGGCATCGTCGATTTGGCTGAGCGTGCGCTCCAGCTCCTTCAGAATGTCAGCCGCATGTTGTCTGCTGCCCATTCCGCTTAACCTTGTTTGACCAAACGTTGGATTTCGGACGCAACCGCTGCTTTGTCAGCCGCGCCTGTAATGCCGCCGCCCACGATTACAAGATCCGGTCCGGCCTTGATGACTTCTGGAAGTGTTTCCAGTTTGATGCCGCCTGCAACAGCCGTTTTCGCGTTGGTTACCGCGCGTTTGATCGTTTGCAGATCCTCGAACGGGCTTTGGCCGGCAGCCTGCTGGTCATAGCCTGTGTGCACGCAGATGTAATCTACGCCAAGAGCGTCAACTTCACGCGCGCGTTTCTCGAGATCCGCCACGTTGATCATGTCCACCAGAATTTGTTTGTTTTGTTTTTTCGCTTCTTCTACGGCACCTTTGATCGTCAAATCATTCGTTGCGCCCAGAACCGTTACGATATCGGCACCTGCTTCAGCTGCTTTCATGATTTCGTAACCGCCCGCATCCATGATTTTCAGGTCAGCCAGCACTTCCAGGTTCGGGAATGCTTCTTTCATAGCTTTTACGGCATGCAAACCTTCGTTGATGACGATCGGCGTACCGATTTCGACGATGTCCACGTATTGTTCTACTTCTTTCACAAGCGCGATTCCGTCAGGGATGTTTACGAGGTCCAGTGCCAATTGCAATTTCATAAGTATGGTCTCCTTTTGTCGTTCGATTATAATGGGTAATGGGTTAGCTTGCACGTTGAACGTTCACCCGATGCATGCAATGTTCATTTGGTTCACTTCATCATTGTAGGACCGAACTTTCCGTTCTGGAAGTACGCACTTTGAAGTGATGTAGTTACCTGCACGAAACTATTGACCATATTGCGTTGTTATACGAAACGATTAAGCGCACAAGTTCACTTCGAACTCATGCCTTCCATTATTGCTTCTGGACCTGGATTCGCTCCGTTCGTCCATTCCAATCGATCTCCAGAACAAACTCCGGTTCATCCAGCAATGCAACGTTTTTATCGCCTCGCCGTTCGATCACGGGGTCAAAAGGCAAATCCTCTCGCACGCTGATGTTTCTGCTGATGAATTTGTATTTGATCCGTTCGATCGTGCCAGCGTCTTCCCCGATATATTGAATCGTATAGCGATAGCTCAGGATATCGTCGTTTCCTTGTATTGTGCTGTTGGCACGCCAGTTCTCGCTTTCACCTGCATACGTGTACACATGGGAGCTGGAACAGCCTGCTCCGAACATCATCAACATAACTATGAAGCAAGCAGCGCAAATGTTTTTCATCCCTTTTCCTCTCCTTCGTATCGATTGTTTCGGAACGCGGAGTGGGGTCCGATAATGGATTACGGCAGTCTTCTATTCATGTAAAGCGTTCTCTCGTCTTTATTTGGTACCAAACATCATAAGCAATGTTCCGTCCTCTTTGGCCAGAGCAATGTAAATGACGCCTCCCATCGTTCCTGGAGGGAGTGTTCCTTCAATTATCCATGCTTCCGCAACCAGATTATAGCTAATCGCGAACGGTGTCTCCTCCAGAAAGCGAGGAAAGTGCTCCGCCAAATATGGAAAGATAGCAGATGCAGCAGTGTGTTCATTACCCAGCTCGCCAAACGCAGCTTTCACCTTCATCCGGTCCTGCTGGACAAGAGTTTCCCGATCGGCAAAATAAAGCTGGTGTCTGCCAAGCAAATTTTCATCGTGTAAATCCCGTTCCACCAAACCGTATTCGATGACCGAATTTTTCTTGCGGACGTGATGTTTGCTTTTTTTCTTATCGTCGACTTGTACCGTAATTTGATGGACTCGAAGACGATCGCGCTCCAACTCTTGCTCTTGGATCATTCGCTCCCAATGTTCCATGAAATCCATCTTGAATCACCCTCTAGAGCTTTATTTGTACAAATATCTCTCGAAACCATCTTGCATCCCGAAGTGCCTGAGATAATATCCTTCTCTGCATCGGGCCATCAAATCATCCAAAAGTGGATCATTGTCGAACTGAATGTACCCCGTCAAATAAAGGACGATCAAATATTCCTCAAAACGCAAGTTGCCGAGTACCATTTCCTCTTCTTCCATACCGTAAAATACATCGATTTCAAAAACCAACAAATTCGATATTCCACATAATGTTGATCCCATTATCCAGGCAAATTCCATCGTTTCATAATCAATGTCATCATCCTTGTTCAATTTAATCAATTCCTTGATGGCCTGTTTGTCCTCAAACACATAGGCCCCTACGGCCTGATCAAATCCGGCATAAGGATCATTGCGTAAGTACGAGAACCGCTCCAAATCGACCTTTTCGGCACGATACTTCTTGGTTAACCGATCGTGGATCTGGTCCAAGTTTAACGGGTTTGGAATATCCAACGTCAGGTATTTCTGATAGAGCTTCTCGATATCGATTTGCATCATGCCATTCCTCTTTTCGAGTTACATATTATATGTATAATCATTATTAGAAAACGACTACCAACATTTTCTATATTAACAATCTATTATGCCATACACAATGAAATTGACCTGATATTTACATTTTGGATACATCTCAAATGAATCTACACAAAAGGCCACTCCCTTCACGATGGAAGAGAGCGGCCTCTTGAATAATTCACCCCTTGCCTTTTAGGCAGGGTACCTCATCTAAGCGTTATATGCTCAAACTTGCTTACAGGTATACCGGTTTAACACATACAGGCTTGGATACCCCTGTGCTGTGGCCTGTATATTTCAGGCGGCCCGATTCTTGGTCCACCGTAAAGGTAACGATGTTGTTGGTGTCGCGGTTAGCCGCGATCAGCAGCTTGCCGCTTGGGGTCAAAGCAAAGTGACGCGGATGCTGCCCTTCAACGGATACTGTCTCCACATGCGTCAGATGGCCCGTCTCTGCGTTCACCGCGAATACGACCAGGCTGTCGTGACCACGGTTGGAACCGTACACGAAACGTCCGTCGTTGGAAACGACGATTTCAGCCGTCGTATTTTCAGCGCCGTCATAGCCGTCTGGCAAGGTCGACACGCTGGCGATCTCGGTCAAAGTGCCTGCTTCCGCATCATAGCGATACGAAGAAATCGAGGAATCCACTTCGTTGATCACAAACGCGAACTGGCCGTTCGGATGGAATGCCAGGTGGCGCGGTCCTGCGCCCGGATGCGTTTTGGTTTCGCTATGCAGCACAAGTTCGTTTTTGTCCGCATCGATCGTGTAGATGGCAATTTTGTCGGCACCCAGATCCTGTACCATCAGGTATTTACCATCCGGCGAGAAAAATGCGGAGTGCACATGCGGTTTTTCCTGACGTGCAGGGTTTGCGCCATGGCCTTCATGTTTTTTCTCATCCAGAAGAACGCCGACTTCGCCGTTGTCCGTCACCGATTGCAGCCCAACAAGCCCACCATGGTAGCTGGACAGAATCAGATAACGACCGGAAGGATCGCGCTGGATATGGCAAGGCGGAGCGGTCAAGGAGTTATTGCGGTTAACGAGAGCCAGTTTGCCCGTGGACGGGTCAATGCTGAGCGCTACCGCTTCGGACATTTTATTTCCTTCGGCAGAAACGGCTTCACCGATGGCATATACTTTGTTGTTTGCTGCATCCACGTTGACGAACGTTGGATTTTTTACGCCGGAGATCCCGTCCAGCTTCGACAAGCTGCCTGTATCCTCATTCAATTCGTATGCATAAATGCCCTCATTTTCAGTTTCGGCATAAGAGCCGGCGATCACGAGCAAGCGTTTGTTTTCACTCATTACGGTATCCTCCTAGTATGTGTATGTAATCTCGTTGTACCTCTTCTATAATAAATCTGCCATATCAAAATAGCAATCCGACTCCCGGTGAACACCCTGATCGGCCGTGTGAAAAAAGCCCGTTTTCTGCTATGATGGGATAGGCTTTTCCAACTAGAGAAGGGATTGAAACGGATTTGTTGCACTCATTTTTATTGACACTGTACCACGTATTTTTGCCCATTTCGCTTCCGGTCATCGGAGGCATGCTGCTGAAAAAATTCAAAAATTGGGATACGCGTCCCCTGTCCGCTTTTTCCCTGTATATTTTGAGCCCGGCGCTCATCTTTGATACACTGCTACATGCCGAAATTACGTGGACCGACGTGTGGGGAACCCTCTGGTTCTCGATTCTCAACCTGCTTGCCCTGTGGCTGCTCGCCGCCCTGCTGAGCCGCATGTTCCGGCTGGAAGCCAGCGAAAAAGCAGGACTCACGCTCGTATCCACGTTTACCAACTGCGTAAACTACGGGCTGCCTTTGGTGCTGCTTGCTTTCGGACAACTGGGGCTGGACAAAGCCTCCGTATACGTCATCGGACAGATCATCATCGTGAATACGCTGGGCATCTTTTTTGCCGCAAGATCGGAATTTTCGGTCAAACAAGCCGCATTGTCCGTCTTTCGCATGCCATCCATCTATGCGGCGGTCATCGCCGTCATCCTGAGGACGTTTGATCTGCATCTGCCCGAAGCCGTCGACGGCGGCGTTAGCATGATCGCTACAGGTTATGCACCCGTCGTACTAGCCATTCTGGGTGCCCAAATGCTGCGCCCGCGCGGTACGTCAGAACCTTGGCCCGCCAACGTGCGCCGTGCCTTCTGGACGGGTATTGCCATGCGCCTGGCTGCGGCGCCGCTGTTGTCCTACGCGATCTTGAAAGCACTCCAAGTGGAAGGGACGCTGTTCAGCGTGCTGCTCATCCTGTCCTCCATGCCGACGGCAGTCAATGCCGTCATTTTGGCTGAGCAATTCAATGCGTCCCCGCAGTTCGTTTCCCGCTGCATTTTGTGGACAACCATTGCTTCGATGGCCATCCTGCCCTTTATGATTGTGGCTGTTTCCTGATCAGCAATGATGCGGGCGAGTGGGAAGCCGCCGCCTGGCGCCGCTTCTCCAGCCTGCGTTCATGGCGCCGTCTGAGCGCCCGTACATACAATATCTTCACCACGAAGTAAGAAACAAATCCCAATAACACCCCGAAGACGGACATGCCTGCCAAAATGTCCAACCCCCCAAGCAACAGTTCCTTCAATGCAAACCAATTGCCGCGGAACAGCTCCATAAAAGCATTTTCATGCAAAGCTCCCTGTCCCATGCCATGGGCAGGCAAAATCCATGACCCAATCTGTTTCGCCAAAGGCATAAGCAAAATGGGCAAAAACGTAAGTTTGCCGATCACGTTGCCAACGATAGCTGCCGGCAACGAACCGCCGGACAACCGTACGATCGGATAAAATGCAAGGTAGATCAGGGATGCCGTCGATATGACAATCAGCTCCAGGCCAAAACCAAGAGCAAATCCGATGGACACCTTATGGGCGCCTCCCGGTGCACGCAAAAGCTTCACGAAATTGAGCTTGAGCGCACGCCCGAGGCGGGCCAACCGGGTCGATTTCCGTTTTTGTGTGTTCATGCCGTGCTTCCCCTTAGTTCGACAAATAACGACAAATCCCGTCGTCTTCTTCTCAGTATATCACACCGCTCCCGCTTCTGCCGTAGTGATGACAGGCTGCGTCTCGATCGTTACATTGCCTGCGACCGCTCTGGAAATCATGCAGGATGCCTCGGCCTTGTGCGCGAGCCGTTCTGCCTTCTCAAGCTGCTCCTGTGCTGTATCGGCCTGCAGTACGACATGAGGTTTGTGAACGATCCGCTCATACGTGAAAATGTTGTTGGTCACGTCCACCGTCGCTTCCGATTCCAGCGTCAGCTCTGCAGGTGTAATGCCTGCTCGCTCCAGCATGGCAGCCAGCGTAATCAAATAACAAGTGGATGCGGCGCCAAGCAGCATTTCGTCCGGGTTGGTGCCCGTACCCGGACCGCCCATTTCCTGCGGAATCGAAATAACGCTTTTCAGCCCGCCCGCGTCGATGTGCCCCTCGCTGTTGCGGCCTCCGTTCCATACCGCTTTCAAGTGAAAAGGATGCTTCATTATATTCATTCCTTCCTGTGTTTGCTGCATCGGAGTGTTACCCGACTATACGCGTATGCATTCGATGGATTGTTCGGCCAGGCTCTCGACGATCTGGCTGTCAATGCCTTGATCCGTCACGATGGTGGCCACGCTGCTGAGCTTTGTCACTCGCGTAAATGCCTGGATATTGAATTTGCTGGAATCCGCAAGCAAAATCACTTCGTCCGCAATGCTGATCATCTTCTGTTTGACGAGCGCCTGCAGCTCGTTCGATTCGCTGATCCCTTTGGTTAAGTGCACGCCTTTGCAAGAAAGGAACAGCTTGTCCACATGGTAGGCATCCAAAGAGCGTTCGGCCAGAGGCCCGACGAAGGACAGCGATTTGGAGGCCAACTGCCCACCGGTCGAAATGACTCGGATCTGTTCCTTGCTGCTTAGCTCGGCAGCAACCTTGATCGAGTTGGTCAGCACCGTAAGCTGAATGTTGGGCAGTCCCGCAGCCATATACCATGCCGTTGTGCTGGCATCCAGTGCAATGCGGTCCCCTGGTTGTACCATTTTCACGGCTTCGTTCGCGATTCTCCGCTTCTCGTCCGCGTGTGTAACCGCCCGCTCCGGGTACGGAATTTCCTGCTGCGAATCTTCCTTGTATTTGATGCTGACCGCACCGCCGTGGGATCGCCGCAACCGACCGGCCTGCTCCAGTTTGTCCAGATCGCGGCGGATCGTTTCTTCCGTTACGCCGCAGCGCTCGCTTAGCTCGGTTACGCGCATGCTGCCTTGCGCATCCACCCATTCCACAATTTTTTCATAACGTTCTGCAACGAGCATGTTCTTCACTCCACATCGATAATTTCCATGGCCAAGCCTGTTCACCCTATCATACCACAGCACTTGCCTACGGAAAATTTCAGGAAGTACAAAAAAAGGGGGACATTGCCCCCTTCAGTTACAATAATTCCCTCCATATACCTCTCGAAGGGAGCGCTTATTCAGCTACCGGGAACCATCCTGGTGTATTGATGATCGCCTGCCACAAGCCATCTGGGATGACAAGCCGCTCCTGGTCCGATTTGGTCAGCACCGTCTCGATATCCTCTTCGCGACCGCTTTCGATTTTTTCTACCCAGTCCGGCTCAATGATCAGTTCGCGGCCGAGAGCAAGCAGCGGCAAGCCGGTTTGCAGCGCTTCTGCCGCCTCGTCCGCCGTATGAATGGAACCTACCCCGATGACCGGCAATTTGCCGCCAACGCGATCCAGGATGAATTCGATGCGGGAACGAGTATCAGCTTCGCCGCGTCTTGGTTTGGACCAGAATTCGTTCAGTGAAACGTGAAGGTAATCCAGGTTTTTCTCCTTGAGTGCATCTACCAGAGCATAGGTTTCCGTCATGGTCAGCCCTGGCGTTTCAGGTTCTTCCGGCGAGAATCGATAGCCAACGATGAATGGCGATTTGGCATGATCGGCCACAGCCTTCTGTACTTCGTCGATCACGGCCAGAGGGAAGGTCAGACGTTTCTCGATGCTTCCGCCCCAGCGGTCTTCGCGGCGATTGGAATGCGGGGAAACAAATTGCTGGATAAGATATCCATTCGCGCCATGAATTTCAACGCCGTCAAAACCGGCTGCGATGGCACGGCGAGTCGCTTCACCGAAGTCCTTGATGATGCCGTTAATCTCTTCATCGCTCAATTCTCTTGGCAGCGGAGATCCCGGGCGTTCGCTTGCTACCGCGCTCGGTGCCACGACCTGACCCGCGGGAACGGCCTGCTCGGGCGTCAAGCGGCCGGCATGGAAAATTTGCAGCACTGCTTTGGAACCTTGCTGTTTGATCGTCTCGGCAAGGCGGGTGAGGCTTGGAATGAAACGATCGTCATACGCGGCAAACTGTGCCGGAAAACCAATGCCGTTCGGCGTAACGTATGTAACCGCCGTAACGGACATGCCTGCGCCTCCTGTGCGGCGTGCGTAGTATTCCAGTTCCGCATTCGATACGGTGCCGTCCGGATTGGAGGACATATGCGTCATCGGAGCTAACACGATGCGGTTTTTCAGCGTAATGCCGTTCGGCAGCGCCACAGATTCGAATAAGGGAGCGTATTTGGGATTCATGAATGGTTTCCTCCTCTTATATAAACCGCACTAATCAATCACACAAAGCCACTGCGAGTGCAGTACCATCTTTCGATCGCCGTTATCCCCATGATTTTTTGATTCCCCTTCTTTAAGGAGAAAATCCGGTGATAAGCCTATGCTTCCGATGCAGCTTTCTTTCAGAAAGCCTTTAGGCGAACGCTTCGCTTCTCCAGATTGGTTCTGCCTCTAAGTTTACGTGTGTATGTTTTTGCGGTTTATATATATCTTTTTTTATAGATATACGAATATGCATTTCAAATACTGTAATTATTATAGTTACTATTCAAACACAATTCAAGTTTTCGTTTGAAATCATGCCAAAAGGACGGAGGCACCAGGCACTCCGCCTTATAAGTGATGTTATAGTGATGTAACTGGCCATCGCTGACCGACAGCGAGACCGAAGGTGCGGCATACGCGCGCTATGTGCTCTTTAACTCGCACCCGTCAGTGGCGTACATAAGCCAGCTTCAGTTCCATCTCCTCCACGCACTCGTAGCTGTCATGATCATCATTGGCTACCATCGGCGTCACCGGATACATCTTCATCTCTGTGCGATTGTAGGATTTGAGCAGCGGCAGCAGCTGCGTTACGCGTGTATTGGCCGGATCCAGCCAAGCGTCGATTTCCTCATCGGACAGGATGGCCGGCATTTTATTGCCGAATTCGCGCGTAATCAGGTTGGCGCCCGTCATGATCATGGTGCACGTGCGAAGCGGCTGTTTACGGGTATCTTTCCACACTTCGTACAGACCTGCGATGCCGAACAGTCCACGATCGGGCATGACGACACGGACGGCATAGCTCTTTCGGCCTTCCTTCCGCCAGTAGTACAGACCGTTGCACGGTATGACGCAGCGTTTGGTTTCGACCATTTTCTCGTAGGAAGGGTTCTCGTGCACCGTCATCAGATTGGCGTTTACGGCGTCGCGTCCCCAGAACGGAATGAAACCCCACCGGAATTCATCCAGTACGCGTTCACCATCCTGATGCAAAATAATCGGCGTATGTTGAGTCGGGCTGATGTTGTACCGGTTTTTGTAATAATACATTACCCGCTCGATTTTGAAGTGATCCCTGACCTCATCCAGATCGGCGGCTAACGAAAAGCGGTTGCACATGAAAATCGCATCCTTTCCCTGCTTGGTGTTTCATGTATTGTTTGTAATTTAAGGGAAATTATGCATGAAATGCTGCAAATCCGTTCTTAAGTCAACCTTCCGTGATGGAACCGGGATCAAGCTGGCCGCCATTGGACGCAATGACGTCCTTATACCAGTAAAAGCTCTTTTTCCGCGTACGCTTGAGCGTGCCGTTCCCCTCGTTGTCCTGATCGACGTGAATGAACCCGTAACGTTTGCTCATTTCGGAGGTCGATGCCGACACCAGATCGATGCAGCCCCAGCTTGTATAACCCATCAGTTCCACGCCGTCGCGAATGGCCTCCCCCATTTGCCGGATATGTTCTGCAAGATAATGGATACGGTAATCGTCGTTGATGCTGCCGTCCGCTTCCACATGGTCGAGCGCACCGAGTCCGTTTTCCACCACGAACAGCGGCACCTGGTACCGGTCGTACATCTCCCTCAGCACCACGCGCAGCCCGATCGGATCGATTTGCCATCCCCAATCGGATGCCGGCAAGTACGGATTTTTCAATCCTGATGAGAGATTGCCTTGCGCCGTTCCCGTCACCGCCGGATCTGCGCTGGTTGTCATCGACATATAGTAGCTGAACGAAAGGAAATCAACGGTATGATTGCGAAGCACGTCCTCGTCGCCCGGCTCCATCCGCACCTGAATGCGTTCCTCATCCCAGACGCGGCGAATAAAAGAAGGATATGAACCGCGTACCTGCACGTCCGTGCAAAACTGCGCCATTTGATTCTCGGTTTGCGCCTTCAACACGTCTTCCGGGTGACAGGTATACGGGTACAGCAGTTTTCTCGCCAGCATGCAGCCGATCCGGGCTTGCGGCTGGATCTCCTTGCCGCGCTTCACCGCAAGCGCACTCGCCACGAACTGATGGTGCAGCCCCTGAAAAGCGATCTGCCGCGGATGCTCCCGCCCTTCCGTAATGATGCCCGCTCCGAGGAACGGCGCTTTCAGCGTACAGTTGATCTCGTTAAAGGTAAGCCAGTACCGCACTTTGTTTTTGTAACGTTCGAACAGCGTTTCGGCATAACGGACGAAAAATTCGATCAGTTCGCGCGACTCCCAGCCGTTATACTTCTGCACCAGATGCACGGGCATTTCATAATGCGAAATGGTAACCAGCGGTTCGATGCCATGCTTCAAGAGCTCGTCGAACACGTCGTCATAGAAACGCAAGCCTGCCTCGTTCGGCTCAAGCTCGTCGCCCTGCGGAAAAATGCGCGGCCAGGAAATGGACAACCGGAACATCTTGAAGCCCATCTCGGCGAACAGGGCGATATCCTCCTTGTAACGATGGTAAAAATCGATTCCCCGGCGCTTCGGATAATTGCCTTGCTCATCCTGGATCGCCGCCTCCAATTGTCCGCGGGTCATGGATAACAGCTCGTCCAACGTGCCCCGCTCTTCGGGCGAGCAGTATTTCACGACATCTGCCGTCGACAACCCCTTGCCTCCTTCACGATAGGCTCCTTCCACCTGGTTGGCCGCAGCGGCCCCTCCCCACAAAAAATGCTCTGGAAAAACGGTTTTCATCTGATGTTCCCCTCTCTGCTAAAGAAGCCGAAACCCATGAGCCCCCAGGGCTCCGGCATTCCGGCTCCTTTCGTTTCGTATTCGTAAAACGTTGACCTACGGCCTTGAGGCATGTGCCAACCGTTCCATCGATTAGGCTTTGGATGCTTCCGCTGCCTCGGCTGCGGCTTGCTCTTGCTGCAATGCCTCGGCATCGGCCTTTTTGAAGAACGGGTAGTACATCGCAAAGCTGATTGCGATCAGCACCACTTGGAACACGCTGACCCGCCAGCCGCCCGTCATCCAGCCATTGAACAGGATCGGTATGCCCAGCGGCACCTGCACCCCGTTCAGTACCGGCAGCACACCGATGGCCGTCAGTAGAATGGCCAATCCGCTCGTGATCAGCGGGGTCAGGATGAACGGAATCATCAGCCGCACGTTCAGGACCAGCGGCAAGCCGAAGATCACCGGCTCATTGACACCGATAAAACTCGGTACGATAGCCAAACGCCCGAGCGTTTTATAACGTGCCGACTTGGCAAACAGCATCGCGATGATCAAACCGAGCGTCGCTCCGGCCCCGCCCACGAGAACGTAAACCGGGAAGAATGGCGAACCTACGATGTTGACCCCGTCCAAGCCGTTTTGGTATGCTTCCAGGTTTTCCAAACCGAGGGCCACCCAGATCGGTCCCACAACCGAATAGACGACGAGTGTGCCGTGAACGCCGAAGAACCATAACAGGTGAATGACAAACACGCAGACCAGCATCGCCCACCAGGAACCGCCAAGATTCGTGAGTGGAACCTGAATGATCGAAAAGACAAATTCATGCATGTTGCCGTATTTCGTGGCCGCAAAGATCGCTGTCAAAACAAGCATCAAAATGGCAATCAGGAAACCGGGCGTCAGCGCGGCGAACGACTTCTCAACCGTTGGCGGCACGCCCTTCGGCATCTTGATGTAAAGCTTTTTCTCCAATACAAAGGTATAAATTTTACCCACGATCAACGCAATGATGATGGCTACAAACAAACCTTTGGCACCCAACCACGAGTATCCGAACGCTTTGGTTACCCCATCTTCCAGCAGGCCTTTCGGCGTGACGAGCAGAAAGCTCATCAGGGCCAAAATCCCCGCGGAAAACCCTTGCTGTTTATGCTGTGTCGCAAAGTTGTACGCAATGGAAAACACCGCATACAGCGCAATCAGGTCGGTCGTGACCGAAGCCGGAACCGAAGTGTAATCCTTCAGTCCTGTTTCGACGAGAAAGTTCTGGTAAGGCTCGATGCGAAGCGCATTGATCAGGGAGAAGATCGCTCCCAGAATGAGAATCGGCATCAAGGCCATCAGACCATTGGAAATGGCGCTAATATAGGTATTCTTTTGAATCTTGGTGCTCACTTTCTGTATTCGCGTTCTCCATTCTGCACCGCCAGCCATGCATTAAGCCTCCTTGTTCATCATCTCGATGGCCGTATCCAGCACTTTGTCGCCGTTCATCATGCCATAATCCATCATGTCGATCGTCGTTACGGGAATACCCGGATATGCTGCCGCCAACTCATCTTCGGCGTGTCCCATCTGTGGTCCGAGCATAATGATGTCAAACGGCGTCTGGCTGGCGATATCGCTCTCCGCCACTGCATCGATGACCACTTCGATTCCGCGTCCGCGCGCGGATTCCTTCATACGTTCCACCAGCATACTTGTCGAGAATCCTCCGGCACATGCAAGCAAAATCTTTTTCATTTTATTTCACCAATCCTTTCACCAATTGTTCGAGCTCCTTGCGGGCTTTGATCTCTTCGATTAATTCGGCGGCCACTTCGCGGACCGTCAGCGCATTCATCAAATGGTCCTGGGCGTGAATCATCAGCAGCGTAATTTCGGTGCGTTCCCCGCGTCCTTCGGCTTGAATCAAGCCTGTCTGCACTTTGTGGGCTTTGGTCAGGCTGCCTTTCGCCTCTTTAATGAGCGCCTCGGCTTCTTCCAGCTTGCCTTCTCTCGCAACGCGAATCGCTTTCAGGCTGTAGCTTCTTGCCTCGCCGCTATTGGCGATGATTTGCATGACGGTTTGTTCGTAATCCATGGGTTCTCTCCACTCCTATATAAGACTCTCTATTTCTTTGATAAATTGTTCGTACGTGCCCGCCTGCAAAATGCGGCTGCGGCTTTCTTCTTTTTCCATGAAGATTAGTAGCAGTTTGCTGATTTCCTTGTGCAAAAAGAGCTGCCCTGGCCGCAAGTTGATCAGGAAAATAAGCTGAACCGGCTTGCCCTCATACAGGATCGGCCGTTTGAGCACGGTGACGTTGATGCAATCCTTGATCGCACCCATACGCATCGGATGGGGACCGGCGACGCCGTTTTTGTAAATGGTCGTAAATTTGCTCTCCCGCGTCAGCACTTGTTCGGGGAAATCGTCCGCTGCATATCCTTTGGATACGATCTCCTCACAGCGGTTTTGCAGCAATTGCATATAATCGCCGCCTTCCGTTACATGGAACAGCTCCTTGCGGAACAGCTCCTTGAAATCCAGCAGCTTATACGAGGTCTGCACCGTGGCCATCTGCAGGGAAACCATTTCGCGAATGCGCTGAATTTCTTGATCGTCCAGCCAATTTTTAATGTGGATGACCGGTTTGTCCGCCATATCCCGAAATTCCTGTTCAAGCGGGACCGTCGTTAAAATCAGATCCACCGGCTGCTTCATGATATCCGCAATTTCGTTGACGGAGGCCGTGACCACCGACGCTTTTGGAAACAGTGCCTCCAGCCTGAGCCGGATCAAATGCGCGCTGCCCGCGCCGGACGAGCATATGACGACGATTCGTTTCAGCTGCTCCAAACGCGACTGCTTCATCCGTTCCAAATGCGTAGCGAAGTGAAGGGCGACATAACCGGCTTCGTCACGCGACATTTTAAAGCCGTACCTGGCCTCGATGAACTCGGCAAATCGGAACGAAATGAGAAATACGTTGGCATATTGGCTGTACACGTCCTCGACCAGCGGATTGCTGAGCTGCAGATTGTAATAGAGACGGTTCAGCAATGGGAACATATGCAGCAGCAGCGCATTTTGCAGATCGTCATCCCGGCTGAAACCAGTGAGAAACTCCTGATCCAGCTGCGATAATATTTCGAGGATACCTCTGCGCAGCTGCAGCTTCGACTGTTCGGACACATGCTCCACGATCGTTTTGCCCGAAATATGCAGCGCCAAATAGTTGATTTCGTCCTCGGGCAGCTTCATGTTCAAATGCTCGTCGATCCACGCCGCAAGCTCCTCCGCAATGTCACGGTACAGAGCCTCCGGCTGTGGAAGCGACGTCTGTCCCGGCACGATGTGATTATGCTTGGATATGCGATATAACAGAATCAGCAGATGTGTCACCAGATTGTTCAGAAACACATCGGATATTTTCAGTGCTTTCGTTTTCAGCACGTGCAGCAAATGGTTTTTCAGTCGATCCTTGTCCAGCTTGCGGCTAAAGTCGTAAAACTCCCTGCTCTGCTCGACAGGCTGGTCGGATTGCAGTACGTAGTGAGAAAACGCTTTGCGGAAATTCTCTTCGTTTCCCTCCACCCGAATGCCGTAGTGCGCTCGGCGGGTCAGGTTTAATCGGAAGACGGCCAAGCGTTCCTCCACTTCCTTCAAATCCGCGAGCAGCGTTGATCGACTGATGCCCATTTCGTCGGCAAGCCGATCCATCGGGACGTAATCCTGGCTCTGCAGCAGACAGAATAACACTTGCTGCTGTCTCGCCGACCTGTCGTTCAGATCGATGCGGTGTTCCTCTGCCGTTTCGTTTGCCATGTATGATCGGAATCGTTCAGGGTCGGTCACCTCGAGCGCGTAACCCTGATTGCGAATCATGCGAATGCAGTAGCCGTGCCGCTCGCCTGCCTGGCCAAGCTGGCGAATCGACTGGCGGACGGTCCGTTCGGACACGCCGAGCGCCGCGATCAATTCGTTCATGTGCACAGGCGTCGTGCTGTCATGGAGCAGCATCATCAGTTTGTGTTGCCTCATTTGAAATCCCTCATTTTGATACTAGTATCGGTCAAGCCACCCCAGCTGGTTCTAACGTAATAATAGGTGAAAGCGCTCCCCGTAGAAAAGTGTGTAATTTGCCATGTGAAACGGCAAAAAGTACAGCATACCCCCTTTCCTGCAGCGATAACAATCCCCCCCTTCCTGAATGTAATGTGAAAAAAAGAACAAGAAAGGACGCGCAAGGAATGAGGTATGCAGAACCACTTCACAAATGTCGTCTCTATTTTTATCATGTCTGATTTCAGTATCCTTAGTTGTCCCGGTTTCAGCCCAAGATTTTCCTCCTTCCCAAGATCAGTCATCCTCAGTCGAAAGATTGGGATGACGGGGAAATGTTTTGATCAGTAAATCCCGAACTAAGTCTCCAGTAATAACAGGATGGTGTGTTGATACTAACGGAACAATATCATGGGTAATGCCCGACTGTGACATCACCTTCACTGTATTTTAACTACCAAAAGGCATTCTGCGATCGCAGAATGCCTTTTCTTTTACCTATTTTCAATGACATTTACCAGTTCATAAAATTTTTTCAATCCACTATTGGGCCAGCTTAAGCCTATGCCTGTACGTTCTAAATGCTCTGAATTCTCTGGATCAAAACACTCAAATGTTTGAATGTCATTACATTCGTATGTTTTGCCATTTATTATAAACTCTTCAAAACTGGTAAAAGGACGAGGCAGCAACCTGAAAGAACTAATATACCCTTTTTTATGAACTGTGGGTTCAAAAAATACATGCAAGTATTCTTGGTCTATTCGATATTGAAAACCATTGAACTCCCTGATCTTGCCCATCTCTCACAGCTCCTTTTGATCCATTTGTAAAATACAGGATACTGGCCCCATGCCCTTGGATGAACTCCTCGCACCCGTCCATTCTCACTATCGGCAGAACGAATGGAGACAAAAATCAGTTGTTATTCGTCTCTTTCCGCTCTCCGAACAGCCTGAGCTCGGCCATTTCAAACATCGTGCTTGACGGATCGATCATGTGTAATTTCAAGAAGCGGAACGATGCGTTTTTATGCTCTTCGCCGACTTCCAGTTCTTGCATATCCTCTGTGACTACGGTAAGTTCCGGCGTTAACCGGGTCCACGTCGTCATATCATTAGAGCCGAACACGGCCACACCGCCGATTCTTTCGGGAAAACTCGCTCTGACTTGCATAGCTATTTTATCCAGCGAGATGTTGAACTCACTTCCGAAATCCATCGTGTAACTCAGATTATCCGCCAAATAATATCCCGCAAAGCTGTCGGAGGCACCATCCACCAGATTGATGATTTGGTTTCCGAAGGTAGAGGCAACAACCATATCGACGTAATTGATGCTGCCATCCTGCATGAGAGGGGTTAATTCTTCCAGACTTTCAACTGCCGCGTTCAGCTCCACTAGTTTTTGATAGAATTGTTCATCCGAGGCAGTATCTAAGGCATTCATTACATCTTCATACACTGTCCTATACGCTCTCAAAGACGATGAAATGTAGGACTTTTCCTGATCATATGGCGCAATGACGGCTTCTATCGCAGATCGACGGTCGTAAGTTACTGTAACGATTACAGATTTAGCGGTTACCGTAGTTCCGTCCGTCGCGCTCACAACAAAGGAATAGGTTCCGGCCTGATCAGGCTGCCAGCTAAAAGCTCCAGTACTCTCATCAAATACCGCGCCTTCCGGCTTGTGATCAAGCTGATAAGACAACACTTCACCCGGTCCTGAATCAGTGGCCGAAAAGTCATAGTGCAATGAAGCTTCGGATCCGGTATACGCATATAGATTCAATGCAGGGTTCCCTGTATCGAAAACGGGCGGTGTTAGTCGTTCCGCTGCTTTCAAATGAAAATGGTCAATATCTACTTGGGTTCCGGAACCCGTAACTTTGATATAGATCAGATCACCCAGACCCTGAAATGCATCCATCGTAAACGTCACGTATTTCCACTGGCCTTTTGTATCAGGCAGCACCACTGCGTTTTCCGTCCATCCATTGATCTCCAATTTCGCTGTACCGTCGGTCCGCACTTTGATCCCGACTGTTTTTTCTCCCGTGCCGGAAGCAACGACCGCAGCTCTGCTGCCATGTTCTGTTGCGGTGATCCTTAGATAGGAAGTGTCGCCTTCTTGACCAAGCTCTGAATAATGATCCAGCGAAGTCGTTCGCAGCTCGATTTCATTCAAGCTCGGATCAGGAGATACCTTCGGAAGAGTCGCGGTTCCTTCGCCTTCGGCCTCTTTAGGAATAAACATCCAATAATCGGCTCCTCCATCCGGCGACTCCCACCAGAACGGATGACGTTTGTTAAACATGTCGGTATAGTAGGGCGCAGCCTGCTCCATGTCCAATCCCAGCTGATACTTATAATAGTAATACTGACCATAAACGTTGCCGCCAATGCGGCCTCGGTATGCCCCCGATATATTTTTATAAATAATCGTCGGATTCCCTTCGATATCCGTATGGGCTGCGACCGGTGTCCAAGGCGGATCATAGCCTATCATGAATTGTGCGAAATAATCGGCCGCTTTCAATATACGATGGTCCAAAAACTCGTAAACACTGACTGCGTCTTGCGCCGTCGACAGCGTCCCTTCAACGGGATCAACTTTTGTTCGCTGAGCCTCCAACAATCGTCCCAGAATCTCCACGTTGGTAAGATCGCCGGCGCCATGCGCCTGATCCCGTCCCATTTCCACGTGTTGGACTCTTGGAGGGGTTACCGCTTCCCCTGTCGTAATATCCTCAGTCACCCATCGGAACAGCTGCTTGATTGAACCGTTTTGTCCCTGGTCTATTGCGGTTCTGTTCACGGTAAACCATTCCACGCCCTCCTCATATCTGTCGAAGTTATCCGTGAATATATAACCGGACATGGCACCTAATAATGGGTAAAGATGCTGATTCATGAACTTGTCATTAAAGTGCAAAAAGGTTTCCGTCATTGGAATAATCAGATTCGTAGTGAACCGGGCCGTATCCTCTTCCGTCCACGCCCATTTCGGGTCTTCATTCTCTGCACCCGAGCAGCGCAAAAGCTCTGCTGCAGCAGCCATCCGGTGGAGAGGTATGCCCATATGAATATGGGAATCCGTAAAATAGGTATATTGATCGGGATCCATCTGCTCCCATAAACGTATGATTCGCATCGCATTGGCCCGATAGGCTTCGTCCCCGGTAATATAATACATAATGGCTTGGGTGTACGCTCTCAAACCGTCTGCGACGAATGCTCCTTTACTGTTCACAGCACGTGTTTTAGGGCGATCCGTGCCATCCGGATTGGAACCTGCGTAAATATTGGATGCAAATGCCTTGGAAGCATATCCGGATTGGGACATCCAAACGTAGTAGGTATACCACGGATCCTTTTTGGCAACGACCTGCTCACGCATATTTTCCAGTATTCCCTTCGTTAATCCTATGCCGGGATGCGTAAATCCCTCATCGGAAACGACCTCTGTAATGATTACCTTCTCTGTCCCGGCCGGTATTTCATTCGCAAAAGCGGTGTCACCCCCCATGGGCAGATAGGATGCAATCATAATCAAAAGCAGAAACATGCCAATGGCCGTCGTTGGCGCTCTCCATATTCGATTTCTTTGCTTTTTCATCCCCAACCTCCTCATAGTAACGTCCAAAATATGCCTGAAACTATAAAGTCATTGCTGTGATTGCTACACGAAAAAGGAGATCTCTACTTGCAGAAATCCCCTTGCTATATATCGGATGAATCAATGTACAGATTCAAGCTTCCATTGCTGATGCTTTCCAAGCAAGTATCGCCACTGGATGAGTGGTACTGATTCTTCAGAGGATGCGTTCAGAACGTCGACCGATAGGTTCGTGTGTATAGGCGTAATCCGGTAATAGCCGTCACCGACGGGGATGAACGCAAATTTCTGACTATTTCCTCCCGTACTCGCGGATAACTCAAATTGGGCGCCACGAGCAAGGGAGTCATTTGCTATCCCTAAATAAAGACCGCTCTCACCATTTTTGATGCTGTACTGGCCTCCGTCGATGTGGGTTACGGCCCATTGCTGATGCGTCCCCCCCGTATATGTCGACTTCCGCACAAGATTGCCACTGGCTTCCATCGATTTGCCATCAAGTCGTACTGTGAATCGGTAAGTGCCATCGGGAATATTTTCAGAGGGGAGCACTGCCGATCCTCCGCTGCCTGCCGGACGCGTGTATAGCAATGTTCCGAATCCAAGGTGATCGAATGTCGAAGGATACTGCGGGTTTGGGCCACCTTCCGTTCTCATCAAAGCAGCGCGGGCCGCAATGTTTGGAACGTTCATGCCTTTTCGATTCGCATAATGATTGTAGATCATTTCCCAGATCGGGCGAAATTCATTGCGTCCGGCACCGGATATGACCGTGTGGGTTTGAACGGCACCATTGGTTCCGGAACCCCATTCATAGGATGCAAAGGGAACATCATCATCTCCATTATTGTACTTTGCCACATATTCGGCAGCTTTCATAAAGCGGTTGTCCGCCCATCCATATAAGTCATCGCCCTGATTCCATGCCATTTCATTGATCGTGGCCATTAAGCCGATGCCGAGCTGGGTATGTGCCTGATCACGTCCGGACTCCTGCCATTGGGCGAGCCCATCCGGATGCAGAAACGGGATCGCATTGTAAATCGAGCCATTTCCAGCTCCATGCTTGAAATATTCTATCCCGATCTCATAGATATCTTGGCGATCACAGAACACTCCGATGGCAATGGTTGCTGCCATATTGCTCAAATCCCAGTTTGCCCAGTAGTTTTGAATGTAGGCGTCGTTGTGGTCCCGGCCAAATTCATTACCGATCAGGAAACGCTCGTTAAGAGGTTTATAGAACACGTTAAGCAGCATAGCCTGCATTCCTTGTACATCAAATCCAGGGTAATCTCGCATAAGCTCAGCCGCATTAGCCAGTTGATATCCTTGTAAACCCGCAGCTAAATAGCGATCGGCATTGCCCGTAACCGTTGTAAGCGTGGATGACCATGCATTCAAAATGTCCCGTGCCGTATCTCCGTGTGCCGTGTCTCCGGTGATTTTCCAGCGCAGTGCATTCTGGTAAGCACGGGCTGCATCATTGTAGAGCAAACTCACATTATCGCCCGTGCCGCCTCGAATGATCGTGGCCGTGGCCCGGGGAGTCCAACCTGCCGCAGAAAGCGGGCTGTTCACTAACTGGTTCCATCCGTCCAAGTAGGGTTGTTCCCCGGCCGCCACCATTTGCTTGATACGAACCAAATCTTCCTCAGTATGCAAAAGTCCGGGATGCACAAAATCCGGTTCGGCAGCAGCGATGTTATCTTTCATTCCGAAACAAAACATGCTTCCTATAAAGCTGAAAATCAAGACCATGAACCAAAATTTTCTCATCATGCATCATCTCCTTAGATTAATGACAACCCCTCAATCCTCTCTCTCAAAATTAATGGTTGATTAGCTTCACGCCATGCACATGATTTCCGAGCACGACATAGTCATGATTCAATGCAAATTTTTCGCCATTTACCGTCACGTTTTCGAACGTAATATAGCTTACCGTTCTGCTCTCATCGTAGCCTTCGATATGCGAGGGATTGTTGCAGGTCCCGCTGTAATGAATATTTTTAAAGTGAATGTTCTCAATTCGTTTGCCCGGAGCCGGATTATATTTTTCGTTTTTCAACACGCGAAGATTAAACAATTCGCCCAGTTCAAAATCCTCAATCCGGATATCTTCATAGGTTACGTTCCGAACCGTGTTGTTGTCGCCTGCATTGATGGCCAGGCATCCCCAATAGTCCGGCTGCGGCTCATGATGCTCCAAAATATCGATATCCGCAAAATGAAGGTTCTCTATATGATCGCCTTCACTGTCATAATTGCCGTGTGTGCCGATATTGATCGGATGAGCAACGTCAGCCCATAAGGTTGAACCCTTCACGGTGACATCCTGGGTATTTCCCTGAAATTCTCCCCGGGAGGCATATACCGCAATGCAATCATCCGATGTACGTAAAAACCCGCCTTCGATGAGGACATTTTGGCATGCCATCATATCTATACCGTCACACCAGCCGCGCGTACTGAAGGTCTTCAGGTTTCGGATTCGGATGTTGTCCGACTGACCAAGGAGAACCGTATAGTGAGGCGGATCAATCACCGTAATTCCTTCAATATGGATGCGGCTTGAGTATTTAACTTCGACGCCTCTGTAATAAGTCGTTTTTTCAAAGTCGGACATATATAATATCCCTCGGCCTTTAATGGTTACATCCTGTACATGATTGCAGATCAATCCGCCGTAAATGACTGCCCCGCCTGCAACGCAAACCGTCGTATGCGAAGGGATTTCCAGACGGGATTCGTCCAGACGATGTATTCCGGGGCCAAATATAATGCGGGGGCTGGACATATTTTTCAAGGCTTTGTTAAGCTCTCTAACCTGATGCATCCCGGGCTTTAACACCATAGTCTCTTCGCCTTCCGATTCTACAGGGACCGGGTCATCGCTTAACGGATTTGCAAATATATGGAGATTATTAAATTTTCCCCCGTTCACTTCTAAAGACAACAACCTTGGCTGATCGATTTTAAACGTAATCACTTGCTCTTTGATATCGCACTTTATGCCGTAGGAAAGCGGACGAACAACGGCATTCCGGACCCGTCCAACATGGTAATGCACCTCCATTTCAACTTCGCCCGAACAATCGAACATAACCATGGATGCATTACGAACATCATGCATATCCACCTTAACGTTATAGCTGAATAAGGACTGCCATTCGCCATCTGCCGTCCGCAGCCTTACGGAATAATCCGAATTGCCCACTGCACCCTCGGGTGCAGGGTATGTTTTTACGGTATGTGCCGACAATCGAACCTCTCCTCCCATAGAATCGAATACACCGAAAGACAGGGTTCCACCAGATTTGAACTGCCTTCAGAAAAGGTAAATGCGGTTCCCTGACTACGGTGTATTATTCGTCGTTTATTTGTGTTGTTGACGGGCTTCATACACTTTCATCGCTTCATCTAATACTTGTTGGCCACCGCTCTTGAGCCACTGATCTTTGAAGTTCTGGAATGCGGCATCGAGATCATTATTTTCGATAATGGCCTTTGTATAGAACTCATCCTGTAAAGTGATCAGCGTCGCCCAATACATGCCCTTACTCTCCAGGGAGGTTGGTCCGAGAACATCCGAGATTGTCTTCATTCCCTCGTTAACCTTTTCCCTGAACTCCATTTTTTCTTTCGAGAAGTGGTACTTCCACATACTTACATCGCGTTCCACCAATGGATTGTAATAACCGCCGTACCCCATCAGACGCGCGTCATCGGCAGAACTTGCATACGGTTCTTTCATAACAACGGCACCATCGACCAAGTCATAAGATACCCCTTCTTCACCAAAGACGGTACGTAGATACACTTCATCGACCGAGGTCAATTCTTCAAGCATTTGAAGGATTCGAATACGCTTTTCGTCGTCCTCCTCGACTTGTTTGCCGAAAATTAACGGGACCTGCAAAGCACCATTGGACATCACGAGTGATTCGCCGGCCGGACCGATGAGACCTTTGCCATAGACCGGAAAAGTTCCATTCGTTTTATCGCTTTCTTGGGCGCCAAAGAGATGATGGTACATCATGTTGTCCATGTATCCGATTTTATGACTGCCCCACTTTTGACCGATCAGCTCCCCGTTATCCGTCATAAACTCCGGATCGATGAGCCCTGCTGCATACCATTTTCTCAGCAGTTTTGTAGCTTCCTTGGCCTCATCCGTAATGCCGCCCCAAGTCACTTTCCCCTCATCCGTCAACACAAACTGGTACGGGTTTACGCCATATGCCGCGTATATGGAGTTGAACATTTGTGCCCTTACGTCCTTTCCGCGTCCGCTCATACCGTAAGTATCCATTTTGCCGTTGCCATCCGGGTCGTTATTGCGAAATTTGGTAAATACATCTTCCAATTCTTCCAATGTTTTTGGCGGTTCATTATAACCGATCGCTTTCAACCACTTGCCGTTATAGGTAGGGATAAAGCCGTATGATCCGTTTAGCCAGATGCGCGGAACGCCGTAATTTTTTCCATCGATCATTCCGACATCCCAGGCATTCGGGTCAATTTCTTCCACTTCCTTGACATAGGTAGGCATATATTGTTTGATTTCATCCACAGAAATGCTTGCAATGACACCTTGTCTGGCCCAATTCGTCATATCCGCTTCACTGATGTTATGCGGGAATATATCCGGGATTTCGCCCGATGCGACCTTGATTTTGAAGTTCTCATCATTGCCTCTCATATTGACGAATTTGACGTTAAACCGCTCCTCCAGATACTTTTGCGTTGGGTTCCCATCTTCCGTAGGTATATCCCAAGTCGAAGCATTGGTCATGATGACAATGGGGTCATCTTTCCCCTGATTTTCTGCATCCTTGCTTTCGTCGCCGCTTGAGCTGCAGCCTGCCCCTGCCAAGGAAACGGACAATACTGCCGCCATGCCGAATCTCATCCATACTTTCATATTCAGACCCTCCTCTATATCATCCACTTGCTGTACAAACAAGAGCGGCGGACACCTGCCCGGGTCATCACCGTCATCCTTTTAATGAACCAATCATCGTTCCCTTCACAAAATACTTTTGCAGAAACGGATAAACGATCAAAATCGGAAGAGCAGCAAACATGATGGTAGCCGCTTTGATAGAGGACGTATATTGGAAGTTCCCCACCGCCGACCGTCCGAAAGTTTCAGCGTCCGTATTGGTTATAACAATCTCTCTTAAAAAGAATTGCAAAACTTGTTTCTCCGGATCCGATACGTAGAGCACGGCATCGAACCAGGCATTCCAGTGTCCTACAGCGGACCAGAGCGCCAAAGTAGCGAGCACCGGCTTCGATAGAGGAAGGATTATCCGGTACAAAATACTGATATCATGGGCACCGTCAATTTTCGCCGATTCTTCCAATTCCGTTGGGATGGACATAAAGAAATTACGAAGTACAAGCATGGAGAAGACGGGGATAAGTCCAGGCAGAATGTAGATCCACCGGCTGTCAAGCAAATGCAGCCACTTCATCAATAAGTAGGTAGGAATGATCCCCCCTCCGAAGAACATCGTAAACAGAATAAACATGGTATAGAAACTGCGGTGGGGCAAATATTTGCGTGATAAAGGATACGCGCACATAGACATGGCAATCAGCGACAACGTCGTTCCCACGACTGTCCTAAACACCGAGTTGCCGAATCCGGTCCAAATTTTGCTTTGGCTTAACACTTGACTCCACGCGAAGAAATCAATCTCCCGAGGGTAAAAATGAAAACCGAACCGGCTCGCTTCGCTTGGACTGCTAAGGGATAAGGAAGCAATATGCAAAAAAGGATAAATCGTGATCAGGCACAGCAGCGATATGATCGTGATCAGGATGCATTGAAAAATACGTTCTCCCATCGTAAGTCTCATATTCGAAAAACCTCCTTTCTCCCTTGTTAGAGGACGCCTTCCTGCCCCATTTTCTTCATCGCATAGTTTGTGCCGAGCACCAGCGCAATGCCTATGACGTTTTTGAATAATCCGACCGCCGTCGTCAATCCAAACTGTCCTTGTACGATACCGGCACGGTAGACATACGTATCAATGACGTCGGCAACCTCATAAACAGCCGGACTGTATAAATTGAAAATCTGGTCAAACCCCGCATTAAGGATCCCGCCGAGCGATAAGATAAACATGATGGAAACAACGGGCAGAATCGACGGAAGCGTAATGTGAAAAATTCTTTTCCACCTCCCTGCGCCATCAATGACGGCTGCTTCGTATAAAGTAGGGTCGACTCCTGAGAGCGCTGCCAAATAAATAATCGTCCCCCAGCCGATCTCTTTCCATATCCCCGTTGCAACCAGAGCCGGCCGGAAATAATTGGGGTCTGCCAAGAAGTAGATCGGTTCCATGCCAAACATCTGCAATATAAAATTCACAGGTCCCTCGGACGGCGATAACATGACGATAATGATTCCCGAGAGAATGACCCAAGAGAAAAAATGCGGAATATAGGAAATAGACTGCGCGAACCGCTTGAACAGGTTGGAACGCAACTCATTTAACAGGAGTGCCAAAATGATTGGAGCCGGAAAACCGAAAATAAGGTTGTAAAGACTGATCAACAACGTATTTGTAAAAATCCTCGCGAAGTCTGGCGACTGAAAAAACAAAAACCGGAAATGGTCCAATCCCACCCATTCACTTCCCCAGATTCCTTTTACGGGACTGAAATCTTTAAAAGCCAGTTGAATCCCGTACAGAGGGCCATAGTGGAAAATCGCAAACCAGATCAATGCGGGAAAAAGCATAATAAACAAGTGTTTGCTTTTTTTATATTCTTTTAAAGTCTCCCTCCATTTGTTCGGCCTTTTCAGCACAACGTTGGTACCGTTTTCATTTCCTCGGATCATGTTCGGATTATTCAACATGCTGCACTTCCTTCCAGCGATTCTAGGAGACGAATCCCCGATCGGTATGGTCTTCCCCTTGATTAGTGCGGTGTCTTCACCCTCATCTAACGATGTATATTTTCATTTTATCTGTTATCCGTTTTCAATAATGGTGAAAGAATGCAACAAAATGTTTATTTATTGTGGTGCTTCTCACTTTTCGTTGTATGAAAAACCCGCTCCCGCCGGTTTGCCATCTTCTTGTACGTCATCGAACTGCAAGAACCTTGTTCGGTATTTAAGCGGGGTTGTACCCACTTCTTGCTTGAACACTTGGACAAAGTATGACGGGTTTGCGAAGCCTACCTCTGATCCGATCCATTCGACCGACTTTGCCGAAGTCTCCAGCAATCGGCATGCATGCCTCATCCGTTTGGCCGTAACATATTCCTTAAGGGTGCTGCCTGTTTGTTCATGAAAAAGTTTGGACAAATAAAATTTGGATAAATGCATGACTTCGGAAAGGTCATCCAAACGAAAGGATTCCTGATAGTGTTCATCGATCCAACTCATTACCTTTTGCGCGTAGCCGTTTGATTTGCGATCCTCCGCCGGGATCGGTCCGCTCATCCCCGAATGATGATCACGAATGAGAATGTCCAGAAGCCGCAGAATCATCATAGCGATCTCTTCCGTATCTTCCCCCCTGCCTTCCTGCCTTGAATGATGATAGTCTTGCAAATTACGTTCGACAACGGACTCGAAAGATAACAGGTCAAACGCTTGAACGATGGAGTTGCCGTTGCATAAAGAGGTAAACAGCGCTTTGCGTTTAGGCAAGGACTGCAGCATATCGTTAACCAGCTGCATGTCAAAGTGAAAAATGGTTCGGACGTAGGGGTTATCCGAATTCACGCTGGCATATACATGGTGCAGCTGATACGGCCGGAAAAAGAACAGCATCCCGCGGCGGATCGGGTATGTTTTACCGTTGACCACGACGTGCCCCGTTCCATCATGAACGTATAATACTTCGCAGCACTGGTGCCAATGATAGTAGCCTTTGTAATGAGTCGTATTCGTAAGCCGGTAGTCCCAAAACAGCTTGGAACCTCCGAAAATGACAGCCTCAAACATGCGTTTCATATCACTGCCCCCTATCCGAGTTCATTCGAGCCTGGCATCATTCCAATGTTCAAGTTGACCTTACCTGCTGCGTTGCGTCATTTACCAAAGATAAAGATCTTTTCCTTTGAGCTTGAGCGCAGCCTCCAAAAAAAAGAAATCCCCGTAAATCATGGGTTGATGGTGAACATTCGCATGATATGCTGCTGAACCGTTTTGAATGATGGCATCCGATTGGTTCGTCCAATTGCTTCGTGACTCCAATGCCTTTAACAGCTTTAATGCTGCTCTGAGATAAATGTTCTTGTCGTGCATTTCAACCGTCTTGGCCATTTCAATCAGACCGCAAGCCGCAATGGCTGCAGCTGTATCGTCCTCCAGCCGTGGTTCTGACGGCTGCCTGAAATCCACAGATATCACCCCGTTCTCAGGAATGTTGGATATAAAGTAATGTGCGATCCGCTTGGCCGCATTCAGGTATTCGATGTTCCCCGTATGATGATAACTCATCATGAATCCATATAGCGCCCACGACTGGCCTCTTGTCCACGAAGAGCCTGCTTGATAACCTTGACCGCCATGCGTTCTGATGATCCCGCCTTTGAAGGGATCGAACTCTACAATGTGGTTCACAGACCCGTCTGATCGAACAAACGCCGTTATGGCTGTATCCGCATGCATATTCGCAATGTGTTTGAATCTAGGGTCTCCCGTTTCTTCTGCCGCCCAATACAGCAGCGGGATGTTGAGCATACAGTCAATGATTGCCCATCCCCTTGTATCCTCCCCTTCGATATCGTTCCAGGCTCGGAGGAAACCTCCGACGGGATTGAATCTCCCTGCCAAAAGGGTTGCTGCATGCAGGGCCCTCTTGCGGGAATCTGGATTATTCGTAAGTTTGTAGTTGGCTACGCTCGTGAGCTGCCACATAAAACCAACGTCATGGTGCAGTCCATAAAAATCATCAAAGCATTTGTCCAGTTTTTCCTCTGACACCGAAGCAATATCTTTATATTTTTCCTGTCCCGTAGCATGGTACATCAGCCACATCATGCCGCCCCAAAAACCGTTGGTCCACCAATTGATTCCATCGGTGACTGTCCCTGAGGGGTTATGTACAGAACGATCGTCATGTGTCCCGCCAATGGTCGTATAAGGGATTTTATCCCTTGATTTTTCGCTTACCCAGGCCAATTTATGATCAAACTTGGCGATTAAACGCTCCAGCCATGACTGGTCTTCAACATTCAACATTTGCATTCCTTCTTTCTGTAGACGATAACTTTAACTATATAGGTTGAACCAATGATTTTTACACAGAGACACTACGCGGTCAGAACCATCTTTCGATCGCTGTTATCCCCGGATTTTTTCGAATTCCCTTTTTCAAAGGAAAAATCCGGTGATCAGCCTATGCTTCCGAAGCAGCTTTCTTTCAGAAAGCTTTTAAGCGACCGCTTCGCTTCTCCAGATTCTTTCTGCCCTCTTCGTTATCGTGTAAATTTTCGGTTCAATCTATATAGTTATTGTAGTTCGTTCAGTAAGAAATAATTTTGAAAACAAGTAATGAAATGTTGATTTCTTGCAGTATTGCGGCACGGGGTTTACGCTTCATCCAAAAGCAGGGATGCCGGGTCACAAAGACCTGTTTCCCCGCTCGGGAAATGAACTTGATCATTTGGCGACTTTCTTCGTAGAACAACATCATGCTAACTTATCGCAACATATTGTTATATCTCCCTGGTCCCAAGCAATATACAATGAGGAAGATGCGCGATTCCGCTTCTATAGCGGTGAGGCGCAAGAACGATTTCCCTACATTTTTGCCTGCAAAGGAGAGCTGACCGACATGACATTGAACCGTCCCGTACAGATGGGCGTTGATTATTATCCCGAGCATTGGCCGCCTGCCATGTGGGAACAGGATGCCAGGCTGATGGCCGAAAGCGGAGTTCGCATCGTGCGCGTCGGTGAATTCGCCTGGAGCCGGATGGAACCTTCGGACGGAAAGTTCGATTGGACTTGGTTAGACGAAGCACTAAATACACTTCACTGCCACGGGCTGCAGGTCGTTATTGGCACGCCAACGATGACCCCGCCTCGCTGGCTTACCGAAAAGTGCCCGGATATTCTGCCTGTTCTCCCAAACGGACAGATCAATCACGAAGGCGTCAGGGGCCACCGCTGTTATAACAGCCCCAGCATGAGAACTTACAGCGCCCGGATCGTGCAAAAACTGACCGAGCGCTACGGCCAACACCCCGCGGTCATCGGCTGGCAGACCGACAACGAATTCAGCTTCACCGATTGCCAGTGCGACGCCTGCGCCGACGCGTTCCGGGACTGGGTTCGCTCCCGTTACGATACATTGGAGCAGCTCAATGAGGCTTGGGGAACGGTCGTGTGGAGCGGAGAGTACAACGATTGGGAGCAAGTTACGCCGCCGTACGGGGGCTCCCCGTTCCAGAATCCTTCGCTGCTGCTCGATTACACCCGCTTCCAGTCGGATTCGATCGCTGCCTTCCAGCAGATCCAAATCGCGCTGATCCGTCGGAACTGCCCAGGTCATGCGGTTACGCACAATTTTCACACGTATCCGCAAAAAGCGGACCAATACAGCATCGGTCGGGAGCTGGATTTCGCGTCTTTCGATTATTATCCGAACCCTTCGCCGGGCAAAACGGAGACATCTCCTTACAGCGGCGCGCTGTCCCTGGATCTCACCAGAGGCATTAAACGCCGCAATTTCTGGATCATGGAACAGCTCAGCGGACCGCCGGGATGCTGGTTCCCGATGTGGCGAGCGCCCCAGCCGGGCTTCCTGCGCGCCCATTCCTGGCAGGCCATTGCTCGCGGAGCCGATGCGGTCGTGCATTTTCGCTGGCGCAGCGCCGTCGCGGGCGCAGAACAGTTTTGGCATGGGCTGATCGACCACAGCAACGTTCCCGGCCGCAGATTCCGGGAGTTCCAGCAGCTCTGCGCTGAAGTGAATCGGCTTGGCGAGCGTTTGCAAGGATCAACCCTGCAGCATCAAGTAGCGATACTGCACTCGCACGACCAACTGAACGCGCTTCACATTCAGAAGCAGGCGGAGGGTCTGGACTACTACGAGAACATCAAAGTCTGGCATCGCACATTAACTCAACTCGGCATCGGAGCCGATGTCATTCACGAAGCCGAATCGCTGGACGGGTACAGCGTCGTCATCGCCCCGCACCTGTATTTGCTGGACCAAGACAGCGCTGAACGGCTGCAAAGCTTTGCCGCTGCGGGCGGCACGCTTGTGCTTACCCATCGTTCGGGCGTCAAAAATAACAGCAACATCTGCACCATGTCTCCTCTTCCCGGCTTGCTGTCGACCTGTGCGGGGGTCCGGGTCATCGAATACGATCCACTCGGCAGCGACTCTGCTACAATATTGGGAGACCAAGGAGAGCGATATTCTGCCTCGCAATGGGCCGACGTTTTGGAGCTGGATACGGCAGAAGCCATCGCCGTGTACGCCGACCAGTTTTATGCGAAAACCGCTGCCGTAACCCGGAACCGCTGGGGACAAGGGAACGTCTATTACATGGCCACGCAACCGGAGCAGGCCTACCTTAGTCAACTCCTTCGATCAATTGCTGAAGAACACGGATTATCAGAAGTACAGTCCCTGCCTCAAGGCGTACAAATAACGACCCGCACCGGGCCGGGCGGAACGTTCCGTTTCATCCTCAATCTCAGCCCTGAAGCGGCCATCGTCGACTTGGGTGCAGAAGCTCTTTCTGCATTGGATGCATCCCGCCTTGGGCCGAAGCTGGAGCTTCCTCCCTACGGTGTGGAGATTATTGAGGTCCGACCATAAGCGGATCCATGGAGATGCAAATAAAGCGAGGGTGCACACATGATGTGTGTACCCTCGCTTTTTGGGATGAACGAATGAACGTTGAATTAGACCGGCTGGGACGTCAGTTTGATGAAATCGGCCATCGAACGGATCTGAACGGCGCCTGGCCCCGTATTCCCGCCTGCGCCCTGCAATTCGGCTCTGGACACAAATTTCACCTTCACCGGAATGCCTGGGATGACGTCAAAGAAGTTGTCCGTGAAGACGCCTTCGTTTTCGGAAGAGATCCACACCTGTTTGGCCAGCACGTCGCTATCCAACACCAAATAGTGGCCATCGGCTTCTTGCACTTCGGTCACACGAAGGTTCGCCGGTTGCAGCGCAATATCCTTCGAGGCGGCAAAATAATGCTCTTGCACGATATCCTCCTGTCCATCCTGCGTCAGATCAAGACGCAGCAGCGTTGCAGACGCATCGCGTCCCTGCAGCCATTCGGCCTGATTCAACGTCAGCACGTTTTGCCCGGCATTGGCAGCCACGGACACTTCATGCGTTTCCTCGCGATAGACGGTGCCGTCAAAACCGATGAGGCGAAGGCGCAGCCTGCCTTGTACCGGCTTAAGCAAATCCGTGATCAAATGGATATCGATGACGTTATCCTTCGTACCGTCCACGGAGAGCAATACGTCGCTAAAGCTGCGTTTGGCATAATACTGCAGCGCCTTCCAGCGTCCGTAGTAGTCCATGCCCGCCCAGGAAGCGACCGGCCAGCAATCGTTCATTTGCCAATATAATGTCCCCATGCAATACGGCTTGCGGCGACGATGGGCTTCGATCGCCATCTTCATCGCTTCGGCCTGAAGCACTTGGCTCATGTACAGGAATGACGGGAAATCCTTCGGCTCATGCAAGTACATGTCCATGTATTGCTTGATCAAACGGTTGCCTGCTCCGTTTTTCTGGTGAGCCAGCATTACCTCGGATTCCAGCGCCAGATCCACTTCCTCCGCATAGGTGCGGACGGATTTGTATTCCGGGAACGACTGGAAGCCGTACTCGCTCATGAAACGTCCCACGTATTTGTTATAGTTCTCAAATGGCTCGACACTGTGCCACACGCCCCAGTAATGGATGTCCCCTTCCGACGTGGACGGATTGGCATGCTGGCTGGCGTCTCCGGTCAGGGAGACGAGCGGCGAGGAAGGCCAGTAATCGACGCCCGGCGCGTACGCTTCCACCACTTCCGGCAGCAGATCATGGAAGATGGCTTCATAGTCGGCCCAAATTTTCTCCCGCTGTTCTGGCGTAAAGTCTTTTTTCCAACCCCATCCGCCTTCTTCAATATAGTGGGCCCAAGCCGAGTCGATCTCGTTGTTGCCGCACCACAGCGCGATGCTTGGATGGTTGCGCAGACGTTTCACGTTATCGATGGCTTCATGTCTCACGCTGTTCAGGAATGCTTCATCCCCCGGATACATGCTGCAGGCAAACATGAAGTCCTGCCATACGAGCAGGCCGTATTCATCGCACAATTCGTAGAAGACGTCTTCTTCATAAATGCCGCCGCCCCATACGCGAAGCATGTTCATGTTGGACTCAGCCGCCGAAACGATCTCGTGCAGGTAGCGTTCCCGCGTGATTTCGGTGGTGAAGCTGTCGTTCGGAATATGGTTTGCCCCTTTGGCAAACACGGCAACGCCGTTCAATTCAAAGTAGAAAGAGGCTCCTGCTTCGTCTTTATCGCGAACGAGTCGGATCGAACGCAATCCCGTTTTCACTTCGGCATTCGCCAGAATCCGCTCGCCCTCGAGCACTTTGGCTGCAAAGCTGTACATATGCGCTTCGCCCAATCCGCGGCTCCACCACAGCTTCGGTTCGCTGATCTCCACCGGAATCTCAACGGTTTGCAGGCCTGCCTGAAGCGAAAACGATTTCTCCCAGCTCTGTCCATCCGTCTGAATGCGAATGACCGCTTCGGATGCTGCCGGCATTTCTACTTCCACAACGGCAGTCAGCGAGGCGAGGGAAGCGCTTACCTGATCCTGACGGATAAATACGTCGTGAATTTTGGCTTCCGTCCAGCCCTCCAGCCGTGCTTCGCGCCAGATGCCGCTCGTTACGAACCGCGGACCCCAATCCCAGCCGTAATGGTATGGTGCCTTACGGGCGAAGATGCTCACTCGTTTGTCACCCAGTCCGCCTACGTCGGATTGGTCATTGGATGCAGGCAATGCATAACCCAGCTTCTCCAGTTTCGGCAGATCCTCCTGGATCGGAGATCTGAACCGGATATGAAGCACGTTGCCGGTCGCTTTGACGTAAGGCTTTACATCGACGTTCCATACGCGGAACATGTTGTCTGCGGCCAGCACATGTTGGCCGTTCAAATATACGTCTGCGTAAGTGTCCAGCCCGTCAAATACCAGTTCCAGATGCTCTTGGGACAGCAAAGCATCCTCGACGCCGAATTCCGTCTGGTACTCCCAATCTTTCTTGTCGATCCACTGAACCTCTTTTTCGTTCGTTCCGTAGAAAGGGTTCGGAATTTTCTCCAGTCTCAGCAAATCCGTATGCACGCAGCCCGGCACCTTAGCGGGCAGCCACTCCTGATCGTCGCAAGCCTTGAAGGTCCAATTTTCAAAAATCAGCGATTGTTTGCTCATAACAGCCTCCGTTAACGTGTGTTTGTTTTTTGGCGGTTTATATCGGTTATTTTGTTATGGTTCTGTTATTATAAAACGAAATAACTTACAAAACAAAATTAACATGTTTTTATCTATTCAGTCAATCTGTTTTGTTGGCGTTTTGCAATTGTTCTGAATGAAGTGTCGCATGGTATTCTTTCCTTACCACAAGTTCGGAATATATAAGCTTACGTTCTGCCGGCACGTCAGGGTTTTCCATGCGCCATAACAACTGGTCCACGGACCGCTTTCCCAGGTTCTCCTTGTCGACGCGGACGGTAGCCACAATCGGCTCGTCGGTTCGGGTGTCATCGAACCCGGTTACCGCGCAGCGTTCCGGGACCGGCACCCCTTTCTTTCTTAATGCACCCAGCACGATGGAAGCCGTCAGATCGTTGTCGCAAACGAAGACTTCCGGAAGTTCCTCGAGCGGCATTTCGCCAATGGCTGCCTCAATATGTCCATGATCCGGTCCGAGCAATTCCGTCCGCTGCTGCCCCTCGATCTGCATTTCTTCCAGCATGGAACGATAGCCGAGCCAACGTTCCCTGAAGCTGGCGGCATCCGGCAGTTTCCCGGCAAACTGGAAGCGCTTGTACCCTGTGCCGATCAGCATCAGGACCAACTCCCTCATGCATTTCATGTTGTCCGTGAATATCGAATCGGCATGGATCGCCGGCTCCTCGTGGTCAACCATAACCAGCGGGATGTGCAGCCTGTATACCTCCAGCAGCATGGAGGTCGAAATCGAACCGACCGTAATGACGCCGCTGATTGCCTCGGGATTCAGCACCGAGAACATGCGCTCCGAGGACGGTTCGGTCAGCGTCAGGATGTCCATGCCCAGCTCGTTCAGGCGAGCCGAGATGCCATCGAAGACCGGTCCCCAATATAGGGATGAACGGTTCTGGGAGCGGATGTTGGGAAACAAGATGAGAACCGTTCCGCCTTGCTCCCCTTTGGCGTCCCGCTCAGGCTCTCCCCCCAATGAAGAACGCTTCGGCTCGGCCTTGAAATAGCCTAGTTGCGCAGCGGTCCGCATAATCATCTCCCGGGTTTGCTCGCTTACGCCCGGTTTGCCGGTCAACGCGCGGGACACTGCAAATTTGGATACCCCTGCCGCATCGGCAATCTGCTGCATCGTTACTTTTTTGCCCATCCCATTCACCCTGTTTTCCTTTTTTTGTTTCCAGTGTAGCACAAAACATTATACACAACAAAACAAGTTATCATTTTGTTTGTTTTGTTATGTTCTTTCCCGCTAACAGCAATCATTAAATGAAAAAAAAGGCCGAGGGCGGCCTTTGGCAGAGGCGACTCCCGGACTTCATCCGTTTCCATCATATATGCATTTCGTTCGCAGACGTGCTCCTTTTCCGCCGTCGGTACATCGCATCCAATCCTTTAAGCTCCGCAACCAGCACGGCAAGCAGCATTAAAGCTGCTCCGGTATATCCTTGCAACGTTAATTGTTCTCCTTGAAAAATAAACGCAAAAGCTGCGGCAAACAGCGGTTCCAGCGAAAAGATGAGGCTTGTTCTCGCCGGAGAAGCATGGCGCTGGGCCAACGTCTGCAGAATATACCCGATCCCGCTGCACAAAATGCCAAGCCCCAAAATCGCTGCCCACGCTTCCGCGCTGTCAGGAAGGTGCGGCGTTTCGAACAGAACTGCTGCAGCGATGCCCAATCCGGCGGCCATGCCGAGCTGAATCGTTCCCAGGGTAAGCGGATCATGTTTCGGCGTGTATTTACCGGCAATGATGATATAAATGGCATAAACCAATGCGGCCAAAATGCACAGCACGTCTCCGATGTGCAAACGAAGCTCATGCTGCAGCGTAAGCAGCCCCAGCCCGCTCACGGCCAAAACAATGCTTGCAGCGAGCCGTACATCCGGCATTTTTTTATGGATGATCGTCATCAGAATCGGCACAAAAATGACCGCGAGACTAATCAAAAAACCTGCCTGCGACGCACTGGTCCGCTGCACCCCGTACGTAATCAGCACAAACGCCGCAAACAATACCGTACCCATCACGGCTCCCGCGATCCACGTTTTCCGATCCGCCCGCAGCAGCCTCCGGTGAAAGATGACGGCTGCAACGATAAACGCGATGGCGAAACGCAAAGCAATCAGATTCAGTTCCTGAATCGATGCGAGCCCTGATTTCATAAACAAATACGATGATCCCCAAATGATCGTGGCGAGCAGCATTTGCAGATCGGCCCTTCTTGCTGCCTGGCCCCGATTTCCCCGTGATGATGAATCCATTCTGTCTCTACCTTCGTCCCATATATTTTGTGATGCGGAATATGTATTTGGCATTCTCGCCTTGGCAAGTATATCCGATCTTTTTGCATTATGAAAACGAATGTTTATAATGGATAACATGAAATCATTTCATGTATTATTCAGGAAAGGTTCGGGTCTCCATCATGTCGCTGGTTAAATATGAAATTCTGAATGCCGTCATTGAATATGGAAGTCTAACAAGGGCTGCAGAGGCGCTAAATATTACGCAATCCGCGGTGAGTCACGCCATTTCCAGCCTCGAATCGGAGTGTGGATTCTCCCTGCTCCATCGCGGGCGCTCCGGGGTACGCCTGACGGCCGACGGAGAACGGATGATCGTGTACATCCGGGAGATTTTGCGCTGGGCCGAGCTGTTGAATCAGGAAATGTCGCTCATCCGCGGGGCAGAAACGGGGACGGTACGCATCGGAACGTTTGCAAGCGTGTCGACGCAGTGGCTGCCCGGCATTTTGAAACAATTCCGCGTGCAGCATCCGGGCATCGGAATCAAATTATGGGAGGGAGATTATGCGGAGATATCCGCTTGGCTGGCCAGTGGAGCCATCGATCTCGGTTTTCTTTCTTTGGGAGACTCCCTCCCTTACGACTCCATTGAGCTGCGCAAAGATCGGATGATGTGCATTCTGCCCCTGGATCACCCACTCTCGACCGCCGAAACGCTCCCCTTCGAGCTGCTGCTCTCGGAGCCGTTCATCATGCCGAAATGGGGCGGTGATAACGAAATCGAACGACTGATCAGACAATATGCTGCCAAACCGGACATCATATATGAGGTAGCCGAAGATCAAGCCATCATGGCGATGGTGCGGAACGGCCTTGGCATCAGTTTGCTGCCGGAAATGGTCCTGCGAGGCCACGAGCATGAGCTCGCGCTGATTCCCCTGGAAGGGGATCCGTTCCGCACGATTGGCCTGACTTGCCCGTCGCTCGACAATCTTTCTCCAGCAGCTCACCGCTTTATTGCAGCAGTTCAGGATTGGCTTGCCTTAGAACATTAACTTTCAAAGAGACGATTCAGGTATACCTCCCGATTGTTCAGAAAATCGCGGGTCAAGCGAAAATGCTCCGTCTCTTCATAGTCCATGGACTCCACACCATTTTCGTTGAAATGATAGATGGTCGCTCCGGGATAAGACATCAGGATTGGAGAGTGCGTGGCAATGACGAACTGGGCTTTGCCGCTCCGTTCCAGATCATGCATCATGCGTAATAGAACAAGCTGATTTTGCGGCGACAGGGCCGATTCCGGCTCGTCCAGCAAATACAATCCCTTCTCGCTGAATCGTCCTGCAAAAAACTCCAGAAAACCCTGACCGTGAGAGCGTTCATTCAAGGAAACACCACCGTACGGAGCATACGCCGCACGCCCCACAAATGGCTCTTCAGCCAGTTCATCGATATATTTGGCAAAGGTGTCGAACGTCTCTGCCCGAAAATAAAAGCCCTGATTCACCTTGGGCAGCCATTGCAGCGTCATGATCTCGGACAACGATGCATCATCCTTGTCACGACGAATGACGAGATCCCTGCCGCCGACAATGCTGAAGCCGCAGGATACACCCATCGCTTCCAACAGCGTCGATTTGCCTGATCCGTTCTCACCTACAAGAAACGTGACATTGTGCGAGAATTCCAATTGTTCGATCTGACGCAAAGCCGCGATGTTATAAGGGAAATTATCGCGGTTCATGGGTGGGCGTGCCGACCAGTCCAGCAGCACTCTTTTCAAAAAAGGCATGCCGTCCCCCCTCTCTCATCCATTGCTTACGAATTGCAGAACTCCGATCAATGTCATTAAAACGAACAGCACCGCAACGACAACGCCAAATCCGATCAAAAACCTGGCAGCCCCGGAACGCTGCGGTCCAAAGTCCTGCCTGTTTCGAGCCAGTTCATCCAGTTTTCGTTCCATCCGATCCAGTCTTTCGTGGATTTGTTGCGTTTCCTTGTCCATTCCTTCGTCTCCCCTCCGCTAATGGACTTGCTATTCCCACACCCGATCCAGTTGCTCCGAGTAAAAGCGAATGGCTCTGTTATACGCTTGAATGCCTGCGTTGCTTGAAGTGTCGGCCAGCATGAGCAGCAGCCGCTTCATCGCTTCGGCATGCTCGCCAAGATTATGCAGCACCATCGCGTAAAATACCTCGAACTCGCCACGTTCCGGGAATTCATCGATCCCCCGCCCCAGCCACGCTTTTGCTTCCTCATACTGACCCAGCGTGCGATAGGTGCTGCCAAGGCCAAGCATGGCTCCGGCACGATCTTCTCCGACAAGGCCAAGATTCAACGCTTTCTCATAATAAGGAACGGCTTCCCGCTCCAAACCAAGTGAATCATGCGCCCAAGCCAATTGATACCATACCTGCGCATTGTCGGGTTCGCGCAGCGCAATCTGCTGCATGGATTTAATGGCGTCTTCCGCCTTCCCCTGCTCTCTTAACAAAATAGCCTGCTCTAATGTCGCCATTCTGACACAACCCTTTCCACGTCGATCTCTTTAATTATACAAAAAATTCCTTATCAGGTCATTACCATGAAAAAAATCTGGTGCATTTTATATTAATCCGGTGACCCGCCTATGCTTCCGCTTCAGGTTTCTTTCCGAAAGCTTTTTTAAGCGACCGCTTTGCTTCTTCAGATTGATTCTGCTTCTTGAACAAACCAAAAACACCCCGCCGTGAGCAAGGACACGGGCTGAAATCCACCCTCTTCCTTGTTGCGGGATGTTCGATCATTCGGTGGTCTCGCAGGACGAAGGCAGCGTCGCAGTCGTAACTGCCATCGTTCCCCCGCATGTTAAGCCCAAGTTGTATTCGCTACCATAACGATAAATACCAGCATCAGGTAATTAACGGAAATGAGGAAATTCGTTTTCGCCCATTTCTCATCATCCTGGGAGCGTAACCCGGAGAGCGTATGTACCAACCAAATCAATTCCCCCACCGTCGACACGATGAGAAAAACGATTCCAACGTAATCGTAATGATAAAGCAGAATAACTGCAGGCAGCAAAAGCAGCACGTAAGGAATCATCTGAATTTTGGTCCGTTTGATGCCTTTCACTACAGGCAAAAGCGGGAATCCGGCTGCGCGATACTCCTCAACTCTGCGGATGCCAAGCGACCAGAAATGTGGCGGCTGCCACAGGAACAGAAGCGCAAACAGCAGCCAGGCGCCGGCATCCACCTGTTCGGTCACTGTGCAATAACCGATGACAGGCGGCATCGCGCCCGCGATTCCGCCGAGCGAGGTGCTCCATGTGGAGCTGCGTTTAAGCCAGATCGTGTACACGACAATATACGCAAACCATCCCCCGAGAGCAAGCCAAGCCGACAATGGATGCACGAGCACGTACAATACGGCAAAGCCGGCCAGCCCCAGCACGAGGCCGTAACCCAACACAAATCCGGGATTTAGATGATTGATGTACTCGATCCGCTTTTTCGTCCGTTCCATTTTCTGATCCAATTCACGGTCCCAATAGTTGTTGATGACGCATGCCGAGGCAATGACCAGGGTAGAGCCAATAATCACCATCAGCAGGGATAACCAGTCGATATCCCACTTTGAAGCAACCCAATAACCGACCACCACAGCAAACACATTCAGCCGCAGCAATCGGGGCTTCGTTAGTGCAATCATGTCTTTAAGCATGAATAAGCAGCCTCCTGAACGGAATACAAACACCATTCCAATAATGATACATGCTGTTCCTGACAATTACAATGTTTCTATGATTTTTCTCATACCGTCTTCCGTGAAAAATGGACAAAAAAAACTCCGTTCAGAAAACGGAGGTCTTTTCTTTGAAAAGCTTTAGGCTTCATGTATATTATGGAATATATTGCTGTACGATTTTGATCACTTGTCCATCCTTCACCGTCAGATGATACGGAAACATGGACAGATCCACGATGGTTTTGTTGTCATACAACGATTCGAATTTATTCAAAGTCACAGGTTCGTTCCACTGAATGTCCGCTCCGGCATATGTACCGTCCCGGTCATACAGCTGCATCAGCACTTCGGCATCTGCTTGAACTTCAACCTTTTCCTGTTCTTTGCTGTCATTCACAATATAATAACCATCCGGAGCTCCATCCAATCCCGAATCGGGGTTGCGCTGCTCGAATATGGTGTCAGCCTCTTCGCCTTGGTACCAGCCGATTTTGTCTACGATCAGGAACAGCTTGCCGTTCTCCTGTTGTATGCCATCGACGTAAGCGGTGTACGTCTCCGAATTGGTTGCCAACGTTTCCTTTGCGGTGGAAAGCGATGTTGCCGTGATTCCCTCCGCTTTGGCCGGAGTCCATAAATATGCAGCAATCACCATGATGCCCAGCAAAGCAACGCCTGCGCCAATCCACCGAAATTTCCATTGTTTTGCCGCGTTCTTCATAGCAGCATCTCCCCTTAATCACTTTACTTCCTACATCATACTTCAGTTATAAAGATCAAAAGTATCATATAAGTTGAAAAATGGTTACAATCCGGCTTCCATGAACAAGGAACCCCGGGCGTGCTTGATTGAATCCCAGGGTTCCTTAAGAAATCTCCCGATTAATGATTAATGTGTCAATGTGCCCGTTGGGCCAGACGAACCAGCATGTGTGCAAGCATATGCTGTTCCTCTTCGCGGCCTACGCTCCAAAGCTCCTGAAGGAGCTTCTCTTCGCTATTGCGCGGTTCCTCGTTGGCCGCAAGATAATCGGCAACCTTCTCCGCGATGCGAGCCATCTGTTCTTCCCCGAGGCCAATCGCTTCGCCTACGGCAATGCGTTTAGCAAGATACTCCTTAAAAGTTTCGAAATTGTGCAGAATCTGCTCGCGTTGTTCCGGAGCAATCCGGTTTACGGCATCCTCTACTTGTCCCAGTTCCACCTGGCCGTCTTTGCGAATAACATGATTGTCTTCATTCATCATGGTTGATTCCTCCTAAGCTTGTCGGATTTGGTCTTGCCCATACCGTTAATATAAACGTCTTGGCGAAGATTAATCAGAAAGCTTTGGTTCGATCAGGCGATTTCGAATTTTGCCCATTTATTTACACGGATGGTTGGCTTGCGCGCCATACCGCTATGCCGGACATCACATACAAAAGAGCGCTCAGATAAAACAAAACATCAATCGTCAGCCAATCAATGAGCATACCTCCCAGAATAACGGCAAATCCCGAAGCGGCCGCGGTCCAAAAGTGATAATGTCCTACAGCGTGCCCCCGTCGACCCGGTTCCGTGTAGTCCGCGAGCAGTACCCGCTCGCTCATGCGCTGCATGGCATTGCACAGCCCCATCAACATCTGAAGCAACAATACCCAAATATACGAGCCTACCCAAGGAAATGCAAGCATCGCTGCGGCCATGCCGAAGGCACTGACCGCCAGCATCTGCCTGGCCTGTCGATCCATTCGCGGAGCGAGCCACTGCGAAGCGGCAGCCGAACTGATCGTAAACACGGCAAAAGCCAATCCGTACTTGGAGTAGCTGTTGCCGAGATTTTTGAGAAAGAGGAGATAATAGGGATAGATCATGCCGGACGCCAGCGTGACGATGCTCTGCGAACGGACCAGCCATCTGATATTGTTCATTGGTGTTCTCCTCCGTACTGTTCCATAAAATAATTCATAAACACATGCTGCGGATCATATCGGTCCTTGGCCGCAAAAAATTCGCCGCTCCGCGTATAGGCTCGCCTAAATTGGGATGATGACGGGTAAGCATAATAAGGCAAATAATATGTGCCATCATGCCGGATTGCCGCATCAATGATTTTCCGAAGACCTGATTGAAAGCGGTCCTGCTCCTCCTTCGAAAGCGAGGCATGGAAAAGGCATACGAGTCCGAACATGTCTTCGGTCGCGTAGGACAGCACAGCTTCGTCATCTTTTCCAACGTAACGTACCGTGACGTTCAGCAAATCCAGGTTTTCTCCTGCAACGATCTCCCCCATCTCCCGCACAAATGCCGGAAAAGCATCTACAGGGATGAAATATTCCTGCAGCAGATCATTCTCCCCTGGCTGATGGTATTCCATAAACGCCGATTCGGAAGCCATCGCATTGTTTCGGCTTAACCGCTTGCCTTCCTGCGCTTCGAAATACCGCTGCTGCAGCGGCCAGAACCAGGCCCGTCCCCATGCAAATTCGCGATTCAGGTTAAACAGAATTTTGGCAGGAAGCACCCCTTGCTCGCGGCCTTCAAGGCGACGATAATCGTTCAAGTCCGCTTCAGGATCGGTAACGTAATTGAGAGCATACATCTCGCTGAAATATCCTTCACCTGGCTGCAACGACAATCTGGCCAAATGCAAACGTACACGCTCGTCCCCCAGCACTTGGCGACGGAAATAATCGGGGTATTCTTCGGCCTGCAAACGGTCCGTCGTCAATTGTAGAACCTCATCATCAGTCAGGCTTAAGGTCACATCGAGGATCAGGCCAAACAAACCGTACCCTCCCAGCGCCAGCGGAAACAACTCGGCGTTATTGGCTCGGCTGACATCCCTGACCCGGCCATCCGCCGTAAGCAGCCGAAAAGATTGCACGCTCTGAATCAACGACCCGTTACGGAGATCGCGCCCATGCGCATTCACGCTGATTGAGCCACCGACGGTAAAAATGTTTTGCGACTGCATGTTCTTGACCGAAAGGCCGTACGGATGAATGGCCTGCTGAACGTCTGCCCAGGTAGCTCCGGCTTGAACGCGAATGGTGCGGGCCTCGGGATCAACCTCCAACACTTTATTGTATGCGGACATGTCAATGACGATGCCGTCCTCGTAATAGGTGTGCCCTCCTTGGCTATGACGCTGCCCTGCAATGGATATCGTCAAATTCCGTTCCTTCGCTTCGCGGACGAGTTGGATCAACTGCTGCTCCTCCCGTCCTGACACAACGCGTTCCACTTTGACAGGATGCAGGCGGCTATAGTCCGTAATGAGAAACGGATTTTGATCATCGCCATCTGTCCGCCAATAGGTCCAAACGCACAGGAATACGAGCAGCAAAAGGGCGATCGTTTTCTTCAGGGCGTCCCCTCCTCCCTTTTCCCAACGTTTCAAAGCAACAACCATGGTTAATGTTTATACATATAGATTACAACGGCTGGAGATGTTAAGGAATACCTAGATTAACCAAAATGAGGAGGGGATGCATAGTGAGCAACCATGAAAAAGAACATAACAAGCACGAATGGGAGCTGAAGCCTAATGTCAACGAGATGTCCGACCCTGACGACTACAATCCGGGACCTACGGATATGATCGAGGATGCGGTTGGAGAGATTATGGACAACATCTCGGGAGCAAACCGTAAAAAAGGCCATTCCAAAGAAAAACAATAAGTATAATTACGGTAACACGTATATAAAAATCTATTAATGTCGCCTTCCCTCCGAATGGGGAGGGCTTTTTGGTTTTAGCTTTTGCATGACGATCGGTTAGACATTCAATTGAAATGGATAAAACGCCATCGTTCTGATAGAATGTTCGAAGATGATAAACAGGAAGGAAGAGTATCTTGAGAAAAATGATCGTTCTATGTTGTACCATCCTCGTTGCATGGCTGACACTCGCACCATTGAATGCAGAAGCGGCCACGGATCCAAAAGCGTTACTGAAAAAGAAATATCCTAGTGAAACAGTGACCCTGTTAAAATCCGCAGATTTGAACGGGGACAATAAAAAAGAGCATTTTATGCTGACGGCATCCGGCAACTTTTATCTCGTCAACGCCAAGGGAACGGTCGTGCTAATCGATACCGGTATTGTTGGTGACGAAGAATTTGAATCCCCGAGTATACATATCTATCAAGCTTCTAAAAAAGAAAAACATGTAGCCGTTACATTTGGTTACTTTCCGTCTAACACGCAACTGTACGCCTATAAATATAAAAATGGCACCTTGCAGAAAAAGCTCTCTGTGATGGGAGATCAAGGGGTTGCTATCCAAAAAGACGGGAAGATCAAGCAATCCTGGAAAAAGTACCTGCCCGAGGGCGGATGGAATTTGGCGGCAGCCACATACACATGGAACGCTACAAAAGATAAATATATCGCAGCCGGACAAATACCGTAATTTCATTCTTTGTAACTGCTGCGTGTCTAACAAATCGTAAAAAAGGATGGGTTTCGCACCCATCCTATTTAATGTTCAATGTCACGAACGCTGTACCCGGAAACCCTCGCCGCTTGTCAATCGAATTTTGCGCGTGCCGGGACATCCGCCATTTTCGACTGGAGCTCCTGCTGCTCCTGCTGCCGCAGCTGCTTCAACGCTTTGTGAATCCAGATGGCTGCAATGGCGCCTTCGCCCATCGCAACGGTAGCCTGTTCCGCATGGATGCCGAGGTCCCCTGCAATCCACACCTGCGGCGCAGCTTGCATGCTCCTCGGGTCAGCATGGACATGATCGTTGTCCGCGATTTTCGCACCCAATTGGCGGGCCAGACCGGAGTGAACCTGATTGCCGCCGAAGGCGACAAAACCGCGCTCTGCGTCAAAATGCTGCCCGTCCTCCGTCACCACGCCTTGAATCCATCCATCTCCCGCATGCCGAACCTCCTTTACCGCAGCCTCCAGGTATCGAACGCCAGCCTGCTTCATGCTCCGATGCAATTCAGCGGAGATCGGCAGCTGTTCATGGTTAATATACATCAGCTCGCGCGTACGCTCAATGAGCGTCAACGCCATGCTCGCCCCGGGCTCCCCGGATCCCATCAGAATCGTTCGGCGGTTCTGTATTTCGTATCCGTCGCAGTCCGGGCAGACATACACCGACTTGCCCAGCGTGGCCGTGATTCCGGAAATGTCGGGTATCCGGTCCGAAAGGCCTGTGGCAAGCAGCACGGCAGAGGCCGTGTATTGGCGTCCCGCAGAACCTGCAAGCCATATCCGTTCCCCTCGCCGTTCGGCGCGGACAATGCGGTCCTGTTCGAAAAGAACGCCTGTCCGTTCCGCCTGCATTCTGCCTTTGGCTCTTAATTCGGCGCCCGAGACACCTTCGGGAAAACCAATGATGTTATGATAAGAACGGCAGCGCGATGAACGCCCTTGGCCGTCATCCACGACCAACACTTTATGGACGCTGTACCGTCCCAATTGTATGGCTGCCTGCAATCCTGCAATGCCGCCACCCACGATGATGCAATCCGCATCCCGCATGATTCTCTCCTCCAATCACTCTGCACGCTGTTATATATTTTACACCAAACGAAAACAACCCAAACGCCCCGATGATTCAAGGTTCGTTCAGGTTGCTTCATCGCTTTTATGAATGAATATGGATTAGAACCGATAGGATTCGAAGCGAATTGCATTGGAGATGGCCTTCCATACATCCTCGGTTTCCCCGCCCATGTACCAATACGCCAAACCCGCAATGCCGCGCTCGCTGATCATGCCGGTTTTGACCGAAAGGGAACGCGCCTCTTCCGCCCAGATCGCCCTGGACGTGCCGTTTGCGACATATTTGAGCACATATTGCCAAACGTCGTCATCCCAATGTTTCGTCGTGCCTGCGGTACGCGACCTGCTACCTTGTTCGCCAAGCGTGATGTCCCATGAACCCGTGGCAGGCGTAAGCAGTGACCAATCTCGCGTATAAAGCGGCAATGCCACAATGATTTTGGCGCTGTCCATCTGCGAAAGCATCGTGTCCAATGCCTGTTCGAGCCAGGACAGCGAGGCCACGGAGCCAGCGTTGGGAGAACCGTTCCAATGCTCTTCATAACCCATCAGGATCATGTAATCGGCGACTTCGCCCAAAGCGGCATAATCGAAAGCTTCTGTCCAATCCGTGCCCAGGTCAGGGGAAACGTCAACAGAAACGACAGCTCCTGCCGCGTGCAGCGAAGCGGTTAACGCAGTAATAAATACGGTCATGTTGGCACGGTCTTCGGGCAGCACATTTTCAAAATCAACGTTGATGCCTTCCAAACCGTATTGTTTCACGTACGCCGTAATTTGGGAAATCACGAAATTCCGGTTGGTCGCGCTGGACAGCATCTGATGGGTTAACGCTGCATTCGAACGGTTGCCGAGCAGCGGCCATACCTGGCGTCCCGTTGCCTCTGCCCAATTCAAAAGCGAGGAATCCGTCTGATTGGTCAGCTGCATGCTGCCATTCAGGAAAAACCATCGCGGAACCAGCGTGTTGACGGGAGATCGGGCGACTTGCTGCTTGAATTCGGACGTTGTGGAATCATATTGCCACCCCAATTGAATGCCCTCCGAGACGGTACCCTTCAATTGGCTGTACCACACCGGCTTCTGCAATACGGCGGACAGCATCATCGCCGCCTCTTCCCTGGTAACCTTGTCCTTCGGACGGAACAAGCCGTCGCTGCCTTGCATCAATCCCAGCACATAAACATTTTGCACATAGGGCCGCGCCCAATCGGAAATGCTCGCAGCATCCTTGTATAGCGCATTCAGCGAAGCGCTGGACGTGGACTGCCGTTTAAGCATTCTGGACAGCAATGCCGCCGCTTCTTCGCGGGTAATGGAAGCACCGGGCTGAAAAGTCCCTTGTCCTTTTCCTTCCAATATGGACAAATTCGTCATGGCGGCCACGCTGCCGTAGTACCATGCGCTTTTGCTGATATCGCTGTAAGGGTTAATGTCGTTGCTCACGGGCTCCAACCCGAGCAAGCGAACTGCAAATGCGGCAAACTCCGCGCGGCTGACCGCTTTTTTCGGTTCAAAACGCGTGCTGGATGTGCCTGTCGCAATGCCTTCGCTTACGAGCAAATCGATCGCTTCCTTCGCATAGCTGTTGGCAGTATCCGTAAAAAAGGTCTTGGCAGCCGCAGCTTGCACGCTCGGTGCCCAACCCGTAAAAGTGGATATGGACATGGAAAATACGCCCAGCAGGGCTATCGCCGTCCGGGTCCATCGCCGGACTTGCTTTATCGGTTGTTCGTTCACATGCAAAAGCCTCGCTTCAATGGTTTACGATCTTGTATCATCGTATCAGATTGAAGCGAGGCCGTATGTGTGTAAATGTTGGTAATGATTCAAATCCGCGCCAAAGCCGTTAGCGGCTTCATCCGTGGCTTAGTTGTATACTTTTACGCGCTCTTCGATCGGTTGGAACTCTTTATCGCCAGGGGTAGCTGTCGGTTTGCCAAACGGCATTTGCGCGATCAGTCTCCAATGCTCCGGAATGTTCCATTCTTGTTTAACCTTTTCGTCGATCAGCGGGTTGTAGTGCTGCAAGCTGGCGCCGAGTCCTTCTTCTTCCAACGCCGTCCAGATCACCAGTTGAAGCATGCCGTTGGATTGGTTCGCCCAAATCGGAAAATTGTCCGCATAAGAGGCGAAGTTTTGTTGAAGCTGAGCGATGACATTGTTGTCCTCGAAGTACAGTACGGTACCGTATCCTGCGCGGAACGAGGCCATTTTCTCCGCAGTCGATTGGAATGCTTCTTCGTTGCCGACTACTTCGCGCAAAATTTCTTCCGTATGGTTCCACAATTTATCATGCTGCTCACCGAGCAGCACAACTGCGCGGGACGTCTGAGAGTTGAACGAAGTTGGCGTGTATTTCACGGCTTCTTCAACGATTTCCTGAATTCGTGCATCCGAAATGGTGGATTCTTTGCTAATGCCATAAAACGATCTTCTTTTTTTCAAAGCGTCAATAAACGTGGTCACTTTCCATTCGCCTCCCAAAATTTTCATTATGCTCTCTTGGTAACTATAATATAGTAACGAACGTTAGTCAATAAGCTATATTATTTTACCTTGGATTTAAATCCAATGTTACATCGAGTTGCATTCAATGGATTACCTTCTGGATTATAACCATTATCGCTTGCGATAATCCGCGCGGTATTTCTCTTCGGTAGACGAATTGGCCTTGGTCGCGTCCTTGTCCTGTTCCTCCTGCTGCTCCATGTTCAGATCCTCAAGGGGGATTGGGTCTACCGTCTGCTCCTCCTCGAACCGGTCCAGCATATGTCGTTCCTCCGTCGGGAACTGCTCGGGATTATCATGGTTAGCCTGCTGCGGGGATTCCTGCCGTAATTTCGATGGTTCATGCTTCATGCGAAACGCCTCCTCTAAAGTGTTACCCATTCTTTACCTTTTCTTTCCGCGATCTAAACACGGCAAATAAGCCATCCGCATATGCGAATGGCTCGGTTCCGGCAAATGGTATTAACGACTCGTGTCTGCTTCGTTTAAGGTCAGTCGGGCTTCGAAAATCGTACCGCGATCTTCCGGAGCCATTCCTCGAACCCAAATGCCGTTATCCACAAAGGCGCTTCGTTCCACGACGACTTGTTCATGCATGCGCACCTCGCGATGGTACGATATTTGCAAACGTCGGATTCCGGTTTCCAGCTCTTCCGTCGTGAGCGTATCGCAACAAAGATCAGCATAACGGGCATTGTTCATATGACCGTTGCTGTCCGTGCTGCTATATCGAACCTTAAATCGATCGGCTTCCCATGTTTGCAGAGAATCCGGCAATGATACCTTCGCAGGAATGTCGCCAAGCGATCGGGCGGGATGCGATCGAACTTCGAAGGGCAGCGCCGTTGGACGCAGCAGCTTTCGTTTCTGCAAATCGACCAGCGCCCAAGTGGTGCGTGCTTCCGCAATGACGTTTTCCTGGTTGTCGGACAACACAAAATCCCGCAGCCACATCACCCCTTTATTGCCTTTATGCCAAGTCTGAAGCGAAACCTCTTCCTCCAGCCGCGCCGGACGAAGTATCGTCAGATCCGTGGTCAGCAGCATCCAGCCCAGACCCTGCGCCAGCATTTCGGACACGGTGATGCCCATGGAAGAGAGATCCCCGTCTGCGGCCAACTGCATATGTTCGAGCAGCGCCGATGGACGATAGAGCGACATGTAATCCGAATCGGCTGAGCCGATCCGGTATGCGCGGGTGTACAATGATTCCGTTGGCACGGAGCTCCCTCCTTTTACGATTTAATGTTGCGTGTTCGGATGTCCGCCTTGTCCCGATCAGCAAATCACGCCATATCTTGACCGCCTTGGATGCGAGTGCGGTACAGATCGGGCGTGCAGCCCACCGATTGTTTGAACATCCGGCTGAAATGGGACAACCGTTTGAAGCCGGATAAACGACTTACCTCCGTAACGCTAATTTCGGGGTCAAGCTGAAAAAGCAGCTTTGCCTGATTGATGCGGCGATCGAACACGTATTTGAAGACGGTGCTGCCCGTCATCTCTTTGAACAGTCCTGCCAGATAAGGCTTGGACAGATGCAATTCGCCCGCCAGATCATCCAGGCCGATATCGTCCATGTAATGGATGTCAATGTAACGCAGGATGTGCTGGACGTGCTTTTCCTTTTCCGAAGAAGGACGGTGCTCCTTCAGACTGCTTCGGCAAAGGTCGGCCACAAAATACAACAGATCGCAGAGCCGAATGTTCAATCGTTCCTGTCGGAAGCTGCCCTTACCTGACAACATTCGATGAAATTCAAACAACAGCCCTTCAAATTCCGTGCGTTCTTCGCCTTGCAGGTTCAGGCGGCAATTGCCGAGTTCCTCAAAAGGTTGAAGCACCTCAAAGGCCCGATCCGGATGCAAGCTGCCGCGAATGACGGATGGGTCGAAATGCAGCGTCGTCCGTTCATAGGTCGTATCCGGCATTGGATGCGGACGATGCAGCGTCATGCCGTGCATGAGCACCAGATCGCCCGGCGCCAAAACATACACGCGGTCTCCGATAATGTATGTGCACTCCCCTGCGTGGAAATAGTATACCTCGTATTGGGGATGCGAGTGAAATCCGTCTTCGACCGGCAAATATGCCGTGGTGGAACGGTAATTGTATTGCAGCGAAGCTCCGATTTTCAGTATGCGCGGCATGCAGAACACCTCCTGCTGGAAGGATGGGACCGTTGCCAGAAATAAAGACCATGAGACGTCATCCGCATAACGGTGCATATCATGGCCCTATTTTTGGAGACTGCGACGAAATAAAGTACAGCTAATTTCCCGCAGCTCCTTCGTGGCGGTATCCGGTTACGGCAAAACCCGTTCAATGCTGGATTCGATCTCGTCCATCGTGGCTATAGGCTCGAATCGTTTAATGACGCGTCCTTCGGCATCGATCAGGAATTTGGTGAAATTCCATTTGATGGCATCGCCAAGCAGCCATTCCGGCGCCTTGTCGGCAACCATCAGCTTCAGCAGCTTCGCCTGGATGTCCGATTCGTCGAATCCGGCAAAGGGACCTGCCTTTTTGAGAAAATCGTACAACGGGTGTGCCGTCTCCCCATTCACGTCGATCTTCGCGAACATCGGGAATTTGACGCCATAATTGATCTGGCAGAAGGATGCCGCCTCCTCGCTTGTTCCCGGCTCCTGCTCCGCAAATTGGTTGCATGGAAAACCGATGATCTGCAGCCCTTGGTCCTTGTACTTGTCGTACAGCTTCTGCATGTCGTCGAACTGGTGTGTATATTTGCATTTGCTTGCCGTGTTGACGATCAGGACGGGCTTGCCCTCGTATTGATAGAGCGGGAACCGTTCTCCGCTCGTTTTGGTAACGCTGAAGTCATAAATGGTTGCCATAGGTGCACCTCGCGATTTTATGTAAGTTGATTTGTTTCAACATCTAGTGTGCATCCATTATATACGAAATCTATCCTCTTGTATTGGTTAAGATAAAACGAGGTACTTATCATTCTGTCAGAATGTCACTCTACTACTTTAATGTTAATAACAAACTTGCTGTGTGGCAAATATGTGATCTCTAAGACCTTCGTCCGGTCATGCAAGGAACTATCGCTCTTTGTGTTGATCAATTCAATATTATTTAATTCAATGGTCTGTTGCCTCATCTTTTTGCCCATAGAACCAATGTAATCCGGAACACCTGTGGTTGTTTTGTAGTCCTTCAAATAATATGCCTTCAAGTCCAGTACACCTGCAGACGCCTCCGGATACATTAGTATAATTACCACGACCCCTACAACAACGAACAGAACTCTACAGCAGACTCTTTTAAATTTATTACCTATTTGTCTCAGTGAGAGAAATAAGCCCGAAACCGTGAACACTATTCCAAATGCAATTCCAAATAGACGTGTGTAAAACCATGCAGGGAAAAATCCAAAAAACATGTTGGCTAAAAAAAATGGCAAAGCAATTGAAAATACAATAATAGTGCTGAGTATTCGCTCCCGGTTATGCTTGTACCTCTTCATGCGTATAAAAATCTGCCCCCTACCCTCCAAAATCCAATAAAAGTTATTATGAATTCGCCTCCCAGACGGAATGATGGGATGAGTTTCATTGCACGGTCGTGAACTACCCCCGACGGGAACGCATGGCCTTGACCTGCTTAAGGGATGGATCGTTAATCAGGCTTTGGTACTCGTCTGATTCGATGGCGTATAGGGCCAACTTTCCTTGTTCGTTATGATGTATGCCCCATCCGTATCGTTTGCCCAATGAAGAGGTCCGCAGGCAGGGCTGGCCTTTGGAAAAGAACCTTTCGCGTTCCTCCTGCCGGTCTGCTTCAGGAATCCCGTTACGCCGGGCATGAACCTCGAACAAAACGTCCATCTGCGTATACTCGTACGGATGATTGGCCATGATTTCGTAGTGGAGCACCGGAACGGTTTTGCTGCCTTTTTTGGCCTGCGGAATTTCTGCTGCGGCAACGGGACAGTCTTCGGCTACGCCGATAAACGTATTGTATTCGTTCATATCTTTCATCCTTAAAATCCCCTCCCTTATGGACCTTATGGACGTTTTCGCTCTCTCCACTCCTGCTCAAGGATACCCATTTCCCATAGACTCCAGTATTCGTTATGATGCCTTCTTGCATCGCGAATCAGCCCTTCTTTCGTGAAGCCTGCCCGCTCATAACACTTGATGGCGCTATGATTAAAATCGAATACGCCAAGGCTGATGCGATGCAGTCCCAGCTCGTCGAACCCGATGCGTAATGCTTCCGTGATCATCTGCACTCCGAATCCTTTGCCTCTGGCGGAAGATCCGCCGATCAGCACTTTGCCGATTCGAGCCGAACGGTTATAGCGATCGATGGCCCCGAGCGAAATATGCCCAATGGTATCTCCTGTTTCGGAGTCCACTACTTTATAAATCAGCTTGTCGGACTCTTGAAAGTCATTGGCGCCCTGCATGTAAGTCAGCAGCTGCTCTTCCGTTAGCGGATATTGAAACTGCGGTCCGGCCCATTGCAGCAAAAAGGCTTCGTCTCCGCTCCATTCGATCAATTGGGTTATATCGTTCGTCGTAAAATATTCGAGTCTGATCATTGCATCTCTTCCTTTTCAACTATTTTTCGTCAATCGGCTGATGTTCGCTTGCACCGCCTCCACGCGAATATCATTCATGGCCTCAAGCTCCGTGGCCGGGCAAGCAACAACAATGCTTTCGAGGCCGAAACGGTCCAACGTCAAATAATAAAAGGCCATTTGAAGGCCCCGAATAACATTGTCGTCCCGATCTTCACGCACAATCATTTCGTAAACGTACGCTTCTCTGCTGCCTTTTCCATAACGCAAAGCGATATGATAATCAAAAAACTTCTCGGTACTCTTGCTGCCGGCATGACATATGATTGGAAAATCACAGTTCGCGAAACGTTCAACCAGTTGATCGGCTTCCGGGACAGTAAACCTTTGGCTTACACAATCCGGATAAAACGTTCCCTCCCGAACGACGTGATGGTAAGCATGATTCGCCACATTTTCCCGAAATCCCGTTAACATATCTTCCCTCAGCAATACAGGATGAATCAAATTTTGCACCTCCAATCCCGTTTTCGCTTAATTCCAATAGGCCCCAGTTTAGACAGTATACGAAGAGAGGGCGTCAAGCTAGATATCCGTTGTTCCAGGCTCCCAGCCTGTCTGCTGGCTCCATAAGCTTGCTTTGCGTATGATCTCCCAGATGATCGGTTCTTTTGCCGTGACGTATCGCTCCCGTTCATGACGGTATAATTCGCTTAACCTGTATTTTTCCCGAGCATAGCATTGGCTGTCTTCCGGGTGTACCCGCAAATAATCCCGAAACAGCAGTGCAAACTGCTCTGACCAGCTGCCTGCTTTTCGAACATGGATATGCGTTCTTCTCATACTGCCGCTTTCCCGAAAATAACGCTTCGTTTGATCCGGATTATTCTCCCGATGCATGTACCCAAGCTGCTCTAAAAAAGGTTTCCAATCCAGCTTATCCAACGAACGCACCGAAATCTGAATATCAATGATCGGCTTGGCATCCAGGCCAGGTATTGAAGTAGAACCGATATGATCGATCCGGATGGCACTTTCCCCCATGCTTGCGCTGATCCGCCTGCCTATTTCCATAAACTCGTTTGCCCAGCAAGGATCATGGGGCACCACTATAATGGCCTCCTGCACATCCTGGCCTCCCGTCTCCCGATCTTGCCCAAGCTTACGCGAAAGCGCACTCATGGTACAAGAAATCATATATTTACACCATTATACACGGGAAAATGAATGCTGAAGCGAAAGATTTGTATAACACTCCAATTCACTCGCAAATCCAAATCTTTTTGGTCATTTGGCAGAGAGTCACACGGTCCCCTTCAATTTTCATTTCGTTCCTCCCCATTAATCTCCTGCCGCAGTCTCCTGCCGCTCTGCCCCAACCGCCCCTGTGCATTGTCGCCGCTGAGCAACCCAAGCCAAGTCCGTATTATCACGCAATCTCACCAGCTTGTTCTTGTATCGTTTCAGTTTGGTTTCGAAGCTGTCGCGGTTTTGCTCGAATTCTCTTGTCCATCTGTACATCATTCTCAGCATCGTCAGATCGGGAGTGTAGTTTGCTTTCTCGATCCCGAACCTTTGCTTCGCGAAGCGGAGGAAAATCCTGATTTTCCGTTTCCACAACGGGGGATCCAAAAAAACGATCGTGTCCGCCATATCATACAGTGACTGATAGGAGGCACGATCCGTTCCTTCCAAAATCCATGTTCCCTGTTTGTTAATATCATGAATGACGTTCATCTGTTCTTCCGGCGTTCTCTTGATCCTTCCACTTTCCGTCTGGTGGTGGACGATGGCATCCAATTCATGCCAAGGGATGTTTATGTGCTGCGACAATGTTCTGGCTAATGTTGTTTTTCCACTGGCAACGATGCCGATGATTAGAATTTTTTTCATGAATGCCAAATCCTTTTTTAATTGTTAGTCAACGTTCCACCGTACCAAAGGAGATTTTGAAATTAGGTGCATATGTCAGCCACGAATCCGCATTGAATGTCCTCCCAAAGTTAGCTTCCGACTCGTATTCCTCTCTGGCCTCATGTTCATTTAATCCCCTGGCAAGCAGATTGTTCACGACCTGATCCAGTTCCCCGGGATCCTGTCCCAATCCTTCTTCACGCAGCGCTTGAAAAAGAAGTTCTTTACGGTCCGCATCCATGTTTTGATCCAAAAAGTTTACTTTGTCGCTGACTCGGCACTCCACCTTCTTTAACCCAAGCTGACTTAACATCACTGGCAGAGCCATGCCGATATTTCCACCCTTGAGCGTGCGCCGTTCGTCTTCTTCATACAACTTTTGCAGAACGCCTAAACGAACGATGCTGCTCTGATCTACGCCGTCCATATAACAATTGGCCATATTGCCGATCCAGTGTGGTTCGAAGCAAATCAATTTTCCGTGATTCCGTACGCTGTCCATCATTTTGCGAACAATCCTAGCAGGTTCGGTCATATGTAACAAAAACGCATGGCTTACGGCAATATCGTACTTTGGCTCCAGCTGCACTTCATCGATATCACACGTTATAAACGTTGCATCATAGTCTAAATGCGAGTAAATTTCCTCAGCCTCGCGAATCAGTTCTGTTCCTTTGTCCATGCCGGTATACGTGCTTCCTTGCGGCATAAGCGGAAGAAGCTTCAAACCGAGATAACCGTAACCGCATCCAAAATCTACGATGTTAACCGGTTTATCGATTTTCCATACGCTTTTCACCAAAAATTCCAGATAATCGTCATTGTAGTACAGCCAGCGCGTGTTCCTCAAATATTCGATCTTGGTATCCCAGTAATACTCGGTCATGATTCGTTTCCTCCTATGATTTGCAACATGCCTTATCTTTGTTCTTTTTAGGCGAACGCTCCGCTTCTCCAGATTCTTTCTGCCCTCTCCGTTATCGTGTAAATGTCTAGTTCAACCTATATAGCCGAAATATTTCCTGAGAAATAAACCGCTAAGCTCTATAGACCCAAATCAAAAATCCCTTGCGACAAACTATCGTACGATTTCCAGTTATCCTTTCACCGCATCATTCCGATATTGTTCGAAATAGCGGTCCCCCTTCCTATGGATCTCGCTCAATACCGTTTTTGCTTGGTTCAAGCTGCCAATGATCATCACGCATTTGTTTGAAGGTTGTTGTTTTAATTTTTCGATAATGGCGGGTCGTTTGTCTCTGCGAAAATTCCACCCGTTCTTGATAAAAGGCCAATCAATGGATTCAGGACAACCCTCGTTCAAGTCAGGTCTCGTTTTGCCATGATATTGAATTCTGCGTTTAATGACGCGATAGGTTGTGACGATCGGCGACAAATCAAAGAAAACGATGACATCTGCCGCTTTCATCCGGATATCCATCGTTCTTCCAAAATGCCCGTCGATAATCCAGTTTTCTTTGGCAACCAATTGTTTGTTGAACTCTTCCCATTCTTCTCGGGGCGTTTCAACCCAGCCAGGCTTCCAGTAATACAGGTCCAAGTGATGTACGGGCAAACCCAATCCTTTCCCCAGTTCCCGAGAAAACGTCGACTTCCCCGATCCGCTGGAACCAATGACCATGATTTTCATATCGCTCACCTCGGTGACAACGTGAATTTTTGTACCTCATGGGCTGTATGTAAAAAGTGTACGATTTCGTTCTCTGCATCCAGCGACATCTGAACTCATCCAGCCAAAAACCAGCTCTGGCAAACCAATCGGTTTATCCATTAAACACATCTTCACAAATCCGGTTCCAAAAATTCCGCCCGATGATCCAATATGTACTCATTCATTTGTTGTATGGCGAGTGCCGAACATCGACTATACTTCTCGTGTAATTGGTTCACTTCATTCAAGAGAAAAGAGTCCCTCTCTAGATCCATTGGGCTGATCGTCTTGTTCAGCATGCTCCGTTTCTGTATGAATCGCTGGATCTCATCCAACACTTCAATCAAGGCATCTGCTTTAAAAAACAGCACGGCTTGCCTGATCCATTCCCAGGATTTCAGCTCATTGATATGGTGGGCAGAGAACCAATAAAACTCCATGCTCGTATCCGTGTGGTTATGGTAGGAATAAAATAAGTACAAGCCTTTCTGGGCTTCACTTAATTGATGATACATCTCCAGCTTGGTTTGCATATCTTTCCCGCGTACCGCGTGCAGCATCGGTTTAATACATAACCAGCTAAGCTCTACGCTTTCCAGTTCATTGGCATGCAGTGCAACTTTCATTGGATTCCCCCTTTAAAATAAGAACATATTGAAGAAGATAACGTTTAATAATCAACTTGCTTCAAATACGTAACCGCTTACTTCTTATCTCAAATATTTAATGAAATAATAGTGTTTGTGGTCTCGCGGTGCATTTTCGATTACGGCTATTGCCGCAAATCCATTTTTCTCATAAAACCCCGGTGCTTGAAAACTAAACGTATTCAGTTGAATGAAAGTGCACTGTTCGGCTGCAGCCCGCCGTTCGGCTTCCTCCAGCAATTTTTGGCCAAGTCCCTGTCCCCGAAAACTCTCATCCACCCATAAGAAGTCAATCTCCATCCAGTTCCAGCAAATGGAACCGTTAAGTCCGGCTATGATTTCGCCTTTGTTATCCTTCACGCATAAGCAAACTTCCTCATATCTCCCGTCAGGAATATGCTTTGAATTAAATTCGATCAGCTTGTTTCTCACGAAACGGGCTTCCTCGCTTGTTCCTTTTACAATATGAGTAGTAGCTTTAAACAACCTGGCCCACCTCCTTCGTTTACCGTTCTGCTTTGTCTCCCACGCGCTCCAAAATGATATTTACGATATCCCCAGTGTCCAACGAATCCGTAATGATATGCTCCGCAAATTGTGGTTCACCAAGCGCCTTCAAACATTTCGGTGCCTGTTGATACGTCCAACCTCCAAGTGCATCTCCCCGTTTCGCCAAACGTTGGTGAATCGTTTCTTCCGAAGCAATCAGCGAGAAATGATATACATCCGCATCGAATTCTTTGAACCCATTGGAAATGTAATGGAAGTTAGCTTCTTTATAGATCGTCATTGGCACGATCAAGTGTTTGCCGTATTTACGCCGGATTTCCCTTGCCGTCTGTACCGTCAATACTCTCCAAAGCTCGATATCCTGAAAATCATCCGTACGTTCTTCCATAAGCCGCTGCTCTTCCGGTATAAGCTTTCTGAGCATATAACCGACTTCCTCCGGGTCAAAAATCATGCTGTTCGCGATTCTAGGCTGCAGCTGCGCTGCCGCCGAAGTTTTGCCGGAACCGAAAGCCCCATTAATCATGATAATCATGCCAACACTCCCGTACCTCCGATTTAGCGAAAACATCTATATTTTACCTTTATGATCAATAACATACAAGGATTTTAATCCTATTGCCGCAACAATGACGACAACAAAAAAAGACTCTCTTTGAAAATATACAAGTAGAGAGTCTACGGTATTGAGCTGGACAAGGTTATACTTCGTACTGTTCTCGCCTTAACGTAAAATAGAGTAAGTTGTCTTTGAGAAAAGGCTCCTGCTTAAATCCCAACCTGGTTAGCAACTTCTGCGATTGGTCATTTTTTTGTTCCGTTGTTGCCTCGATATATTGCAGCTGCATGAGATCAAACCCCATCGGAATCAGTTCACGCAAAGCCTCTTGCATGATGCCTTTCCCCCAATAACGAGGCGCCAGATCGAACCCGATCTCGGCCCTTGTCCCATCCTGGTTCGCCATCCAGCAATGATAACCGCACGTACCAAGCAGCTCATCCTTTTCTTTGCTGAACAGACCGTACCGGCAACCCGAATCGTTGATGTGAAAAGCAATGATTTCCTCGGCTTCCGCGATGTCCTTACATGCTTCGATATCCATAAACTTTATGACTTCCGGATCAGTGAAATGGTTCAATATGGACGCTGCATCTTGAAGCGTCAGCTCTCTCATCATCAATCTTTCCGTTTCCAGACGCGGGAATTCGATGACTCCGTTGTTCATGTTCTTCTTCCCCTCACGCCTGCTGTGCCTCTGCTTCTCAAGCGAATCTCATCATCTTGCCAAAAATAATTCGAGAAATCGATGTCCTTCATCCCTTGATTCCCCCATATTGTTAAAATCTCCAGACCATTTATCCATTGGGAGAAATTCTCCTTGGAAGGCTGCGGAGAATCCATGCTGCCGCGTCATGAATGTTTTCGGCAATATAATCCGGTTCAACCTCGTTCCATCGGTGCCTGTATTCCAACAGCGATGATTCACCCCAACCCGTTTTGACCAACACCTTGATTGCGCCAACCGCATGGGCTGCCAGCATATCCGTATCGCCGACATCTCCGATCACCACGCACTTTGACAGATCAAGGCCATATTTAACCGCCGCTTCCTTGAGCATGCTTGGTTTCGGTTTCTTGCAATCGCACTGATCCTGAGCACCGTGAGGACAGATGAAGGCATCGTCGAAGCCATACTGCTCGAATTGCGTTCTAAACTCCTCGAGCTTGGCTTGACCGCGCGAAATCCGATGCTGATTCGTAAACGCAAATACTTTGATTCCAGCTTGTTTCAGCATGTTAATGGCACCCTGGGCCCCATCAAACAGGCTGAATTCCGTGGGATGAACAAAATGACCTGTCCCGCCGATCGTGCCGTCTCGGTCGATAAAAGCAGCTTGGATCCCCTGCATCATACTCCTCCTGCATCATTTTATTGAATTAAAAAACGGCTACAATCAAGCTTGTGACAAGCAGCAGCATCGCTACGGGTGCCCATATCCTTCGTTCCCATACGCTGGTTGTGATGATGTTCAGAAACGTTGACAAGGTGCAAAACGCGATAACAAACCACACAGCCGTTTCCGAGAAATCAGACCATTCCGGCAGCCATAATCCCGCCTTGCTAAGTACGATGGAGCCAATGAAGCCGAGGACAAACATTTGTATGACTGCTGCGAAGCGCATCGGTGGCGGCAGTTTTCCGGGAAACTTGCCTCCCATGGCGCACTCTCCCCAAGGCATACCGAGAGCCAATGCCAATTGAAACAAAATCACGATCCCAATAAGGATCGAAAAGATGAATGAGGCGACTTGCACAACCATAATGAATGATCCCTCGCTTCCCACGGTCAAAGTGTAAGGAGGACGTTTAAGCCAACCCACGATCATCTTTATTCTCTGTTCGCGTATTTGAGACACTCATGGTTCAGCGCGACATGGTTTATATGACGCCGAATTTGCGTAATGCGTAGTCAATCCCGCCTTCACTTGACTTTAAAGTGATAAAGTCCGCCTGCTGTTTCAAAGCATCATGCGCGTTGCCCATTGCAATCCCCAATCCTGCAGCTGCCAGCATATCCATGTCGTTGCCACCGTCCCCAAAAGCAATGGACTCTGAGGCATCAATTTGATAATGCTCCAGTACTTTTCGCATTGCCGTTGATTTGCAAACCTTCGTTTCTTCCAAAACATTCAACACGTAGCCGTGAAAACGTTCGAACCTTAAGGTCGGAAAATGCTCGACGTACTTCCCCGCTTCATCCTCATCCGCATATAAACACATACAGCATACTTCGTCTACGAGAGAACCCATAGCATCAGGATACTGAGTGAGCCCTAACGTTTCAAATAAAGCTTCCTGCACCCGTTCATTTTGACGGCCCATGCCGTTCATGGCCAAACAATCCGTAAAATAGGAAAGGCCGCTGCCATTTAATTTGGCAAACTCCGATAGTTCACGAACCGTTTCCGGTGCAAGCAGTGATTGATGTATCGTTTCATGTTTACATTTGATCAGGGCCCCGTTCGCAGAAATGATGTTATCTATGCCCAACTCCAAAAATGGTTGGCACATATTGTGGGGCCTGCCTGTAGCGATGACAACTTCAATGCCATTGTCGATTAATGCTGTGACCGCTTCTTTCGTTGACGCTGCCAGACTTCGATCCACTTCGCTTAGCAGCGTTCCATCTACATCAAAGAAAACAATTTTATACATACTAATGCAGTAAGCTCCTTTAGTTCAAATAAATAACACGTTCCACGTTGGTGTCCTCAGCTTTACAGCGTTTTTTGCAGCACCTGCTCTTCTTCGGGTATATACTTCAAGCTTTCATAGACGTGGATTGCGGCAGCATTCTCTTTGCCTGTCAACCTCGCCCTCCTTCCGGAGATTCAGCTTTATATTCCGTAAAACCCCAAGATCAGCTTGAACGCTTTCCGGTTTTTGCGGGCACGCTTAATGCCTTCTCTGGAATCTATGATCAACACGCTCGTACCGATCCATATCCTTAAATATACGGACTTTAAGCGAAAAGGAGCGGTAAATCCTTTTTGTTCGCTCTCCGTTCCATCCTCGTGTTCGAATTCCGTTCGAATGAACCAGCGATTTCCAAACCCGATCTCCATGTATTTCTTCAAAAGGTACTCTCCTTCAATGACAATTGGTAAATGATCTCACCGAATTCGTTTTCCTTTTGTTGGCTTACGAAGCCTGCCCTTTCATAAAGTCGCCTGGCGTGTTCATTTTTCTTTTCAACGGTCAATGAAATCAACTCGCATTTGGGATGCGTTTCTTTAATAAATCTAATCATTTCATTTAATGCTATTTTTCCCAAACCTTTGCCTTGATGACGCTGATCCAATTGAAACCCGCCAATCCAATAATTATCCCTGCTCTCTGGCGTGTAAGAGAGGTAATAGAAACCGACCATCTGGCCTTCGCAAAATAACGTATACGGATCAAAAGCTTCATCCCAAGGTTTGATATAGGCAAATGCCAATGATTCCACAATCGATGGCACAAACTCTTTTTGGTTTTCATAAACAGAGATGTTCATGGCCTCTTCCCAATTATCTTTGGTGACTGGAACGATGTGAATCAAACTCATTGTAGACTCCTTCTTTGCATTGTTTATACCATTTCCGAAGTTGGTTGATGTGCGCCTGATGATACCGGTTATGATCTGCCATATGCCACAGGCCCCAGCGGATCGTCGCCTGTTTTTCGTTCTCATGCCCAAACGTGACAACCCTGTCTAAATCGGCATCCACCAGCTTCTCACATGTTTCTTTTAACCAAAGCATGACTTCGGCATATTGTGCCAAGAGGACCTCCAAAGCTACTCCCGTAACCATCGGAAGCCTGTTATTTTCGTCGATCATAGGACCATGTTGCTTTTGAAGGGAGGACGGAAGCGGTTCTCCTTTTACCCGGTAAACCCAGTTCAAATCTACAACCATAATGTGTTTGATTAACTGAGCTGCACTATTATAATGACCATCGAGTCCTCTATAATCGATTTCTTCCTGGGACATGCCTTCCGTGATAGATCGCAACCGGTCGCTATTTTCCTTGACAGCGGAATACAACATGCCCACTACCGGCGTCATCCCGGCTTCACCTTGCAAGTCGTGCAACATCCTGAAATCCTCCTCACTCCGATTTAAATCCTCTCATTAACATTCACACACCATTAAGAGATTCCCATCCGGGTCTTCAAAGTTCAACCAATTTGGTTCCATCCGCGGCATAATGTTAACCTTCTTGGCAACGAGATAATCATATGCCGCTTGAATGTCACTGGTATTAAAATGAAATGCAGGCGTCTTGAACACGCGATCCTCCGTATAAATTTTGCTATCCAAAATAAGGACAGGTCCTTTCATCGGCAGCATGTACAAATGTCCATGCAGTATTTCCCCGTCTGCCTGCAATCCCAAAATATCGCAATACCAGTCACGCGAATGCTGCAAATCCTTCACCGGAATAAACACTGCACCGATCTCATTATGAATGGGAGACATAGGAATTCCTCCTTAATGGCCCGTTATAGGGCTGGATTGTCAAAGCCGTCTTCCATGATTATACATCCCTGTTTTCGGCGGCGTAAGCCCTCTTACTCAAGCTTCGTACGCCGTAAAATCGCATCTCCAATCGGTAACATATGCGGGAACATAACCTGCCCGGACACCCACTCGCTGTGAAGCGATATTGCTCGCAATGACATCGTATGTCGGGACGCATCCCCGTTCTAACACCTCGAACGTCAAACGGTTGACCAGGTAGGCAGCAAGCCCATTGCGGCGGTACCCCGGAAGCACATCGATGCCGAGCTGCCACATTTTTTCTCCTGAATTGCTTGCTCCCGCTATACCAACAATGGAGCCGTTATGCTTGGCTAACACAGCCAATACCGTTTGATAAGGGCAAGTCGGGTCATGGATGACGGCGTTATCGAATGCTGTCATCCCAGCCAAATCGCAAACTTCATCCATTCCAAGCACTTCGTATGTAAATGAATCCGGGGGTGACAAACGCTGCAGCGAATTCAGATCGGGAAGAAAATGCAAATACAACCCTCTGATAAAAGGCGATGAAAAAATATAATCCCGCGTTTTGCCTTCCATATACGCTTTTGCTATGTTCAAGCGCTCCGGCGTTGCCGAAACGATAATCGTTTGTCCCATTGACAGTATCTCAAAATATCGTGCATTTCGCCGAAACGGCCTGCGTCCCGGGTTTTCCTGGGCGTCCACATAAATAATGTGGTCCTTGTCCCCATTCAAATCGTCAATGCTGCAATGAAGATCGACAGCAAGCTGTGATTGCACGATGTGCAACATTTCTTGAGGCGTCATCAATGTTACTGCACCTCCTGCATGGGATTGGTTATTCCATAATCGGCATCTGTCCATTTCCAATGGACGCTTCTTCAAATATCTATATAGGAGGAAAACGAACCCCTTGGGAGGTTGGCCGCCAATGAGATGGCTTATTATTAATGCAGACGATTTCGGCCTGTCGGAAGGCACAAACCGGGGGATCGAAGAGGCACACCGGGCAGGATCGCTTTCCAGCGCAACGTTAATGGTCAACATGCCTGGCTTCCCGGATGCAGTGAACAGGGCTAATACGTTACCGGAGCTTGGGGTCGGCCTGCATTTTAATCTGACGTATGGAAAACCGATTTCCGATCCACAGCATGTGCCTTCGCTTGTAAAGCCAGATGGGACATTCAACGGTATACACACGATGTCATCGTGGAACGAATGCGAGATCGAATTGGAGCTTGCCGCCCAATGGGAACGGTTCGTTACCGCCGGTTTGAAACCGACCCACCTCGATTCCCACCATCATCTGCATTTGCATGATCATGCCGTGCATCGAGCGATGTCAACGTTTGCCCTACGCCATCAAGTGCCGATGCGCAAATCCCGGCTCTCTGCCGTTTCCGCCACTCCTGTGCCTTTGACAACAGATTATATTTTACTTGACACCTACGACAAACAAGATAGCTTGAAACGCTTAATCCGAGCCATTGCCCATCTGCCCAAAGGTTCAACCGAAATCATGTGCCATCCCGGTTATGTCGATGATACCACACGAAAGATATCCAATTACACCCAAGGGCGGGAACTTGAATTAAACGTCTTCCGCAGTCGGAGCATTCATCAAGCGCTTGCAAAGTACGGCGTTCGTTTGATCCATTTCGGCCAGCTTGCCGCAGCGAAAACAGCAACAATGCCGCTTATCCACAAACCGCTCCGAGCACCCGGTATACATGTAAAGCCACGTCATGCAAAGCGATCCACGAAACGAAAATCGATCCTTGTTAAGAACAGGCGCAAAAAAAATGGCTCCTCCAGTTTTGACAGAAGTCATTCTTTTCGCCTAACGAAAAGCAAAAAATAAACCTGTATGAACAGACGGCCCCTAACTTTATCGTCAGAGGCTGTTTGTCATGTCGCACAATCAGGAAGAGCCCTTGATCTTTTATTCTTAATTCTCTTACATGATTCGAACAGCCTCATCGTCAAGACTCATCAGATGCAATGCCGGGATAATGATGGCTTGGAGATCTTTTTGGTCACGGATATCGTGATTCTTTTGAATATCTCTAATCAATGCAAGTCGTGACGTTACGGGAGCTGAATTTAAATAATCCTCAAGCCAACCCATATCAAGATCCGTAACATCGTGGATTCGATATGGTAGATGTTCTTCTCCTTCAGCAAAAGGAAATTTCACGCCTAATCCGTCCTGTGTCTGAAGAGTAATCTCATTCTGACGAACCAGACTTACATTCTGAACATATGTATAAGGGTTATCAATGGCAGGGGTTGGTACATTGTTTACTGTCCATATTGTAATTCTTTCCCGAGTAATCCTTTCAATATCTGTAGGCTGATATGGAGAGTTCAACGCTTGTTCGGCCCACTGCCGCTTCTGAAGCAAATAACTTTCTTCGCTCTCAAAATCATTGTAAAACAATGCTCCGTCATTCAGATTAACGTTCAGAAACTCCGATAAATTGTTGGCTACAACGCGGGACGGACGATCAAAATTCATCGGACTGACACAAACGATCGGGGCTGCTTCAAGGTCCGTTACTGTCCCGTAATCCGTAAGAAAACCGTAATGTATGCCATCGGCGCCGATATTTCCAAACTCAATAACATCGCAAGGCGTGTTGAAATACCTGAACCCGTTTAAACTTAGATAAAAATGAAATCCCGTAAAAAATTGTTCAGCGTCTTGGAGACTTTCCTGTAATTGAATCAGCTTCTGAAGCGTTGGCGGTATATCGTATTTGCCAAAGTGTGTCCGCATTTGAATTCCTCCTGACTAAAAATACCCCAGTTCTAGAAGTGATTTTCCATCATAAGCTGGGGCTCTCTATAGCAATGATCTTGTTCGCCTGCGACATTCCGAAAAACATTTTCCGATGTTCTTCTGAGATTTCGGGAGTTCGTTTAAGTACAATTCTTGGACAATTTCGTGGGAAGAAATAGGAATGCTCATTCATTTGATCAATTGCCCATACGACGGCCGGAAAATCCTTACGGTTTTGTTTCTCTCGTGGGACAAATTGTTCAATATCTGGCTCCTCGCCGAAATGATATAACATTTTTCACCTCACAGGATCTATTTCTTTTGGGAAATCTACCATTTCAGAACATCTATCGGGCTTACACTCCCGATTTAAATGTATACGTCTTGTAATCCCCATTGCCAGATGAATATTGAAGCAAGTTACCGTCTTCCGGTATGCCCATGAAATAAGCGCCCATGCAGCCTGTTGTGCAGCGATGACCGGATATCAAAATATTGGCTTCCTTGGTATCACGTTGAAGTTCGAGCTCTTTCATGAATCCAAATACTCTGTTCACAAAGTGATTCAGTTCTTCCACCCCTTGATAAAAACGGGGATCTGGCATTACACCCGCCAACTTGACTTCTTTCTTTAACAATAGATCCGCCTCACCCAAATCGAACACGTCCAGCCTGGAATCCGTGACTGCCTTCTGGCCTGTAATGATCTCTGCAGTCTGAATCGCCCGATCCTGTGGAGAAGAAAATACATAGTCAAAAGTAACACGGCTTAAATGCTCCCGCAGCCATTCCGCCTGCTTCATTCCTGCATCATTTAGAGGCAACCCTTGTCGTCCTTGAAGTCTGCCTTGTTTGTTCAGGTCCGTTTGGCCATGCCGCACTACATAGATCATGATTTAACCCCCACTCTTTTTTCCTTGATTCCAAAATGATATAAAAGCTATGTTTTATAGTGATGCCCGTTTACGTTTGAGTACCTGTTTCAACTTTTCGACGATATGCGTCTTCCAATACCGCTTTAAGCCCTTCCGCTTTCCGCTGTATAAATGTAGTCCAGAATAGTTCTCCTTTACAAGCCAACTGCTCGGCAGTGTATATCCCGGGTTGAAAGCTGCCCCAACAACCATCCGATGTGAGCTTATCCCATCCCATAAAGTCAGCAAACTTTTTATGTTCATCAGGGATATGGGACCCCATGGATGAAAGCTTCACCTTATCCGGGCATAGCCACATTGCCGTACATACCGACAGCAAACCTCCATGCATCTCATCCAGCCCTTCCAATTCTGCTGCTTGAATGGCACTGTGCCAGGCATCATGATTATGATGAGGATGAATGACGATCATATCCGGGTATTTATAATTCATGTGTTTGATGAAAGCGCCTTCCCAATAAGCCCCGCCATGACCAGAGCAAATGACAAACTTGGTGAATCCCTGCCGCATCAAACAAACCATCATTTCTTCAATCATCGAAGAGATCAAGTTAGGGCTGATGGTAACTGTACCTTTATAATTGGCATGCTCCTCGGATGTATTAAAGGGGATTGTCGGAAGAACATAAGCATTCAATACTTTCCCGTACGCTTCAGCGTATTTTTCGGCAATCAAATTGTCCAGGTGCATTGTTCGGTAGCACCTACAGAAATAATAGCGGTGTCGATCCCGCTTTCCGTTAACTCTTTCGTTGTATTCGTATAGTTCAACATGCGCTCACATCCTTGTTCTAATCGAGTGAGTTTAGTGTAGGGTTACTGAGTGCCGTATTTCGTTTTCTCGCTGTGCCATTGCAAAGCTCTCTGTTCCATCTCCTGAACAAACGGCTTCTTTCCCTTGCTGTAGTCGCTCGTATCCTCGTAACGTTGAGCAAGCTCTTCTTTCATCGCTGAATAACGTTCAACTTCTTCCGGATGAGCTTGCAAATAATCGCGAAAAACCAAATGACGTAATATTTGCGGATGTTCGTATGGATAAAAATGAATATGATGCGTCCGCTGTTCCCCGCCTTTTCGAAATAACCGTCTTCCCGCAATGCCCCATTCTCCGGCCACATCATACCCAAGAGCATGCATACGGTCATTGTATCCATCAATAACTTGAATATCTTTCACCAAACATATCATATCCACGACGGGTTTGGCTTTCATTCCCGGAACGGCCGTACTGCCAAAATGTTCGAGTGCCCGTATTTCGTCGCCAAAAATGCCCCTTAACACTTGAGCTTCTTCTTCATACATCCTGGCCCAGTTCTCATCATACGATGTAAGACGAACTTTCATGGAAATCTCCTCTTTCTGAAGGCATTAACCTGCTTCCACAACATCCATCTTATCCCAAACATTCCATCATGTGAAGTTATATTCTTTTAATGCTTACTTCCATCAGGACAATATTAATATGAACGGCGCGAAATCCCGTTTGCGGGTTCGCGCCGTTCACAAACACACGTATGAATGGCTTATTGCATTCCTTGCATAATCGCATTAATGACGCCTTGTTGGGTTACGGTATTGTTGGATCGGTTAAACAAGGCAAATCCATGTTGGCCGTTGTGGCCATTATCCCAATAAACCGGCACCGCCCCGTATTTTTTTGCCGTTGCGGTGACCGCTTTGGCAAACGCTGCGCGATATACGTTATTGGTCGAATCGTATGACGTTTTATCAATGGAACCAAATTCACCGAGTACCACAGGATATCCTTGGGTGACAAATTTATTGTACATCGATTGCAACTGTGAATTCAGGTAATCTTCTTGTCCCCACGTCGATTTTTTGGAAGGATTCGTTGCCGTGGCTCCCCATTGTGTAATCGTTCCATTTTCCTCGCCTGCAAAGTCCCACGGGGAATAGTAGTGCGCCGATATCATGATTCTTTTCTCCGAGCTTGGGATCGACGAAGATCGGTTTGTATCCGTTGGCAGAACAAAACCATAGTTGCCAACGGTATAGTCGATATTCGTATTCCAACCCGGAATGAGCAACCATCTGGCGCTATTGTTGCCTCCGGTTTTCCTTACCGTATCCACGAAGATTTGGTTGTACGCATTCAGGTTGGCATAGTATGCGGAATTGGGATTTCCATAATTGCCGTCAAACACTTCGTTCATCGATTCCAGAATAAGCCGTTCATCATAGTTGATAAACTTGTTGGCAATTTGTTGCCACACTTTCTCATACTTTTGTTTGATGGCCGTTTGATTGCTTCCATTGACCAACAGCCATCCACCTTGCACGGTATTGTAGCCATCTCCATGAATGTTGATGATGACGTACAAACCTTCATTGTAGGCGTAGTCAACGACCGTTTTCACTCGATCCAGCCACGCTGAATTAATCGTATAGTTGGGAGCGCTTCCAATATGATTCAAATAAGAAACGGGAATTCGAATCGTTTTGAAACCCGCTGCTTTTACTTTTTTGATCAATTCCGGAGTAACCATAGGATTGCCCCATGCCGTCTCGCTTGGCGTGCCGTTCAATGATGCTTCAAGCTGATTTCCCAGATTCCATCCTGCACCCATCTCGCTAATGATCTGCGAAGCCTGCAAAGACCTGAAATCCGATGTAATCGGGGTTGCCGCCGATACTTTGGCATTCCACCCGTTTAAGAACATGGTAGACAACAATACAAGAGCCAGACTGTACATTCCGCACTTTTTCATTTTGGCCAGCATGTCAAAACCTCCGCTTATTTAATGATGATTCTTCCACACGCAGAACGATTACCTTGAACACACTTCGTTGACCATACTGCAATCAAAGTCCGGATGCCCTCCTTTCTGCATCGTATACGTTGCTGCCATTCCCAAGCTGCCGGTGCTAGAAAAAGCGATAGAGAAACCTACTAGCAAGTCTACGCTTGGATGAAAGCGCATCCTTTTCTCAGAATAACATATAATTGGAAATTAAGGTACTATATTTCTTTTTATTCGTGCATATTTAGTGAGAAAACGCCTTTATATTACACGAGTCTTCATCGTTAAATCGCGAAAAATGGAAAAGCGATGATTCCCTCATGAAACGTCTTTTCCCACTCGTACCAATCTGCGGAATTCAATCGTCCGACAACCTGCAGACCTGAAGGCTCCACAGACGCCCACAGGTATTCGTGATGTTTGTCTTCTTCTCCAAACCAGGCAGGTTGTCCAACGCCGTCAACTTGGATTTGCGCAGGCAGCATGGAATAGATCTCAGACAACTTGTCCCACATCTCATCGTCAAATTGCCCAAAATCCAGACCATACACCCGATCAATGCTGACGATCGATTCATCGCTGATTTCTATGTTATCGTAAAAACAAAGAGACATTTCACTCACTCCCCACATCGTTACAGGAACAACATTGTTAGATACAAAGTCCCTTTTGCAATAATTCTTCTCTCGCCTGGATTAGCCAAGGATGTACTAATTTAAGTTTGGAACGCTGCTCCCAAATGTAATTAAGATAGATCAGTATCCCTTCATCCAATCGCTGCTCGTCTTCAACCTTCTTTCGGATTTCATGTAAATACGCATGATTTCCTGGCAGCTCCCAAGAGATTTTGTCTGAAACGAAAAGAACTTTATCCATAAGGCTTGCTTCAGGCCTGAATGTGGTATGACATTCTATGGCGTCCAAGATCTCACTGTCGGTGATATAAAAAATTTCTTTGGCCATAGCTTTGGACAATTTTTGATGTACAATTCGATCATAGGTATACTCTTCGTCCATGATATCGATCGATAGTACCTTGGCTACATTTAACATCTCGCTTACAGGGACCACGTTACTGATGTCATGCAGCAGACCTGCTTGTTCTGCCTTCCACGGATCTGCACCATAAAGTTCTGCGATGTGCCTTGCCTGGGTTGCCACTATTAACGTATGATTTAAAGTTTCAAGATCATGATGAGCTGAAAAAAAGGCTTGAATGTCGTTTCGTACATTTCCCGACAGTAGCACATTCGATGAGTATGTTTCGAGGACCTGATGCATCATTCATCACCTTTCCGAGTTGAATTCCAACACCATTCACTTCACTTGATTTATGAATCTACATTTACCTCCAGTGGTTCAGATTTAATTTGAAATCGATGCGATTTATTGTCATAAGTAATGTAGAATTCTGCCTGACCGACGATCTTATATTTTCCGGGTTGGTCTACCGACAATTGATATAACTTGGAACTAACATGCTGTTCACCGTCGTAATTATATTTGCTATTGGGCTGGAGCGTTGTCCCCAAACCTATATCATTTACTGCAATCATCCCCTCATGGTTTGGCAGGGGTTTACCTGCATCATCGTAAATGGTATAAGTAAACATATCCGCACCATGGAAAATATCCCAAGCAGTCTCGCTTTGATTGACCAAATATCCCTTTACCTCAAAGGTTTCCCCGGCTGTAATCGTTGGAGGGGATTGCATTTCGATCCTAAACATGGATTCGGATGGTTCGTTGGCATGCTCCATATCGACTGTTTTTGTATGTTCACCCTGCGTAGCCATCGTATGGTTAGCATCATTGCAACTTGTAAGTAACAACGAACTCGAGACAATTAGCATGAATAAGAAATTTCGTTTTTTCATCCTTCTCTCCCCATTTTTTTATTCAACCCACACCTGTCAATAAGGAAATGGGAAGCTCACTTAAAACAACATACTAAAAATTCACAGGAGGAAGCTATGGACTGGTTCAATGAACAGATCAGCCTGAATTCGCTGATTTGGCTGTTTTTCGCTGCATTTATGATTCATGATTTCGAAGAAATTATTGTTGTAGAGAAATGGATGAAACGAAACCATGGGTTGGTTCGTTCAGCGCTGCCCAAGCCGCTTAGACGGCGTTTCGATTCCTTTCAGCATATTACCTCTGCTCAATTTGCCGTGGCGGTTGCTTTGGAATTCATTATGTTCATTCCGGTAACGTGGATAGCTGCGGAGCATCATTCTTTGTTGTTATTCATCGGTTTTAATGCTGTTCTCTTCATCCATGTGTTCACTCATCTATTTCAAAGCATCTACTTGCGAATGTACACCCCTGGAGTAGTGACAGCCGTTTTCGTAACTCTTCCCTATTCCGTTTATTTATTCTACCGTTTAGCAGAATTGAACATGCTCACCTGGTGGTCATTTATACAAAGTCTGGCTGTTGGCCTGATCCTGATCCCTATAGTCATGTTGGGACATATCATTGGCAAAAAAGTTATTCCTGATTGATTACGTATACATACATTTTTCAAAAACTCTGCTTTTATCTCTCAAACTGATGATTTGATCACAATTCAACCACCATCGTGATGGAAGTACCCACCTTCCCCACTTCTTTGAATCCGAACCGCTCGTACAGTTTCACGGCTGGTATATTCCCTGGGTCCACACTCAGGGATAAGCGTCGGATTCCTCTTTGCTTAGCTTCTTTAAATAGTTCATTCATTAAGGAGGTACCTATTCCGTTGCCGCAATATTCTTTTAGCAAGGCCATGCCAATTTCAGGAACATGTTCGTGAACAAAACCAAATCCTTTATTTTTCTCGTTAAAAAATCAGTTCACAATCATGGTGTTCCCAAACATCGAACAAATTGCCGTCCAAATCTTCCATCACAAAAAACTTCCCATACTTTCCTTCATCACTTATGTTCCCGACTTTAACATCTTCTGATTTTAAATAGTTATGTAACGATGCAATATCGTCCGTGAAAAAGGTAATCACCCATCTTCTTTGATTTCGCACTTCGAATACGGCTCTTGACTTATGTTCGCTTTGGATCAGATCCAAAATAGGTCGGTTCTCCCTGAAAAGGCTTAAATATCCTTCCCTTCGATTTCTGATGTTGAATCCGAAATGCTTAACAAACCAGGCTGCGGATGCTTCCAAGTCTTCAACAGGGATCACATTGTAAGCAATACCCAAGATTTTTCCGTTTTCCATGGAATACCTCCGATTTGCGTTTTATTGAAAAATACGATCCTCGATCACAGCATATCTTTATTTTTTCAAAAGAGTTCCTCGCGAAATGTCCGGTTGATTAGATAATCCAATCGTTTAATCCCTATTTTCCTAACGCTTAAATACTACGTTTAGTTGCAGGAAACGCAGCTTTCGATTTTATCTTTTTTTACTGCTCTTCCAAGTTCCACGATGTTGTACGGATGACCTCCTTTCTATTTACATGTACTCATAATCCTAATGGATTAATTTCATTATACTCATTCAGAACTTTCTGCATTTGGGTGATATGTCTTTTGGCATGTTGGCACAGAAAATAAATATATTGATACACATCAATCTTCCCTAAGTTATTTACCGTCATCGTCGTCTTGTAAAGTATTCCTTCGCCCTTGTTCATTTCGAACAGTATGTCTCTACATTCTTTTAATTGTTCCTCAAGCAGTAATCTTACTTCTTCGAGATCTTTATCTCCTGTCGGCTCCATATGCTCGGGTCTAATCCAATCAAATGAGTTATGTCTAGCAATTGCATCTAGCTCATGCAAATTAAATGAATATGTTTCTAACAGTGTTTGTAAATCTTTCTTTCCGGCCAAATCAATCGCCTTTCTCTTCCCTTTTCTGATTAATATCAACAAATAGTGATTGGTTAATGTAACATGCTCCAAAATCTGTCCGATGCTCCACCCCACTTTAGGTTTAAAACAAAGCACTTCGGTGTTCAGCCCAAACCAAGGCTGGTATTCATTTAATGTGTTGGACAGTTCAAAATCGATGTATGTAATCGTTTTACTTATACTCATATTTTTCACCTGCTTTTTGATTTTGGGTTTTGAAGGAACGGCATCACTTAAAATAAATTAAAAAGCCCATGATTGCACCATGAGCTACAAACAGCTAAATGAAGCCCCATCAATTTAGAAAGTCAATAATCTCCTTATTGATCAGATCGGCTTGCTCATGATTTATTGCGTGTCCCGCATCAGGAATGATTTTGTAATTCATTCTGTTGTCCTCAAGTTTCTTTATAGCTTTCGGATAATTGGATAATCGATCGTATTCACCAATGAGGAACAATACCTTGTTCCTTAATTCGGATACCTCCTGATCCGTATGTATTTCTATTTTGTGCTGCATCATCGATTTATTGTTAAAATACTTTAACAAGTAGTACCAGTGCTTCATCAGAAGTTCATTGTCTTGAAATGGCGAACGATGAGGCCCACTCAATTTATTCAGCAGCTTTTCACAGTTTTTTTCCGACGGAAATAATGCCTCTGGCAAAAAAGCGGCCATCATTTTATAAATCACTTCAAATGAATTGCTTGGAATTCTACCTGCAAGACAGACTGCCTTATTTACCTTATCAGGTCTCTTCAATGTGTAGTTATAAGATAAATAGGCACCATATGAAACTCCGCAAATATTTATGGTATGGATGTTCAAAGCTGTCACAATGTCGTCCATCCAAGTGATTTGATTGAATGCTCTGAAATATTCATCATTAGGTTCGCTTTTGCCAGATCCCCCTATAGCATCTACCGCAATCACATAAAACGCCTTAGCTAAATCCTTAATATTGTATATCCACATCATGGCCGAATTATCTGCTGTCCCATGAAATAGCATCAACGGTGGATTCGAACGGTCACCGGCAATGATCACGTGCGTCGATCCATAGGTCGTCTCGATCACCTTTTCTACGAAATCCGTTTCCCATGAATGCAGCAGCATGTTATAGGAATCCATAATTAATTTTCTTCCGGACGAGCTCTTATATCTCTCCATCGTTATGATCCTTTCATGAACATTTTTAAGTAAAGCAGATGCCATGTTCTTTTGGAAGGTTATGCTTAAGAAGATGTATATTCACTTTTAATAGACTCATGCAAATGCTATCCCAGTACTTCCCGTGTTTATAAATCTTTTCTCTGAATCTGCCTTCTTCCTTAAAACCACATTTTACATAAATCTATATAAACCGCACTAATCAATCACACAAGGCCACTACGAGTGCAGTACCATCTTCCGATCGCTGTTATCCCCAGATTTTTTGGTTCCCCTTTTCTAGCGGGAAAATCCGGTGATAAACGCGACCGCTTTGCTTCTCCAGATTGGTTCTGCCTCTCCGTTAACGTGTGTTTGTATGTTTTTGCGTTTATATAGTGAATTCTATGTATCATTACAACATTATGTTTTTAATAACTTATTGTTATTTGTTATCAAATCCACAAACACCGGCTTTTGCACGGCATTTATCGAGTCCAAATCAATCTCATCGAGTCCCTTGAACACGAGTTGTAACGACTCATTATTTTGATCTTTGAAATTCACCGTTTTTCCGTCATCTAATATTTTCCCTTTCAATTCCGCCTCAACATTAAACAAAAACATGACAAAAACAACTTCATTTCCATCCGGGTATGTATATTTCATACGAGGGCCTGAATATATGGAATTCAAATGATATTGTTTGACTTCAAGACCTGTCTCTTCCATCACTTCCCTTAGCATCGTTTCTTCTATGGATTCACCAGGTTCCATCCCGCCACCAGGCAATCCCCAATCTCCATAATCCGATCTCTTCTGCAATAATATTCTTCCAAATTCATCTCGAATGATCGCTCCTCCAGTTACAACAATACGTCTAGTCATGGTCTCAGTCCTTCCATGCGATTTGGATTTCACGAAAGTATTTGATATTATCCGTTGTTCAACCACGTCTCTAATATGGAGATCATCTCTTCATATTGTTTCAGTGCATGAATTGTAGCTACGATTTGTTTTGTGCCCATTTCTTGTTCTTTTGCGTCTGCACATTCAATCCATAATGATCGTTTAAGACTATACTCCAACCAATCGAGTTTACTTAAATAACCAAGTTCCAGAACTATCCTCCAATTTGCAGTTACAACGCCGTAGTGCTCTTGGTATGCCGTGACAAAAGCATTAAATTTTTCTTGATCTATTTCTCCCGAATCCCCCGTTGACCAATAAATAGCGGTCTCCATTAAATCATGTTTTGGATGTATAACTCCGGCTGATTCCCAATCAATGAATATGGGACTGCCTTTACTCCACATTACGTTTTTTGGATCCAGGTCTCTATGACTCAATATACGTTCTCCCGCCAATAATTGGAGGGCATGATTCGCTCGATCAGTCCACAAAAACAACTCGTCAATAATAGCGGCTAACAGGTTTACCCATGAAGAATCGAGTTCTTTCCCCTTACTTAAATAGAATTGCCAGTCTGTGTCTTTTGTGTTATTCGTATTGTTGTTGCTATTCTCGATCTGAGAGAAATTGATCTCATGAAGTTTAGCAAGAATAGAGCCCACTTGCGTACAATGGGTTGTAGTAATCTCCTGTGATTTAAGACTGTAACCCTCGATCCAGTCAAAAACCAGATAAAACTGATTGTCTATGTTTTGCAGTCCATGACCATTAAACACCTTTGCAGGTTGAGCAGGTATATAATTTGATGCAAGGCTTGCGATTTTTTCTGACCGAATATAGTTTTCATAGGCAGTTGGCCTCGCCATGATTTGTGGGTTTAATGCTTTTACAGCATATCTCCCTTTAGAGGTCTCCAAAGAAAACATCCTATGTAATAAACCGCCCGAAATAGCTTCAGGTGTTTTAAGCATCTCACCCAGCTGTAACGTATGACACATTTTCTCAAATTGTATATTGTATTGAAGATTCATTGTTTCGTCCCCCTGGAAGTTCATCCCGCTGACCAAGCTCCTGTAGAACACGCCCGAATCAAGCTTAAATGTAAAGTTACGTAAAAATTAAAACCCGTGGTCCTTCAAATAATACTTCACTCCAGCACGATCAACATCCGAAAAATCCAATGGATTCCGGGTAAATAAATCATTAAGTTCCTTGATAGCAATCCACTGAATATCTGCGGTTTCGTCACCAGCTTCCAGCAAATCTCCGGTGGCCTTGCATCTAAAATAATAACCGACGGAATCAATCGGTCCCTTAATGGTTTGATACGCTGCATAAGGTTGAAGACACTCCACCTCAAATGCAGGATTTATGCCGATCGTATCAATCCGAGTGTTAGCTCCTTCTATTTCATATACATCCAATCCTGTTTCTTCCTTAACTTCTCTGATCAATGCTTGGAGCTGCGATTCAAAAGGTTCCACCCTCCCCCCGGGAAGTTCGAACTTATACGCAGCATTTGCCTTAGTCCTTCTTTGTATAACGATCTCGATTCCTTCATTATTCTTTCGCTCTACAAAAGCTCTTGCATTTACATAGAACATTAAAAACCAACCCTTTCATCTCACAAGCACCAATAAAGCTAACGTGTACTACCTTCAGTTACACCGATCCATCTGTAATATTTAGTCGATGATAACCATTCGGTTTTTTACGATGCTTGGTTCGTTGTTCGAAAGCATAACCGATGCAAATTAACGTGGACTCGCTGAATGCTTTTCCCGCAAAAGTTATACCAAATGGTCGACCGTTATCCATATACCCTGACGGAATAGCTATGGATGGATATCCTGCATTTGCTGCTTTGGGCCTATATCTTGACACTTTCATCACTTTACAAAAAGGATCAATTAGAGTTCAGTATTGAGTACACATTCGTATCATAGAAGCGTCCATTTTGATACATATAGTTTCTGAGAATTCCTTCGTGTTCAAATCCCATATTCAATAGCAAATTGTTGGATGCCTCGTTCTCAAGAAAAACTATTGCACCAATACGGGCCAATTTTAACTCTTCAAAACCATATTTAAGTACCTCGGGAATTACTTCTGACGCATAGCCTTTTCTCCAGTAGCCTGGATGAATCTCAAACCCTAATTCTGCTCGTTTGTATTTTTGAGACCATAGATTAAAACCAATTGTTCCGATCACATGCTTTTGACCCTTAAGCTGTATTCCCCAACGCATTCCTTTTTTCTCTTGATACATAGTATGAAAGTGATTAATAAGGTTTGCAGCTTGTTCTTTTTCAGTAAAGGGATCTTGACCATAATATTTCATGGTTTCTTTATTAGAAAAGGAATCATATATTTGTTCAACGTCTTCAAATTGTACTTCTCTCAAAATTGTTCTTTCCGTTGTTAGGATTGGAAACATTTCTTATTCTCCTTTAGATGTCTATTTTAATAAATTCCCACTGCATCCAAGACGTTCTCCCCCTCTACAGTTTCAGTTCATATTTAATTTGTGTTTTTTCCTGCCCTCCAGTGGTATCTACCATTTCTTCCGTTTGGACGAACCCGCGTTTCTCATAAAATGCCCTGCCTATAGAATTGTCTTTTCCTACCCACGCAAACAATTTCTTCATTGGCTTTAAAACGTGAATATATTCTTGGATGAAAGCTTTACCTACCCCCATTTTATGAAACTCAGGCCGTACGTAAATTCGTAGTAATTCAACCTCTTCCTCGTTTACTTGACGGGTGTGAGCATATCCGACGACTGCGTCATTCCATTCTGCGATCAAAAAATCCCGTTTCTCACTTTGAAGTGTTCTCTCTACAGATCGACTTAAATTCTCGGTAGAATAAGCTCTACTTAGGAACGTATCAATGTACTCTTTGGTATATATACTTCCATATGTGTACATCCATGTTTCATGAGCAATGGACTGAATATGCGGAATATCCTCCATTGAAACCAAGCGAATGGCAATCATATGGCATCCTTCTTTCGTGATTTCGTATTTTGGTTAACTGCACTCAAAAACGTGAAAACAAGTCCCTTGCCCATACCCATCCTTCACTTCATGTAACCGAATATGTTCAAAATCATTGTCCTGGAGTATACCTTCAAATTCTGTGATCGAATAAAGCTTAAGTGGAAATTCCATCATCTCCGTCTTTATGATTTGATCATCGTTTTGCAGTTGATACTTTAGTTCGGTAAATAATATGGATCGATCTCTGAGATATTGCGTTTTCTTGTACAACACAATCGATTCATGCTCGAAATGTACCTTTCCTGATTCCGTCCATTCGGGGAGTTCATGTACCTCTTTATCCTTCAACATAATCGTAACAAGGAGTTTCCCTTGATCGGTTAGAGCTTTTTTCAAATTGTGTAGACTCATATTCACCAGTTCGTCTGGTAGTAAGGAGAATGATCCAAACGGAATGACGATCAAATCAAATGTGTTAGGGCTTATAAAATCTTCAATTCCGCGGTTATATACACGAGGTTCAAGATTCAACTGCTTGCCCTTCTCTCTGCACACCTTCAACATATCATCAGAAATATCGAATCCTTCGATATCAATCCCCTGCTGCATAAAAGGAATTAACAAACGGCCATTTCCACACATGGGCTCTAGTACGCGCATATCTTTTCGATGGACAAAAGAAAGATAAAACTCCAGTTCTTTCCCCTCAGCTAATGATTTGTCACTTTCATACATTCTGGTGCACAATTCTCCATAATAACTCATCTATTGATAATCCTCCATGGTTTAGCTGACATGTGATTTCCGCTTGTGATATTCATTGATCGCATCGAATAAATGTTCCTTTGTAAAATCAGGCCATAATGTCTTGGTAAACCAAAGCTCTGCAACGGATGATTGCCATAACAGGAAATTGCTTAGCCTTTGTTCTCCACTCGTTCTTATAATCAGTTCCGGAGCAGGCATCCCTTGAGTGTATAAATAATTTTCGATAACCTCTGCCGTTATTAATTCAGGATCGATCCCATCCGAAATGAGTCGTTTCATAGCATGTAATATTTCATTTCTCCCACCATAATTTATGGCGAAGCTTACGGTCATGCCCGTATTATTTTTTGTTCGTTCTTCAATATTGTCAAATGAATGGACCAAATCCTTTGAGAACCCTGACAGATCTCCGATGAACCTGACCCTGATATGGTTCCGATCAAATTCCATTAATGTGGTTTCATTCAGGAATTTCATCGGCAAACTCAGAAGATACTCAACTTCATCTTTGGGCCGTTTCCAGTTCTCGGATGAGAACGCATACAACGTGACATATTTTAATCCTATCGCATGACAATCACGGATTATTTTCCTCATCGTTTCCATACCGGCATAGTGACCAGCTGTTCGGGGTAATCCTCGTTTCGTCGCCCAACGTCCATTGCCATCCATCATGATTGCGATATGCTCAAGTCCCTTACCCTCTATGTTCATGGGTAACCCTCCAACTCTCATCTTGCTATATTTTGCGATTCATCTTTAATTCAAATTCAGGTTTGGTGATATACTCCGCATAATGGATGCTGCCTTCAAAATCAAGATACGCTTGATACCGCGTACGAATCGCCGGAGCCGATATCATCTTAAGCGCTTCATCCTTTCTAACCCAACGACATTCAGATGTTTCTTCGGATGTTGTTAGTTCACCGCCCACAGGTTCACATACAAAATCGAACAATACTTTGGTAGGCACCATTCCCACTCCGCTATGCCCTTCATACGTCGCAGTGTTGGAATATACACCAATCAAGTATGATACAGCAACTTCTATTCCACTTTCTTCTTTTACTTCTCTGATTAACCCATCGATGAGGTTTTCGCCGGCCTCCACCTGTCCACCAGGAAAGACCCACCCACTCCGCCGATCTTTCACTAACAACACTTCACCGTGCTTATTCTCGACAAAACCTGCTGCTGCCACGATATGTACTGGAAATGGCATCGTTATCCCCCATTCATTCGGATCATCAAAATGACTCAATATTCTTCGACCATTTGCCGAGAGTTAGAGCGTGCAGCTTCTACCGAAGGCGATCAGGCAGAACAAGCCCAACGTGCTTACCGGGTATACTATATATGCTGGTGCCGCCGCTCGGAATAAGAAAGACGGACCATAAGGAGCGCCGCATGGGTTCGTGTTTATTATTCTATTTCTACTTGCTTAGAATCGGTTTCAATTTTAAAATTTTGACTCTTTCCGTCTTTAACGACTGTAAATTCTGCTATTGCCGAGATTTCGTATATACCAGGCTGCTTAATCTTATACTTGTAGTTTTCCGAAATAACAACCTTACCAGAAACTTCTCGATTCTTTCCTTTGTCCGTAATCGCATAGGAATTAATCTGTCTCCCATTACGATCTTTAATCACGTAGACGAACATTTGCTGCTTACTCGAAATCGTCACTTTTTGCTCTAATTCTTTTTTAAGTTCAGCCTTGATCGTGAATTCCTCGTTGACCTTTACTTTTTGTGGGATCGAAAGCGTTGCGGAATAATCATCCAGAGTCGTACTAGACAAAGCACCTACTGTACTCGATGCTGTAGTTTGAACCGGCTTTATTGACTGACATCCGAGAAAAATTAAAAAGACAATGATAACAATACACGGTTTCAAACCACCCCCCTCCCTTACATCTAACGTTGGAGCTTGACAATCTGTCTTAATGAAAAACCAAGTGCGTTAACACTTGGTTAGTACAATGATATAAACCGCAGTAATAAATTCACTAGGTACTACGAGCACTGTACCATCTTCCGATCGGTGTCAGTTCGCTACCTTTGGATAGGATATCTATATTTTACCTTCGTTTACAATACCGTACAAGCACTCTATCTTCTTGCCTCGACTTTCTTTTGATTCAGTTTTAGATTTCAGTCTATTGTTGTAACACTCCTGTTACGAATTCACTTTTCCCTTCCAATCACTTTGTTTCTCCATTTATACAGCAGCCACGTTTTGATGATCGGCTCATTCGCTTTATGAATCGTGACCTGGTTCAATCAACACGTTCAGATCAAAAGACGGACCACTTCACCATCGATCAGTTCTCGACTTATTCGTTTGAATCCTAATGATTCATATAAAGCGCCTGCAACCGTGTTTTCCGGTCTGTGCCCGATCATGATTCTTTGGCAGTCCAGTGTTTCTTTCATGAGTGTTAGCAGTTGCTTCATCGCTTCTCTTCCGTGTCCTTTTCCCTGATGCTTCTGGTCAATCATTAGCGCCGGAATCCAATAGTTTCCATCCTCATCCGGAATCGTACAATAAACGATAAAACCGATAATATTCTCATTACAATAGATCGCCATCGGTTGAAATTCAGTGACATACTTCGATTCAGCAATCCAATATACGATCGGGGCCGGGAATACTTCCTTTTGATCTTCTCTTACTTCTAATTGGGTGCAGCTATACCAGTTATCGACCGACACGGGTTTCAAACTTATTGTCATGTTCAATTCCTCCTCAACGTGTTCACAGAGGAACTACTTGAACACTCCTCTGTGTTAGATCAAAACACCTCTTAAACCACTATGGGCATTACTCGAATGTGTATTGTTCATACCACATCACTCCTTTCAAGTTATCGATCATTATAATGGAACATATTTCAAGGTTGACTTCTCTATTCCACTCCAATTATGTTTCTACCTAGTCGGATGTTTTCGATGGCCTCAGCCTCTTCAAATGTAGCTTATCAAAAATCGATTATTATTTAATATCTCTGCAACTACTGCGTCGATCTGGTCAACAGAATATTGCTCCGTATTTAAGATATGTCTTTCGTCTTTTAACGCTTCTTTAAATTCATTCAATAGAATTACGCTTCGTTCTCCCATTTGAAATAATGGATCTCTTGACCGGTCCCTTATAACAAGGGTTGCAGGATCAACCATAAACACAACATAAACGATCCTCACATCCATACTCCCCAGTTCATTCGCTAACCAGTTAGCCTCAGATGGAAACGTCACATAATCTATAACAACATCGTAATCAAACTCAATCAGATTTTTCGCTAAACTTAATATATTTCTCCAAGTCAACTTATGCGTTTCTTCACATAGCCAAGGTTTGCCTCTCCCGTTTACGGGCAGGTGACTAATGTCATCCCCAGAAATATATGAACTGCGCTCCAATTGTTCAACCAGTTTCTTTGAGGTCGTCGATTTCCCCACCCCAGCGGGACCGGAAATGATATAAACTGTTTTTGACATGTTGTATTCTCCTTGAAAAATAATGCAATATATGGGCGTTTCTCGTACCGCCATAGACTTAAATCTTCTTTTGCTTTATTTCTTAATCATGACAATGAACTTGCTTTCTCCCTTAACAAACGTATCCTCTTTGATAAATCCAAATTTCTCATAGAGACGAATCGCTCTCTGGTTAAATTCTGCTACAGTTAGTCTATAGGGACTCTTCCCGAACATTTTATTTATGTAGTTGAGTACAAATGTGAAAAACGCAGTCCCATGCCCCCTACCAGTTAATTCTGGCTTCATTCCTATTCCAATATCTATAGAATCTTCGGAATATACGTACGTTTCATTTTCAATTTGAGCTGAACCACCCATGCATATAAATCCAATCAATTCATTTTTGTTATCTAAAACTACATAATAAGTTTCGTTGAGCATTTCAACTAACGCTTCTTGCGAAGGTTCATTATCATAAAAATCATATGGTTGTTCATACTTCCACCTTAATACTTCATTAGCAAAATCCACATTCATTTTATCAATGTAATATGTCATAATACTCCCTCCTCCAACTTGAGAAACTATATTTTTTAAGCAACCTCTTCCTTCATTTGTACATCTTGGCTTGTCGGTTATATTACCTCGGGTTCCATTGTTGAAATAATCGATGATGCTTTAAAGTTTTCTTGCTTTGATCACAAAGGTTACAGGAAACATCCTCGCTCTTTTTGCCAAATCATGTTTTTCATCGCGCAATTGTATTATCTCATTGTCGGTTTCTTCAATCATCTGTTCAATAACAAACCTTGCTTTAGCCAACGCATTGATATAGGTAGATAGTTTGCGGTCGGATAAGGTAAGGTCGCCTTGACAAAAATCAGGAGATACCGAATACCAAGATTCATCGAAATAACACTTGTTAAACGTAAACCGTTCATTTTCTTCAACAATACATTTGTGCATAGGATGGGACCAACTGAAAATAAATACGCCGTCTTTTTTTAAATATGAAGCGATCCGCCGAAAAGTGCCTTCAAGGTCGGTTGTCCAGCCTATGGCATAAATCGAATAAACAACATCAAAATAGGCTAACGGAATGCCGCATTCTTCTTCCATGGGAGAACAGATCAATGTTGCTGAAAGACCGCTCTCCGCCATACGCTGCTTTGCCTTTTCAATTTGTTTGTCCGACATGTCCAAACCCCAAAGTTCTTTTGATTGGCGTTCCCCATGATATTGCAAGGATTGACCGTTTCCACAGCCGATCTCTAACAGCTTTTTTCCTGAAACATCGCCAAAAAGCTGGTGTTTTTCTTCCGACACAAATGCTCCATATAAAGGAAGCACGATGGCTTCCAAAAAGTCATTTCCCTTGGTGTTCCAATACGATCTGTTGGTTTCATGCACACGATATTTGTTCAATAGATCATCTCCTCTAAAATAAATGTTGATCGCTGCTCACTGGCCTGTCATTATTGATGGTTGGACTCTCAATACTTCCCGTCTTTTGGTCCGTTCTGATTATACATTCTGACCGCCACGGTTCTATACTCGGGTATGACAAGACATGCGCATCCGGTAGCACCCAAAGATTGAAAAGAACCATATGGAAGTGTATCGCCTAATTCCGTTAAAGAACGCGGTTCATCTTGCACAAACCAGAAAAATCCGTTTCTCGGTAATTTTTGTTCCAAACCCGGAGGCGTAATGATCGTCGAAACTTGCTCAAATATTTCTTTAGGAAATAGCTGCTTCCCCTCTATGGCTCCCTTATTTAAATGCAAATAACCCCAAAAGGCCAATTCTCTCGCACTCATAAACAAGTTAGCTTCATTCCCCAGATCGTCTGTGTAGGACTCGTTAAGCCATACTAATTTGTCATTCTGTTTCTTGCTCCATCCGGTTTGGTTAAATCCCAAAGGCGAAAATACGCGGTCCTCAAGCAATCGTGCCAAAGGCATCTTATATAATTTCCGGACAGCTCAATAAGCAAATTCACACCGACATTATTGTATTTCCAATCTGCTCCTTGGAGAAACCGCCTATGATGCAGGCTATCCAGTCCATGGGTATGGGTTAACAAATGCCTTATGGTTGTATCGTTTAATACTCCTCTGTCGAAGTCATTTAAATAATCAACAACAAGGTCGTCTATGCTTTCGATCTTACCTTCAACGAGTGCAAGACTAATAGCAAACCCTAAAAAAGTCTTCCGGACGGAAGCGACATTGAAGCGTGATTCGGCATCAACGAATCGGCTATCTGTAGGCTTGGCATGTGTTCCTGCATACCATTCATTCACGATCCGATCATTATGAATAATATACGTTGCAGCAGCGGTAGCGGATATGAACTGCTTTACGTCCGAAACATACTTATTTAGTTCTTTGAACGAGTCGCTTTGGGAGGTTTTAAGGTTAAACAATTCAATCTTCACCTTCTTCGTATTTTCGGTTTTGAAGCGGCACTAAAAGAAGTTATATATTCCGTTCTCGAAGTAATCATATTCTTCATCCGTTATTCTCAACGTTCCATATGCGTCAAAAAATATTTCTTGATCTCGTTCATTCTCAAAAGCATTATGTTTCGGTCTTATTGCTAAAGCGACATCATATCTTGGATCTCCGAACGCAGCTCCTGACCAGTCAATAACTCCAACGATATTGCATTCATTCACTAATACATTATCTATTGTAAAATCGCCATGAATCAACGTATTCTCGATCGGTTTTGGTTTATCTTCTTTCAACCGTTTAAGCAGTTCTTCTGATCCATCTACAGCAAAGTGGGTTAGGTTATATTCTGCTTGGAGTAGCATTGAATCTAACCAAGAATGATCCTTCTTCAACAATTCAATCGGGCAAGCACTTTCATGTATTTTCTTTAAACAACGTCCAAAATTGAAGATGGCTTTTTCCTTTTCTTTGAGATCAGGCTCTCGAGCTAGAAATTCCCTCAAACTTATTCCATCCATATAATCCATCAGAAGCCATCTTGATTGGTTCTTGGCACAGAATGAATACGCTTTCGGAACGGGCAGCCCTGTATCGCAAAGATATTGAAGTACCTTATATTCTTTGGATAACCATTCATTGTATAGGTCGTTTTCTGTCTTCTTGATGATGTACTTTTGATCGGGTGTATCTAAAATAGCAACGATAGAGGTATGACCTTGCCTGGGAAAAGTAATTTTTCGTACTTCTCCGATTTGGTCTATGATCTCAATGGGGATGTCCTGAATTTTCATCGTTTCCTCCTTTCTTGTACTTCGCATCCTTTCAACGAAGCATAGCCTTTAATATGTGATCTACGCTATGATCGTCCCATATAATTACATGACACTTTTCTTTATTTAACTTTTGCAGTGCGCCAAGTCGGTGATTACCGTCTCGTACACTAAAAGATCCATTTCGATTTTCAGCAATTAACGGAGGCATATCCCATCCAGCCTCTAATCGCTCGCAAATTTGATTTATGGTATGATTCCACCAATTCTCATCCTCTACATACTCCATATGTGATTCTGGCCCAACAACTCTGCTAAGATAACTTGTCTCGATTTCGACTGGTCCGAGCCAATACCTTGTTTTTAACTTAAGTCCATTCGATAATCCAACGTTCTCTCCTTCACCATTCAGAAAGTGATGTATCCATGTTTCAATATCATCGTTTGCAGCGTACTTCATTGCAGCCGTTAAAGTAAATCTAGACATAGTCAGCACCCCATATCTCATTATAGAAGTTGAACCAGTGATTTTTATCGTGTAAATGTCCAGTTCAACATTTCGGATAACGATATTCACGAAACCGAGAAGCTTTTCAAATTCAAAAAAAGCGAACTCTCCGCATACACCTAAATGCGAAGCAAGGACAGAATCCGCGGCCTAGATATCGTGTTACAGGATGTCAGTGTCTTCCCCGAATGATCTACCATTATCCATTTTGCAATTAGTCATTTCTTTAAGATCCATATTTGCAAGTTCAAGTGCAATCGCTAATGTAATCTGAGGATTTTTTCTGAGCCCTTTTAGATAGGTATTATCTAGCGGTTTTCATTTGCGGAAAAAACCTCTTTATCACAGAAAGTAAGCCTGATCTTATTTCGTTATTGAATAGCGATTCATGCGATCCTATTAATTGTCTCCTGATGTCTTCCTCAGTTTTACTACCCTTCAGTTTTATTAATTTCTTGGTACCTCTCAAATTGTTTTTTTCATTCAAGCAAGTTTGTTTTTTCAGACATTACGCTGATCTTTTAATAACGTTTCTGCATTCACGAGTCTCGATACGTTAAGTGCGATACCAGTTAGCCGTTCTTATTGTTTCCGTTGAATTCGATGTTAGAAGATGCCACCCACTTTTTCGTGTTGCTTTCAAAGTAATTTTTATTCTTGTCTCCATGTATGTATTTCGAGTAGTTTTCCAGTAAGTCCAATGGTTCGCCTGGGATTTGCAAGCTCAGTATGAGAAATTCAGCCCCATCGAACATCTGGCTGAAGCTTTGAACATTCCTCGTCGTCAAAACAAGCTGGAAACGCAGAGAAGCCGAGTCAAGCCAAACATCAACTCAATTGAAGGATCTGCTTCTTTTATTCTCGTTTGCAAGGCCAAAAACCTTTAACCGCTAACACTTTGTTTCTATCTCGGCAGCGCCAAGCAGATGAATTTCGCCTTTCTTGCGCAGCAAGTGCCTGTTGATATCTATACGGTATTGATTCGCGAAATCAAAAATTTCATTGTTCCTGTAATCATTTTTATGTGATTTGTTCTGCTTGCTCCTACAGTTACTGGAGGTTATATAATGGAGGCATGAGGAGGAGATGACGATGGGCAGTACACATTATTCCATCGGAAAATTTGCCGAATTGAGCGGCATTCCGATACGGACGCTTCATTATTATGAAGAGGTGGGGCTGCTGTGCCCACGTCGTCAGGAAAACGGGCATCGAATCTATGGTACTGGTGATTTGATCACCTTGCAGAAAATCATTGGATTGAAAACGCTCGGTTTTTCTTTGGAACGTATTCGCAAATTTAATCATCGCGAATCGGAGATGAGTTTGGTCGAAACACTGAATATGCAGCAGCAAGCCCTGCAAGCCGCCCGCGCTGAACTTGACAAGTCGCTGGAGATCCTCGAACGGCTGCTAACCATCCTGCAGCGTGAAGGTGAACTGGAGCATAACATGATGTTTCTGCTGATACGTAACATGCTAAGGGAGGACAAACAGCGCAGTTGGGTGGCTGAGCATCTGTCAGAGCAAACGGCAACTGCCTTGTTCGATATCTCTCAAGATGCCGTAGCTGAATTGGATCGGGAAATGCTTGCTTTTGCCGAAGCTGTTACGCGTTTAGCGGCAGGAGAGCCGGATGCTTTGGAAGCCGAGGAAATGCTAGGTTTCTATGTGCAGCGGATACTCGGTTTTCTTGATGACAAGGCGATTGCAAACTTTGCCCATATTCCAGAGGAGGAGCATGAATGTTTGAACCAGTTGGTGGATATGCCATTTAACGAACGGGAGAGCGCTTGGCTGGATGAGGCGTTGGCACACTATGCGAGCAAATTCGGCCTTCATGGAATCGATGGGCAGAAGGAAGCGCAGAAAGAGGAGTGATGGAAAAAGAGAAACAGACTTTTTTCAGGCTGACCGGGCTATAGCTATTGTAATCGTAAACAATCGGAGCAGGAGTGTGAGCAGCATCGCTTAATCAATAAGAGCCCCTGCGTTTGCAGGAGTATTTGTAGAACCAAAGGAGGAGCATAAATGACAGGAGAATTGAAAGAACGGGCAGCACAATTGTCTGCACTCATGGAGCATATTAGAGAACAAGAACATTTTAATGGCGTAATCCTTATTGCCAAACAGGGTATACCTCTCCTTTGTGATGCGATGGGCATCGCAGAATTTAGCAAAGATCGCGTGCGTACGCTTACCACAGATTCGATGTTCGAGTTAGCTTCGGTCTCCAAACCGATTACTGCATTGGGCATCATACGCTTGAATCAGTTGGGAAAATTGGAGTGGGACGATCCTGTGTCCAGATGGCTGCCTGATTTGCCCTATCCGGGTATTACCATCCGTCATTTACTGACCCATACATCAGGGCTGCCGGACTATATGGAGTTATCCGCCAAGAAGTGGAATCCTGCACAGAAGGCTGTCAACAATGATGTAATGGACATGCTGGCCGCTCACCGGCCCGCCTCACTGTTTGCACCTAATGACAGTTGGATGTACAGCAATACGGGTTACATTATGCTGGCTATTCTAATCGAACGGATAAGCGGTCAGTCCTATGCAGACTTTTTGTCCGAGCAGATTTTTCAGCCGCTCAGTATGACGCGGACACGCGTATACAACCGACGTTTTGATCCAGGCCCGGTTCCGAATGACTACGCTTGGGGCTATGTCTATCGGCTGGAACACGGTGGATATGTGTTGCCGGATATGGTGCCGGAACTGAATTATGTCGACTATTTGGACGGTTTGCAGGGAGATGGCATGGTGAACAGTACGGTCATGGATCTGCTTCGTTTGGATCGTGCGCTTTATGATGACAAGTTTATACATCCGCAGTTGCGCGAAGCCATGTTCGCACCAGTAGTGCTGAATAACGGAGAATCCTTTGACTACGGATTTGGATGGCTGATCGAGCATCATGATCAGCTAGGCAAAATGGTGTGGCACAGCGGTGGTTGGCCTGGATATGCCACTCTCTTCAAACGCTATATCGAGCAGGATACCACACTGATCCTCCTGCAAAATGGGGAACGGGAATTTGCCTATACACAGCAGTTGATCCAGAGTATTGAACAGATTCTTGCCGGCGAACAGATTGAAATGCCGCGGCCAGCGGCCCACCGCACCATTATCCCGCGCACATCGGAAGACTATGAACCGTTTCTGGGTGAATACTGTTTCTCAGATGAACAGGAACAATCGATATCTGTGAAGGTTTATGTTAAGCACAGTCAACTTTATATGCGGCTAGGCAACGGAATGGAGTTTTTATTGCTGCCCATCAGTAACGTACGTTTCTACGAGCAACAAACCGCGACCGAACTAGAATTCATCGGCACTGAGGCAGGAAAGAGTCTCCAATTTATCTGGTATGATCACGAGGGTCAGTCCGTGGCGGATCGCATCGAGAAATGATTTATGGAAGGTAAGAAACGATGGATATTTCCTTTGTTACTCAAAGGATGTATCATTGCTTGGCGTTTGCGGCACCCGTGGAGCCGATAGTGGTGATTTGCATTCGGAGATCACTGACTCAAGGAGGCTGGTACGGATTTGTATCTGGCCTGGGATTGGCAACGGCCGATGCACTATACGGGTGTAAAGCCGCATTCGGCCTTGCTTGGTTGACCCACCTGCTTATCGGTTACCAGATATGGCTTTAACTAATTGGTGGCGTATTGCTTGCCTGGATAGACTGGCGCACTTGTTCTCTTCTGGCGACCGAGGAGGAGCGGAGCTGTCCGATGCGTGAATGCGTTTTTAACTAAAGTTTCCGCCCTCGAAGCATTTGCTTGAACTACTCTTAATTCTTATCTCTAATTGTGAGCAAGGATATTTATACGTTTATTTGCGGACCCTTATTCCCCTTGACAACGGGGTTCCAATGAGAATGCGAACGGGCTGCTTCGAGAGTTTTTCCCGAAAGGTACGGATCTTGCTGAGGTGAAGGATGAAGAGCTTGCCCGTTCCCTTGATTTAATCAATAACAGACCCCGTAAGTTTTTGTTTTTTTATCCTCCATGGACCGAGGTCGAATGCCCATTATAAGAATATGTTGTTAGGTTAGATTGTTGCTTTATCCCGTTATACTTACAAGAGTTTCTGCAGTTGTACTCTCTTTATTGTTAGGGGATTCTGAATATTGATGTCAACGATTTCTCTATTATTTAGTTCTATCATCAGCTCATTGAATATTCTTGCAATCAAGAAACTATCCCCTAGTGCATTATGCCGCCTTATATCTGAGTCATCGATGCTAAAGTACTTAATCAAAAAGTTTGTAGAGATGATTTCAACAACCTCGGGAAAAAGAAATGTGAATAATGCTTTAGTATCAATGATCTTATTAGGAATCATCCGTAAATTGTTTCTTTTACATTCATTCATCAGCAACGGCCAATCATACTCATAACCAGCTTGAGTTACTAATACTGCTCCTTTGCAAAAGTCTATGAATTCAGAGAAAACTTCAGTCAATTCCGGTGCTTCAATTACATCTTCATTAGTAATTCCAGTTAATCGCTCAATCACTTCAGGTATCGGTTTAGATGGTTTAATCAATGTTTCATATGTCTTTTCGATTTCGCCTGAACGGCTATTCATGATCAGCGCACCAATTTGAATAATTTGGTCCTCTTCTTCATTTGGCCCTGTGGCCTCTAAATCAAAGATACAGAACCTTTGGGTTGGAATACTCTCAATAATCAATTCAGACACGATATACTCCGTTTCAGAAACCATATCTATCTTCAACGAAACACCTTCCTTCAACATTGCAGTAAAGTTTCAGTAACGTTCCCCATGTTCACTGTCCTAACCAAGGTGCTAGGTGTCTGGCTACTTCTGCTTCCCCGGAATCCCTCAGTACTTAACCCCATTAATCAATCACACAAGGCCACTGCGAGTGCAGTACCATCTTCCGATCGCTGTTATCCCCAGATTTTTTTGAATCCCCTCTTCTTAGGGGAAAATCCGGTGATAAGCCTATGCTTCCGATGCAGCTTTCTTTCAGAAAGCTTTTAGGGAACGCTTCGCTTCTCCAGATTGGTTCTGCCTCTCCGTTTACGTGTGTATGTTTTTTGCGGTTTATATAGGGTTTACTCTATTTCTTATACGATTGTTTTGATCTACCCTCAATTCTTTTTGTAATCAACACTGTTAGGTTTCCACCTGAAATTAAGATGGAGAATAAACAGACCGTCATTAACCAACTGATATTCATGCTCTCTTTATCTTGCTTTAATAAATATAGAACTGCTCCAGCAGTGACAGTAAATATCATACCAAAGAGCAGTGTCGTTAATATCCTTACTCTATTGTTTTTCATCGCCCTAGACTCCATTCTTTAATGTCAGCACCAAACATTCTTTTCCTTACACAGGTTTCGATCTAACGTTCTCGTATTCCCGAAATAAAGTCTTCTAAGATCATTGCCACTCCATCGTTATCATTAGTTTCAGTAATCTCTTTCGATATCAGTTTCAATTCTTCAATGGCATTCCCCATTGCCACCGGCCATCCACAAGAATTAAATAATCCTATGTCATTAAAATCATCACCAAAAACCATGACGTTTTCGAGTGGAATGTTCATCGCCTTGCATAAAACCGCTACTGCATTTTCCTTAGAAGCCCTAATGGATGAAAGCTGAGTTAGCTTTCCATTGTCTGTAGTTAGAATATTTAATTTCGTATTAAATTTCTCCATGAATGAAACCATATCAATGTTTCCAGAAAAAAGGATCTTTGATGCCTCAAGTCGTTTGAGATCTTCAAGTGGCTTTACAATAGGGTTATCTTTGACCTTAATGAGTGTTGTGTAATCATATTCCCTTAAACTCATCCATTCATCTTTCACTTCTAAACTTAAGTCAAGATCAGGGTTACAATTGAGACATTCAGCTGTAGTTTCAGATTCAATCGGTACATGATCGTTAATTCCTGTATGCTCACATTCTATATAAGCCCCATTGTAATAAATAAAAGAACTTAATCTGAGCAATTCCTCTTTCATAAATGACCTGACTGCTCTTGGAGGACGTGCTGTCGCAAAGATGAATTTCATTCCTAAACTGATGCATTCCGTAATGGCATTATAGCTACGTTGAGATATTTCTTTATTTGAGTTGAGGAGTGTACCATCTAAATCTAAAACTACTAATGGAAACTTCATTTAAATCCCCTCTCTAATTTTGAGCATTCGGCTGATATGCACCTAACTCGTTTCCAAATGGATCAACGAATTTAATAACCCATCCAAATCCTTCATCTTGATACATTCTTATGATGGTTTTGTTTTCCTTTAATGTTTCAAATAGTTTCTTTATATCCTTTGTCAAAAACATAAATGCCGGCATCGGAAAATCCTCTTCTGAGAGCCATGAAACGTTTGTATCTTTGCTGCTTTGATGAAGCATTAACAACGGTCCTTCGCCAAATTTCAGCCACCCTAAAGACATAATCTCTAATCCAAGGACATTGGAATACCATTCCGTTGCTTTTTCAAGATTACTTACCGGTAATTGAACATGATCTACACACTGAATTAGCCTGCTCACAATACATTCCTCCCAAATGAATAGCATTTTCTTTACTAGCACTATAAAAAAAGATCTGCTTTGCAGACCCAAAATTCAAAACTATTGTGACTTATTCTGAATTAATCCAATTCCATTACCTACAGGATCAACTAAATAGGCTAAATAAAAATTATCGAATTCCATCTTATCTCTTACAATCTGAGCTCCTAATTCAACTGACTTCCTAATGGATTCTTCAATATCGTCTACTTCAATTTGAATCCTTGTTCCATGCGGAAAATCTTGAGGTCCTTTGGAAATACCTCCATGTATTCCTGGTTTATGATCATCGCCTGTTGTCACTGGGTAGTAACCCCAATTAGGCTCAGCAATCTTCCATCCGAAAACCGAAGAATAAAAAGCTGCTGCACGTTCCGGGTCTTGACTACTTAACTCAAATAATACTACTCTCCCCATAAATAACGCCTCCACATATGGAATGAATATCCAGAAAAAAATACTAACCTCACTCATCCTTAGAATCGTATTATTGATTTGCAAAAATTGGTTAGGTTTTACATAACGTTGTGTATCCATGAAATCCATGTACTTCGTAAGTTCCTGCCCTTCGTATATCATAACCCATATTGTGGTATTTGCGAACAGGAATTTCCTAATCCCCCATACCAAAAAGGCAACCGCATCAGCAAGCTGCCTTTCTCGTACAACATTTATTCTCCTGGCATCAATCTCTTACCCTACTCACTTCGAACCATGACTTTCCACCGCTCGGTCTACCATCGCCTTCTGCTGCGCGATCAGGCAAATCTCTGCCGCCTTGAAGGCATGCTCCTGGGTCATTGCCGTTTCCGTACGTTCCATGCAGTCACGGATGAGCGCGCCGAAGAACGGGTAACCCACTTTGCCTTTGACGCCGAATCGGTATTCGCCTTCGTGGTTCACCAGATATACCTGATCGCCTTGCGCCTCTCTGGCAATGTCGGTATATTTGCGCAGCTCGATGTAACCGTCGGTGCCCAGGATGACGGTCCGGCCGTCGCCCCAGGTGCCGAGTCCATCCGGCGTAAACCAGTCCACCCGAAAATAACCGGAGGCCCCGTTATTGCCAGTCAGCGACGCTTCGCCGAAATCCTCCAGTTCGGGGAACTGCGGATGGTGGAAATTATGCACCCGGCTGTAATTGACTTCAGCATCCGTACAGGACGCAAACGTCAGAAACTGCTCGAACTGATGGCTCCCGATATCGCAAAGGATGCCCCCATACTGCGCATGCCGGAAAAACCAATCCGGTCTCGAAGCCGCATTTAATCGATGCGGTCCGGTACCCATGACTTGCACGACCCGGCCGATCGCGCCGTCGTCGATCAGTTGGCCGGCATAAATCGCACTTTCCACATGCAGGCGTTCGCTGTAATATACCATGTATTTTTTTCCGGTGCGCTTCACTTCCTCACGGGCGAGGGATAACTGTTCCAGCGTCGTAAACGGCGCTTTATCCGTAAAGTAATCCTTGCCTGCCGCAAGCACTCTCATGCCCAGCGGGGCCCGTTCGGAGGTAATCGCTGCCCCGGCTACCAGCTTCACGTCATCATCCGTCAGTACCTGCGTTTCGGACGATGCGGCTTGAGCTTGGGGAAATTTCTGGCGGAACGCTTCCACTTTGGCCGGGTCTGGATCGTAGACCCATTTCAGCGTGGCACCGGCCTCGACCAATCCTTGGACCATACCGTAGATATGTCCGTGGTCCAACGCCACCGCACCGATCGTAAATTCCCCCGGACCGCAAACAGCCTCTCTTTTGATACTTTTGGGAGCATAGAACATTCCGTCTTTCGGCATACCGTTTCCATCCTTTCGCGTGTAAAATTTAGAGTGGCCACAGCTTCAATTATTTGAACGTCTGTGAAAGGTCGGCAGGCTGAGCGCTGCGGCTCACTTGTTCTTTCTTGAACGTCGAATTCGCGATTCGCGCCTGCAAATGTTCATGGAACAGGTCCTCATCGATCGGCAGATCGACCCAGTTATCGGTCCAGGTAGACAGCAGCATCGCATTGGACAACGTTAAACCATGAATCCCCTCCACGCCCGGAGCAATCAGCTTCTCACCGTTTCGAATCGCATTGATCCAGTTGCGAATGAGGCCAGGGTGACCGGACTCCGTTCCATGAATGGGAACTTCACATTTCCAGCATTCCGGTTGACCGAATCCCCCCGTGTAACGACGGTTGAACTCCGGCTCCGGTTCACGCAGCCGCCAGAACGTCAGCTTCCCCTCTTCGATGACGATTTTGCCGCGATCGCCGCTCACTTCGAACCGGTTCGTGCCCGGTGCTTCGCCTGTCGTCGTCACGAAAACGCCGGTTGCTCCATTTTCATACTCGACATATGCGGTCACGTCGTCCTCGACTTCGATGTTTCGATACTTGCCGAAAGCACAGAAGGCCCGCATGCGGACAGGCATCATGCCGATCGTCCACTGCCAGAGGTCCAACTGATGCGGATCCTGATTGATCAGAACGCCGCCGCCTTCGCCGGCCCATGTCGCACGCCAGCCGCCGGAGTCGTAATAGCTTTGCGAGCGGTACCAGTTCGTAATGATCCAGTTCGTTCGTCTGACCTCGCCAAGTTCTCCGGATGAGATCAGGTCCTTCAGCTTTACGTAGAGCGGATTGGTCCTCTGGTTGTACATAATGGAAAATACCTTGCCGCTGGCTGCGGCAGCTTCATTCATGAGACGCACTTGTTTCGTATATACTCCCGCCGGCTTCTCGATCATGACATGCAGTCCGTGGCGGAACGCCTGAATGGCCTGCTCGGGGTGATCGTAATGCGGCGTAGCAATGATAACCGCATCGATCGTGCCCGAAGACATCATTTGCTCCGGCTCTTGCCAAAATGCCACCGATGACGGAAGATTCGCGGTCACCCATTCCGCCATTTCGCTCCTGACATCGCATACCGCAGCTAGTTCAGCCCCTGGCACATCTCCTGCAGCAAGCGTTCTGGCATGCGCTGCTCCCATATTTCCGATCCCGATCACCGCTACTCTCACTAAGCTCATACTCGCACTTCCTCCTCCAGTTGACGTTCAATGCCTGCCATCACGTCGGCAAAATGCTGAAGCATTTCCGCCGAAGCATACGTTCCGCTAAAGTCTTCAATACCGTAATATCCATCGTATCCGACCGCTTTAAGATCCCGGACAACCTGCACCCAATCCACGATCCCACCTGTGAGCGGAGCCCACCGGGATGTCCATCCGGCCCGAAGCGATAACGAGGCCGCCGACGTGGTCCCTCCCTCGTTCGATTCAGCATCGGCCTGTTCCTTTGCGTCCGGATACCATCCTGCATTTTTCACATGCACATGTGCCAGATAAGGTCCCAACAATTCCAGTCCCATCCGGTAATTTTCATACCCTTCATGTACCATGTTGCCTGGATCGTACAGTACGCCCACATGGTCGGGATCCAGCGATTCCACCAGCCGATAGGCGAGCGAAGCCGTCGGTGCAATCGTGAAATGATGCGTTTCCACCAGTGCCTTGACCTTGTATTGTTTGGCAAGATCCTGGACCTTTGTCAAATAACGCACAGCCTGGTCGTACAACGCTGGATACGCCGTTTGGCGGTTGTACCCCGGTACGCCCACGCGCATCATGGAAGCTCCCAGCGCAGAAGCTGCCTCAAAGGCCTGCACGGTCGCAGGCAGATCGCCACAGTTCAGGTAGGGTACAAGCGCAATGGAACGCCGGCCATGTTGAATGGCTGCTTCACGGAATGCAGGTACGTCTTCTTCCCAACGGGCAGGATCGATGGAACAACGGTTATTTCCCCAAAAAGAAGGCGTCTCGGACCGTGCGGCCTCCGGGATGCCGCGAAATCTCCACTCCACCCCTTCGATTCCGGCCGAGGCTGCAGCCGCAGCCAATTGTTCTGCCGTCATGTCCGGGGTTGCCACGGTAAATACGGACAGCTTCATTTTGCTCATCTCCCTTATGTAATCGTATTCAAATCAAGGTTTACCCGCATTGTAGCATTCCTTGAAGCGCCTCCATACCCACTTGGCGAAACAGATGAACGAGAGATAAACGCAGCGCCAGATTGCGCATTCAGAGATAAACCCATACAGCAAAAAAAAGCACCCCATTTCAGAAATCATTTCTGAAAAAGGAATGCTTCACGGTTCATCGCATGGTTATGGACAAACATTACCGATCATAAAAGACGTGCTCGGCCTGCAATGATCCTCCATCCGTATGGATGATGCCAAAGGAACACTGCGGCTGGCGCCGGCGATCCGTCGCTGAACCGGGATTAAAAACAAGCAGGCCATTCACCGTCCGCAGCAGCGGAATATGCGAATGCCCGAAAATAACCGCATCCACATGCTGCCCGGCAAACGAGGCAATGGCGTTCTCCTCCGTCGATTTCGAGCCGATGTGGCCGTGTACCAGTCCAAAACGGAAGCCGTCCGCCTCCACAATCCGGGAATATCCCAACTTTCTCCCGATGCTGCCCGGATCGGTGTTGCCCGCAACTCCCTCCACGGGAGCATATCCGCTCAACAGTTCATATACGCTCCAATCCGACCAATCGCCGGCATGCAGGATAAGATCGGCTTCGGGCAATGCTGCCAGCAGCGGCTGCGGCAATTCCTTTGCCCTTCCGGGCATGTGAGTGTCGGAAATAACGACGATTTTCATGCATTGTCCTCCTTTCGATGCGGTTCCGGGCCAAAGCGGTTACCGGACCGCGACTTCGCTGTCCGCACAGGCACGTTCCATATCCTCCAGCGTAATCGTGGCAAAAAACTGCTGTACCTTTTCCTCGGCCACCCGGTACAGGTTCGTCAGCAAGCCATCGATCCGCATGCCTACGTCGCAGTTTGGATTGCAATTGCCGTGGATCGGGAATAGCGGCCCCTCGTCCTTGGCAGCTTCATAGATCATCGCCAGCGTGATTTCGCTGGACGGCTTAGCCAGATAAAACCCCCGGGTTCCCGGGGACGAATCGACGAGGCCCGCCTTTTTCAGGCTGCCCATAATGCGTCTGACCACAACCGGATTGGTGTTGACGCTCCCCGCAATCAATGCGGAAGTCATTCGCTCAGGAGCGCTGCACGACAACAGCAGCAGACAGTGCACACTGACCGAAAAATGAGTACTCATGATTAACCACCTTTTATGTTTGATAAACCCGTTGCGCTTGCTTATTCCGGAAACAAATTTTGTTCAGGGCGCGCTCTAAGCTTCAATTGGCGCACGCTGTATTCCAGCTGCTTTACGATGTCTTCAAGCTGTTTGCGGTCGATTTTGTTCGGATCCTCCACCGGTTTGGCCGTTGCCTTGAGCTCGCGGATCGTAAGCTGCTGGTCCTGCCATTTGTCCATCAGATCGGCAATATTGGCATAGAAGCGTTCGTAATCCTTGATCACGATGTCCAGATACGCATCCACTTCTTCCGGATCGTAGCCGCGCAATTTATAGTTGAATTGCTTTTCATGTATGGACAATGCGTCCAACTGTACGCCCAGCTGTTTGAACAGCTGTTTTTGTTTGTCCAATCTTCGTTTCATATGTTCATCCATCTCGACGCCCTCCATTAGAACGCGCTGCGGTCCCATGCGGCTGTGCTAGGAACCAGCGGCATTATCTCTATATATTTTTTATAACACATTATTCGAAAGATATAAAATCATCTCCATCATTATGCCCAGGATATGCCGCTATTCACGGACAACCTCATTCAGGCAGCATGATTGCACCGCATGAAATTCGGGTAAAAACGAACTACACCACGCATTTGAAAGGAGCATTCATAATGAGTACATTGACGAAAACCGAGCTGTCCAACCTCAAAAACGCGCTCCTGGAACAACGTGAGAACCTGCAGCGCCATTTCGCCTCAAGCATGGAGGATGGGGCTCCCGCAGAGTCGCTGAAGGATTCCACAGGAGAACTGTCATCCTATGACAACCACCCTGGAGACGCGGGTACCGAAACCTTCGAGCGCAGTCGCGACCTGGCCGTGGACGAGACGCTTGCGGACGAATTCGACCAGATCAACGCAGCGCTGGAACGAATGCACGACGGAACGTACGGCACCTGCATCATCTGCGGAAAAGATATTCCCTACGAACGGCTGGAGGCCATCCCATATACCGCTTATTGCATCGATGACACCCCCAGCCGGGAGCTGAGCAGCGACCGACCTGTCGAAGAAGATGTCATGACCTTGCCTCCAAGGGGCGCCGGACAAGCACGCCAGCGCCATGCAGGCAAGTTTGATCATGCAGACGCTTGGGAAGCCGTCAGCGAATACGGAACGTCCGATTCGGAGACAACCGTGCCGGGACGCGGCAGTGCAAACCGCGAGGAGAACCTGTAACATTAGTCCGTTCATTCCCCCACTATTTATCGCAGCTAGGCCATTTCGCATCTGCAGCGCAACACCCTGCCGATGAACCGCGATGACCCGCACCCGGAAGCACCCAAAAGCTAAACCGTCAAAAGCCGCCCGCAGGCGGCTTTTGGTCATGCCATTCGATCTGGTTTTGCTTTCATTTTCGGGCGGTGACTGGCAGACCGAATGAGCTTGAAACATCGATGCCTTACCTTTTCCTTTTCGCGGACGCTGCTGACCGAGTCCCGGCATGGCCTGAATCTTGAGAACCTGAGCGGGATTTACGCTCGCCCTTCCCTTGAGGTTCGACATCGTCGCTACCCGCCGATGGAGCATCTTCCATCTGTTCGGACACGGTTACGAACAATTGGAATGCTTGCTGTTCTCCCCGCTTTCCTTTTTCAGCATACGGTTCGCACAGTTTCGTGATTGCCTTAAAAAGCTGCTCCATCTCTTCCCGGGTTCCGTACAGCGCCATGTCCGAAATTTGCCCAAACATGTCTTCGCCATGCTCCGCCTGTTTCATAAACCGTCGGCGGCTCTGTTCGTACATTTCATTGAGCAGCTTCATCGCTTCGGAACGAAACACCTGTTTCAGGGGTGAATTCTCCTCGTCCTCATGCCGCAGATGGATTTCCCCTTTGAACGGTTCATAATATTTGGCGATGATACCGTTGATTTCGCGCGTCGAAACCATGCTGAGCAGGCCGATGGATTCGAGTTTTTTCACATGGTAATGCACCTTGGCGGGTACCTCGCCCATGAGATCCGCGATTTCCTTGACGGTGGACGGACGGCCTTGTTTGTTATACATATTCAAGATCTGCATCCGGTAAGGATCAGAGTATATTTTGACTTCCTCTATGGTTGATAACACTTTCCGCTGCATACCTGTAACCTCTTTTCCGGGTACCTGGTGTCTTCCAATCTCCTACCATTATAGCGTTTGAAAGCGCAGGCGGTCAAAAGGCTTGCTGCAGATACTCATGGTTGTTTCACGGTTCTCCCCTACTTCAAAACACGGCGGAACGTAGGGCTCATGATGAGCCCTGCCGCAGACAATGCCATTGCGACGCCAAAGCCGATAAACAGGATGGGCATAGGCACCCACTCGGCGATGGCTCCGGAGAGCAAGCTTCCAAGGGGAACAGCGCTGAGGCACAGCATGCTTTGAAACGCCGACACTCGGCCAAGCATGCCGGAAGGCGTCACCTCCATCATGTAAGAAGCCAGCGGCGTGGTGGCCAGCGGAATGCCGAAGCCCATCAGCAAAGCGAAAACGGCCGCCACAGCCAGCGGATACTGCCCGATATAGGCAGGCAGCGCGGTCATTGCATAACTGAGCCCAAGCATTACAATGCCGAGGATGACCAGCAGGCTTTTGCGGTAATTGGAACCCCAGTTCGTCAGCCACAACCCGCCCAGTACCATGCCTGCAACCATCATTCCGCTCAGCAGGCTTAATCCGCCGGCCCCGGCATTCAATATTTCAGTCACATAAGGCGTGCGCAGCACATTAAAGGGCATTAAGCAAAAATTGACGAAAGCAAACAGGAAGGAGGTCATTAAAAGGACGGGAATCGTGCGCAAAAAGCGAAATGCTTCAATAATTTCGGAGAAAAGACTGCCGTGGGGAGCGGCGGCTTCGCCTGGTTCACTCGTGTCTTCAAGAACCACATCGGGCCGAATACCCGGAAATACCACCTTGGCCATGAAGAAAGCGCTGGCCCCGAACAAGGCCGCATCAATCCATAGGGTCCACGCGATGCCGGCTCCGGCGATCAGGGCACCGGCCGCGGCGATGCCGGCAAGCTCTGACATGCGCGCAATGGATGAGGACAATGCGTTTCCGGACAACAGCAGACCGGGAGGCAGCAATCGGGGAACGCTGGACGTCTCGGCAGGAGTGGCAAAACATTCAAGCAGCGAAACGAGCACGGTCATGACAAACAGATGCCATACTTGCAGTTCACCGAGACTAAACAACAGTGCCGTCAAACCTACCAGCGTTCCCCTGCCGGCGTACGCCAGCATGATGACTTTTTGGGGAGACATCCGATCTACCATCGCCCCGGCAAACAGACCAAACAGAATGTTGGGCAAAAAGTTCACGGCCATCAGCGTGCCCATCAACAGTTTGGAGCCTGTGAGCAGATATACCATCCAGCCGTATGCGATGGAGTCTACCGAATCGCCAAACCTGGAAATGGTCCTTGCCAGCATGAATTGCGCATATGAGCGATTTCGCAGCAACTCGAAAATACCTTGTTTTTGCACCACCGTGCTCTCACTCATCATACATCCACCCTTCAACGTGAAAATAATTTTAATGTTAATTTTATTTTAATGGTAATTCATGAAAGTTCAACCCCTTCGTGAAAAAAAATTTAACGATCCCTGCCGCAGCCAATACGAACTAAGGCAAACAAAAAAACAGACCCTTGTCCTCCAAAGGTCTGTCCATTCGCTTCATGCTCCATCGAGCCATATTGGTTTGGAACCGAAAATATTGCGTTGCCCTGCTTTGCTTTTCAAACGATTAGTCTTCAACCAGAAATCTAAAATCGGGCAACTCTTGTTCGGCCTCCTCCATCAGGCTGCGAAACCGTTCGGCATCGGCACCAAGACGCTGCTCGCTGATGCCGTAATTTACCCATTTGAGTTCGAGCGGCATTTCTGCCATGGCGGTCAATCCATCCCACAGCGCATCCAGATTCGCACCGTAGAAATCCGGCAGCTTCAATTTCGTCTTCAATTGTTCATGCAGCTCCGAGCTCGTGGAAAATTGGGTTCCATCCAAAATAACGCTACCCATCGTCTCTTCCTTTCTTTACTTCATTCGCGTAAACGTGACGTAATGATCCGTCGTTTTGTAGATCAAGCCATCATTAGAATACACGATTCTGTCTGCATTGCGAAAGCCCGAGGTGTAATTGATATCCGCTTCGCGCCAAACTCTTCCGCTGGCTGAAGGCAATTTGCCCTCCCGGTTGCTGAACACGTCGCCGCCAATGCTTTTTCCCGGCGCCACCACGGCCAAATTGCCCTTGGATGCTACCCAGCCGAGTGCTGTCGCCTGCGATTTGGTAATAAAGTTGCACGGTAACGTGCCGTTGGCGCTTAAATAGTTTGCTACGCCGTTAAACGTGTTGATGATCGTGCATGTGGCTGCCGATGCTTTCTGCTGCGCAGCCGGGGCGAACTGTGCTCCCGTCAGAAACACAAATGTAAACATGACGGCAAGCAAAACGGTGGACCAAAACTTTTTCATTGTGACCAGCCTCCCTCGGTTTGATTGAAATGAAAGAACTGCTTTAGCCGTTTTGCCTTTGACAAGATGACTATAGACAAGTTCTTCCAAAATCATTTATATCACGCCATTTAGGGAGAAAGGTCAACATAAATAGATTTATTTGTAAATTTTTAGATATTTTGATAACCAAAAGAAAAAGACTCGCATCGCAAGGAATGGAGTCTACCTTTCTGACATTCAGGAATGGGCATCCGCCTGCTGGCGCAGAATGCCGCTTATTTTGCATTCGGGCTGTCCAGAACGATTCGCTGCCGGGTACGGGCCGACTGCAAGCACGCTTCGATCACACGCATATTGTTGATGGTGTTTTCCGGCGTAAACGGCAACGGTTTACCGTCAAGGACCGCGTCGGCAAAAGCTTCTGCCTGCAATACGTAAGAGTTGGACACGGACACCCGCTCCTCGCGGCTGACGGAATCCAAATGTATAATAATTTGCGGCGGAATGTCGCTGTTTTCCCAACCGAACACTTTGGGCAGTTCAATCCGCCCTTCCGTACCGAGGATTTCCATTTCGGCTCTTCCTGATGCCCATAGGCCGCAGTCGAACGTCAGCGAAACGGAACCCGGAAACTCGACAAGCCCGGAGGCCATCATGTCCACACCGCCATGTTCCTCCGAAAAAAACGCATTTACGGTAACAGCTTCGGGCTCCTGCCCAAGATACATCCGCGCTGCGGATATGGGGTATACCCCCAGGTCGAACAGCGAGCCTCCGCCCATCTCCGCTTTGAACCTGACGTTGTCTTTATCATCTGCCGAATTGCAGGTAAAATTGCCATGGATCGCGCGCACGCGCCCGATTTCTCCGCTGGCAATAATCTCTTCCACCCTCCTGTGCTTGGGGTGATATCGGTACATGATCGCTTCGGCAAATAACACCCCATGCTTCCGGCAGGCCTCGATCATTTCCATGGATTCCTCCGCAGTGAGAGCGGCCGGCTTCTCGCATAATACATGTTTTCCGGCCTCCGCCGCCTTGATCGTCCATTCCTTGTGCAGATGGTTTGGCAGCGGGACATACACGGCTTCAATATCCGGATCCGCAATAAGCTCGTCATAGCTGCCGTACACCCTCGCAATGTTCAACTCTTCCGCAACGGCCTTGGCCTTTTCCAAGCTGCGGCTGGCCAATGCCAGCACTTCGCCGCGTTCGGACTGCTGGATCGCAGGCATCACCGCGTTTTTTGCAATCGTGGATGCGCCCAGCACACCCCACTGTAACCGCCTCTGCATACTCATCTTCCTTTCGTGCCGTAGTTGTCCTGCTCTGCCTTGTGCAGCATGCCGAGACAGCGGTCCAAGTCGGCTTTGACCTGCTTTTTGTACAGCTCCGCTTTCTCCGCGCCGTCTGGCGTAAAATGGTACAATACGATTTCCTGGAAATCCACCTTGGGATCGTTGCCTTTCAGTTTTTTCGTTCGATAAAAAATGCCCTGCTGCACCAGTTCGTGCAGTGCCCGGTAGATCTCGCTCTGAGGCGGTACATACCCGTAAGCTTTGAATTCCTGCTTCATGGCCTCCAGCATCTCATAGCCATATCCTCTATGCTGTTCGACCATTGTGATGAGATAGAGCTTGATAAATGCCCGCTGCGCAATCATAAAAGCCATGCCCGTTCCCCCCTCTTTGTCCAAAACTTGCTAATTCCATTATAAAACTTATGTTCGCATTCTGCCATCTTCCTCCGTTTTTCAGGATAGAGGCAAACGTCCGCAAGAACGGCGACAGGAGGCAGGTCATATCGGGGGGTGAGAACGGCGGCACTCTGTGTTGTTATTATGAATTTTTCATATGTTTAAATTTTGACACTTAGAAATTACGTTGTTCTCTTTATGTTTTTAAGCGATGACTGTCATTTAACAAATTCGATCGGAACGGCCAGTTCGCGTGCCTGCATATCGGATACTGTACTGCCAACATCTTCTCGCGCAGCATTGGTCAAGACCCGGGTCGGGCGGCGGGCGGTGTGTTTGTTGTGAATTTTTCATATGTTGATTGATTCATCATTCTAAGAAATTATCTTTTTTTCTTATGATCCGGAACCGTGCCAACGATCCATCTGCCCCAAGCAAACCTGGAAACAATCCAAGTGAGTATGCATGACAGCGTAAGCGCGAGCAGCCAGGTCAGGATCATGCGGATCACCAGGTTCAAACCCAGCGCCACATAAATTCGTTCATCCGGGATATAGCTGTAGCGGAGCATTAACATGTGCATTAAATAACCGCCATAGGAAACCCCGCCAATCCATGAGAGCCATTTCAACGTCCGGGGGTGCCGCAATTTGTTTGCCAGATCATACATGACCATGATGGAAGCAACGAGAAACAATGCCATGTCCGGCCGGATCAGACTTACCGTATAAAACGTGATCTGGATCCCTTCGGGCTTCTGAAATTCCTGCAGTAACAAATATATAAACCGCAAACCCGTTATTATAAACACCGCCCAGTATACCCCACGGTACCGTTCGACCCATTCGTTCCAGCGCTGAACGGCCATTCCGGCAGCCGCGCCCAGCACAAAATAAAAGAAAAAGTACAGGAAATTGCGGTCCGCATATGTCGTGAACATGTCCGTGAGCACCGGAATGTTCAACTTCTCCATGCCGCGCGCAATATTGCCGAGTTGTCCCGCAAGCACCAGGTACGCTGCACCGGAGACCAGCAGGGCGACCATCCGCCCCTTCGAGTCAAATCGACGGTACACGTATCGTACGGCTGTCAAAAACAGCGGAAATACGAGATAGAACTGAATCAACATGATGATATACCAGAAATGCGAGCTTGTTTTGCCTGTGATCAGCTTGAGTGCCAGCCCGGGAATCTCCTGCCAACCAAAATCGGCCCAGATCCCCGGCGTAAGAGCAAACGTAATCAAGGCCCAGATCACATATGGAATAATGACGTCCTTCCATCGTTTGAACATGAATTGTCCGTAATGAAGCTTTTCCCCGGTGTTGTAAAACAGCACCATACCTGTGATAAAAATAAATAACGGCACGGCAAACTTGGTTGCCATGAGCAAAATCGCCAGCAACACGCCGTCTTCCAGCCGCGTTTCCGGCACAAGCGAAAAATGGGCGATGGCATGCTGCAGCACAACGGCGGCAAAAGCCATGCCTCTTAGACTTTCAATAGCTGCGATTCGTTCCTTCCTCGGAATCTCTGCCGCCTCCTTCCACGATCATATTGGATATGATCAAATCATGTATTCACCGATGGGAATATTCCCTTGAACGGCCAGATCTCAAAAACAAATCCGTTGTCCCTATGTATTCATGCTTCCCTCTAACGCCCCCGCGCATAACCGGGTTGCCTGGCACCGGACGCCATACAGAAGCCGGCTTCCCCACAGGAAAACCGGCTTTTGTAGACTGCCAGACAGGAGGGCCGGGCTGATCCGAGCCTCTCTTTCATGTTGTCCGCATAACATTCGAATCATGGGCTCGCGAGCACGCATGCCGTGAATCTACCAGATGCCCATTTAGAGAATCGCAAGCGGCAACCGATCAACTTCGAAGTTTCCGTGATCGTCACAGGAACGTATTGTTTCCGTATTTCGCGGCTTTGGTCTGCGCTTCCAGCCTCTGTTCCTCCATGTCCAGGTCCGTGCGTTCTACGGGCCTGGCTTGATCCGCCTCGTAATGGTTATATCTGTCCCGGTTCAGCTCGCTGCTGTTCCGAAACACATCATACACGACCGAATCGCGATCGGATGTATCAACCAGCAGCAAAATTTTGCCGCCCCGAACGTATTCTTCGTATTGCCGGGCATCCTCCTCCGGTATTCCCATGCCGACCAATCCGCCGACGAGTCCGCCAGCGCCTGCACCAATCGCTGCCCCGGTGAACGTAGCGGCGATCGGTCCGGCGGCCAGAATCGGGCCGATGCCCGGAATGGCGAGCGCCCCGATGCCTGCCAGCAGCCCGACCACGCCGCCCATTACGCCGCCAGTCGCCGCACCAGCAGCCACGCCTTCCGGCGCTTTTGAGCCGGTTTCCTCGCGAATCGCTCTCAGCTCATCCCGGTCTTGCGTTACCACCGAAATTTCTTCCGGCTGAAATCCGTGCTGCTTCAACGCTTCTACTGCTTGGGAAGCCTCACGTTCCGTATTGAAAACACCAACGATTTTATTTTGCATAACCAATCCCTCCTCAGTTTGTAGCCGGCAGCACCCTGCCCTGTACCTTCACCGTACAGCGGGGCTCCGTCTGTTATGAGTGGTTCGTTATGTATTTACCCACCCTCGCGGCATTCAAACGGGGTTGTTGCTGTCATGTACGCGGTTTGGCTCGGTTCGTGGCCACAGCCTCCAGCGGATTGTCGGGCCAGTAGTGTTTTGGATAACGGCCTTTCAGGTCCTTTTTAACGTCAAAATACGTTTCCCGCCAAAAATTGGCCAGATCCCGGGTGACCTGTACCGGTCGCTGCGCGGGGGAAAGCAGATGCAGCGTCAGCGGCACGCGGCCGCCGGCGATTCGCGGCGTCTCCTGCTGGCCGAACATTTCCTGCAGCCTGACCGACAAGGTCGGAGCTTCAGGATCGCTGTAATCGACCGGAATGCGCGAACCGCTCGGCACCTGAACATGGGTCGGTGCCTCCTCATCCAATTGCTGACGTTTCCCCCAATCCAAACCGCTGAGCAGGATGTCATGCATGGACAAGCTTTTCAGGTCCTGGACCGAGCGCATGCCCGTGACGAACGGCCGAAGCTGCTCCTGCAGCTCGGCGGACAGTCCGTCCGCGGCCGGTGCCAGATCAGGCCAGTCCGGCAAATGATGGTGCAGGAACCGCAGCCGGTCCGCAAGCTGCCTGGACGATTTCGTCCAAGGCAGGCAGCCCGGCCCTTCCAGGCGAATGCCGTCCAGCATGGCCTCCAGCACGTCCTCCTCCGGCGGCTGCGCGATGGAGCCTTCCTTGACCACGATCGCCCCGATGCGCCATTTGCGCTTTGCGCGCACGCTGCGGGTACTGCGATCCCAGGCGACGAGTGTTTCTTCCTGCAGCAGATGCGGGCTTGCATCCAGCAATCGCTGTTCGCTGACGGGGGCCGCGAGCAGAATGCCCGCGTCCGCGCCCTGGTCGTCTGCATCGGCAGCGACCAGATAGGCTGACCGGCTCAGCGCCTCCGTGGCGGGGAGCCGCACCCCGCGGCCGCTGCTCAGCAGGTAGCGGCCGTCTTCCCGGCGCTGCGCGATCCGGTCCGGGTATGCGAAGGACAGCAGCAATCCGCAGCTGTCCTCGTCCGGCCGGGCCGGGTCTGGCGCCGCCGGGCCGAGCGCCGCGCGCAGCTGGCGGCTCTCCTGCAGCAGGCGCCGCACGGCGGCCGCATCGGCCGCCGCCGTCTGCGCCGCTGCGCTGCTGCCGGCCGACAGCAGCGCCTCCACGCGCGGGCGCAAGTCCGTGCCCGCGCTTCCGCTGCCCCGCAGGCCCGCCGGGTCCTGCAGCAGCGCCGCCAGCACGCTGGCGTAGCCGGCCAGCCCGAGCTCCGCCGCGCGGAGCAGCATGCCGGCCAAGCGCGGATGCACGCCAAGCGCGTTCATCCGCCGCCCGAAGGGCGTGATGCGGCCTGCGTCATCCAGGCCGCCCAGCTGGCGCAGCAGCGCCTGTGCCTGGCCGTAGGCTGCGGCAGGCGGGGTGTCCAGCCACTGCAGCTCCTCCGGCTGCCGGACGCCCCAAGCCGCAAGCTCCAGCGCCAGCGGGGCCAGATCCGCGGACGCGATCTCCGGACGCGCCGCCTCCGGCAGCGCGCCGTGAGCCTCTTCGCTCCACAGCCGGTAACACACCCCGGGCGCGATGCGCCCCGCACGCCCGCGCCGCTGGTCCGCGGATGCCTTGGACACCGGCAGCGTAACGAGCCGGCTCATGCCGGTGCGGGGCGAAAACGCGGACGCCCGGCTGAATCCGGCATCCACCACAACCTTCACGCCGGTCAGCGTTAAACTCGATTCGGCGATCGAGGTGGACAACACGACCTTGCGCCAGCCGGCCGCCGCCGGACGAACGGCTTCATCCTGACGTTCCACAGGCATGCTGCCGTATAGCGCGTGCACCTGAACATGCGGCGGAAGCCCGAGGATGCCCAGTTCCCGTTCCGTACGGTGAATTTCCCTCGCACCCGGCAGAAAAACCAGCACGTCCCCTTCCTGCTCCCTCAGCGCCCTGACTACGGCTTGTGCCGTGAACGATTCCACGGAAGCCGCCGCCGGTTTGGGCAGATACTTCGTTTCCACCGGGAACGTTCTTCCGGGACACGCCAACCATCTGGTGCCCTCACCCATCAATCCGCAGACCGGTACCGGATCCAACGTCGCCGACATGACGAGCAGCTTCAGATCCGGACGCAGCAATGCCCTGGATTCAAGCGCAAGCGCCAGCCCGAGATCCCCATGCAAATGACGCTCATGGAACTCGTCGAAGATGACCATCGCCGTATCTTCAAGCCCTTGATCCTGCTGGAGCATGCGTGTCAGCACACCTTCGGTCACCACCTCAATGCGTGTTTCCGCGCTCACCCGGGTATCCATGCGAACGCGGTATCCGACCGTTTGTCCCACCTTTTCACCAAGCGAAGCCGCCATGCGGGCCGCAGCGGAGCGCGCTGCAAGCCGCCTTGGCTCCAGCATGATCAGCTTGCGTCCCTCGACCCAAGGTTCGTCCAGTAACGCAAGCGGCACCACCGTCGTTTTTCCGGCGCCCGGTTCGGCGGTCAGTACCCCTGTATCTCCATCCCGAAACAGCTGTCTCAGCTCGGGAATGATCTGTTGTATCGGCAACTCCATTTCCACGAATAACCTCTCCCTTATCCTAAAACAAACGATCAACTGCCCGGTTTTATCACGCGTAGACCGCACTCTTTCCCCGATCCGTGGACAAACCTTCGCTTGCGATATAATACTACAAATCAGCTTGAAACGGTATCCTCACCCGTTCGTACGTCAAACAAGGGCGTACGTCGATGTCATCTCGGCCATTCCCTATCGAACTGCGAGTACTGACTGTCGGACCCCTGTGAATATTCCCATGTGCCAACCTGTGACATCCTTTAACCCTTGCCGCTGCATGACAAAAAGCCGTTCCAGGGGAACGACCGTTATGTGCTTGCATATGATTTCTTCTCTGCTTACAGAGTCCGAAGTACGATTAACTAAGCAGCGATTCCGCCCCGTCAATGACAATTTCGGCCCCCGTGATGTGCTCGGATTCGGAAGAGGCCAGAAACGCAACCAGGTCGGCAACCTGTTCGGGCTTGCCCGGGCCGCCCTGCAGCGGCTGCTGCCCCTCCGGAAATTCAATCGGAATGACGATCTCCTGCAAATCATCCGTTTTGATCGTACTTTGATCAATATTGGTCGCAATAGCACCGGGACAAATGACGTTAACGCGAATTTTAAATTTCGCGAGTTCCAATGCAGCCATTTTGGCGAAGGCCACCTGCCCTGCCTTGGATGTGCTGTATCCGGACATGCCGAAGCTGGAGAAGCGCTGATTGCCGTTGATCGAACTTGTGATGATAATGCTGCCGCCCCTGCGTTTCTTCAGATGCGGCAAAGCGTATTTGACGGTAAAGAACGTGCCGTCCAAATTGGTGGTGATGATCTTTTTCCAATCTTCCACCTGAATGTCCTCAATGGGAGCGGATACGCCATTGATGCCCGCGTTGGCAAACACGACATCGATGCCGCCGAACAGTTCCACAGTTTCCAGCACCGCTCTTTCCACGCGTTCCGGGTCGGAAATGTCCACATCGAACGCTCGGGCGGACCCTTCATGCAGCGCGTTGATTTCCGCCGCAGTCTCCGAAATCCGGTCATTCACCAGATCGAACAACGCGACCTGTGCCCCTTCATTCGCCAGCTTCAGCGCCGCTGCCTTGCCGATGCCTGAACCTGCTCCCGTAATGATCGCCACCTTGCCTGCAAACCTGGAACGGTCATGATGATGCGTCATGATTCCTCTCTCCTTTTTCTTGTGTCTTAGAGGCTACGAGGAAACGATATAAGTTGAACCAATGATCTTTACACGGAGCCACTACGTGGTCAGAACCATCTTTCGATCGCTGTGATCCCCAAATTTTTTTGATCCACTTATTTAAGGGGAAATCCGGCGATAAGCCTATGCTTCCGATGCAGCGTTCTTGTTAAGCGAGCGCTTCGCATCTCCAGCTTCTTTCTGTCCTCTCCGTGATCGTGTAAATGTCTGGTTCAACCTATATAGTGGCATTTATTTCGCCGCAGTCTCTTATGTAAAGCAATTCTTCACAAGATTACCCAAAAAGAGCTCTTTTTAAATCATGCACATCGCAATTTTCCGTTTACCACTCCAATTCGATCAATGCCGCATCGTCTTCCAGCCCTCCCGTGTGGGCCGCATCAAGAAGCACTTGAATGTGCTCGTCCGGGATATAGGTGTGAATGGCGTCCAGGTCGTTCAATCCATCCGTATACATTTGCAGCCGGAAAGACTCCTTACCGGACAACTTGGCATCATATACATGGGGTTTGCCGCCAACCGGTCCTTCCAATGTGGACCAACGCTCGCTGGAGCGGCGCATCTGCTGGAAAGGAGCCGAGTGTTCCTTCCCGTTGCGCCACATCCGGATTCTCAAGTCCCCCTGCCAGGCGAGCCACATGCGGCTGTTTCCGTTTCCTTTCGCCAGCTCGACCCTGCCGCATACATACATCGCCTGACTGCCTCTGCGAAGCTTCTCCATCAGCACTTCGCGCAGAAGCAGCGGCGAGTTGTCCAAAGGCTTCAATTTGGAGAGCTGATCGGATGCGGGAACCGTCAGTTCGCGAAGCAAACGTTCCACGCCTTCGGCACTGGGCACCGGCGTGCTGACGAGCCATTCGAGCAGGGCATTGCCCAGAAATCGAGCGGCAAAATCACCAAGATAGCTCATACCGACCCCATCGCACAACACAAAATGAACGACATCCCCATCCATGTTGACCGCTGCAAAGTCCTGCCCGGAATCTCCCTGATTCACGGTTTCGGCGGCTCGCCCGTACCCATAGCGACATTTGAAGGCGCCCTCGTAACGGGTAAGAGGCTGTTCTCCCGTCTGCAGACTGACGTAGCGAAAGCCGCGATATGACCTGGCACGGGGCAATTTATCCCCGGTAGACAGCGAAACCAAACGCATTGTTTTCAATCGGTTTCCCCCTATCGTACAGGTGTGGCAGCAGACATCTGGAACCCGATGGATACCAGCTCGGCACAGGTCCCGGGAAGCATCATCAAAGCGCCTGGAGCAAGCAAATAATCGGCTTCGACCAACATCTCCCGGTAGCTCTCCGGAAGGACGGAAGACATGTTGCGCAGCTTCTCGCCGTGCTCGTCCTTCAGAGACGTCTCCGCATGGATGCCTTTCCACCTTCTCGGCTCGGCAATCGGCGATTCCAGCAGATGGTCGGAAATGAAAATATTCTCAACCAGCACGTTTCCGTCAGGCACGCTCATGCCCATAATGCGTTTCGCAATCGGTTCGGGATCGTCCCCCGTCGCCACGCCATCCGTCATGTGGCACACCAGCGGGGCGGGACAATCCTGCATGTGCGGAATTTCCGCTTGCAGTATTTTCTCGGCCTGCAAAAACGCTTTGGCCGAATCCGAGAAGCGCTTTGGCGTAAGGTCAGGCAAAGAACCGATGGCGGCGATTTCGTCGATGCCCTTGATCCCGTTCAACAAGTCATACACATCATCGCTGTAGGCCAGGATGGCGATCCGGTAGCGGGGTGTCAGACGGTTGCCTTTGGTCGAACGAAATACCATCTGGCGAATGGCCAGGGACAGCGCATCGTAGACGACGTCAATGCGTCTGCGATTGTCCAGAACCATATTCATGGAGGCGCTGATATCAATCAAATAAATGATAAGTGCGGGTGTTCGCTGGGATGCTTGAATCGTATAGTTCATCTGGGATGTGTCACCTCCGTCATTTGTTTGATTTACAGGTCTGGCAGGACGTAGTCCGTATTGCCCAGGAATTTGTTGATGGCAGTCATGCGCGCAGCCACCTTGCCCACACCCTTAAAGTATGCAGCGTCGGTATTGTACAAGTTTTTGAAATCGCGTGCATAAGCTTCGGCATTTTCGATGTTACGGCCTTTTTGGGCATTGTACGCTTTGTTATAGTGGGCAATCAGGGTTACTACGTTTTGGGCGCGTTTTTTCTTGAGCGCCGCCTTTTGGGCCGCTTCCTCTTTGCGTCTGGCTTCTTCGGCCGCCTTGCGCGCGGCTTCCTGCTTGCGCGCAGCCTCTTCAGCTGCCTTGCGTTCGGCTTCTTCCTTGGCTAGCCTGATGTCGCGCTCTTTCTTCCAGACCAGATATGCTTCGTATTTGGCTTGTTTGTCGTACTTGGCCTGAGCTGCCTGTTTGGCCGCCTCCTGCTTCTTTCGTTCCTGTTCTGCCAAATAGGCCTCATATTTGGCCTGTTTATCGTATTTTTCCTGCAATGCTTTCCGCTCTTCTTCTTTCTTTTTGGCATCGGCCTGCTGCCGTTCTTTTTCGGCAGCCAGCCTGAGCTCCTCCTCGGCTTTCTTTTTCTGTTCTTCCTCCTGCTGCTTTAGCAAAGCCGCCTTTGCCGCTTCGGCTTCCTCGGCAGCCTGGATCTCCGCTAATCTGGCGGCTTCCTGCTGTTCCTTCTGTTTAACCTCGGCTTGGTCGGCCAAGATGTTGACCGTCGGAACCGTTCCGGCCAGCAGAACGACGAGCGCAGCGGCAGAGATCATGAACTTTTTGGTCCGATACAACGGAATTTTGCCCTGTTCCGCAGCTTCTTCCTTCGGATTCAGTTGGGCATCGAGCTGCTGGATGGCTGCTTCCACTTCAATCTGTAACGGACTTTTGTCGGGAATAAAATGATACAATGACCGGTACACTTCAAGAGCAGCGCCCGGTTTACCCTCTTCCTCCAACAATCGCGCCTGCGCGAACAAACGGTTGATGACGGCTTCCTGCTCGGGCAGCGACTTGGAAGCCAAGCCACCCTCCCTTGGGGCGTCTGCATTTCCGGTTATCTCTTCCGTTACCGGGGCACTCCCCGCCTTTTCGGGAGCCGGAGCCGCTTCTTCCTCCGCCATCAAAGGAGCAACCGCAGCCTCCGCTTGCTCTATGGATGCCGAAGCGAGCACGACCAGCCATTCTCCAAACGTTGGACAGCTGCTCAAATCATGGCTTTCCCAGGCTCTGGTGAACAATTCGGCGACTTTCTGGCCCCAACGCCTCTGGAGTGAGCCTTGCATCGCGACATAACGTTCGCTCACCGCCTGCATTTCGTTCTGGTCGAAATAGCTTTCTCCCCAAGCCTTGTCTACGATCGCCGGATCGGACCAGCTCAGCATTTCGGCAATGATCACCGCTCCCGCAAACCTGTCCGCATAAGCGCTCCACAAACCGCTGTGCACTGTCCGATGGGCCGCATACCCCGGGGAACCGGCAAGCAGAGCATCCGGACGATCCATTTTGGAACCGTACATCTGCTCCACATCCACCAGTTCTACCGCCGATGCCGTATTCGGGTCCTGCACTTCGGAAAAAAACGGAATCATCACATTGGGCGCGGACAGATCGCAATGCGCAAGTCCGCGCTGCTCCATGGCAGAGCCCGTGCCGGCAAGCGCCTTGGCCAGCCTCAGGCTATCCTCTGTTGTCAGCGTTCTTTGGTCGCTGATGACATCAAACCAAGTCATGCCCTGGATCCAGGGCATGATCACCGCGTACAACAGATCCGGATACTCTCCAATGAGCGCTCCGTTTCTTTCCGGAGTGAGCACATCGCGTTTGCATACGCGCATACCCGGCAGCGCGCTGTAAGGCTCCATATGTTCCGATTGATACACCATGGCAGGAATCCTGAATTTTGGAAAAAACACTTTTAGTGCCTTAGCACCATCTATGGAACCATTTTTGGGAATCAGCTGATAAACAATCCCCTGCCTCCCCGCCTGGGCGTATGCCAGCCCGGGAGCGGCGGGATGCTGCCCAATCGTGTAGGCAATGTCATTGATCACCAATTCATCCCCTGGATTCGGTTGAAAAGACATGCTCATCCCTCTCTCTGATCATTTCTGTGATGGTGCAGCAAAAACCGGGTGTCGTTAAACGCCCGGTTTCTGCCGCAATAGTTTCTCTTCTGGCTTGCTCTCTGCCTACACGTATGTATGACAGATTAACGAGTTTGGTCAGCCGTGCGGAATTTGTTGGCGATTGCCGTAAGTTCCGCGCTAATGCTGTTCAGCGTTTGAACAAAAGACTGCATTTGCTTGCTCGCTTCCTGGAACTCCTGGAAGAAACGCTGCTTGGTCATCCCTTCCCATTGTCCCTCCATGCTTGTGATGGATTGAGTCAGGGAAGTAACGATTTGCTGGCTTTGCTCACCGCTTTGTTTGAATTGGTTGGAAACCTGATCAAGCTGCTCGGGGGTTACTAAAATACGTCCTGCCATGTGTAAATTCCTCCTTGATTAGAGCTAGTAAATATTGCTTGTTCAAATTGTACTATATTGGAATCCTTTGAACAAAAGCCGAAGGACCTAATCCTATTTACCCCATTTTCAGGACCTGAATCTTCCCCTAACAGCCTATTTTCGCCGAAAATTCATTTTATTCCATCAGGCGGATCACATCTGTATATTCAAGTCATCACGATACGACAGGTTCGCTTCCTCTGGTCCCCCGATAGGACGGATCCGTAAACTTCCATGCCACCGGTTCGGGCTGCATGGCCTGAACCAGAGTGGCCGGGGAACCGTCAGGCGGAACGGTGTCCTGTACTTGGTATACTGCCCTTACTGCAGAAAAAGGATCGGATACGACGGCAGAAGTCGTTGAGTGCACAGGCAGGATCTGTCCTGCCTCATTGTCTTCCATGACTTGAAGCAGATTGACAGCGTTGACGTAGGCCTTGTTTACATGTCCCAGAATCGTGCGATACTCCATGTCCACTTGCTGAAACACGACCGCCTTTCGATCAAGCTGCGTCCCGAGCTCCACGAACCGCCGCACCGCCGTCTCGCCAAGGCGCTTGCAATAATCCCATTCGGCCATCACCGCAGGACGGGATTGCGCTTCCCACTCCAGCGAATGAATGGCTTGATCCAACACTGTCATCTTTTGCTGTATTTGCTCCGCCGCATACTGAATCTGCCTGCTCAGTGCCCGAAGCACATCCGGTTCCACACGAATGCGCATTTACCCATCACCTTTCCTCTTCCTCTGCAGGCTGTTTAAGCCAGTCCAGCAGCATTTCGTGAAACTGTTCTCTCGTCGTTAAGGCTGCAACCAACCAATCATCCGAAGCGGCTGTACTCATGCGGAACAACCAATTGGAAACCGCGCTCGAAGTGAACGCCGCCGACTGTGACGTCCAGCCGTCATCGCCCCATACGAGCAGCCGCAGCTCCCCATCCGACTCCTTGTTGACAAGGCACCGTGCAAGCGCAAGCGATCCTTCGGGGTCATTGGTCTCCAGTGCGAGCTCGTCCGCCACCGTCTGCTCCTGTTTGTCATGCAGCCCATTCAAAACATCGTAAAACTTTTTTTTGGAACACATCAGCGCAGGTTTCTCCGCCGGAGAACGCCCGCTCCACTTCATTTTTTCGATCAGGCAATCCACCGCTTGGTGGACGTTCCCCAAATCACTGAGCCTGAACGAATCCGTTTCTCCTTCGCTCCGGGATACTTCAACAACGCGTTCATCCGTGCAATGAATGTAGCTTTCATGTGACTTGCCGTTGATTGAGTAACGTATCCAGCATGCCCTGTCGGAAAGACCAGCAATGGCTACCCGGGAAAAAACGGTCGGTGTCATGGTCAGCTCGTTGCTATCCTGATCTTGAATCAAATACCCTTTGTCCAGCAGGGAAGTTTTGACGTGTTCCCATTCCATCGCGATATCTTCGGCCATATAACCGCGGAATGGATCCTCCACGCCAAGCAGTCGGTCTGAACCGAGTATACCGGCCAGGAAAAAAAGCTCTTTCAATTGCAAAGTGACTACCTTTTGCTTGGAATCATGAACCGTCAACATTATGAGCCACCTCCCCTCAAACTACAACATGCCATCGGTCACGAATTTCAGAAATCCAATCGGTCATTTTCCAGCCCGAATGGCATGGGACTGCACCTTTGACCCTGGAATATTTACGTTTAATATAATAACCTTGACCCGGAGGTAGTACCTTCAGACCAGACGTGCTTCCTCCAGATTCGGAATACGGTATACGGAAGAACGAGAGATCGTTAGGGTCCAAGGTCCCGAACAGCAATCCGCTCTGGGAAGCTTTCACGTCGCTTACCCAGTCAGATCCGAACGTTGGGAAATCTGCTGGCACGCCGGATAAAATGACATGTATGCCCCGATCCCTTCCTTGGCGAACGATCGCTCCTAGTTGATCCTTCACGTTGAAATCGGTCAGCTGTTTGGACAATGTGTCCGCATCGTCGATGACCAGCACGATTTCCGGACCGCCGGAGATTTCTCCCCTCTTCAGCACTTCATCATATAGCTGCTGGATGACAGGAGCCAATTGCTCTTCTCGCGACACATGGCCACGAACATGGGGCAAAGCTCCGATTTCCGCCAATCCGCCTGAACCATAGCGCATATCGACCGTGTACATTTGCACATGCTCCGGTGAAGCATGATACGCCAGGGACAGCATCCAGGTCAACAAAAATGTCGTTTTGCCCCCTTCCATCGGGCTGGTCACCATGAAATGCGGGCCTTCCCTCAGATTAAGCGAGAACGGCTCCAGATCATCGGTATACAGCCCGACCGGCACGTTCACCGACGAAAGGCTTCTGCTTCCGTATGTTCCGGCACGCATAATCACATCCTTGAGATGCACTTCTTCCGGAAGGGGCGCGATCTGGGGCGCCTGTTCCCCGGACCAGCTGTCACGAATGTCAACGATCGCCCGGCGCAAGGACGCCGAACGCTTGCCCTCATCCTCGCCTGCAGACGGCAAGGCCGTCTGGAACGCGAGCGGCGGAACCTGCCCCTTCACAAGACCGCGTCCCGGCGGAAGCTGGCTCGGCGCTTTTGTCGGCCGTCCCACCGCATAATAATAATCGCTCGGATCGGATAATTCAAAAGTAACGGCATTGGGAATGTTGCTCCTGAATTTTTCGAAGATGTCCGTTACGCGGTTGGCTGTCAACACAAAGGTCATGCCCAAGCTGCCGCCTTCGCGGAGAATCGTTTCCAACAACTCGTTCTCTTCGGGATACGCATTCCGGAAAGAAAGATATCCGTCGATCACGACCACAATTTGCGGGACCGCTTCGCGGGCGACGCGGCGATAAGCCGAAATCGTTTTTACCCCGACCTCCGACATCATATCCTTACGCTGTGCAGACAGTTTCAGCACATAACGGAACAAACGTTTGATCCGGTCCTCCTCTTCGGCCATCATGACGGCGCCGATTTGGGGCAGCATCGCAAAATCCTTCATCATCCTGCCCATATCAATGATATAGCCATGCCAAGATGCCTCGTTCAATCTGCCCATGGCCATGAGCAGGGTTTGTACAAACGTCGTTTTTCCCAAACCCGGCATGCCGTACACGACAAGATGGCCTTGATCCATTGGAAGTTCAAGCGGCATCTGCCGCTGGTTGGGAAGATCGTCAAGCAAACCGACGACGGGCCTTAACAAACCGCTTTCCGATTCGTACGCGCGATCCTCGCTTTCCCCGGGTTGCTTGATGGCGAGACTCTCCCAGTCAAGCACCTCCGGCAGAGGAGGCAGCCACGGGCCCTGCAATCGCGCAATTCCGGCATCCGCAGCTGAACGTGCAACATAATCGATAAAGGCCTGCAGCTGTTTGGGGACATCCTCGCCCTTCAATACAGCTCTGCGTTCACCGGTAAGCAAAGGTTCCCGCTTCCCGTTCAACCGCACTTCCATGACAGGCAGCACGCTTGTTGAGTCTTCCTCGCGATGATATGGGGCGCCGCTCCAGGCAAATTGCATTTCTTCAAACACTTCGTCGCTGCCCACCTGGAAATAGCCGCGTCCCGGCTTCGTAATCCATGCCGCATTCGGGATCTTGATCATGTCCCGGCTGTCTCCCTCGCTCTGCACGCGCAAACAGATCCGGAACCTGGAATTGCTCCATATTTTGTCATCGACCACGCCGGCAGGCTTCTGCGTAGCCAGAATGAGGTGTACTCCCAACGTTCGGCCAATGGCCGCGATACTGATCAATTCGTCCATGAATTCGGGCTGATCCCGCTTCAATTGCGCAAATTCGTCAATAATGATGACCAGATGCGGCAAAGGCTGCTGCTGCCGCGATCTCGCTATTTTGTAATACTCGTCAATATGCTGCAGATTGCCGGCATCATTCAATATTTTCTGCCGCCTTACAAGCTCGGCCCGAAGCGAAACGTTCGCCCGCTCAATCAGGTTGCCGTCAAGGTTGGTGATCGTTCCGACCACATGCGGCAATCCCACGAACGTATTCGACATACCGCCGCCTTTGTAATCGATCAGCATGAAAGCCAGGTCATGCGGGTGAAATTCAGCCGCAAGGGAAGCCACGATGGATTGAATGACCTCGCTCTTTCCGGAACCGGTCGTGCCGGCGATCAGCCCATGGGGACCATGGCCTTGCCGTTCTATTTTGTCATGCAGGTTAAGCGCGATTTTTTTCCCGCCTGCGCGAACCCCCATCGGTACAGGCAAACTGTCCGGATATCTCATCTGATTCCAGCGGGACACCACATCCAGCTCTTCCACGCGGGAAATACCCATCATGTCAAAGAGCGGAAGAATTTGCGGGATATCCGAGGCGGAAGAACGTTTGAGCCGGATCGGGGACATGTACCGGGCCAAGGCCTCCGCAGCTTCCCGGGAAATGAAATCAGGCTTGTACTCCTGTTTGATGACGTCCGCGTCTTCCGTTTTTTTGATGTACAGTCCTTTGTCCCTGGCAGCTTCCATGATCAGCTGGCAGTGCATCGGAAGCGATTCCTTGCGGCTCGCCAAAATGATCGTGCACACATCGATCTCGTGAGCGGACTCCAGCAAAAGCGGCAGCAGCGGCTCCTCTTCAATCAACTGCGTATCGGACAGGATCACGACGTAGCAGGGCGTTTGCACGCTTTTTTTGTACTTGTCCTGCTTGTTGTTCTTGCGCCGGTTCAATACGGAAAACAAGCTGTCCGCCAATTGATGCGCACCGCTGTGCCTGTCGGCCATATACCTTTGCTCCTGATCCTCGTCCCAAATGTGCGGCAACCAGCGAAGCCATTCCCATTCCCGGGATTCCTTCTCTTCATAAAACGCAGCCATTTTCAGCTCGTCGGGCGAATGCCGAACGGCAAGCTGGGCAACGATGACGCGCAGCGAGGAAAGCACTTCTTCACGGCTCCCCACCAGTCCCATCACCTTGGATTGGAACAGGGGCAAGGTGATGGAAGCATCCGCTACGGTCTGAAATTCGGCAGCCAGCTGATGGGCCGCTTCAATGAGCTCGTCTTTATCATATCCGTCCACGCGCGGTACCTGGAGCTTGATCCGGAAAGGCACTTCTCCGGAACCGATGCGCACCTGCATGAAATCTTCGTCTTCCGGCGACCGCTCCCATAGAGAGCTGTTGCGGTTTTTGACGATTTGCATGCAGACGTTCGGATCCCCATGCACCTCGTATAAGCTTCGGACCTGTTCGGCTTGGGCCGCCTTCAGCTCTTCGCGATGTTTGTCCAGCTGCGACAGGTACATCGCTTTACGCTCCTGAATCTTTTTGGCGTAGGTCTTTTTGTTGCTCAAATACACGAAAAAAGGAATGGTATATGATGTCAGCATCATCATGACCGTCATCATCTGGAACATCATGTAGCTGCTGTTGCTCATTTTGCCTGTCATATTGATGTATACATAAAAACCGATGCTGACCGTCGTCATCATGATGGGTATTATAATGGAAATCAACGAAAACGTCGGTTTGCTCGGCTCCGCCGGTGGCCTGAGAATTTCAAGCTGTTCTTCCTTAAGAACCGGCGTCATCCTTGGGGAACGCTGATATAACACATTCACGAAGAATGGACCTCCTTTCGTTCGCGCATTCCTGAAATGTATACGTTCCGGGCTTTCATTTGTTGCTTTCCTGTTGGAACAATGGACGCCTTCCATACACAGGCGCCTCTTCGGTCGTTGTCGAGAAAGCCCGTTGGACGCGCACGCAGCTCCCTTGACGCAGGCCTGTCTCGATCAACTGCTGCGCATTGTGCGGCGTGAACCATAACCCTTCGGGAAATTTGGCTTCGAGGATGTACTGTACGCCATCTCCGGGGGCCTGTCCATATATGCGGACACCAAGCAGCGTTTTTAGATGTTCGATCGTACATTCATCCGGCACGTCGACATCAAACCATTCGCTTTCCGCACGTCCGGAATATACGGTTAGAATCATCGTAATCCCTCCGATGGTCTCATATGTAAAATGTCCTAATGTCAAAATAGATCAAAAAAAAGCGGCAAATCAGCATTGCAATCCTATTTTCTTACATAAAATCCGTATTGGCAATGTACACCCTATGTTTTTGTTACGTATGACCCATCCCAGCATTAAAATATCGTCCATTGGTCTCAGAACTATTGTGGCACGCCACGCGTTTAGGTTTGCAGGGATGCGAAAAATTGAAAACCACTGCGATGGAATAGGGATGAATTTCCCGGTTTCGGGTCGGCCGGGATTGCTTTGCCCACAATCGAATTGTGAACACTTTTCAAACATTAAGCGCCTTTATGTTTTCATAAGCTGATTTTAAGGTAATTTTAAGCATTGGAATTTACTATTACCAATATGAAATAACTCTTGTGAGGTGATTTCTAGTGAGAACACTAATTACATTTCAAAACAAATCCATCCCTGTATACTTTAATCAAGAAAACAAACAACCTGTGCAGAAAACATTAAGACTGCTTAGCAATGCCCTTGAGCATAAAATCAGCAACGGTAAACGAGCTTTGCAAAAATGCCTGCAATCCTTGATCAGCATCGAAATCGTCGGTTGCGAAGCCATTCTGCACAGCCGCAGCGAAAATGATTCACTGGCCCTGTCATTGTACTAACAGACTCAAAAGCCCCTAAACTTGATGATACGCCGCGGTTCGGACGACCGTCCTCAACCGCAGCCCAAAAAAGGAAGGCATCCTTAAAGGACGCGCTTCCTTTTTTGTTCATATCGATCCCTGACGCCCCAAACCCCTTACCATAGTCTGCCTTCATGCTTCTTAACGCCGTCTCCCGATTTCGTATACGTTCTCTTGCCCCTCCGCTGCTTCGGCCCTGTGGATGCGAATGAGAAACAGGCGGACCAGATTGTCGCGCGTGTTTGCTTCCCGACAGTTGCTCAGCTTTCTCAGAATAAAGCGGTCGATGGACATCGATTCAAGCCCCTTTACCATGGATTAACGGATGAATGGCCGTGTAAGATAAATAACCGGATTGATTTCGAACCAAACCGGTTCGAATTCCTTTTTTTTCCTGAATCTATCATCCAACGCCATTCGACTTTAATCGATTCGAGGCTCGCCATCATCAGCCATTTTCATGCTCTTCCCAAACGGTTCCAAACGGTTCCATCCAAACGCCACTTCCACCAGTTCTCGTCCGGCAATGGTGATCGGCTGCTTGCGTACAGGCCTCCCGCCCATCTTTTCATAGAAACGGCAAGCCGGATTTTGCTCCAACGCCCAGATGATCATGCTCCCCATGCCGAGCTGCTGCAATTCCCGAACCATCGACGTCGCAAGCTGCCTTCCGATTCCTACTTGCTGCATGGCCTTTAATATGTAGAGCGCATAGAGCTCTCCTTCGTAAGGCAGGCTTCCTTCGCGCTCCTTTCCTCCTGAAGCAAAGCCGACAATCGTCCCGTCTTCCTGTTCCGCAACAAGCACAATCCGTTCCTCGCCTTGCTCGCAGAGCGCCTGCTCCCATTGAGGCAATCTCGATTCGATCGTCAGACGGTCCAGAAATGCATCAGGCACGATCCCCCGATACGTCGTCTTCCAGCTCTCGGTATGTACATGGGCGATCTGGCGTTCGTCACCTGCACAAGCTCGTCGAATAAGCATGGTTCCACTCCTCCTTTTCCGTTATTACTGCTATAGTCGGTTCGTGGATGATCCTATGAGTGCGCATGCTTTGCTGCATATCCGGCCCTAAGGCCGGATCGTTACCGCTGTGCCTACGCCAACTTTGGAAGAAAGATCCAGCACATCGCTATTATACATGCGAATGCAGCCATGCGACACCGATTTGCCAATGGACGAAGGATCGTTTGTGCCATGAATGCCATAATGCGGAGCCGACAGGCCCATCCAAAGAACGCCGAAAGGACCTCCGGGATTTTCCTGTTTGTTGATGATCGTGAATTCCCCCGTTGGCGTTTCCGTCAACATTTTGCCTATAGCTACCGGATACCCCTTCACGACTTGATCCCCGTCCAGCAGATATAACATATGATCCGAAAGGTCCACGATAATACGATAATCAGGCATGCTGAAACACCTCCCGGCTCTATCTTATGCCGGTGCACCGGTACTGGCGCCAATTTGACCCTAATCCTCCCGGATCAATCCCAGTCATTCGCACGCAGGGCATGCTTGGGTTTGCGAGAAGAGGACGATTTGCCGGAGGCTCTTCGTTTGGCTGCCGTTTCCTCTTTGCGCTGCTGGTACATTAACTCTCTCTGCATTTTCAGATAATTATCCAGTCTTTTGCTATCCAGGACTCCTGACTGAACAGCCTCCTTCACGGCGCACCCCGTCTCGCGGGTATGGCTGCAGTCCTGGAACCGGCAGCCGGCAGCCAACTGCTCGATCTCGCTGAAAGCCTGCGACAACCCGCTCTCTCCTTCATCCCATAAATGGAGCTCACGCATTCCGGGCGTATCGATCAATACGGCCCCCTGCTGAAGCACAAACATCTCGCGATGGGTCGTCGTGTGCCGCCCGCGGCTATCCGCTTCCCGCACTTGTTGGGTGAGCTGCACTTCCTTGCCCATGATCCAGTTCACCATGGTCGATTTTCCACTTCCCGAAGATCCCGTCAGAGCGACCGTTTTCCCAGGCTGAAGCAGCCGATCCAGCTGCTCCTTGCCCTGGTCCGTCACTGCCGACAATGCAATGACTTCAATGCCGGGCGCAATGCTCTCCACTTTCGCAACCTGTTCATGCACGTTGTCGCACAGATCGCTTTTGCTTAGAATGATGACCGGGTTTACCCCGCCATTCCAAGCCATAATCAGGTAACGTTCAAGCCTCCGCAGATTGAAATCATGGTTCAAGGCAGCCACGATGAGCAGATGATCGACGTTCGCCGCGATCAATTGCTCCTTGGTCACCGGACCGGCAGCCTGCCGGGATACCCGGCTCCGACGCGGAAGGATGCCATGAATGACCGCTTCCTCGCCAGGCTCGCCCGTAATCGCAACCCAATCTCCCACTGCCGGCAATTCGCCGCTCTCCGCGCTTTCATGACGCATTCGCCCCGATACTTTGCCCCAGCATTCCCCCGATTCTGTCAGCAGTCGCTGCAGCTGTCCATGGTCTGCGATCACTCTTGCGGGCACTCTTGGCGGTACTCCGATGCCGGAACTCTTCCACGCTTCCTCCCACGACGTTGACCATCCATACTTATCCAATACTTTATTCAAAATCAAATTCCTCCCAAATGTTCATGCGATGATTTTCATTTCAATGAAACAGCCGACCGGACACGTCTCCGGCACGAAAACAAGAAAAAGCCACGGGCACAATGAACCCGTGGCTGTAAAACTTGCCGACAGAAGATGCACTTGAAGAGAGCAGAAACTTCACCATTCATACCATGGAAAAGAGAACTTGCTGCTTCCGTGCAAACTCCGATGACGACAAAAAAAGCCACAGGCCGTCTCCCGTAGCTTCTCGCTGCATATGGTTTGCCTAAGCAAACAACGACTGGGACTTACTTAGCCCATACGTATAAACGATATGCCTTGATCCGTTCCGGAGACGATATTCATGTTCCCATATGCGTATACTGCAATTAGAGCTGTCATATAACATCGCCTCCCTTGTAGATTTATCCAACATGTTACACATCCATCGCCGTCATTGTCAAGCGATTTTTAGCGCACCTCGTCCCAACGTGTCCACATTTCTTTCGGATTCAGCTCGTATACGCCGTCCTCCCGGTACATGAACTGATGCATGATGAACTCCCGACGGATGGTCGCGAAATCATCGTGATATTGTTTGATGAACTCATTGATCTCCTTCTCCGAGTACTTTCGCCCGAATTCAAGCTGCTCCGCCATATGTTCGAGCACGATCAGCTTTTTTTTGTACTGCGCCGGAATTTGCCGCAGCCGCCCGTCCTTGGCATAAAAATTCCGCATGACCGAAGCTTTCAGCGTTTCATTGACGTCACTCATATCCCCTGCAGCCTCCTTTTTGAAAATAAAATCAACCGATGCTTGCGCATGTTCCTTGATAAAATAAGGATTCAACGTAAAATACACCGTATTTTTTTCCCTGCGCTCCTTAATTAGTGCCGCTTCCCTCAATTTCGAGGCATGGTGCGTCACCGTGGGCTGGGACAGGTTTAGCCTTTCGGCAAGCGCCTGCCCATTCATTTCTCCTTGGGACAAAAGCAGCAACATGCGGAGCCGGGTTGGATCGGCCAATGCCTTGTGGTAAGCTACGATCTTCTCAAGCTGCATCCAATCTCCCCCTTTTGCATTTTCTTCAAATTAGATAAACATCTAATTTTATGTTAGTCTTTATTTTAAGCCATGTCAATCGATAAACGTATGCCGCCGAGCCCTTTTTTCTGCGTAAAAACCTTGCGCAAACTGGCATTGTTCCTACTTTTGCGGTAGGATAATAGTGCTTGACATGAAGGAGGATATAGAATATGGAAGACGTCATCATTATCGGCGGAGGCCCCTGTGGCCTGTCTGCCGCCATTGAATGCGAGCGGCTCGGATTGTCGACCGTCATTGTAGAGAAGCACAATATCGTACATTCCATCTATTTGTACCCGACGCACATGCAGTTTTTCAGTACGGCGGAACTGCTGGAAATCGGAAACGTTCCGTTCAGCTCGCCCAACGACAAACCGTTCCGCTACGAAGCGCTCGCTTACTATCGCAAGGTTGCCGCACATTATGGGCTGCGGGTCCACAACTATGAAGAAGCTCGGGAAATCAAACGCAAGGAAGACGGAACCTTTGAGGTACATACGGTGAACCGACGGGGTCAAGTGACCATCCATGAAGGACGCAACGTCGTCGTGGCTACCGGTTATTTCGACCATCCCAATTATCTGGGCATTCCCGGAGAGGACAAAGAAAAAGTCACTCATTATTTCCGCGAAGCGCATCCGTACACGCGTACACGCGTCGCCATTATCGGTGGCAGCAACTCGGCCGTCGATGCGGCGATGGAGCTGATTCGTGTAGGGGCGCAAATCGATATGGTCTATCGCGGAACCGGCTTGTCCGAGCATATCAAACCATGGGTGCGCCCGCTGTTTGAAAGCATGGTGAACAAAGGCCTCATCACGCTGCATCTTGAGTCCCGCGTCTCCGAAATTTTGGACGACGCCGTGACGCTGCTTCATGCCGACGGCTCCACCAGCCGACTCGACAACGACTTCGTGCTGGCCATGACCGGCTTCCGCCCGGACCGCCAGCTGCTGACCTCGATTGGCGTGCAAATGTCGGAGGACATGGATAAACCGGTCTATGATCCGCAAACGATGGAGAGCAGCGTGCCTGGCATCTATGTCGGAGGCGTAATTGCATCCGGACGCAATGCCAATGAAGTCTTCATCGAATCGGGACGTTGGCATGGCAAGTATATTGCCGAACATATCATTCGTCAAAACCGCAGGCAGCCCGAAGGGAAATGAAAGCCATGGACATGACTTCCCTCCTGCTGCTCGCCTTCGCCGCGCTTGGGATTATTAGCAGCAACGCTCCTGTCACGGTGGCGATGGTGTTTCTGCTGCTTCTGCGCGTGCTTAACGTGCATCAGGCTTTTCCCTGGCTTGAAAAGTACGGACTGACCGTGGGCATCATTGTATTGACCATCGGAGTCATGGCACCGCTCGCCAGCGGCAAGATCAGCATGCAGACCATCGGCGCTTCCTTCCTGCACTGGAAGTCCTTGCTGGCCATCGGCGTAGGGATCCTTGTGGCCTATCTGGGCGGACGCGGAGCCACGCTGATGGGGGCCCAACCAACGGTCGTTGCGGGATTGCTGATCGGTACCGTTTTGGGTGTAGCCTTTTTCAAGGGCGTGCCGGTAGGACCGCTCATCGCCGCTGGGCTTCTTTCGCTCCTTCTCGGCAAATCATAAGCGAAAATAGGCGCTTGCCCCCTGTAGTCTGGCTGTAATTTCCATCGTTGTATGATATACTTCTATTCATGCATCGCATGGTCGACTGCTTGGAGCATATTCCTTGTTCGACATCGCTGTCATTGCAACTACTAACCCGGCCGCAGGAGGATTCAAGAACCCATGTCACGTCAGTTTGTTACGGAAGCCGTGATGGTGGCGATTTACGGTCAATTGCTCGCGCCACCCGCGCCTGTTGAATATATCGTTCCATATACCGCCGTCCTGGAATTGTATGAGTTTCAAACCAGCTCCGATCCGCTCATGGACAATACGGCAGACGATCTGCACGTCAAAGCCAAGGTCAATGAGTTGATCAGTTACTTCGAAGAACCGCTCAACAAGAAAAAAATAGAGCGTGCCCTGCTTGTCCCTTGGGGAAAAAGCCCTTCGATCCTGTTCGGGGATCAAGTATCGATCTCCATCGTCAATGCGGTGGACACCGCCCAGTATGGCGAATACTTCGATCCGATCGAAACGGAGCTGCTGCTCACCTCCCAGCGTCTGAACACCCCGATTCTCACGGATCAGGTTGATTTCATCGCCCGGATCATCGAGTCTTCCGCTCCGGTGCAAGTGTTCGATATCGACGATTTTGATTTTGCCATGGACGATGAACCTCTTGATCTGGTGTAGAACACCAATTCGAGGACACACCTTCCGAAGATAACGCAGGAGGAACAGGCATTGAAATGTCTTCCTTTCTCCGTATCGGTGTGCTGCGTCATTAAGCACCAAAAAAAGTCCTTCCGGCCTGGAAGGACTTTTTTTGGTGCAGCGAGCTGCCGTTCCTGTATCTTAGTCGTCTGATAGCTCAAGCAGCCGTCTGCTGATTTCATTCAGAGGCGGCAATGCATTCGAAGCAAAAAAATTCATGCCCACTGCACTATCCAGCCTCGAACGTACATGTTCATCCTGAACGATGAATGCCCTGAACACGGCAATGACGAAATAATCTTCGTCTCCGCTCGAATGCAGCTGCCGAAATTCCGGACCCGAGTATAATCCTTGAAGGCTCATGCCGTTGGCCGTCCATCCTGTCTCCTCCCACAGTTCGCGGGAAGCTGCATCCTCGACGGTTTCCCCTGGACGCATTTTTCCGACCGGAATCCCCCAGGGTCCTTGCTCGGCATGCTGGATCAATAACAGTTCTCCCTGTTCGTTCTCTGCCCGAATCGCTGCTTTTACAACGATGCGGGAACGATTTGCAATGTACTGGGCCAAGTCACGGACTGGCGGATTCACCTTCTATCCCCTCCTGTTCAAGACAGTCATGAGAAGAACATCAAACGTCTCAAACTTCGGAGTAACGGTATGCGATATCCTGGCCTTCTTCGACCACATCGACATGAAGCTCATGCCCCTTCAGATACCAGTAGTCATGTTCCTCCATGTAAAACCGGATTCCCGAAACTTCGGTCTGTTCGGCCGGGTGTTTCGGTTCCTCGACGGCGATGCCCAAAGAAAATCCCGGGTGCAAACCGCCCCCCGAACTGTAACGCGCAAAAAAACGAATGCTGTCCCCTTCATTCAAACTCAGTTCTTCCTTGTACCATTTTGCGGCACGATCAGATACATGTATGGCACTCATTCGGTGTCAGCTCCTTATCTCTATATATATTCCATCATATCGCTAGAATGTGTTCAACACAAACCCGATGCACGCCGAATAGGCAAATAAAGTTGTGAAAATCATTTGACAGATGGCAAAAGGCGATGGTAAGATGCAAACATACGAGTTCAACATTGAATTTATTTCCAAATGAAAGGGTGATCACGGTGTTTATACTGCATACATTGGATGGACTGCACACACAATTGAATACCGGAGCATCCCCGAAATTGTTGTTATTTCGTACCTATGATTGCGTGACAGAAGGTCATTAATTTCTGACTGCTGTTCTGTCTTTTCATATTGTAATCGGTGTACGGCGGTGGCTCTGCTCTCGGAGTCATGCTGCCGTATGGAAGATATCCCAAACATACCGCCTGCGTGCGGTGTGTTTTTTTTTGGATATGTTTCGGTCAACATGAACAGAAAAACGCATGTACACACCATGAAAGGAAGGGATTATACTTTGTTTTCTGTACTGAAAAACCTGGGCTGGTTCTTCCGGCTCGAGCGCAAACGCTACCTGATCGGCGTGATCCTGCTCATCCTGGTCGGCGTCATCGAGCTGCTGCCCCCTCGTCTACTTGGCAATGCCATTGATGAGATTGTACGCGGTTCAATCACCAGCGCATCGCTGGCCCGTTACATTTTGCTCATTATCGGTACGATCGTTTTGATTTATCTGGTTACGTACATATGGATGCATAAGCTGTTTGGCGGCGCCAACCTGGTTGAGCGCTTGCTGCGTTCGCGATTTATGGACCATTTGCTGCGGATGACACCGCCCTTTTTCGAGAAAAACCGAACCGGCGATCTGATGGCCCGGGCCACCAACGATTTACGATCCATCGCCACGACGGCCGGCTTTGGCATGCTGACCTTGACGGATTCCACGTTTTTTCTGGCAACCGTGCTCTTTGCGATGGGGTTTCTCGTCAGCTGGAAGCTGACGCTGGCGGCCATCCTGCCGCTGCCGTTCATCGCGCTGGCCATGATGATTTACGGCAAAGCCGTTCATCAACGCTACACGCTTGCGCAGGACGCCTTCGGGGACATGAACGATCAAGTGCTTGAATCGATTGCGGGCATCCGCGTTGTCCGGGCCTACGTTCAGGAACGGCTGGACCAAAAACGGTTTGCCGACGTCACCGAAGACGTGTATCAGAAAAACCTGTCCGTCGCACGGATGGATGCCTTGTTCGAACCAACAATCCGATTGTTCGTCGGACTCAGCTACGTCATTGCGCTGGCATACGGCATCTATCTTGTGTTCCACAATGAAATTACGCTTGGCGATCTCGTATCGTTCAATATGTACCTCGGGATGATGATCTGGCCGATGTTTGCTATCGGCGAACTGATCAATCTGATGCAGCGGGGCAGCGCTTCTCTCGACCGGGTCAACGAAACGCTGCATGTCGAACCTGACGTGCAGGACATTGAGCGTCCTGTTCACATTGAGGTTCCGGATGAGATCGTCATGAACGATGTGACGTTCCGTTATCCTACTTCGACGGTAGACAATCTGAGCCACATTCATTTCACGTTGAAGCGCGGCCAGACGCTTGGCGTTGTCGGGCGCACGGGCAGCGGCAAATCCACACTGCTCAAACAGCTGCTTCACGAATATCCTGCCGGCGACGGACAATTGACCATTTCCGGCCAACCGATCCAGCATATCGCCAAGGATCAGCTGCACAGCTGGATCGGCTACGTTCCGCAGGAACAAATCCTGTTCTCCAAATCGGTGCGTCAAAACATCCAGTTCGGCAAGCCTGGAGCAAATGACGAGGAGATCATGGAGGCCATTCGCACGGCTGCCTTCGACGGCGATCTCGGAACGCTGTCCGACGGTCTGGACACCCTTGTGGGCGAAAAAGGCATTGCTTTGTCCGGCGGACAGAAGCAGCGGGTATCGCTGGCCCGTGCTTTTATCGCCGATCCGGACATCCTGATTCTGGACGATGCTTTGTCTGCGGTTGACGCCCGCACGGAAGCTAAAATTATCGAGAACATTCGCAGCAAACGTTCGGGCAAAACGACGCTGATTTCAACCCATCGCCTGTCGGCCATCGAACATGCCGACCGGATCATCGTGCTCGAACACGGAAAAATTACGGAAGAAGGTACCCATCAAGAGTTGTTGGCCATGAACGGCTGGTATCGCGAACAATATGAACGGCAACAGGTGGAATCCAATCTGTCCACGTAGGAGGTAACAACTTGAAATCCAATACAGGCAAAAGGCTGTTCCAATATGCCCTAAAGGCCAAAGGCACGTTTATTGCCGCTCTGATTATGCTTACCATTGGCGTAGCGGCCGAGCTGGCAGGTCCTTTCATCGCCAAATCGATGATCGACAATCATTTGCTCGCGGTCGAGCAGCCATTCTATGAAACGGCTGCCTCCTCGGAGGCAGCGGCCTACAACGGCAAATATTATAAACGAGAAGGCAAGTTTGAACCGGGCGAAGCCAAAGGTGCGGAAGTTCGCGTGCTTCAAGCCGGAACGAGCTTTTACTTTGTCAACGAAGCCGTAAGCACGCCGGATGGCGATCGCACCTACGCGGACGGCGTGCTGACGATTGCACGGGGAGGCGAAGTGGTTGGGCAGTACGCAGCAGCGCCGTTATCTGCGGGTGAACTGTATGCCTTTTATAAACCGGAAATGCCCGGCATCTATGAACTGATCGTGTATTATCTGATTTTCCTCGTCATCTCCATTATTATGGAATTCGGCAAAACCTATTGGTTGCAATCTTCGGCCAACAAAGTCATTCAACGCCTGCGAAACGACGTATATGCGCATATTCAGCGCCTGCCGGTTCATTTCTTCGATAACCTGCCGGCAGGCAAGGTCGTCTCCAGAGTCACCAATGATACCGAAGCCGTGAAAGACTTGTTCGTGGCGGTATTGTCCAACTTCTTCTCGGGCATCATCACGATTGCAGGGGTGTATGTCGCCCTGTTCCTGCTTGACTTCCGTCTAGGTTTGATCTCGCTGTTCGTGGTGCCGATGCTGATTGCCTGGATTGTCCTTTACCGGAAGTTCGCCACCCGTTACAATACGATCATTCGTTCCAGGCTGAGCGAGATTAATGCCATCATCAACGAATCGATCCAAGGCATGTCCATCATTCGCGTATTCCGTCATCAAAAGCAAACCCGGCAAGAATTCGAAGATTTGAACGATGACTATATGAAACACCAGAACAAAATGCTGAACCTGAATGCCTTCACCTCGCACAATCTGGTCAATGTGATCCGGAACCTCGCTTTTGCGGTAGTGCTCTGGTACTTCGGCTCGAGCGTAGTGGGAGGCGGAACGAGCATCGTATCGCTCGGCGTGCTGTATGCGTTCGTTGACGTGCTCGGCCGCCTGTTCCAACCGATTATCGGCATGGTCAACCAATTGGCCAACCTGGATTCGTCCCTCGTGTCCGCAGGCCGTGTGTTCGAGCTGATGGATGAACAGGGGGAAGAGGTCACCGATGGCTCCATGCCAAGGTACAAAGGCAATGTCGTCTTTGACGACGTATCGTTTGCCTACAAAAAAGATTATGTGCTGAACAACATCTCGTTTGAGGCTTCGCAAGGTCAGACGGTAGCGCTTGTCGGCCATACCGGTTCGGGCAAAAGCTCGATCATCAACCTGCTGTTCCGTTTCTATGACCCACAAAAAGGCAGGATCACGATTGATGGGCAAAACGTGAAAGACCTGCCCAAACAGTGGATCCGCCAACATATGGGCATCGTGCTGCAGGACCCATATCTGTTCACGGGAACGATCGCTTCCAACGTCAGTCTCGGCGATGAGCGCATCAGCCGCAAGAAAATCGAGCAGGCGCTGCGCGACGTCGGAGCGGAACGTATTCTGGCACATCTGCCGCAAGGATTCGACGAACCCGTCATCGAAAAAGGAAGCACCCTATCCGCTGGACAGCGCCAGCTCATTTCTTTCGCCCGGGCGCTTGCCTTCGATCCAGCCATTCTTATTCTGGATGAGGCGACCGCCAACATCGACACCGAGACGGAGGCGCTGATCCAGAGCGCGCTGGAGGTGCTTAAAAAAGGACGGACGACGTTCATTATCGCCCACCGTCTCTCCACGATTCGTTCAGCGGATCAGATCCTCGTCCTGCATCGCGGCCGGATCGTTGAACAAGGCGCGCATGATGAGTTGATGGAACTGAAAGGACGTTATTACCAGATGTATCAGCTGCAGCAAGGGGCGTCAGCCGCTCCTTCCGGGGACACCGAGCATCTCGGAAATCTGGCACAGGCCGTACCGGCTTCTGCTTCGTTCGCGGGTGGCAAGGCTTAATCTGCTTGAAATCCAACGAATGACCCGAAACAAAAAGACAAACCGCGTGATCCTTAACGAGGACCCGGGTTTGTCTTTTTGTGTTGAATTCAACGTATCTAACGGGAGGGGGACATCCATCCTTTCACCGTGTACCCCATGGTTAACACCGTTTCCCTTGCCAGAAAAGGCAGTTTGGTTCTCCACGTCTCATAAGCCGACGTACGCGTTGGCGAAGCGGCAGCATCCATTCCAAGCTGATGGGCCAACTTCATGGACCTCCTCATATGCAAGGGATCGCTAACGATGGTATACGTTTGAAATCCCGCTGATTCTCCGACAGCAAGCGCGTAGATCAAATTTTCTTCCGTGACGGCGGACTCGGTTTCGATTTGAATTCGTGCAGGGTCTACCCCTTGCGCCAAAGCATAATCACGCCCCACCTCGGCTTCGGTGGGCAACCCTGGACCGGCGGAGCCGCCCGTAAAAACAAGATTACCGACCGTACCCTGCTTGTACAGCATGATCGCATGCTCAATCCGGGCACGAAATACGGGCGAAGGCTGATCGCCTGCAACGGCAGCGCCGAGGATGATGGCTGCATCGCTATGTCTTGCAGACTCCTCATCGGCGTAATCGACGATGCCCGCTGCCGTCACTGCCGTCCACAGGAATCCGGCCATGATCACGATGGCAAGGATGAGCGCAAATCGGCGGCGTTTGTGGTTTTTCTTATGGCTAAACCTGAGTTCATCGGTAGTCATGCTTCACTGCTCTTCCTTTTCTTGCGAATAATCACAATCACTGCAGCTTTCGGCATGCATGCGCTCAAGCCGCTGCAGTGCCGCCGCAGTCTCGGCGTTCAATCCCAGTTGGGCCAGCCAGGCTCCCGTATATTGCTGAAGGGTATGCTCGAGCTCCTGGGCGCGGTCCTTGAACTCTTCCAACTCTTTGATCATGCGTCCCCGGCCCTCCGGGCTGAACGTCTCGTGAATGCGTTCTTTGAAATAATGATGGACGATGCTGTTGCGTTGTTTCCATATGGCGTTAAGCTGCCGGGCCTCATCCTCCGAAAAATGAAAATGATGGCGTACTTCATGGATCAGTTGTCCCAGCGAGCTGCTCATTTTCCGTTCATACAGGTCTTCCAGTTCTTCGTCGGACATCCCCTTGCCCTGAGACATCTTGGTCAGCAAGATCAGATTGACCAACTGTTGTTCCAACGCCTGCCCGTAGTATACGGCCAGTCCATAATAAGCGAACAACTCTCTGGAATGTTCCCCGTCCAGCATGGTGCCTTGCGGAATGTCCGTGTGCGGCATGAATGGCCCCTTTCCTATCCCTGGATACGGTCTGCAGGAATCGATGATTCCTATATCGTAACCAAACCGGAAGCAACATTCAAGCTTTGAAGTATGCCAACTTATTGCTGCATATCCCTTCGTCCCGACATCCATAGATGAATGGCCAGCAGCAGCGCAGCATAACTTGTCGCCCACAGCGTCAGCAGCACCATCGTCCCGATCCCCGCATTCTCAAACAACATCATCTCCCGGATCAAGTAAAAAGCCGGTGGCAAAACAACGCTGATCCACTGCAGCGATTGCGGCAAATGATCGCTTAACGAGCCCTGCACATTCGATAGCAGCAGAACGGCAATCAACGCAGGCAGGCTTCGGCTGAGCAGCGGCACATATGACCTTTGAAAGAAAACGCTGATTCCAAGACCCAACATGCAGAGCGAAAGATGTCCCAGCCAAGCCATCGCCCACTCCCCGCCGGTTGGGGGACGTTCAAACATACCGGTCACAACCGGATAGAACACCGTGAGGGCTGCCAGCCCGCACTGCATTATCCCGGCGCAAAACAACTGCCCCCACGCCACCTTGCGTTTGCTTCCGGCGTGTATCGTCAACAGTTGCTTCTGACCCGCGGGTTCCGTGTTCATGACGGTCACGGCGAGCCAGGCTGCGCCGAAAAATAGCAGCATGGCCGTAACGCTATAGCTGTCGGCAACCGGGTTGGGTTTGTACGAGTAGATGAGCAGCATGCCAAACAAGTAAAATACAACCGGCGCAAAATACCGCTGTGAACGGATGTAGTGCTTCAACATGTAAACGGTCAACGCAGTCATCGGCAACCTCCGTCCATCGGGCTTGCCGCATGCACGCCGGAGGCATTGCACGATTCGTTGTCGTCATCCATGGCTGCCGGATGCTCGCCCCTGATCAATCGCTCCATATTCAATTGCTGACGTTCTTGCTGTACGCTCTCAATGGAACCGCCCGCATCGATCAGCATAGCGATGATCCGGTCCGAAGCATGGCGGGTTACCTTCCACACCCAGCGTCCGTCCGATGCCCCGCCGCCCGTTTCAGGCCGAACGTGCAGCACGCCTTCTTGCCCGGCCAACCGGATCGGACCTTCGAATAGCTGGGACTGTACCGAATGCGGGAGCAGGCTATGGATATAAACGAACGGAGCCTCTGGCAATATGAAGTCGGCACGCTCCCATCGGCGGATGATGTCCCCTGCTTGCAAGACGTCCACTTGATCGGCCAAGCGTTCGATAAACAATGGCTCATGACAGGCGGTAATGATGGAAGCCCCCGCATCCTTCCATTGCCTTGCGATGGAAATGACGGCTTCCTGAGCCGCTGCGTCAAGTCCCGACAGCGGTTCGTCCAGCAGCAATAGCCCCCTTGGCCCGGCGAGCAGTGTCTGCAGCAAATTGACCTTCTGAAGCGTGCCCTTGGATAACGAGGACATCTTCTGATCCAGTGCTCCTTCAAGGCCAAGCCTGTCACTCTGCTCATGAATGATTTTGCGCAATGCCCCGGGACGGATCCCTTGAATGCGCCCCATTTGCCACAGATATTCCCATGAAGTAAACGGCAACCGCACGAGCCGATCAGGCGCATACCTGACCGGGACTTCCCGTTTGCAATGCATCGTGCCCTGGTCGGGATTCAGCAATCCTGCGATGACACGCAGCAGCGTGCTTTTGCCGGAGCCGTTTCTCCCGACCAGCACGATGCATTGTCCTTCATGCACTTCCAAATCGATATCTTTCAATACTTGGGAACCATCGAGTCGTTTGCCCACCTGCCGAAGCGAAATCAACCTTTTTGCGTCATTATACGCTGCTGTTCGGTTCATGGCCAATCCGGGTCACATCCGTTCGGGAGCCTGAACGCCAAGCAGATACAGGCTCCGGGCCAATCGCTCGGCCGTGCATTCGGCCAAAGCGATGCGGAATCGACGCACTTCCGGCGCAGCATCGGCAATTCGTTCCGCATGATAGAAGCGGTTGAAGGCTTGTGCTGCATCGATGGCGTATTTGGCAATCACGGACGGCTCGTTGCGTTGAACGGCTTTTTCCAGATGCTGCGGATATTCGGACAACAATTTGAGCAGCGTCCATGCGACATCGCCGATCTCTTCCGCTCCCGGTTGCTCCTGTCCTGCTTCCGGCGTTGCGGCGGAATCGTCGTCCCGCTCCAGGCCAGCAACCACTTTCGCTTTGGCAAGCACGCTATGGATCCGCGCATGGGTGTACTGCACGTAAGGCCCGGTCTCTCCTTCAAAACTTACGGCATCCTCCAACGAAAAGTCCACGTCGTTCAAGCGATTGTTGCGCAGGTCCCCGAATACGATGGCTCCGACGCCGACGGCTTCCGCCACGGCTTGCGCATTGGCCAATCCCGGGTTTTTCTCCTGAATGATGCGGGAGGCGCGGGCAACGGCCTCGTCCAGCACCTCCTGCAAGAAAACGACCTTTCCGCGGCGAGTGGACATTTTGCGTCCCTCAAACCGCATCAATCCAAACGGAATGTGCACACAGTGAGCGGACCATTTATGCCCCATTCGCGAAAGCACCGCAAACACCTGCCGAAAATGCAGCTTCTGTTCCCCGCCGACCACGTACAGCATTTTGTCAGCCTTCATCACATCATGGCGATAAACGGCCGTAGCCAGATCCCGGGTAGGATAAATGGTGGTGCCGTCCTGCTTGATGATCAGGCATGGCGGCATGTTCTCTTCATCCAATCGCACGACGAGCGCGCCGTCGCTCTCTTCCAACAAACCTTTGTCCCGCAGTTCCTCGACGACGGCACCCATCTTGTCATTGTAAAAGCTCTCGCCGAGCGTATAATCAAATGCCACATGCAAGCGTTCGTACATGCGGTCGAATTCCTTCATGCTGACTTCCACGAAAAAGGACCACAATTTACGGGCTTCTTCATCCCCCTGTTCCAACTTGCGGAACCACTCGCGTGCCTCGGTCTCCAGGGACGGATCCTGTTCCGCCTCCTCATGGAACCTGACATAGAGCTCCAGCGACGTCCGGATCGGCTCTGCCAGCAAAGCCTCGTCATCTCCCCAACGCTTATATGCGGCAATCTGTTTGCCGAACTGGGTTCCCCAGTCTCCTAAATGATTCACGCTGACAGGGGCATAACCTGCCTCTTGGTACATCCGATACAGCGCAGCCCCAATCACCGTGGAGCGCAAATGCCCGATGCCGAACGGCTTGGCGATATTGGGAGAAGACATGTCAATGACCACTCGTTCGCCTTGACCCAGATCCAGCTTGCCAAATCCGGGCTTCATTAATTCGTTCAACATGGACGCAGCCGCTTCGACTCTGTTAAAACGAAAGTTGACATATGGACCTGCACTGACGGCTTCGATCCCGCTGCCTTGTAACGACTCCGCGATCGAAGCTGCGATGGCTGCCGGAGCTTTTCGAAGCGATTTGGCCAATGCAAAGCAAGGAAAGGCCAGATCACCCATCTCCGGTTGCGGCGGCACCTCCAGCATATTCCGTACTTCCATTTCGTCCAATCCCGTCAAGGGAGACAACAATAGCGCTGCCTGTTTCTTTAACATGTTAACCACTCCTTAATCGTCATCACTTCCCCGGAAAACAAAAAAGCCCTCGTCTCCATATCAGAGACGAGAGCTGTAATCACAGTTCCCGCGGTACCACTCTAAGTAAACAGCACGCCTGAACCTCGTTCAGGAGTTCGCTGTTCCGCTCGATGCGAGTAACGGTCGCCAACCGGATCGCCCTCTTCCGCTGCCGCCCCATTTTACGCAAAACAGCACTGTTCGGACGACCATCTCACGGGTGCGGTTCGCACAGGTCACGGCATACCGGCTTCCACCCGCTCCGGCTCGCTGTCATGCATGATTCTGGTTACTCTCCCGATCATTGATCATCATCAATATGCAATTCATTTCCATCATTATACAGACCATGTGCCGGTTTGGCAACCGTCCTCCACGTTCTATCTCGCGAAAGCCATAAGGAAACAGCCTGGGTGCATTCAATCCGTCTCCGCGCTGGCTCCGTGTATCGCCATCCGAAAAAAACGCATCGTCATGTTACTCTGCTGTGCCTTCCAATGCGAGCAGCTGCTCGCGAATGGCCCCCTGCTCAAAATGCTCCCCGATGAATACGGCAACGTTGGGTACCTGTCCCTGCGGATTAATTTTCATGTAATCCGATTCCTGATAGGCATACTGGAACCAGAACCGGCTCGCCGTATCGCTGAACGTTAAAATCCCTTTTGCACGATATACGTCCCGTGGCAGATTCGCAACAAAGCGTTCGAACGCTTCGCTGTTGACGGGTTTGGTAAAGTAATGCGTATATACCATCACATGTTCGTGCGAAGCATGCGCTTCATGCCGATGACCGGCATGATCGTGTTTGTCATGACCATGACTGCAGCCGTGCAGCGCACATTCGGCGGTATGCACATGCGAATCCGCCGATCCATGATCGGAATCGGGTTCGTTCCCCGTCAGAGATCGGGATGGGCTCTGCACGCCTGTTCCCGCACGCAGCAGCATGTCCATGTCCACTTGGCATTTCACCGTGCCGATGACGGGAGCATACGCATTCCATTTCGCCAGCAATTGCTGCAGCTCTTCAAGCTCGCGGTCGTTGACCCGGTCCGTTTTGTTCAGGAGCAGCACGGATGCACAGCGAATCTGGTCCTGCATCAGGCGGAACGTCTTCCCCTTCTGCTCCGCATGAAGGCCCCATAGGTGCGCGGCATCCACTACGGTGATCAGGCTTTTAAGCTCAAGGCGCATGTACAGCGACGTTTCCGTCACACCGTCCAAAATTTCCATCGGATTGGCAGCACCCGTCGCTTCGATAATGATGACATCCGGCGACTCGGTCTGAATCAATTCCGATAGCTGAAGTCCAAGGTCCCCGCGCACGGTACAGCAGATGCAGCCCCCAAGCATTTCGGCCATCGGCACGGATTCGTCGACGACCTGGCCATCCAGATTCACTTCGCCCAATTCGTTCATGATGACCGCCGGCCGCAATCCTTGCTTTTTCCAATGCTCCAGCAATTGAACGAGCAGCGTCGTTTTGCCGCTTCCGAGAAATCCCGACAATATGTATACAGGAACGGATCGATCCTGACTTTGATTCGATGGTTGATTGTTCATTTTTTGCACCTCTCTCACGAACTAGCACAGTTTCATCGCATGATTTTGCCATCCTAGCGAGTGTACACCAACCCCGGCAGCCTGCGCAACATGCAAACGGAAGCGAGCTTCATTGCCTGATGTCCAATAATCGTCTATGCTATGGGGATACAGCCTATTAAGGAGAGGATAACAAGGATGAGCACTTCCGTGGAACAACATCGCCAAGAAGCTCCGGATTCAGTCTCGTGTATGATCGTAACCGTATCGGATACGCGAACCAAAGAAACCGACGCGAGCGGTCAGCTGATGCATCAGCTTTTGACCGAAGCAGGCTATCAGGTCGTCGAATATTTGATTACGCCGGATGAGACGGAGCGCATTCAGGCCATCCTGCAGGATGCGTCTGTGCGGGATGATATCGAAGCGGTTCTGATGAGCGGCGGAACAGGCATTGCGCCGAGAGATACGACGTATGAAGCAGTATCTTCGCTGCTGGATAAGGAACTGCCCGGATTCGGGGAAATCTTCCGCTTCCTCAGCTATACAGAGGACATTGGTTCTGCCGCCATTCTTAGCCGGGCCGTTGCCGGAACGATCGGCCGCACAGCCGTTTTTTCCATGCCTGGCTCGAGAGGGGCCGTCAAGCTGGCCATGGAAAAAATCATTTTGCCCGAGCTGCGGCATGTCATGCGCGAAATATATAAACCCGTCTGACAAATCAGACGGGTTTTCGTAATTCGCACAGGGGATCCCTCTGTTTAATGGATCTGATCCAGCACATGATGGAACACGTCGAGCACCTCTTTTTCGTACCGGTCCCTCTCGCCCCCGCCAGCTGTATAAACCATGGCAACATGCCCTTTGCTCAGCATGGTCGTATGTCCCAACACATTGTCCAAGTTTGCCTGGTCACCGGCATGACCTACCATTTCATACATTTCCGCAGATCTCATGCCAGCATCGCGAAATATGTGCACCTTGACCACATGCCGGCCGTCCCCATCAAGCAAAGCCATGTAGGCAACGCCGCCTTGACCGTCATCTGCTGACATTGTGTTCATAAGCTTGATGCCTTTGGCCGAGAATTCCTTCTCAAGCTCCTCCAAAAGAGGCCCGTTTAATCCTTGGCCTTGATTTTGCGCCCGTATATTGCCTTCCTCTGCCGACTGTCCGGAATATATTTTGCGCTCCTGCTTCAGCGAAGAAGACGAACACGCTCCCAACATGACCAACATGCATATTCCCACTAGAATAATGGCTGATCGCAGCCGTCTTCCCTTTCTTGCTTTTGCTCGTTTGCTGCATTGCTTGAAATCCATGCCTCTCTTCCTTTCCAGCGACCTGAATCGGTACACTTCGGGTAGAGTTAGCATGCCTGCTGTCCCATCGTTTTATTCCACCGGCGGCTCCGTCATCGTGTTCAGCACGGATCGGCCCACTGCCCCGCCTTTCAAAATCGTTTCGAGCGTCTGGGGCAGTTGTGCCCAGGAAATCTCTTGAATGCCGAGCTCAAGCGCCCGTTCAGGCTTCCATTCCCCGCCGAGCAGCTTCCAGATCCGTTCCCGGCGCTCCATCGGACAATACACGGAATCGATCCCGATCAACTGCACGCCGCGCAGAATAAAAGGAAACACGCTCGATTCGAACGACGGCCCGCCCGTCAATCCCGATACGGCAGCAGCTCCGCCATAACGGACGTGCTTCAACCGTTCAGCCAGCCCCGCTCCTGCGGTCGGATCTACGATCCCGGCCCATAACTGTTTCCCAAGCGCTCCCTTGGCCGGTGCGTCTGCTTCTTCCCTTGAGATGACATGCGCTGCCCCGAGCCGTTTCAGCAGCGGTTCCTGCTCTGCCTTTTTCCCCGTGCTCGCCGTCACCTCAAAGCCCAACCGCGAGAGAATCGCAACGGCCATGCTGCCGACGCCGCCCGTGGCGCCCGTAACCAACACCGGCCCCATAGCCGGTTTCACGCCAGCATGCAGCAATGCGTCCACAGAGAGGGCCGCTGTAAAACCCGCCGTGCCGATCGCCATCGCTTCCTTCTCGCTTAATCCCGGAGGCAGCGGCACAAGCCACTCACTGCTCAGACGCGCATATCTGCTGAATCCCCCGAAATGGGAAACCCCTGGTTCATACCCCGTACTAATGACCCGGTCTCCGGGAGCAAACCTGCCGCTGACCGATTCTTCGACGACCCCCGCGATATCGATGCCCGGAACCATCGGATAATGGCGTACCACTCCGCCTTTCTCAGCGGCAGCAAGGCCGTCTTTGTAATTGACGCTCGAATACTGGACGTGTACGCTGACGTCGCCGTTCGGCAAATCTTCTTTTCGGAGCTGCTCGATCGCTGCGTGAACGCGGCCCTGCTCATCCTGACGTACCACATAAGCTGGAAACGATGTATTCATAGAGATCTTCTCCTTATATTTTAAATGATGGACTCATGGACTGCTTCTGTTACTTTCATCCCCTGGCAGCACCGGATTGAAACATTTCAGGCATTGCCGGGTTTTCCCGGGAAATGTTTCGCAGGGTGGAATCAAGGGATAGTATACCGTACTTTGTGGAGTCCCCGTCCATGATTTTTGACACATATCAAAAAGGCATGACCCCTAACAAGCTTTCAGGTCATGCCCAGCCTTGATTATTAAAACTCTTCCTGCGAATGCACATGCTCCGCAATCAGCTTCTGCTTCATGTTCCACGCCGCAGGGCTGATGTTCACGCGATAAATTTCCGGATTGAGTTTGCGCAAATATTCCGGCCAGAACAGGTCAAGCTGTTCTTCATGATATCTGCGAATGTCATCCAGCGTAGGCAGTTCATAAACCTGCTGTCCATCCACGAAGATGGGCTCCAGCATGTTGACCGCTTCATAGCGGGTTACCGTCTTTTTCAGATAAGGGTGAAGTGGATTGAACAGTTTGAGCGGACCGCCCTGAACCGGCTGTTCTTCTCCGGGATAACAAATGTAGTCGGCAATGGCTTTGCCATGCTTCGGGTCGACGATTCGAAAAACTTCCTTTTTCCCCGGCGTCGATACTTTTTCCGGATTTGCGGATATTTTGATCGTCGGCAGCATGCCGCCTTCCACTTCACGCTCCACCAACTTGTATACACCGCCGAGCGAAGGCTGATCCGAAGCCGTGATCAACTGCGTACCCACACCCCATGTGTCGATACGCGCGCCCTGAGCCTTCAGGTTAAAGATCGTGTTCTCATCCAGATCGTTGGAAGCCACGATTTTTACGTAGTCCAATCCAGCCTCATCCAGCATCTGTCTGGCTTGAATCGACAAATAAGCAAGGTCCCCGCTATCAAGACGAATGGCGTTCATGCGTTTGCCTTGGCTTTCAAGCATTTTGGCCGTCTTAATCGCATGAGGCACACCGCTGTTCAATGTATCGAATGTATCTACCAGCAGCGTGACTTGATCGGGCATGACTTTGGCATACACATCAAAAGCTTCCTGCTCGCTCATGAACGTTTGCACCCAGGAATGGGCATGCGTTCCCGCCGTCGGGATGCCGAAGCGCTCTCCCGCCAACATGTTGGACGTGGCATGAAAGCCGGCAATATATGAAGCGCGCGCTCCCCAAATGGCCGCATCCGCCTCCTGTGCCCTGCGCGTGCCGAACTCCAGGAGAGTGTCCTGATTCGCCACCCGTTTGATCCGGGATGCCTTGGTCGCAATCAATGTCTGATAATTCATGAAATTAAGGATGGCCGTCTCCACCAACTGTGCCTCCATAATGGAGCCCTCGACCCGAATCAACGGTTCGTCGGGGAAAACCAATGCTCCTTCTTTCATGGAATGAATGGTTCCCTTGAATGAAAACTGAAGCAGTTCCTCAAGAAAGCCCGGATCGTAGTTTTCCTGTTGTTTGGATAAATATTCGATGTCCTCCATCGTAAAGCGAAGCTGGCTGATATAATTCACAATGCGTTCCAATCCGGCAAATACGGCATAACCGTTTCCGAAAGGAAGCTTGCGGAAGTACGCTTCGAACACCGCCTTCCGTTTGTGAGTTCCATTGACCCAGTGCGCATACATCATGTTGATTTGATACTTATCCGTGTGTAACGCCAGGCTAGTCTGCATTTGTCTCATCCTTTCCGACTTCCGCTCATGTCCATGGATCCTGTCCACAAACACGGGTCATCATGGTGGAGACTCTATCCTGTTGCTGTATGTCCAAACAACAATCGAGTCTCCGCTAACATGGTTTGTTTTAAATCAAATCATTGGCCCTGTCATCGTTTCTGACATGCATGCCGGCTCATGCTTCATTCATTGGCTGCCAATACCGTCTCTCGCGCTTGAATGACCTGAGCCCCAAGGCTGGAACGGAAATGTCCGAGCGCCCACTCATGTCCCCCAGGGTTGAAGCTGGCCACGGCGTCCTCAAATACCGTAATGTGAAATCCTTTGTTATAGGCGTCCACGGCCGTATGAAGCACGCATATGTCCGTACACACCCCGATCAGAGCAATGTCCGTAATTCCTCGTTCCCTCAGCTTTAACTCAAGATCAGTGCCGCAAAAAGCGCTATATCTCGTTTTGTCCATCCATCGGATTTCCGACTTGTACTGTTCCATGACCTCTGCAAGGCTTCCATACAACTCCCGTCCTTTCGAACCGCGGATATTGTGCGGCGGAAACAACGCCGTCTCCGGATGATATGGATCATTCTGTTCATGCAAGTCAACGGCCATCACCACTTCATGACCATTCCGGCAATACGTCTCGGTCACTGCAGCGACAGTCTCAGCGATGTCCACGGCCGGCTGGCCTACGGGCAATGCTCCCGTCACAAAATCATGCGTGAAATCAATCACGATCAATGCTTTCATTCGTCCACACTCCCTTGGTTTGAGGTAGGTACATGAACTTCGTCATTGTGACTGTTCTTGACAATTATGTGTAAATGGATAAACGCGGCACAAGCTCGGTGAACCGATACAGCTGCGCCGGACGCTGCGAATACTGATTGGAGCTTAGCAAATTGCCTTCCTCATCCCTGACCTCTTCGACGATGCCTTTGCGACTGCGCGTCGATGTGATTTTGCGAATGAAGTTGGGCTCTTCGAAATCCGGTACGACGCTCTGGATCACCTGATACAGTTCGCTAAGCGTAAATTCGCGGGGCAGGAATTGCCTTGCAATGGTCGTTTCCAGCATCTGCTGCTGAATCCGGTGATACGCATCCTCAATAATGGTCCGGTGATCGAAACCAAGCTCCAGCTCATGCAATGCCTCCTGAATCGTAAACAGGCCTACCTCCTCGGCATCATCGGCTGCCTGGCGGTGTTCCAGCATCCATTCCTCGACCAATGCGAAAAATGCATGGGAGATAATCCAGCCCCTCGGATCCCGACCCGGCTGGCTGTACACATTCAAGTATTCCAGGTGACCGCCGTCGACGCCGGTCTCTTCCATCAATTCCCGCTTGGCGGCATCATAGATGGATTCATTCTCCTGGCAAAACCCTCCTGGAAGTGCCCATCTGCCGGCAAAAGGCCAACCTTTGCGTTTGATGAGCATCACTTTCAATTCCCGAATCGGCAACGTTTTGGTTACCGTTCTGCGTTCCCGCTTGGTCAAGGTAAACATGACGATATCTGCGGGCACGCCGTCCGGGGTACGATATTTTTTGGAACTATAGGCACGCGCCATTTCTTCATCGTTCTCAGCATTGAAGTGTTCGTTGTTTTCGCTCATGGGCACCACCGACTATTTTCATTTTGATAATTTCATTATGACATAGTAATACCGTTTGTCAACCATTTGATTGCTGATCGGGCTTTTTTGTACGCGCGACGCGAAACGTTGCGGTAGCCATGCACCCGAGCGTACCGGCTTGGTCATGGATTTCCGCCTGGGTTGTAATGCTTCGCCCTGCTTGATGCAATACGGTTGCCGTAACCGTCAGCTCCCCCTGATGCATGGGTGCCAGAAAGTGCACGTTCAGGTTGGTTGTGACGCAGCTGTCCACGTCCATCGCCGCAGTAGCTACCATCCCCATCGCCTGATCCATCAAAGAGGTCAGCACGCCTCCATGGATGATGCCCATGGAATTGGTATGCTGCTCGCCGGCCGTCAGCGCGATCTGTACTTCGCTTTGACTCCCTTTTATATAACGGCAGCCCAGGAATCCCCAGAACCGGCCGCTGCCTTCCTCCACCATTTTATCCAAAATGCTCATATTTGATTTCTCCTTCATAGCACCTTCGTCTGTTCATTCTTGATGCATTCGTTTTCCGATATGAACAAAAAGGCACGGACCGCGTCCGCACCCTTTCCATTTTTTAACCGCAGCTGCTCGGCGGCGAGTCCGTGCCTGCCTCCACATTGACTTTCTCGGAAACGGTATCCCGGATCACGGAAACGACCAGCTGCAGCAAATAGTTGATGTCGCTTTGGCTTTGCTGGAATTCGTTGACCAACGGAATACTATCCAGCTCATCCTGAAGCTCTTCGATCTCCTGCTCGATTTTGCTCACCATGGCCGCATTTTTGAAACTTTCGAAGGCTACGATTTCCTTCTGTTTTTTCTTGATGTTGGCGATCAGTTGCTGAATGCGTTCATGGTTTTGGATTTTGGCTTCAGCCTGCTGGAATTGCTTCACTTCCTCGCTGGTTCCGATCATACTGGCCAACTCTTTGGCTTTTCTCATAATGTCGTCGCGTATGACCAGATCGCGCGTATCGTACGTCGGCATACCATAACGGTTATATTGCACTTGTTCTTGCGCCACTGTAATCGCTCCAATTCGTATGAGATGAGGCAAAATGAACGGTTCTTTCTCCCACCAGTCCGCTACGGTTACGGATCGTTCTTCCGATCGCTGTTGTCCCCGAATTTCTGAATCTATGTTGCTCAAGGTTGAAATTCGGTGACAAAGGCGAGCGCTCTCGCTTCCTCCGTCTCCTCCGCTGCGTGCGCTGGATTCCAACTTCAAACACGTTATTTTGCAGGGTGGTAATGTATATTTACTGATTCGCTGCAACCGGATCGGTGAGCAGGTTACCCCGGATATAGAACGTCATCGGGTCGGTGATTTCGACCTGCACAAACGTCCCGATCAGATCTTTTGAACCTTCGAAATGCACTAATTTGTTGCTGCGTGTGCGTCCAGCCAGTACGTTGGAGTTCCGTTTGCTCTCGCCTTCGACCAATACCTCAACCACTTTGCCGCGCTGCTTCTCGTTGCTGCGGTGGCTGTATTCGTTGATCGTTTCGTTCAAGCGTTTCAGGCGCTCCTTCTTGACTTCCATCGGCACATTGTCCTCCATTACCGCAGCCGGTGTTCCTTCGCGCGGAGAATAGATGAACGTATAAGCAAAATCATAACCTACTTCGCGCACGAGGGAAAGCGTGTCCTCGAACTGTTCGTCCGTTTCTCCAGGGAAACCGACGATAATGTCGGTGGTCAGCACCACATTCGGGATCGCTTTCTTGATTTTGTGAGCCAGGTTCAGATAGTGTTCCCGCGAATACTTGCGACTCATGCGTTTAAGCACTTCTGTGCTGCCGGATTGCACCGGAAGATGAATATGCTCGACCAGATTGCCCCCCTTGGCGAGAACTTCGATCAGATCGTCGTCAAAATCGCGCGGATGGCTTGTCGTAAAGCGAACGCGGGGAACGTCGATTTTGCGGATGTCGTCCATCAGGTTCGCGAAGCTGTAGTTTATATCGGTAAAGTCTTTGCCGTAAGCATTGACGTTCTGCCCCAACAACGTAATTTCCTTGAAGCCCTGCCTTGCCAGGTCACGCACCTCGGCAATGACGTCTTCCGGTCTGCGACTTCTTTCCTTGCCGCGCGTATACGGAACGATGCAATACGTACAGAACTTGTCGCAACCGTACATGATGTTGACCCATGCGCGCATGCCTTCCCGTTTTTTCGGCAGGTTTTCGATGATATCGCCCTCTTTGGACCACACCTCAACGACCATTTCCTTGCTGAACAGCGCTTCCTGAATCAGATGAGGCAAACGGTGCACGTTATGCGTACCAAAGATCATGTCCACAAAACCATGCTTTTGCATGATGCGGTTAACGACGCCTTCCTCCTGGGACATGCAGCCGCACACCCCAAGCAGCAAGCCTGGACGTTCGGTTTTCAACGTTTTGAGATGACCGAGCTCGCCAAACACCTTGTCCTCCGCATTTTCGCGAATCGCACATGTGTTCAGCAGGATGATGTCGGCTTCCTTGCGATCTTCCGTGGCCTGGTAACCCATGGATTCGAGCAGACCTTTAATCGTCTCCGAATCATGCTCGTTCATCTGGCATCCATAGGTGTAAACGATATAATGTTTGCCTTCGCCGATATGCTTCAATTCATCCGGGACGGCATTGTCGTAAAGTACCTGGATGTCTTCCTTTCCCCGCTGTTTCTCCTGACGATGATTCGGTTCGGACTTGATTGTAATGTCCCGGCCGCGAATCCGAATTTTTTTGCTGAATTCATCTTGTGAAATTACTTTGGCATCGGAGAAATCAAAATATCGGGAGTAATCCTTTTTCGAATCTTTAGCCATGCCTGCGGTCACTCCTTACAGCCTCTATTCATATTCATTAAAATCCGTTATACCATATGGATCGGTGTTCTTTGCACCCGTTATACAACAAAAGAGCATTACGTCAAATTATAACATGGTTTGGACCGCAGTTCCATACGCAAAGCCTGCCGCCTCTTGTATCGCTGAAACGTAACGCCTTATGTATGCAACGCCGAGTGATGGAGCAGTTGAACCTCGTTTGGTTGCGGCATCGGTCTTCCTATAAGCAAAAACCCGAGCTTTCCATAACATCGGTCTTCGACCGTACCATGGATGTGCTCAGGTTTTTGGACTTGGTATTACATTCTCCAAAAAGAGTGGATTGCCTTAAAGGAAACCAGCTCCCATTTGTATTTCGGCAGAGACTTCGACGAAATTTCGTCGAAATAAACCACCGCTAATGTCCCCGAAATTCCTTAGTCGATGATTTCAGCAGTGTCGCCATTACGCGCGCCTGCTGCGTTTGCTTCATCGGTATCGATGTGCATGTCCAATGCAAAGGAGTCGGATACGCGTGCCACTACATTTTCCAACACGAGGCCGCGTTCGCCGCTCAAGCGCACTTTCAGCATTTGTTTGTCTTGAATGCCCCATTTTTCCGCATCGGAAGTGTGGAAGTGAATATGGCGGGCAGCAACGATGACGCCTTTGTCGATGGTTACTTCGCCGGCAGGGCCTTTGATGGTTATTCCCGGAGTTCCTTCAATGTTTCCGGACTCGCGTACAGGGGCTTTAACGCCGATCGCAAAGGAATCCGTCATGGAGATTTCCAATTGGGTTTCCGGGCGAACTGGCCCGAGGATGCGGACTTTATCGAACTGTCCTTTCGAACCGATTACCGCTACTGTTTCGTTTGCGGCGTATTGGCCTGGTTGGGACAGAGGTTTGAACTCAGTCAGTTGATAACCTTTGCCGAACAAAACGTCGACATGCTCTTGGGATACGTGAATGTGGCGGGCGGATACGCCCACAGGTACTGTTTTACTCATTTGAAATTTCACTCCTTGTTTATCTCTGGCCTGAGGTCAGGCTCATAACAATCCTTTGGTATTATACCCCTTTTTGGCGTGAAATGAAAACGAACTGTTGAAAATTCATGAAATCCCCTTATTTTACCTGATTGGCGGCAGCTGAAGGCAGCTGTTCATGCAAATAATTTATCGCATTATCCCACATCCAGCCTCGCACCACATGCTCGTCATAATGTTTCAGCAGCACTTCGATCCACTGCGGATATTTCCCCGAATGCTCCAAACCATGAATATATGTCGATATTCCGTCAAAGTCAGACCCCATCATCAAATGCTGCGCTCCGCCCAAGGTGCATATCCGCTCGATATGCGGCAGCAGATCTTCCATATGTACCTCATCCGCCTGTTTCACGAACCATGGCACAAACGTCAATCCCACCCGCCCATTCCGGGCCACAATGGCCCGAATTTGATCATCCTTCAAATTGCGGACATGGGGACACACCTCGTAGCTGTTCGAATGGGAAGCAATAAACGGACGCTCGCTCAGCTCGGTCAGTTCCCAGAACCCTTTTTCCGTCAAATGCGAAACATCCAGCAGCATGCCGATTTCATTGCAGCGCCCGACCAATGCCTTGCCTTTCTCGGTCAAACCCGCTCCTCGCTGCTCCATCACCCCGTCTGCCGCCCAATTGGCATAGTTCCAGGTCAGCCCTACGATTCGTATGCCCATCTCGTAACATAGCTGCAAGTAGAACAGGCTGCCTTCCAGGCCGTCCACACCCTCCAGCGTCAAAAGTCCCCATGGGTTCTCAAGCTTCCTGACGTCAGCCACCTGTTCCCGCCATAACAGCGTTTGGATCCCCCGGCCTTGCCCATCGTTCCCATGAACCCGGTTTCTGTATAACTCGAGCTGACCCATGACGTGCTCAAACTTGCCCCGGCCCAATACTTCCGGCAAATAGATCGCAAACGCCTGCAAGCCGACGCCGCCTTCCTCCATACGCTGCACATTGACATCCAGCTCCGATGCATTTCGGAACGAAAGCTCGGGTTTCAACAACATTTTGCTCAAGGCATCACAATGAAAATCGGCGACACGCCATTCACGCATGAACGCTCCTCCTTTGGCCTGGAAATAAAAAATGGCATGCAAAAAAACCTGTCTACGACGTAAACAGGCTCCTTGCAGGAATCATGTATTATCTGGGCTCCACTATCAGCTTAATGGCCGTTCGGTCCTCACCGTCAATTACGATATCAGTAAAAGCTGGAATACAAATCAAGTCAACTCCACTTGGTGCTACGAATCCCCGGGCTATCGCTACCGCTTTAATAGCTTGATTCAATGCACCCGCCCCGATGGCCTGCAGTTCAGCATTTCCACGTTCACGAAGAACACCTGCAAGCGCACCGGCAACGGAATTGGGATTGGACTTTGCTGAAACTTTTAATACTTCCATGGTAAGTACCTCCCTGGGATTGTTGAATGTTTGTTTCCACTTACTAGATTTTATTCGCGGGAGGCAAAAAAATTCCTTCTTTTTAGACGAGGCTCGGAGAAAACGGGAACACCCCGCTACTCCATGCGCCACTCATCCTCGTTTAAACGAATTTTCTCGATTCGGGTTGCTTTGCCCGTGCTTTCGTCGATTTCCACAAACACGCCATGGAAGTGCCATTTGCCGTCATCCACCACAAAGCGTACCGGCAATTGGGTATAAAACTTGCGCAATACTGCCTGACGTTCCATGCCCAAGATGCCGTCACGCGGTCCAACCATGCCGGCATCCGTCAAATAAGCCGTTCCTCCCGGCAAAATGCGATCATCATTGCTTTGCACATGGGTGTGCGTTCCCACGACAAGCGAGACACGACCGTCCAAATGCCAGCCCATCGCAATTTTCTCCGAGGTCGCTTCTGCATGCATATCGACCAGAATACACTTGTGCTTCTGGCGAAGCTCGTCGACAATCTCGTCGGCGGTGCGGAACGGGCAATCCAGTGCGGGCAGAAACGTGCGCCCTTGCAGATTCACGATGGCCAATTCTTTGCCCTCGCCTTTGACCACGGTGTACCCTCTGCCTGGAGTGCCTGGAGGAAAGTTGGCAGGACGAATCATACGCGGCTCATCGTCGATGAACTCAAAAATGTCCTTGTTATCCCATGTATGATTGCCCAGCGTTATGCCATGCACGCCCCAGTTAAAAAATTCGTTCGCAATCGCTCCGGTAATCCCGCGGCCTGCCGCCGCGTTCTCGCCATTGACGATGACGACATGCGGCTTGTACTTGTTTTTAAGGTAAGGCAGATTTTCTTTCAACGCTTTGCGCCCGACGTTTCCTACGATGTCACCGATAAAAAGAACTTTCAATGTATTGCCTCCTTCATTACTTACCATATCTGAATCCGGATTAAACATGTTATGCGCCAAAAGCAACGGTAACGTGCATAAATAAGAAAAGCGGCCACAATCGCGGCCACTTTTCGAAATGATCTATTTTGCGTATTCAACCGCCCGGGTTTCCCGGATCACGGTGACTTTGATGTGTCCCGGATAATCGAGCTCGTTCTCGATCATCTTGGTGATGTCACGTGCAAGGCGGAAAGCTTCCGCATCGTCGATTTTATCAGGCTGCACCATGACGCGAACTTCGCGGCCGGCCTGAATGGCATACGATTTCTCGACACCTTCGAACGATTCCGAAATTTCTTCCAGCTTCTCCAGTCGTTTGATATACGTTTCCAGTGTTTCGCGGCGTGCGCCTGGTCTTGCTGCGGATAAGGCATCTGCTGCTCCAACCAGCATGGCAATAACCGAAGTTGCCTCGCAATCCCCATGATGGGAAGCGATGCTGTTGATGACAACAGGGTGCTCCTTGTATTTCTTCGCCAGTTCCACGCCGATTTCGACGTGTGATCCTTCCACTTCGTGATCCAGCGCTTTACCGATATCATGCAATAATCCGGCACGTCTTGCCAGCGTAACATCTTCTCCAAGCTCGCCAGCCATCAATCCAGCCAAGTAGGCGACTTCCATTGAATGTTTCAAGACGTTCTGACCATAGCTTGTACGGAATTTCAATCTGCCCAAAATTTTGATCAAATCCGGATGCAGACCGTGTACGCCCACCTCGAACGTAGCTTGCTCACCGTATTCACGGATACGCTCATCCACTTCTTTGCGGGATTTCTCCACCATCTCTTCAATGCGTGCCGGATGAATACGTCCGTCTGCCACCAGTTTCTCCAGGGCTGTACGGGCAATTTCACGGCGAATCGGGTCAAAGCCCGACAGAATGACTGCTTCTGGCGTATCATCGATAATGAGGTCAATCCCGGTAAGGGTTTCTAGTGCACGGATGTTTCGTCCTTCACGACCGATAATCCGGCCTTTCATCTCTTCATTCGGAAGCGTTACAACAGATACCGTCGTTTCTGCCACGTGATCTGCCGCGCAACGCTGGATGGCCAGGGTAATAATTTCGCGGGATTTTTTGTCCGCCTCTTCCTTCGCCTGCTGTTCAATGTCCTTGATCATCTGAGCCGTCTCATGACGGACTTCCTGCTCTACGTTGGACAGTATGATACTGCGTGCGTCTTCCATGGTGAGGTTGGAGATACGCTCCAGCTCCGTAACCTGGCTTTTGTAAATCATTTCAATTTGCTGCTGTGTCTCATCAATGCGTTTCTCTTTGTTAGCCACTTGCTCTTCTTTACGTTCGAGTGATTCCATCTTTTTATCCAGCGACTCTTCTTTTTGCAACAATCGTCTTTCTTGTCGTTGAATTTCATTTCGACGTTCACGAGTGTCTTTTTCAGCTTCGGCGCGAATGCGATGGATTTCGTCTTTTGCTTCCAGCACCGTCTCTTTTTTCAGCGCCTCTGCCTCTTTTTTCGCATTTTCAACGATTTGTACGGCAGCTTGTTCCGCACTGGAAATTTTGGCCTCTGCAAGAGATTTGCGAATAAAATATCCGACTCCGAACCCAATGAATAGCGCGGCTACAACGAGAACGATCGTGATTATCATACTGTTCACCTCCTCGTTGGTTCCTCCAAGGCATTCCTTGGGTCTTTTTTCTGTTTTCAAACCTCGCATATTTTGGGAATACGAATACTCACGGCGATCCCCCGCCGATTTTCATTTCAAGTGTACATGTTTCCACGTACTATCCGCCTTCTCAAGCGAACCATAGTCAATGAATGGTTGAAAGTCCTGGAAATCGGAAACCGCTTTTTTGGAAGGAAAAAGGGTTACCCAATTCTTACAGACTCATGTCCATTTTAGTATTTGACGAAATAAATTGTCAAGAGAATGCAACCTGGCACATCGTCCTGTTAATCCCATAACCAACTTTCATGCTCTTCGTTGTCCGTCTCGCCATCTTCCTCGATCAGAACATTCACCGCACGACGAACCATATCCATGGGAAATCCGCGGCGAACCAGAAAGGGAAATGTTTTACGTTTTTTTTCGGAAATGTCACCTTTAACCTGCTTCCACTTTTTTCGACCTGCTAGCAGGGCAGTTTCAAACTCATCGTGCGCGCTAACTTCTTGCAAAGCCTCGGCAATGAGATCATTGGATACGCCTTTTTGGCGCAGTTCCTGCCTTATCCACAGTTTTCCCTTCCGCTGGCCTGTCATACGCTGTCTCGTCCATTCCTTTGCAAACCACTGATCATCAACGAGTTTCTCCCGCTCCAGCTGATCCAGCACATCTTCAATCAATGTTACCTCAAACTGTTTTTGTTGAAGCTTCTGGGCCAATTCTCGCCGGGTCCGCTGCTTATGTTCAAGATATCGCAATGACTGCACATAGATGCGCTGGCGCTCGTCCGCCACAACGATTTTTTCCAAATCCCGCTTCACAAACGTATTCCCTTTGGTCATGCGATACTTGATCATAACGTCTTCCAGTACGGTTAACGAGTACGTCCCAAAAGTGATGCGATACCGTGCTTCCCGGCTCTTCAGCCTGTCCACGCGTGTAATTACGAGTTCCTCGTTATCCGGAAAATCGGCGATCCCCTCCGGTTCATGTTCCGCTTCCCACTGTTCTTTCTCTGTGTTGTCCATGCGCTCTCCCTTCTACCTTCCTTCAAAACGCCCTTCCCAGACTCCTTAAAAAGTGCAATTTCAATGCCACTATAATATCAGGCAAAAAACTAACTCCACATGTGAACTTTATGGATATCAATAACATACCATGAACTGCGGTATGCATGCTAACAGCCCCTGTCCAATGATTGGACAGGGGCTGTTAAAACAGTACGATGAATTCAAACGCCTATTTTCACTTCGGTCATCCGCGAGAAAGGAAAAGACTACTCGTTCAGTTCAAACAATTCCTGTTCTTCTTCCTCTTCCTCTTTCAATTGTTCATTGGTCGGAGCCGGAACTACCGTTGTCAAATTGCTTGCTTCACGGATTTTTTGCTCAATAACGTTAGAAATTTCGGTGTGCTCTTTAATGAACTGCTTGGCATTCTCGCGCCCTTGTCCAAGGCGTTCACCTTCGTAAGAATACCATGCACCACTCTTATTCACGATATCAAGCTCTGTAGCGATATCAATGAGACTTCCCTCTCTGGAAATACCTTCGCCGTACATGATATCCACTTCAGCCTGTTTGAATGGAGGGGCCACCTTATTTTTAACAACTTTGATACGCGTACGGTTACCGATGATATCGTTACCTGACTTGATGCTTTCTACGCGACGTACGTCCAGACGTACTGTAGAATAGAATTTCAAGGCCCGTCCGCCTGGGGTCGTTTCAGGGTTACCGAACATGACGCCTACTTTTTCACGAAGCTGGTTGATAAAGATCGCGATCGTTTTCGATTTGCTGATGGCACCCGAAAGCTTACGAAGCGCCTGGGACATCAAACGGGCTTGCAAACCAACGTGGGAGTCACCCATCTCACCTTCGATTTCAGCTTTTGGTACCAAGGCGGCAACCGAGTCTACAACGATGATGTCAACAGCACCGCTGCGAACCAATGCTTCTGCAATCTCCAACGCCTGTTCACCCGTGTCCGGCTGGGAAAGAAGCAGTTCATCAATGTTTACGCCCAATTTGCTGGCATACAGCGGATCAAGCGCATGCTCTGCGTCGATAAATGCAGCTTGTCCACCCACTTTTTGCACCTCTGCAATGGCATGCAGGGCAACGGTTGTTTTACCGGAAGATTCCGGTCCATATATTTCAACAATACGGCCTTTCGGAAGGCCACCTGTTCCTAATGCAATATCAAGAGCCAAGGATCCGCTGGGGATAATTTCCACTTGCATGTGAGTGGATTCTCCCAATTTCATGATGGAACCTTTACCAAATTGCTTCTCTATTTGACGGAGCGCCATATCAAGCGCGGCACGACGGTCTGACAATATGTTCACACCCTTTACTGTTTATACTATAATGATACCTTGTTTTAACACGTTTGCCAAGCATTTTTTCGAACATACATTCGTTTTTTTTACGATGGACGAGGCGCCTCTCCTCCATGAAGCCTATCAGCAAAACAGAAAAAAGAACCGCAAACGAGGCTGTAAAGCCTGATTGTGCGGTTCTTCCGTCTTTCTCCATTATACCGGTCCACGCTCACAAAGGCAATCACGAACGCCAAAATTAGTCCATATCGACCAATTTGCGCCACAGACGATACAATATAGCTTTGGCGGAACGAATCCGCACCGTCTCACGATTGCCGTTGATCCGCAGTTCATGGATTTCCGTTTCTTTGTCCCGCTGGGCCAGCCCGATGAACACAAGTCCCGGCGGTTTGCGCTCCGAATATCCAGGCCCGGCAACACCGGTCACCGACAGGCCAAAATCGGCGTCCCCGATCATCCGGACCTGCTCTGCCAAAACCTTGGCCACCTCGGGACTCACGGCTCCAGGGGCGTCTTCACCTTCCAAATAATTGTGCGGCACGTTCAAAAGCTTCTCTTTTAACTCATTGGAATAACACACGATGCCACCCTTCAAAATGGACGCGCTCCCCGGAATCGATGTCAGGCTCTGCATGACAAGGCCTCCCGTGCAGCTCTCCGCAGCACTAAGCGTCAGCCCCATGTCCGTCATCATCGTGACAATCGCATGTTCGATAGGCACATCCTCATTAGCGTAGAGATGCTCAGGCAGCCTTTCCCGGATTTGGACCTCCATCGCATCCAGCTTCACCTTTGCTTCGCCCTCGCTCGGCGCTTTGGTGGATACGCGGACCGTGACTTCGCCCTCGCTTGCGTAAGGGGCAATCGTCGGATCCGTTTGTCCATCAATCAGGTCCAGCAGCCGATCCTCCAGTGCGGACTCGCCAATTCCCGCAAATTTCAGCATGCGGGAATAAATCGGCATTTCGGTCGTCAGAACATGCTGGAACAGCCATGGCTTCACTTGTTGTTCAAACATCGGAATGAGCTCCTTCGGCGGCCCAGGCATGACGATATAATGTTTGCCCTGATCCGAAATGGCGTTTCCGGCAGCAAGGCCCGTCTCATTGGCCAGCGGCGTTCCACCTTCGATGACGATCGCTTGACGGCGGTTATTTTCGGTCATGTCCACATTGCGGTCCAGGAAAAACTTCTCGATTTTGTCCATGGACAAGCGGTCAATATGAAGCTGCCGTCCGAGTACGGCTGCCAGGGCATCCTTGGTCAAGTCATCCTGCGTAGGGCCGATACCTCCCGAGAACAGGATAACGTCGGCACGCCCTTGTGCAATCCGAATGGCCTCGCTGAGCCGGCCCAGATTATCCCCAACGACAGTTTGAAAATAGACATCGATCCCGATCGCAGCAAGCTCGCGGGAAAGGTATCTAGCATTCGTATTTACGATTTGCCCAAGCAAAAGCTCGGTTCCTACTGCTATGATTTCAGCCTTCATTGAACATCCTCCTGTACGTATCGCGAGTGATCAAAGGGCAATAGGATTTGTCCCTATTGCCCTTTGCGATGCATTCTGCCATTCATTACCCTTTTTCACCTGTAAAACGTTATACTTCAGACAACTTCAGCAAATTTTTATTTTTGATGAAATAGTCGATTCCGGACCAGATCGTAATCAATGCCGCTGCCCAGACTGCGATAACGTCCACATGAATCCCCAGGAAGAAGAATGGGAAGTTATTCAGCAGCAGCAGCACGATTGCCGCAATCTGCACGACGGTTTTCAATTTGCCCCACGCGCTGGCTGCTACGACCGAACCGTCCAGCAAAGCGATTTGGCGCAAACCGGTAACCGCAAATTCCCGGCTGATGATCACGACCGCAATCCAGGAATCCAGCTTGCCCATCTCGACCAGAGAAATCAGCACCGCGGTTACCAACAGCTTGTCCGCAAGCGGATCGAGCAATTTGCCAAGATTGGTAACCATATTGTTTTTCCGCGCCAGATATCCGTCAATGCCATCCGTGCTTGCCGCAATGATGAAGATGACCGCAGCAATCAATTGATTATAAGGAAGCGAGAAACTTCCGAGCTGCAACGGCTCCGGATAAAACGGAAAATCCACCAGCAGAAACACCATTAAAAAAGGGATTAAGCAAATACGTGCAAGCGTAATCCGGTTGGGTAAATTCACAAGACGCCCTCCCTCTCATCCTCCAAAACTCCAAACATGAACGCTAATCCCATCCATCATTTTGACTGTGCCGGCAATAAGGTGTATGTAAAAACGCAAAATAAAGCCAACCGTTCAAACGCAGGCACCGTTTTAAACGTATCGGCGACATCCGTAATGTACTGCTTTTCACAAAGTCAGCAAACGATGGTGACTGGGCTTATATGCTTGGTTGCCAGCAATGCACACTTAGTATAATATACGCCCATTGCAGTGTCAAAAAGAAGCCTTGGATCGCTCACGTTGCAACAGCTGTTGCTTATTTGAGGTTGGTATACTGCAAATCCAACGGCAAGCTGGCTCCATTCAACAATTGAATGACAGCCTGCAAATCATTTTTGCTTTTTCCGGTTACCCGCAATTGGTCTCCCTGAATCTGGCTTTTCACTTTCAGTTTGGAATCGCGGATCAGCACATTGATTTTTTTGGCTGCTTCCTGATCGATTCCCTGCTTGAAGCTAAGACGTTGGCGGACCGTACCGGAGGAAGCAGGCTCCACTTTGCCGTAGTCGATGTTCTTGAGCGGAAGGCCCCGCTTCACCATTTTAGATTGAAGCACATCAATGACGGCCTTGAGCTTGACCTCATCGTCGGAAATGATCGTCAACGCGTCCTTGTCCAGCTTGAGGCTGCTTTTGCTGCCTTTGAAGTCATATCGTGTACTGATTTCCTTTTCGGCCTGTGTCACGGCATTGCTCAATTCCTGCAAGTCCATTTTGGACACGATATCAAAAGAATGTTCTGAACTCAAAACCGGTCACCTCTCAAATTAATCTATGTTCTGTGTAACATTATAGTGGATACCCCAAGCAAAAGTCTAATTTTTGAACATTCGATTTTAAAAAGAAAAAGGCATTTTCGGCACCCTCAGCGGAAGGATACTGCCAAAAATGCCTTGATCCTGAATCAACGATTAGTAACGGCTTCGGTTAGGTTGTCTAAACATGTCCAATACGCCTAAAAGGATATGGGCAAGCCCAAAACCCAATATACCATAACCCCATGCGCTGGGCGTCAAGTAATAGCCCAGCAGGCTGACGATGATTCCGAGCCCCGTAACGATCCAGCTGACCGTCATCGCTTTCCACCTGCCTTCACCAAAAGTTAATTGCAAAAGGAGACACCTTAGTGTCTCCTTCAGTCTTTTTGGCTATTCGTTGGCCGCATTGCCGTCGCTATTCGTTTCGGTTGTCGATCCCCCATCCGTCCCCGTGGACGTGGTGGAAGCATTCCCGCTACTCTGACCCAGTTTGAGGCGAATGCGGTTCGTCGCTTTTCCATCCGTTACGACTTGTCCGCCAACTTCGATGGTCGTTGCTGCGGCATAACCGGATTTGATGTACAAACCGGTGTCGTCCAAATTAAACGTAAACGTATCGCCGCTTGCGGTCATCCCGAATTGCAGCTTTTCTCCACTGGAGTTTTGACCCTTGTATACTTCAAGCCAGCTTTCACCCGTAGCCGTAATGCTCACCGTAACCGGTTTGCCGGCACTGTCCGCCACCTCGAAATTGGTGATATTCCCCGACTTGCCACTCTGAGTGACAGTTACGCCGGACGTTTCGCCAGCAGGCTCCTCATTCTGATTTTCATTCGTCGTTTGTTCTGGCGTATCCTCGGTGGATTGACCGGTTCCTTCATCTGTATTCGGCTCAGACGTGGCATTGTCCACTTGTTCCGAACCTCCGCCATTGCCGCCTGCAGCCGCATCGCCCTCATTGCTGCCAGGCTGCTCTGTCGAGGCCTGACCGTTATCGCTAGGCGTAGCATCAGGCTTATCATTCGGCGTATTCTGGCTATCGGTGATCTTGGTTGGATCCACTCCAGGATTCGTGCTGCCATCATCCTTATTCATGACGACGTAAACGTATAGAAGCACGATGATCAAAATCGGAAACGTCCACATCAAAGCAACGGACATCCATCGGTTGCTGCGCTCCGCCGGACGGCTTGAACGCTTCTGGATGACCGGTTCCATCGTGGCTTCCGGTTGTTCCGCAGGCACATCCTTTTTGTGCCCCTCCAGCAGCTCATCAGGATTCAGTCCCACCGTCTCCGCATATGTTTTGATGAAAGCACGAACATAAAAACTGCCGGGAAGAACCTTATAGTCCCCCGCTTCGATTGCCTCCAAATACCTTTTGCGAATTTTCGTCATTTCCTGTACGTCGTCGAGACTCATCCCTTTTTGCAGCCGGGCCTCTCTTAACTGCTGACCCAGTTCAGACATGCCATCTCCTCCTTATGTTTCTCTTGTATGGTTTCCATCTATTCAAATCATTCCGAACAGGCATTACAGCTCGTCGGTATAGCTGGCCGTGAACGTATCATATACGATTTCTTCGCCCGGATTGTTGCGCAGTTCAATGATAATGTCAAAATCATTATAGTCATATTCGGACTCCTGGACAAATATATCCGGATGTTCGATCACCTTGGTGCTAGGCATAGCCATGATTTCCTGCAGCAGGTTGTAGTGCCGCTCGCTGGAACGGATGGTGCTGACAATCCCGTCAATAATGAAAACGTTGTTCGGGTTCATTTCGTCCTCGGAAAGCTGGCTTCGGATCGTTTGGCGCAGCAATGTCGACGATACAAACGTCCACCGTTTCATGGCGCATACACTGCCTGCGATAATGGATTCCGTCTTCCCGACACGCGGCATGCCGCGCAATCCGATAATTTGACTGCCTTCCCTTTTAAATACTTCACCCAAAAAGTCGACGAGCAACCCAAGCTCATCCCTCGTGAAGCGGAACGTTTTGCGATCATCCGAATCGCGGTCGATATAGCGTCCATGGCGGACAGCCAAAATATCCACGAGCTTGGGTGCACGCAGAGCAGATACCGTGATACTGTTGACCTTGGCAAGCATTTCTCCCAGCAGACGGATTTTCTCATCGTCATCGGACTCAAGGAGCATGCCCCTCGTTTTGCCTTCCACGCCGTTGATCGTCAATATATTCACTTCAAGCATCCCCAACATGGAGGCGATATCCCCCAAAAGGCCGGGTCTGTTTTTATGTATTTTATATTCCATGTACCATTGTTTGGATTCCATTTGAACACCCCGTAAAGCAAAATTCCACATTATTCGACACTCCCGAAACGTGCCCATCGCACAACCAACCGGGACATCTTCTAAAAATGGGTCACGTTAATGATATATAAAATGAAAATGAATTACAAGAACAGGTCTGTAATCATTAGAGAAAAGCCCCCTTGCGGGAGCTTTCCGTCCTTAATCCTATGCGTTTTGCTTGGCCAGCTTGACCATCAGGCCCGCAATCGTACGACGTTCGTTCTCGTCGCCGACTTGCCATAACTCCTTCAATGCACGGTTGGAAGCGTTGGCCGGATCTACCTTGTCATCGAGAAAGTCGCCAATCTCGAAAGCAAGCTTGTTGATGGTTTCTTCAGTCATTCCCATCTTTTCTGCCTGCTTGACGCGGTCACCCAAAAACTTCTTCCATGTGTCGAAGTTGCTAACTACCGTTTTGTCTGTTGACATCATAAATCCTCCTTAGCGAAACGCATGAGATTTAAAATCAACAGTTGTAATATGTGATTTGGGAGCCGATTGTATACTGGTGAAATTACCCAGACGCATGTAAATACGCTAATCAAAACGTTATGTCAGCCAGCCTCCATTGGGACTGATGATTTGACCATTGATGTAACCCGACTCGGGAAGCGCGAGAAAGTATACCAACGAGGAAATTTCGTCAGGCTGGGCAAGCCTTCCCGCCGGAATTTCCTCCTCCAGCATTTTCAGCTCGTCCTGGTCAAGATGGTTCAGCATAGAAGTCTGCACGGCTCCCGGAGCGACGGCATTCACCGTCACTCCGGACGGAGCCAGCTCTTTGGCCAACGCTTTCGTAAATGCGTTTACACCGCCTTTGGTCGTGGAGTACAGCACCTCACAGGAAGCACCCGACAATCCCCATATGGAAGACACATTGATGATGCGTCCATATTTTTGTGCAATCATGTACGGCATCAAGGCCTGGGTACACAAGAACGTTCCCTTCAGGTTGATGGCCATCACTTCATCCCATATTTCTTCCGTGACGTCCGACAACAACCCGTAATGCGAAATGCCGGCATTGTTAACGAGAATGTCGGGCATCATGCCGTGGGATTCCAGCTTCTCCTTCATACGCTCGATTTGTTCCCGGCTGCGCAGGTCAGCCGAGACCGTCATGACTTTGCCGCTCCCCTTCTCCATGCATCTTCTCGCGGCTTCATTAGCCGCCTCATGGGATTTCATGTAATGAATGGCCACATTCATTCCCACAGCTGCAAACCGCTCTGCAATGGCGGCACCAATTCCACCGCTTGCTCCCGTGACCAGCACGGTCATTTCTCCGATCGCTTTCAATCGTCCGTTCCCCTCTCCGTATCAAGGACTTGCCACTATCGATACTGCAAGCTGCTCCCATCTAATATGTTCCCTCAACCTGCGATTCACATCTTCCAAGGTGATGGATTCATAAGCCGAGAGCATATTGAAAAAATCGCCGCCCCTGAACTTTAGACGCGTAAATTCATGGGCAATGTTTTCCGGCGAGTTGAGCATGCGCAAGTATCCGCCCATCTTTTTTTTGCGGGCGCGCTCAAAGTTCGTCTGATCAAACCCCGTTTGCAAAAGCGCATCAACTTCCTCGCGTACACGGCTGAGCAGCCGCTCCGGATCCTTCGTATCTCCGCCTGCCGCAGAAAAAGCATACTGAGATGAACTGTTATATTCGTATCCGAAACTGTCCGAGATCAAATCCTCGTCATACAGCTTCTGGTACAAGGAAGTGCTTGCGCCAAACAGCAGGTCCAGCATCAATTTCGTCGTAAGATCGCGTTTGTGGAGCTCTTCTCCCGTCAATCCAACATCCGTTTCCTTGAACCCGAACAAACATTTGGGCAGGGAAACCGCCAACTTCTCTACTCTTTTCTTCTCCCCTACCTCTTCAGGCTCCTGCTCGAAAAAACGATTGATCCGGCCCTGGAACTTGAAATTTTTACCGGCCTGGTTCGAACGAACCAGTTCCATCACTTCCTCCGGATCCACGCCGCCAACCACAAAAAGCAGCATATTGCTGGGATGGTAAAAAGCATTATAACACGTGTACAGCGTTTCTTTCGTGATCGTGCTGATCGATTCCACCGTTCCCGCAATGTCGATGCGAATCGGATGTTTTTGATACATCGCTTCAATCAGTCCATAATAAGCTCGCCAGTCCGGATTATCGGCATACATGTCGATTTCCTGTCCGATAATGCCTTTTTCCTTCTCAACGTTTTGATCCGTGAAATACGGATTTTGCACAAAATCGACTAATGTTTGTATATTTTCACCTACGTGCTCTGTCGCCGAAAACAGGTACACCGTCTGATCAAAACTTGTAAATGCATTGGCGGATGCTCCGTTGGACGCAAATGTTGCAAAAATGTCGCCCGTAGGCTCTTCGAACATTTTGTGTTCCAGAAAATGGGCGATGCCATCGGGAACCTTTACCTCGTCCTGGCCTTCCACCTGAAAATGATTGTCGACCGATCCGTACTTGGTCGCGAAGGTTGCAAAGGTTTTCTGGAATCCCGGCTTTGGCAGAACATAAACCTGCAGCCCGTTATCCATCACTTCATGGTACAGTGTTTCCTGCAAATCATCGTATTGAATGCGTTCCACCGTTATTCCCCCTTCTGATCGCGCAAAAAATAGATCGTATCCAACCGGAACTGACTCGCCGCCTCTTGAACCTGATCTTTGCCGACCTGTTCGACCTGTTCCAGCAGCTCCTCGGCGGTCCGGTCCGTTCCCGACAACTGACCATTGAAATCATAAGCAATCAGCTCAAACGCAGAATCCTGCATCTCTTTGACCAGATTGCGGATCATCGCTTTGGTCTGGGACATTTCCAGATCGCTGAGCATTCCGTTTTTCATCTCTTCAAGCTGTTGTTTGATAATCGCAACGGCCTTTTCGTAGTTTGGAATTTCGATCCCGGATTGGATCGTTGCGATGCCTTTATGCCCGTCGTAACGCGATGAGGCGTAATATGCAAGGCTTTCCTTTTCCCTTACGTTGACAAACAGCTTGGAATGAGGGTACCCTCCCAAGATTCCGTTATACATTAGCGCTGCGGCATACCGTGAATCTCCATAGGTAATGGATGTGCGAAGACCCATATTCAGCTTCCCCTGGCCCACGTCCATCCGCTCCACGACCGTGTTCACTGCCCTATCCCCCAAAACGGCCGGTTTAGGATGATACCCTTCGGTGCCGATACGATCGACATCAAAGTAGCGCTGAACCAGGTTCTCCACTTCCTCCAGCGTGGTATCTCCGACCACGTACAGATCGATGACGGACCGATTCAGCCAATCCCGGTATGCCGAGGTCAATGAAGGAGCATCAATGCCTGCAAGCTCCTTGCGTTGGCCCAGCGCATGCAGTCGATAGGGCTCATCCTTGCACATTTCTTCGATGCAGCGCTCGGCCGCATACCGCATCTTGTCGTTCACCACGGATTCCAGCTGCTTAAGCACGGTTTCACGCTCTGCTTCGACGTAGGCCGTGCGGAAGTGTCCATTTTCCTGAGCAGGACGGGTCAGCACTTCGCCTAAAAAGGCAAAGGACCGTTCCAACAATTTCTCGTCCCCGCCGACAAAAGCATCGTTGATGGTGTCCATTCGAAATTGCACGATCTGGTAATCTCCGCGTTTATAGATGTCAAAACCAAACCCGGCACCATACAGATGCTCCAACTGCTCGCGGAATTGCGTTGTTTCCGGATATGATTCGGTGCCGCGGCGCAATACAAACGGCGTTACCGCCACAGAGGTCACCGTGCTTTCTTGTAAAGGAACCCCTGCGTACAACGAAATGGCATATGTTTTAAATCGTTTGGTCGGAAGAACATGAATGCGAAACTGCTTCCGGTTTCCTCGTTCAAAGGCGGATGTATTCAACGTTCATAACCCCTTTACGGCATCATTTGTAAGGCAAAACAATGTTCCAGACAAGGCGTAACAACCATTTTAACCCATGCAAAAGACAAGAAGCAACCGAAGTCACGCCTTCTGGTTGCTTCTCCCGGCATCACATGCAAAAGATGTGTTGGCCGATGGTTTTGACCTGAGGACGGCTCCATATCCACTTGGACGTTGCCGTCTTTGGATTAAAGTAATACAGGCATCCGCCGGATGGATCCCAACCGTTTATCGCCTGCTCAACCGCTTTGCGGGCCTGGGCGTTCGGTTCGAGATAGATCTGGCCATCCGCCACTGCCGTGAATGCGCCAGGCTGGAAGATCACGCCGGAAGGCGTATTCGGGAAGCTTGGGGATTTGACCCGATTCAAAATGACCGCCGCCACTGCCACCTGTCCTTCGAAAGGTTCGCCTCGCGCCTCGCCGTACACGGCGTTCGCCATGATTTTGATTTCATTCTCCGACAAACCCATGGAATTGGCAGACCCCATGTTGTCCTGATCATTGTCATTCGCGGCACCGTTGTTGCCCCCGGCTTCGCTTCCTGCCCCACCCTTATGCAAAGGCGGTTCGGTTGGAGCCCAGTTTTTGGTGGCATTGTACAACTTCAGCTTGGTTTTGGCCCCGACGACGCCATCGGCCTTCATGCCGAACTCGGACTGGAACCATTTGACGGAATTCAGCGTTTTGCTGCCGAAATTGCTGTCAATTTTACCATTGTAGAAACCCAGGTACTTCAGTCTGCCCTGGAGTTCGTATACATCCTGCCCGTAGCTTCCATACTTCACCGTATTGCTGCTGAAGGTAGGCATTGCCTGTTCTTCCACTTGAGGCGTACTTTGATTCGAGGCCTGAGGCTTGGGATCGTGTGGAACCAAAAATCGGATTCCCAATGCGGACAACAGCAAAATAGCAGTGAAAAGCCATATGTTCATTTTTCGCATCAACTGTGCTCTACCTTTCTCTTGTGGGATTAACAGAATCGCTAACGTTATTATGACAAAGCCGCCTGTTTCCTATGCACCAAATCATCCGATCCTTGGACAGGATGGCAATGCAGGAAAACCAAAAAAGCCGCCAACCCTTAGGTTAACGGCTTCTTGTTTCCCGCGGCATCGCGGTCGATCCATCAAGAACTCATTTTATTCTGCTGATATTGTTCCAGCGAAATCAATACTTCGCGAGGTTTGCTTCCTTCGTACGGCCCGATGACGCCGCGAGCCTCCATTGAATCGATTAATCTCGCGGCACGGGTGTAACCGATACGCATCCGGCGCTGCAGCAACGATACCGATGCCTGCTTCGCCTCCAGAATGATCTGTACGGCTTGTTCGTACAGCTCGTCGAGCACCTCTTCATCCGCCTGGCCGGATTCTTCGACCTCAGGCACAAGGGATTCATCATACTGGGCTTCGCCCTGGCCGCGCACATAATTCACGATGTTTTCGACTTCCTCATCGCTCATGAACGCGCCTTGAACTCGAACCGGTTTCGAAGCGCCCATCGGCATGAACAGCATGTCCCCCCGGCCCAGCAATTTCTCGGCCCCGCCCATATCGAGAATGGTGCGGGAATCCACCTGAGAAGATACGCCGAAGGCGATACGGGACGGAATGTTCGCTTTGATCACGCCGGTGATGACGTCTACCGAAGGCCGCTGCGTTGCAATAATTAAATGTATGCCCGCTGCCCGCGCCATCTGCGCCAGCCTTGCGATCGCATCCTCGACGTCGCCGGCAGCGACCATCATGAGGTCTGCCAACTCGTCGACGATTACGACGATATACGGCAAGATGGCCGCAGGGTTGTCTTTCATCAGGTTATTATACCCTTCTACGTTGCGCGTGCCCGATTTGGAGAACAGTTCGTACCTTTTCTCCATTTCCACCACGATTTTTTTGAGGGCGAGCGAAGCGCGTTTGGGATCGGTAACGACGGGTGCCATCAAATGCGGAATCCCATTGTATACATTTAGCTCGACCATTTTGGGGTCAACCATCAGAAACTTCACTTCATCAGGTTTCGCTTTGTACAAAATACTCGTGATGATACCGTTAATACATACAGATTTACCTGAGCCTGTTGCACCGGCTACCAGCAAATGGGGCATTCGGGCCAAGTTGCCGATGATCGTTTGCCCCGAAATATCCCGCCCAAAAGCGATCGTAACCTTGGATTCGGCTTCCTGGAAAACGGACGTCTCCATCACTTCTCGCATCGTTACGAGCGATACCTCTCCATTCGGCACCTCAATACCGATGGCTGATTTGCCGGGGATCGGCGCCTCCATACGGATGTCCTTTGCGGCAAGGGCAAGTGCGATATCATCCGTCAGACTGACGATTCTGCTGACTTTGACACCGATGTCAGGCTGAATCTCATACCTTGTTACTGCCGGCCCTCTGACCACTTCAAGCACCTTCGCGCGAACGCCAAAGCTTTCCAACGTCGCTTCCAGCTTGCGGGCTGTCTGCATGTAATCCTTCTGATCCTTGCCTTTTCCGCCGTTATTCGGCTTGGCGAGCAAACGGAACGGAGGCAGCTTGTACGGCTTCGGCGGAGGCGGAGGCGGCTGGACAGGCTGTGCTTCCTGAACGCCTTCTACCGCGCTCCCAGGAGGCGCAGGAGCACCATCAGCAGAAACACCGTTGTCATCCTGCAATGGGATCGATTCATTCCCTACATTTTCGGGACCAGGCCACTCCAGAGACTCCTCAAGCTCGTCCCTTATGGTTAGCGGAGGTTCATGCTCTTCCATTTCGGGCTCCTTCAAGTCCTGAGGGAACGGATAGACCTCATCAAGATCATCCGACTTGTTATGTTCAGAACGAACGTGTTCGAAGAAGTCTCGAATAATGGGTGCGGAATTGGCTTTGGACGGAATTGCGGCCGCACCGTCCAGCGATCGTCGCTCGCTGGACGTCGGCATCTTCTGGCTGTTCCATGTTTCGTCCAGATCATCATCGTTCGCACGGTACAAGACCTGCTCCATCGCGCTTTCCTCGTGCTCCTCTTCACGATCCTGCTTGGCAGTTTCGCGTTCCGCTCCCCATTTCCCAAACAATTGGAAGAAAACGGGTGCCTTCCGTTTGGGGAGCGTCTCTTCTTCCTCGAAGTCGTCATCCTCGTCATCATACGGATCGGCAGGAACCGGGACTGCCTTTCGGGCAACGCTTTTCTTTTTGACCGAGGACGCCGAGGACGCCCGCTCCGACATTCGGGCCTGGACCCTTTTGTACATGGCAGAACCGGCGTCCCACACCTTGGTCCTGAAGATTCGAACCAAGTCCACGTAAGATAGGCTCGTAATAAGCATAAAACTGATCACAAACATCACGATCATGATCAACCGTGCTCCAAGACTGCCGAACAACCATAAAAATACGGCAAACTGTGCAGCCCCGACATAACCGCCGCTGATATCCTTGTTAAGCATGGAGTCTTTGCCCTCCGGGGCGGGTTGCAGCAGTTCGGTTTGCATATCGTTATGTACCTGCGTCAACACCGCACCGGGTTCAAGCGCACCGATGGGAATTAACTTCTGATGCATGGCGGAAACGGTGCTCATCAGTGTAAGCGCAAAAACAAGCAGGACAAGTCCTGTCTTGCGTGTAGTCCACCCGTTAGGCCATTTCCGGTGAATCATCACCATAAGACCGTAGTAAATACCGATCAGCGGGATAACAAAATAAAATTTTCCAAGCATCAGCCCAAACATTTTGGATAACGAACGCCCCACCGTTGCTTCACCGGATAACGCGATAACGGATAACGTAATCAGCACGATGCCATAAATTTCATATTTGAGAACGCCGCTAAACGCAGCAGCCTTTTTTTTCTTCTTTTTTCTTCTGGCCAAATTCAGGTCACCCCCAGAAGAATATTATACCATAAAAATGTCCCCGTACATATGTTCTTTCTTTGCTCAATTTGTAAAAATCCCGTCGTTTATGCCGTTCCTCCAACATGCGGAATGCGAATAACCGATCCTGGCAAATGGCCAGGCTCCAGATACGCTTCCAAAGGGCAATCAAGCAGCCTGACGATGACTGCCTCGTTTCCTGAAGTGGGCCTGACTTGCATCAGTATCCCGTTAATTTTGACATCCTGCGTCCCTTCGTCTTCTTTCCACATCCCTGACCAAATTTGCTCGGGAGGCATAACCGTATACAACGTCATTGAGTGTACCCTCCTGCCTGAATTTCCTGTTTTCGCTCTCCCATCAACTGATTCAGTTTGGCGATGGCTTGACCGATGCCGCCCACTGCGTCCATCAACCCGTATTTGACGGCATCCGAACTGCCGACTGCCGTACCGATATCCCGGTTCAACTCTCCGGTCTTGAACATAAGCTCCTTGAACACTTTCTCGGAGATGTTGGAATGAGTGGTCACGAAGCGCACGACGCGTTCCTGCATTTTTTCCATGTACTCAAAGGTTTGCGGAACTCCAATCACCAGGCCGTTCATGCGAATCGGATGAATGGTCATCGTTGCGCTGCCGGCAATGAGCGAATACGAAGAAGCTACGGCAATCGGTACCCCGATGCTGTGCCCGCCCCCGATAACCACGGTAACGGTTGGTTTGCTCAAGGAAGCGATCATTTCGGCAATGGCCAGTCCAGCCTCGACATCGCCACCCACGGTGTTCAAAATGATAAGAATTCCCTCGATTTTGGCGTTCTGCTCGGCCGCAACCAACTGCGGAATGATATGCTCGTACTTTGTCGTTTTATTCTGGGGCGGCAAAATCAAGTGCCCCTCTACCTGACCGATGATCGTCATGCAATAAATGTTGGATTCGCCCGCAGGAGATTGGGTTTGTCCGAATTGCTGAATATTTTCCGTAACCGGAGCCATTCCCTTTTCTTCCTGCCCGGGATGTTCTCCCGGTTGTTCGGATTTCGATAACATTCTGTCTTGTTCAATATGATCCACTTCAAGCATGCTCCCTTCCCCGCAAACAATTTTTTTACCTTAGTATGGGGAGTTTTCCAAGAGACTTATACTCGAAAGCTTCAGCATTTTGCGACCAGAGCGAATTATTATCCCGAAAATGCAGAAAAAGCCCCTTTTTTACGAGGAACCGTCCAATATTACTCGTAAAAAAGAGGCGACTGTGTGCCTGAATCTATGTGATATTTATTTTGGTTATACTTCCATGATGATCGGCAGGATCATCGGTCTGCGACGGGTTTGCTCGTAGAGGAAACGTCCCAGCGCATCTTTTACGTTCGTTTTGAGCGAAGCCCACTCGTTTACATTTTCGCTCATCAGCTTCTGCAGCGTGCTGCTTACGATGCGGTTGGCCTCATCGAGCAATCCTTCGGATTCGCGCACGTACACGAAACCACGCGAGATAATATCCGGGCCGGACACGATTTTGCCATCCTGTTTGCTGAGCGTAACCACGACGACCAGAATGCCGTCTTGGGACAACAATTTGCGATCACGCAGTACGATATTGCCGACATCGCCAACACCCAGGCCGTCGATCAACACGTTGCCTGAAGTGACTTTGCCCGCTTTGCGCGCTGCGCCGCCCTGAATTTCCACGACTTCACCGATATCCGTAATAAAGATGTTGTCCGGATCGATCCCGACCGATTCCGCCAGAACCGCGTGGCGACGCTGCATGCGGAATTCGCCGTGAATCGGGATGAAAAATTTCGGCTTCATCAGATTCAGCATCAGTTTCAGTTCTTCCTGGCTGCCGTGGCCGGACACGTGTACGCCGCTGTTTGCACCGCTGTAGAACACGTGCGCGCCGAGACGGAACAGCTCGTCAATCGTGCGGCCAACATACTTTTCATTGCCCGGTACCGGAGTCGCCGCAATGATTACGGTATCTCCAGGCAGAATATCCACTTTGCGGTGGGTTGAGCGAGCCATGCGAGTTAAAGCGGACATCGGTTCGCCCTGACTTCCCGTGCACAGGATAACGACGCGATCCGCTGCCATCTTACCTACTTCTTCCGGCTCGATGATCATGCCATCCGGAATTTCGAGATATCCCAATTCGGAAGCGATGCCCACCACGTTGACCATGCTGCGTCCAATGACAGCCACTTTGCGCCCAGTTACCACGGCAGCGTTAATCACTTGCTGAATCCGATGCACGTTCGATGCAAAGGTTGCTACAACGACACGCTGTGTCGCTTTGCGGAAAATGTCCTCCAAAACGATGCCCACGTTTTTCTCCGAAGGCGTAAATCCTGGCTTCTCTGCATTGGTGCTGTCGGACAAAAGAGCGAGTACACCATTGGCACCGATTTGAGCCATACGCTGGAGATCTGCATATTGACCATTGACTGGTGTATGGTCAAACTTGAAGTCACCCGTATGAACCACTGCACCTTCCGGTGTATCGATACATACCCCGACCGAGTCCGGAATACTATGGTTAGTAGCAAAAAACGTAGCTCTCAGCGTATTGCCCAGTTGAAGTTCGGAATCCACGTTGATCAGAATTCGCTTCGTTTCGCCGAGCAGATTCGCTTCTTTCAACTTGTTCTCGACAAGTCCAAGCGTCAATTTTGTTCCGTATACCGGAACGTTGAGATGTTTCAGAACGTATGGCAGACCGCCGATGTGGTCTTCGTGTCCGTGGGTCAAAATGATGCCTCTTACTTTATCGCGATTTTCAGTCAAGTAAGAAATGTCAGGAATGACAATGTCGATGCCCAACATGTCTTCTTCCGGAAACTTGAGTCCGGCGTCTACGACGACAATATCGTTCGCGTATTGGACAACATACATGTTCTTACCAATCTCACCTACGCCGCCCAGTGCAAAAATCATCAGTTTATCGTTATTATTTTTTTTAGACAAATGAATCTGAACCTCCTATGGTAGTTGGACGTCGTACCTTATTATTTTTGTATTTTAAGTTAAAAAAGCAGTCCATACACCACGTATCTATGATTAGATACGAATGTGAAAGAATACCTTTATTCACGATATTTGGAAGAAGTTCTTCGAAGTTACTCCCCTTCACCAACGAGTTGGATTTGAAATGATTCCTTCTTAGCCGACCCTTCCCTTTTCACAGCAAGCCACATCATTAAACGATGTCGCTTTCAATTTCAAAAAAATACCGCACCCAGTCACTTGACATCATTATACATGATCAAAAACTAAAAAAACAAGTCACTCTGTGAGCAACCTGTTCTTTTGCTGACCGGCAAGCCACTCTTGCTGTGCCTTGTCCCATAAAAAAAACCGTGCTTCCCGAAGAAAGACGGTTCCTTCTTTATCCATTTATAATGAATGATGCCTGCACTTGTCTTGGACTAACTCAAACCACGTTTCACCCGAATAGGCCGCGAATAAATTGCTCCTCCTGCTCCGTTGGAGGCACTAGCGGCAACCGTACCGACCCTACGTTCAACCCTTGCAGAGTCAGCGCATATTTGACGGCCACCGGATTCGGCAGCGGCTGAGGACATTCGAACAGCCCCTTGAAAATGGGGAACATTTCCTGATGCAGCTGCGCCGCTTCTTGCGGCAATCCTTGGACAAACGCTTCGATCATACGTTTCATTTTGAAACCGACCACGTGGCTTGCTACGCTGACGATCCCGTGTGCGCCAACGGACATGGCCGGCAGCCCGGACGCGTCGTCTCCGGTGTACACCCTGAAATGTTCAGGCGCGCCGGCAGCTATCAACGTGACATGTTCCAGTGAAGCACATTCCTTGGTTGCCACGATGTTGGAAATTTGGGCAAGACGCAGTGTCGTTGCCGCCGACAACCCCGCCACCGTACGACTAGGCACGTTATACAACATAACGGGCAAAGCAGTCGATTTGGCAATGGCTTCGAAGTGTCTGTACATGCCTTCCTGACTCGGTTTGTTGTAATACGGAACCACGAGAAGCACACCGTCAACCCCGACACGTTCCGCTTCCTTGGTCAGATGGATGGAGTGCGAAGTATTGTTGCTGCCCGTACCTGCGATGATTTTGCATCGTCCTGCCGCATGCTTCACCGCAAATTCGAACAATTGTACCTTCTCTTCATCACTTAGTGTGGGAGATTCTCCCGTCGTCCCGGATATGACCAGCGCATCGGACTTTTGCTCCTTGATCAGATAGTCGATCAGCCGCGCCGTTTCCTCCCAATGAATTTCTCCTTGCTCGTTGAACGGAGTTACCATTGCTGTAATCAATCTTCCAAAGTCCAATTCGATTCCTCCTCAGAACAATCTGGCTCCGCCTGCTTCAAGTCTGATATTACAAATGGAGCTCGAACGAAGCATGCAGCGCCCGCAGAGCCTGGACCATGTCTTCTTTTTTGACAAGCACCCAAATGGTGGTGTTCGAATCCGCCGATTGCAGAATTTGAATATCCGCCAGCGTCAGGGATTCCACGATTCTTGCCATAATGCCAGGCACGCCGTTAATGCCGCCGCCGATGACGGACACTTTGGCACACCCTGACAAGCTTTGGGGTTTCAGTCCGATCTCTTGGAGCACGCGAATCGCTTTCTCGGAGTCGCTGTCAAATACCGTATAGACCACGCCTGTTGGGGTAACATTGATGAAATCAACGCTGATGGCGTTGTCTGCCATCGTTTTGAACACTTTCAGCTGAAGGCGATTGGCGTCGCTAGGCACGTCCACGGTAATTTGCGTTACGTTGCTTACGTAGGCAATCCCGGTAACGTACCGGTCCACTACGCCTGTTTGCACGTCCTGAAACCCTTCCGGATGCGTCACAAGCGTGCCTTCAGTATCCGCAAAGGTAGAACGGACCCTTACGGGGATCTGGGCTTGCATTGCAATTTCGACCGCCCGCGGATGGATGACTTTGGCTCCGTGATGCGCCATGTTGCAAATTTCGGCATAACTTACGATCGTAAGCGGGCGTGCATCTTCCACGATGCGGGGGTCTGCGGTCAAAATGCCATTAACATCGGTGTAAATATCCACGATCTCGGCATGAAGGGCTGCCCCCAATGCCGTTGCAGAGGTATCGCTTCCTCCGCGTCCAAGCGTGGTAAAGTCCCCTTGCTCGGTCTGGCCCTGAAATCCGGTAACGATGACGACCTGCCCTTTTTCGAGCAGTTCCAGTACACGAACAGGACGGACATCCAAAATCCGGGCATTCCCGAAATTGTCGTCCGTCACGAAACCAGCCTGCGCACCCGTCAGCACCGTATTTGCAATTCCTTCATTCTCGAGCAAGCTGCTCAGCGTGGTTGCCGATATAATTTCACCGCAGCACAGCAGTAAATCCTTCTCGCGCGGGGATAGTCCGTTTCCATTCTGGGCTGCCCAGTCGAGCAATGTGTCCGTCGCATAGGGCTCCCCACGGCGCCCCATCGCAGAGACGACCACAACAAGGCCGTAACCTGCCTCAAGCTCACGTTTAACATGACGGAGCACGTGCTCTCTTGCCTGAACGGTCGAAAGCGACGTGCCGCCGAATTTTTGTACCATGATGCGCATCTTTATTCCTCCATTTGTGTACGCAAGAAGACTGACACGTGCCGGATGAACAAATGGATCTATAAGGGGCGCTCCGATGTGAAAATCTAGTCTTTGTACGACATTACCTACGGCTGCCCTCTTCGGACCATCGAAGATCATCCAAATGAAGCAGCAGTTTGTTGCCCGGATTGCAACGTACACGCTGCGTGAACGCATGATCGTTGACTCATCCGGCTTTCGCTTCAGGCATCCTATGCCCGCATGTCATCCTCAAACATCAAGCAGATGCCAACATCGGGAGGAACGTCCCCCATGATTCTATTGTTTCTCAGACCATTTATCGTTGCTTCAAGCGTATGACCATTAATCCTTTAGCCGTTCCCATATCGCGAAGACATTCCTTCAAATGCGTTGATGCATGAATTTGCGTTCTTTAAGCACGCTTTTCACCCTACGCCTTTGCGGAGCGTTCCACGATCATAGGCTGCAGCTGCCTGCCCTCAAGTGCACTCCAGCAGGCTTCCGGTATCAATTCCATTTTGGCCACGAGCGAATTCGGTTTTCTCACCGGATCATCCTGCCCGAACGGCACGAAGTACATATGTTTGGCCACGAGCAGTTTGGCAATGTTCGCGGCGTTCAGTCCAAGACCATCGTTCGTCGAAATCGCCAGCACGACCGGACGCTGATTACGCATCTGCGCCTTGGCTGCCATCAGTACGGGACTGTCGGTCATCGCATTGGCCAGCTTGCTGGTTGTGTTGCCCGTACATGGGGCGATGACAAGTACATCAAGCAGTTTGGACGGTCCTAATGGCTCCGCCTCGACAATCGAGGAAATGATATCATTTCCGGTAATGTCCTTCAACTGTTTGTGCCAATTTTGAGCCGTGCCAAAGCGCGTGTCCGTCGTCAATACCGAATTCGATATGATCGGGACCACATTCGCCCCTTCCGCTACAAACCGGCTGATCACCGGCATGACCTCTTCAAATGTACAATGAGAACCCGTAATTGCATAACCCACCGTTTTTCCCTGCCAGTTCATCGTTCAACCTCCCGTGCGTTTTGTTCTTCCAAAAGCAAACGGATCAACGCGTCGGCAATAATGCCGCCAGCCGTTTTGGGAGCAACAATGCCGGGGAGACCTGGCGCCAGCAGCGCCTTGATGCCGCGTTTTTCAGCAAATCGGAAATCACAGCCGCCAGGGGCGGATGCAAGATCGATAATCACTGCTTTTTGCGGCATTCTAGACAGGATTTGTGCTGTGATAATCATAGTCGGTATCGTATTAAAAAGCAAGTCGACTTCCCCCGTTTGAGCGGCCAAATCCGTTGTCAAAAAAGGCTTCCAGCCCATGACGGCTGCACGCGCCACATCCTCCTCACGCCTCACGCCAACCCGGATATCAGCTCCGAGGCCCTGCAGCGTTTTCGCCATTGTGAATCCCGTTCGACCAAGGCCCAGCACGATGCTCTTCGAGCCGTGAATCGTAAAGTCTGTCTCCCGGATTGCCATCGCAACTGCGCCTTCAGCCGTGGGAATGGAGTTATATAGGGCAATCTCGTCACGGTCCAGCACTTCCATCAATCTTAACCCGTTCTCCCGGCACAGCTCGCGCAAATACGGCTTAGCCATGCCTGTAAACACAATGCAATGCTCGGGCAATGCAGACACATGCTCCCTTTTCAAAACAAGCGGCAGATCGCTGAACGTTGCACTTACCTTCCCTTGATCATCACAACCCACGACAGGCAAAACCAACACATCGGCCGAAGCGAATACGCTGTCCTCCAATGGCTGATGCTCAATCCCTTCGATCGGGCGCTCCAGCTTGTCGAAGCCGACCACACTGATTGTGGCATCCAGCTCCGCACATTTATGAATGACTTCAAGCTGCCGCGCATCTCCGCCCAGAACGACAATCCGGACTCCGGTCAGCATCGGAACGTCACTCCTTTCACCACGCTATATGCCTTATCGTATGCAATCGCCCACAACGTGGTGAAAGCAATGCATAAAAAGGCTCTGCACTTCCCAGAGCCACCTGAAATGGAAAGTGCACGCCCGTGATGCGTGCGCTGCGTCCGAAAGAACAAAAAAAGCCGTCCCCGGAGAAGGACGGCATGTCTAATTTAGGTTTATTTTCCGGTATGTCCAAACCCGCCAGCACCCCGAACGGTTTCAGACAATTCGCTAACCTCGGTCAACTGTACGTCAGGCACGGTCTGGAATACGATCTGAGCGATGCGCTCCCCGCGTACGATCGTGAAAGGCTCCTGTCCAAGATTGATCAACAGCACTTTGACTTCCCCGCGATAGTCCGCATCGATGGTACCCGGCGTATTCAGGCATGTGATGCCATGTTTGAAAGCAAGGCCGCTGCGCGGACGCACCTGGGCTTCAAGCCCGGCCGGCATGGCCATGGCAAGTCCTGTCGGGATCAGTGCGCGTTCGCCCGGCTGCAGGACGAGCTCCTCCTGCAAAGCAGCGACAACGTCAAAGCCGGAGGCCAGCTCCGACATTTTTTGCGGCAGCTTGATATCCTCATTGCCCGGAAGTTTTTGAATTTGAACGTAGTGCAACGAAATCATCCCTTCTTAATCCAGCGATGGAGCGATCGGAGGCACCGACCATGGCGAGCGCGAAAGGCTCGGCGAACATCAGGTCCAGCACGGCATCGATATCGTCCATCGTTACTTGTTCTATTTTGGCGATCATTTCATCCAACGTATGGTGACGCCCAAGCATCAGCTCGTTTTTGCCAAGCCGATTCATGCGGCTGCCCGTGCTCTCCAAACTTAGGATCAGGCTGCCTTTCAGCTGCTCCTTGCCTTTGCGAAGTTCATCGTCGGACAGTCCGTTGACGGCAAGATCACGCAGCACTTCTTTGGTAAGATCAAGCACTTCCTTCGTCTGTTTTGGCGCGGTTCCTGCATATATGGTAAACAGACCGCTGTCTGCATGGGAGCTGTGGTAGGAATATACGGAATACGCAAGCCCGCGCTTTTCCCGGATTTCCTGAAACAGTCTCGAGCTCATGCCGCCGCCGATGGCATTGTTCAACACAACCATGGCAAATTGCAGCGGATCTCCGATTTTGCAACCCGGGAACGAAATGCAGATATGGTTCTGCTCGGTTTTCTTCTTATGGAAGAGTTGACCGCTCTGGAATTTGGGCAGTTCGACTTCATCCGTTTTTCCATGAAGGTCAAACGCCCCAAAGTGTTTTTCCATCAAATCGATGACGCTGTCGTCAATGTTGCCCGCAATGCTGATCACCGTATTTTCAATGGTATAATGTTCGTTCATGTACGCCCGCAGATGGCTCGAATCCATCGCTTTAAGCCGCTCTTCCGTTCCCAGAATCGGATAAGCCAGCGGGTGTTCTCCATATGCAGCTTGGGCCATAAGGTCATGGACCATGTCATCCGGCGTATCTTCGTACATCGAGATTTCTTCCAGAATGACGTTTTTTTCTTTCAACAACTCTTCATCGTCGAATTTGGACCGAAAGAACATATCGGACAGCACATCTACGGCGATCGGCAAATGCTCATCCAATACTTTTGCGTAGTAACAAGTGTATTCTTTGGAAGTAAAAGCATTCACGTTGCCGCCAATGGCGTCGAATTGCTCCGCGATCGCTTTGGCATCAAAACGATCGGTGCCTTTAAACAGCATATGCTCGATAAAGTGGGACACCCCGTTGCTTTCAGACCGCTCGTTGCGCGAGCCGGTTTTGACCCATATTCCGAATGACACGGAACGACAGGTCGGAATTTGTTCCAGCACTACTCTGAGGCCATTGCCCAGCTGAATTTTTTTCACGGTTGGCCCTCCTACATCTCTATAATTGCCATGATCCCGAAAAACGCATCTATCGAAATCGACATTTGGTTCCAACTGTTTGATATTAACAAAAAATCATCGTTCACTCAACCGACGCCTTCGCCACCCGGTTTGAGGACAACGTCTCACTGACCGTTCCAAGCGTAAGTCCCTTGGCGCGGATGGAGTCAATCATGCCCTTCAGTGCTCCGGAAGCAGACGCTGTCGGGTGCATCAAAATCAATGTTCCTGCCTCCACCTTTTGCGAAATTTTATGAACAACGGCATCCGGACTTGGTTTGCGCCAGTCCACCGTATCCAGCGTCCACAACACGGTTTTAAGCCCCATGCTGGAAGCGATCTCGACTGTCTTTTGGTTGAAATCCCCGGACGGTGGGGCAAACCATTGGTTGTCCACACCCAGCGTTTGCTTCAGGAGTTCTTCCGTTTTCGCGATTTCCTGTCTCGCCCGCTCCGCGCTCAATCGGCTCATGTCTGGATGCGAATACGCATGGTTGGACATTTCATGTCCCCGTTTCTGAATTTCCTTGGCCAGCTCCGCGTTTTTGCTTAGCCAACTGCCGTCCAGAAAAAAGGTCGCCTTCACCTTTTCGGCATCCAGCGTGTCCAGCATCGGTTTGATGTATTCGTTTCCCCAGGCTACGTTGATCATAAATGAAACCATTGGCTTCTCGGGGTTCCCACGATAAATCGGGTGTGCTCCCAAGTCTTCAAGCCCGATTTCGGGTTTGGTCTCACGGTACACATACGAAAGCTTCGTATTCAGTGAGCCTCCAAGGGCTTTGCGGTAAGTGGCCTCCACATCGATTTCCAAACCATTATAACCCGGAATGGCCTTCCAGACCCGATCAACCCTGGCATTGATGGGGGCAACCTTTGTCTCTTCCGCCTTTTTCCGAATGGCTTCCAGCAGCGCGTCCTCTCCAGTAGCTTCTTTAAACATGTCGAACGCATTTTGAGTGCCTGGGCCCTCCCGTATCTCCGAAATGTATGTACGAACACCATCCGCTTGTCCGGCCAGCACGACCACTGCCAAACCTGCCAGGACAGCAGCCAGTTTTTTCGTTTGTTTTTTCACAGCTCATCCTCCCGCCGTCTTTGTCCACATCATATGAGGACAAGGGACGGAATATGAATGATCCCGAGAGTAAAATCGGATGAAAAATACGTCTCCTTATGTGCGAACATGGAGAACGAATGCTTTGGACATATAAAAAAAGAGCCAGAAATACAGCTTCTGCCTCTTCAACTTCTTTACATGTATTCGATTGGCTGACGTTTAGGATTGAGCAGGAGCTTCCGCAGTCAGCACGGCTTTGCGAGACAAGTTGATCCGGCCTTGTTGATCGATTTCCGTGACTTTGACGGTAATGGAATCGCCAACGGCAACGACATCCTCCACTTTGCCAACGCGCTCGGTCGACAATTGCGAGATATGTACGAGACCCTCCTTGTTCGGAAGCACTTCGACGAATGCGCCAAACTTCTCAACGCGCTTCACTTTGCCGACATAAATCTCTCCGACAACAACCTCGCGTACGATCCCTTCGATAATGGATCTGGCTTTTTCGTTCATCTCCTGGTTGGAAGATGCGATAAAGACGCGTCCATCTTGCTCGATATCAATTTTCACGCCGGTCTCTTCGATGATTTTATTGATGATTTTACCGCCAGCACCAATAACGTCACGAATTTTGTCAGGATTGATATGCATCGTCAAAATTTTCGGAGCATACTGCGACAGATTCTCGCGCGGAGCCTGAATGACTTCATTCATTTTGCCGAGGATGTGCATGCGGCCTTCTTTAGCCTGTGCAAGCGCCTCGGACAAAATTTTACGGTCGATTCCGTCGATTTTGATATCCATCTGAATTGCGGTTACGCCTTCTGCCGTTCCCGCCACTTTGAAGTCCATGTCTCCCAGGTGATCCTCCATGCCTTGAATGTCACTAAGGATGGATACATGTTCTCCATCTTTGATCAATCCCATCGCAATTCCGGCTACCGGGGCTTTAATCGGCACGCCTGCATCCATCATCGCGAGTGTACTTGCACAAATACTTGCTTGTGATGTGGAGCCATTGGATTCCAGCACCTCGGATACGAGACGGATCGTATACGGGAATTCCGTTTCCGAAGGAATGACTTTGGCCAACGCACGTTCACCGAGCGCACCATGTCCGATTTCGCGACGGCCTGGAGCACGCAGCGGACGAGCTTCACCGACGCTGAACGGAGGGAAATTGTAATGATGCATGAATCGTTTGGATTCTTCCAGACTGATGCCGTCCAGAATCTGAACATCCCCCAATGCGCCAAGCGTACATACGCTGAGAGCTTGTGTTTGTCCACGCGTAAACAGACCGGAGCCGTGCGTGCGTGGCAGCAGCGAGGTGTCGCATTCGATCGGGCGAATTTCAGCCAATCCTCGGCCGTCCGGACGGACTTTGTCATGCGTAATCAGACGACGCACTTCCTCCTTGACGATGTCATGCAGGACCTCTTTCACATCTTTGAGCAATTCCGGAGTTTCCAAATATTTTTCCTCGAAATGAGCGACGGTCTCATCGTTGATGGCATCAATCGCATCCTGACGAGCGTGCTTCTCGGCAATTTTGACGGCTTCCACCAAGCGGCCTGCCGCAAATTCACGCACTTCTTGGTTTACGTTTTCGTTAACCGCGTGCAGTTTTACGGCCATCTTCTCTTTGCCGGCAATCTCTACCAGCTCTTCGATGACAGTCACGATCTTTCTGATCTCTTCATGACCGAACATGATCGCTTCAAGCATAATGTCTTCCGGAACCTCATTGGCTTCGGCTTCAACCATCATAATTGCATCGCGGGTACCTGCAACAACCAACTCGATGTCGCTGACTTCAAGCTGTGCAATCGTCGGGTTAACCACAAACTCCCCGTTGATGCGTCCCACTTTTACGCCGCCGATCGGACCGCTGAACGGAACATCCGAAATGCTCAGCGCTGCGGAAGTACCGATCATGGCAGCGATCTGAGGTTCGCAATCCTGATCCACGCTCATCACCAGATTCAAGACTTGTACATCATTGCGGAAACCTTCCGGGAACAATGGGCGAATCGGACGGTCTGTCAGACGGCTGGCCAAAATCGCCTTTTCGCTCGGTCTTCCTTCCCGTTTGATGAATCCACCCGGAATTTTACCTACGGCATACAATCTTTCTTCATAGTTAACTGTCAGCGGGAAGAAGTCCAGATCTTTAGGCTCGCTGGAAGCCGTTACGGTACACAGTACAACGGTATCGCCGTAAGTCACTTTAACAGCGGCATTGGCCTGTTTCGCCAAACGGCCTGTTTCAAGCACAAGCTTTCTGCCGCCAAGCTGCATTTCAACATGTTTTTCCATGAAATCCCTCCTTGTTTAAATCAATCTTACATCAATGGATTCTGCATTCTCACAGTATTTCCTGCATGCTCTAATATACTCTCATGCAAAACAAAAGCTCCTTGCGGAGCGTTCATTTACAAATATATGGCACCGCGTTCATCTACAAAACAACCCGGCTGTGGGCCCGCTTGTCCTTTCAGACAAAAGAACGGCGGATAACAGCCAGGTTGGTTTTGAAGACATGTACGATAATTAACGACGCAATCCGAGTTTTTCGATCAGTGCGCTGTAACGTTTAACATCTTTGTTTTTCACGTAAGCCAAAAGCTTACGACGTTGACCTACCATTTTCAAAAGGCCACGACGGGAGTGGTGGTCTTTCTTGTGCGTACGCAAGTGGTCTGTCAAACTTCTGATGTTTTCCGTAAGGATAGCAACTTGCACTTCAGGAGATCCTGTATCGGACTCATGAGTTTTGTGCTCGTCGATCAGTTGTTGTTTGCGTTCTTGAGTCAATGCCATCCTATTCACCTCCTTCATAATAATCGCCATTAGCCTCGTTACCGCCGGTGAGAGCAAGCAACCAAGCCAAGGTTAATGTCGCCCCGAAGGACAACGTAGTACATTATATCATAGTTGCCCAATAAAAGTAAATGTAAACATCCATTTTATTATGCAATGGTTAACCGAGCAGCCTTGCGGCAGTCAATGCATCCTCGCGAATCTGGGCAATGAGTGCATCAATGGATGCAAACTTGCGTTCCGGACGGATGTAATGAACCAGCTCTACCTTCAATTCCTCATCATACAGCTGCCCCTCGAAATCGAGCAGATGCACTTCAAAGGTCGGTTTCATGCCCTGCTCATGAAACGTCGGTTTCACGCCAAGGTTCATGACCCCGCGCAGCTCCTGTCCCCGATACTCCACTCGCACGGCATAAACGCCGGTAGCCGGTGCAACGTAACGGTCCGTGAGCTCAAGATTGGCGGTAGGGAAGCCGATGGTTCGCCCTCTTTTCTCCCCATGCACCACGGTGCCGCGTATGCTGTACGGCCTTCCAAGCCAGCGACTCGCCTCATCCATTTCGCCCCGCTGGAGCAGCCCCCGGATGAGCGAGCTGCTGACCTTCTTGCCGCCTAACAGAAACGGCGGCACCGTCTCAACGCTCATTTGCTCGCCCCCCAGTTCTCGAAGCAGCGCTTCGTCCCCTGCTCCCTTGTGGCCGAAACGGAAATCGAATCCGACGACCGCAGTTCGCGTTTGTAATGGAAGCAGCAGATCCTGCACAAACTGGTCTGGCGACAAGTGGGAGAATTGTTCGTTGAACTCAACGACATAAAGCACATCCACTCCCATCGCTGAAAGGATGTCTTCTTTATCTTTCAGAGGAGTCAAATATCCCTCATAGTCCCCTTTGCGCATGACTTCTTTCGGGTGTGGGTGAAAAGTCATGACGGCCGCTTGCGTGCCGGTTTCACGCGCAATGCGCACAGCCGATAAAATGACGCTGGCATGCCCGAGATGCAGTCCGTCAAATTGGCCGATGGCCAGCACCTGCGGCTGGGGATGCAATTCTTCGGACGATAACGTCCGCGGATACGATAGCATTACCGTTTTCACAATCATTCACCTGCAATTCGCTTGATAGACAGAGCTTAGCATCACCGCGGCCTAAACTCAAGTTTTCCTTATTCCGGCAAAAAAACTTTAACCGCCTTCACCGTCGGTTTGGCTTCATCCCGTTCGAAAATACCATAAAATGTGCCGTCCTGCGCATACAAACGCAGAAGTCCGGGTTTCTCCGCGGGAGGATCGAGCAGCTTTGCCGATAGCTTTTGCCCCTGAAGGGCTCCTTTGGCCTGCGCATCGCCAACCGTATGGGCAGGCAAGTAGCCAATAGCTTCATCCACTGGAATCAGCGCATCGGCCAACGTTCCGTCCGCCATACGCCGCTCCACGTCTTCGATATGCAAGCAGCGGTCTGCCGGAATGCCTGCAGATATCGTACGTTCCAGCTTCACCATCGTGGAAGGATAACCTAGCGCCTTGCCAATGTCGACGCACAACGTCCGTATGTAGGTGCCCTTGGAACATAGCGCGCGGAAGGAAATGTCCGTCACATCTTCTCTGACGTCCATGCCCGTCAGCTCCAATTCATGAATAGTCACTTCGCGGCTTTTGCGTTCCACGGTTTTTCCTTCACGGGCAAGCTCGTACAACCGTTTGCCATCGACCTTGACCGCGGAAAACATGGGCGGAACCTGGGAGATCGTACCCAGAAACTGCTGCAATACCTGCAAAACTTGCGCCTCTGCCACACGAACCGGTTCATCTGCCCGCTGGGTAACTTCACCTGTCATATCTTCTGTATCGGTGGACAATCCAAGTCTCAACGTTGCCAGATACTCCTTCGGAAGTTCCTGCATGTACTCCACAACTCTTGTTGCTCGTCCAAGACACAAAGGGAGTACCCCCGTGACTTGAGGGTCCAACGTTCCTGTATGTCCGATCCGTTTCATCTTCAAGATTCGCCGCATTTTGGCAACGACATCATGGGACGTGAATCCTGCCGGCTTATACACCGGCAAAATCCCTTCAAACGGTTTTACCATCATACATTCACCTGCTTCAATACACGGTCTACGATATCATCCAAGCTTCCTTCCAGCCGGCAACCGGCAGCGAGCACATGCCCGCCTCCGCCGAAGGTTTGCGCAAGTGCAGCGACGTTGACCTTGCCTGCAGAACGAAGAGAGACTTTGACGGCCTGGTCATGAATGACTTTGAAAAAAATACCGACTTCAACCCCTTCAATATTGCGGGGATAGTTGACGATCCCTTCCAAATCTTCATTCGCCGCGCCGCAAGCCACCATGTCCTCGGGAGTGATCACTACCCAGGCAATTTTGCCATCGTCGGTCATCTTCAGACTGGAAAGCGCTTTGTTCAGGATACGCACCTGCGGGAGAGTAACCTGCTCCAACAGGATTTGGGCCAGCATCGGCCCATCCACGCCATACTCCAGCAATTTGGAGGCGGTTGTCATCACATTAGGACTTGTGTTGGCATACCGAAATCCACCCGTATCCGTTAACAGTCCTGTATAAATAGCCGTAGCCGCAGCCTTGTCCATCTGGATCGGAAACTGTCCGACAAAATCGAATAAAATTTCAGCCGTTGCTGCTGCATCTGGTTTAATGATATTCACCGTGCCGTAACCGTCATTGGTCGGATGATGGTCGATATTCAAAATGAGGGCATCTTCTTCAAAATATTGCTTCGTTAAGCCCACTCTTGCAAAATCTGCACAATCCACGCAAATGACTGCTTTGTACTTCCGCTGCGGCGGCTGTTCGGTCATGTTCACGATGCGGTCCGCATTCCACAAGAAGCGCATGCGCTGCGGAATCTCGCCTTCGTTCATCATCGTGAAAGTTTTCCCCAGACATGACAGCAGCCAGCCCACCGTTACCGTAGAGCTGACTGCGTCACCGTCCGGCTGTACATGCGACACGACCAGGTAATCGTCATGCTCCAGCAGAAATTGCTTTCCGTCCTGAAGTGCCTGTTCATAAGTGTGCATAGCCGTCTCCTTTATGCAATTACTGGGATTCGTTGTTATCGCTGCCGATATCCCCGAGCAGCTTTTCAATGCGGCTGCCATAGGCAATCGACTCATCAATCTTGAAGATCAATTCGGGAACATGGCGAAGTCTGATGCGCTTGCCAAGCTCGGAACGCAAAAACCCATTTGCTTTTCCGAGCGCTTTAAGCGAATTATCCTTCTGTTCTTCATCCCCGAAAACACTCAGATATACTTTGGCTTGGGACAGGTCGTTAGTTACTTCAACGCCTGTCACCGTGACAAAGCCGATGCGCGGATCTTTCAGTTCCGATTGAATCAGCAAGCTAAGCTCTTTTTTGATCTGTTCGCCTACTCTGCCAGTACGAATCTTGGCCATCGTTGTTCACCTCATGCTTCCTTGCTTATCGTTCTACGGTCTCCATCACGAAAGCTTCGATCACGTCGCCTTCTTTGAGATCGTTATAATTATCCAGCGTAATACCGCACTCGTAGCCCTGTGCTACTTCTTTAGCATCATCTTTGTAACGTTTCAAGGAATCCAGCTTGCCTTCGTACAGCACGATGCCGTCACGAATCAGGCGAGCTTCCGCCGAACGTGTGATTTTGCCGGAAGTAACCATACAACCTGCAATGGTACCCACTTTGCTGATTTTGAACGTGTTGCGAACTTCTGCATGCCCAATGACATTCTCTTTGTAGACCGGATCAAGCATACCCTTCATCGCCTGTTCGATTTCCTCGATCACGCTGTAGATGACGCGATGCAGACGAATGTCTACTTGCTCCTGCTCAGCCGTGATTTTCGCCTGATTGTCAGGACGCACATTGAAACCGATCACGATGGCGTTCGATGCCGTCGCGAGAATGATGTCAGACTCGGTAATTGCACCTGCACCACTGTGAATGATTTTTACGCGCACACCTTCGACTTCGATTTTGGCAAGGGAGCTTTTCAGCGCCTCAACCGAACCTTGCACGTCACCTTTGATGATCACGTTCAGATCCTTGATTTCGCCGTCTTTGATGTGTTTGAACAAATCATCCAGCGTTACGCGTGTGTTGGTGCCCAGATCGGACTCACGCTGCGTAATCGCGCGTTTGTCGGCAATCGAACGTGCCTTGCGCTCGTCTTCGAATACCATGAACGGATCGCCTGCGCCTGGAACTTCGGTCAAACCGGTAATCTCTACAGGTGTCGAAGGTCCGGCTTCTTTCAAACGGCGTCCTTTGTCATTGACCATTGCGCGCACACGTCCGAAACAGTTACCTGCAACAAACGCATCCCCGACTTTCAATGTTCCGTGCTGTACGAGAACGCGAGCTACCGGGCCACGGCCTTTGTCGAGCTCGGCTTCGATCACCGTACCGCGGGCACGTTTGTTCGGGTTGGCTTTGTACTCGTTTACTTCTGCAACGAGCAGAATCATTTCAAGCAGACCTTCCAGTCCGATGCGTTGTTTCGCCGAAACGTTAACAAAGATCGTGTCGCCGCCCCACTCTTCCGGAACGAGCTCATAGTTGGTCAATTCTTGTTTAACGCGATCTGGGTCCGCACCCGGTTTATCGATTTTGTTCACGGCAACGATAATCGGAAGTCCGGCCGCTTTGGCATGGTTGATCGCTTCAACCGTTTGTGGCATGACGCCGTCATCGGCAGCTACCACAATGATGGTAATATCCGTAACCTGAGCTCCACGCGCACGCATAGCGGTAAACGCTTCGTGACCTGGCGTGTCCAAGAACGTGATTTTCTTGTTGTTGATCTCAACTTGATAAGCACCGATATGCTGCGTGATTCCGCCTGCTTCGCCGCCTGTAACGTTTGTTCTACGAATGGCATCAAGCAGCGTTGTTTTACCATGGTCAACGTGACCCATGATGGTAACGACCGGTGGACGGGACTGCAAATCTGCCGGATCGTCGTTCTCTTCAACCGTTTCGAAACGATCGTCCTCAACCGGGATTTTCACTTCGACTTCAACACCGAATTCACCCGCGAGAAGAAGAATCGTATCAATATCGAGCTCTTGGTTGATGGTCGCCATAACGCCCATGCCAATCAGCTTTTTGATCACCTCGGAAGCGTCTTTGTGCAGCAGCTTCGCTGTTTCGCCTACCGTCATGTCACCACGAACGATGATTTTCTTCGGCGTATTGTCGATTTTCTCGCGCGGCGGGGACTGGTGTTGATTTCTGCCACGGTTATTTTTTCCACCACGATTGTTGCGGAAATTGTTGCCGCGTCCGTCATCGAAACGACGTCCGCCACCATTGTTGGAACGGTTACCGTTGTTGTTTCCGCCCGAACCGCCTTGGCCGCCTCGGCGTTGTCCTTGTCCTTGGCCTTGGCTCTGGCCTTGGCCGCCGCTGCGATTGCCGCCATTGCTTGAATTTGCGTTTCTTACTTGACCGCCACCGCTGTTGTTGCTGCGCTGTCCTCCGCCTTGCGGACGGGATCCGGTGCTGCCACCAGTTCCGCCTTGCGGACGGGATGCGGTGCTGCCGCCAGTTCCGCCTTGCGGACGGGAGCCTGCACTGCCGTTAGTTCCGTTTTGCGCCGGTCTGGAGCGGTTGCCGGATTGTCCCCCTTGGTTTGAACCTTGGGAGCTATTGGATCTGTTGCGGCTGTCTTGGCCGCTGTGTCTTTGGGAGCCGTTGTTATTGTTGGAATTTGGTCTATTGTTCATACCTACCTGCTTTTCCTGTTGTATTTTTGTTTGTACGGGACTGCCGGAAGAACTTGAATTGCCCGGCGTGTTCACTCCGCCGGCCGGCTTGCTGTTGTCCACTGTTTTGTCGCTGCGCACCGAAGATGTGGCAACGGACTTTGGTTCGGAGCCCTGCTTCGTAGCTGCAGATGATTTTATGTTTTTAAAAAATTGTTCCACTTTATCCACCGAACCATTCTCCATGACGCTCATATGATTGTTCACCGGAATATCCAGTTTTTTAAGAATGGTTATGATTTCTTTGCTGCTCATGTTAAGGGACTTCGCATATTCATAAACCCGCAATTTATCCTTGTTGTCCTGTTTACTCAATATACTCCACCTCCGACATTATACCGACTTGCTTGGAGATCATTTTTGCAAACCCAACGTCCGTTACTGCAAGAACAACCCGCGTGTCTTTACCGATACTTGAACCCAGGCGATCCCGGTCAAAACCGATGACGAGCGGCACCTGGTAGGAACCGCATTTGTCGCGAAATTTCTTTTGTGTATTGGCCGAGGCGTCACCCGCAACAATAACCATTTTAGCTTCGGAAGAGCGGATTGCTTTGAGCACAATTTCTTCACCGGTAGCCAGCTTGCCTGCGCGCATCGCGAGTCCGAGGTAAGATAACACTTTTTGGTCACTCATCCTGATCACGCTCCTGCGCAGCCTTGAATTCATCCTCCACGCGAATGAAGTCTGCAGCCAGCTGCTCGTAAATTTCCGGTGAAACCTTGCCTTTCAACGCCCGGTCCAGGGACCGGTTTTTGAATGCAAGCTTGAAACAAGATTCTTTGCCGCATAAATACGCGCCACGTCCGGATTTTTTGCCAGTCAGATCGATCAGCACCTCATCCTCGGGCGTTTTGACCACGCGAATCAGCTGCTTTTTGGGCATCATTTCCTGACACGCCACACATTTGCGCAGCGGTACTTTTTTTGGTTTCATACATTAACGCCCCCCCCGTGCTTAGCTCTAGTCGACGGAGACGGAATCCTGATGCATTTCCGCGGAAGAATCCTTTTCTCTGCCAAACTCCTGTTCTGCCTGGGTCTCGCTCTTGATATCGATCTTCCAACCGGTCAGTTTGGCCGCAAGACGGGCATTCTGTCCCTTGATCCCGATTGCCAGCGAGAGCTGATAATCAGGAACGATGACCCGCGCCATCTTCTCTTCCTCGAATACCTGAACCTCCAAAACTTTGGAAGGGCTGAGGGCATTGGCCACATACTCATCCACTTGTTCAGAGTATCGAACGATATCGATTTTCTCGCCGCGCAGCTCATTCACGATGGTCTGCACGCGCGTGCCTTTCGGCCCTACGCAGGAACCGACCGGATCGACTTCCTCATTGCGGGAATGCACCGCGATTTTGGAACGGAAGCCAGCTTCGCGAGCGACGGAACGAATTTCTACCACGCCGTCGAAAATCTCGGGAACTTCCAGCTCGAAGAGACGTTTCAACAAACCTGGATGCGTACGGGACAAAATGATTTGCGGGCCTTTGGTCGTATTTTCCACTTTCGTGATGTACGCCTTGATCCGGTCGCCGTGAGCAAACTTCTCGTTCGGCATCAATTCCGTCAAAGGCAATGCCGCTTCGATCTTGCCCAGGTCGATGTAAATATTGCGCAAATCCTGACGCTGCACAACGCCTGTGACGATATCTTCCTCTTTATCCACGAAAGCGTTGTAAATCAACCCGCGTTCTGCTTCGCGAATGCGCTGCGTCACGACCTGTTTCGCCGTTTGGGCGGCAATGCGGCCGAAATCGCGCGGCGTAACTTCAATCTCCGCGATATCTTCCAATTGGAAGTGAGGATTGATTTCGCGGGCTGCCGGCAAGGAAATTTCCGTCCGGGAATCCAATACTTCCTCGACGATCAATTTGCGGGCATATACCCGGATGACGCCCGTGTTGCGGTTCATGTCGACGCGCACGTTCTGAGCTGTGTTAAAGTTCCGTTTGTAGCTGGAAATCAGAGCTGCTTCGATGGCTTCAAACAGCACATCCTTGCTAATCCCTTTTTCCCGCTCCAATTCATTCATTGCTTCAATAAAGTCCATACTCATGAATAATTGATCCCCCTTTCAAACATGGCACCCCATACGTAAAACGGCGAAGGCCCAAAACTGCCGGGCACCTTGCCGTTATCGCGAGGGATGTGTCTTTTCATTAGGTAAGTGAACAAGGTACCTAAAACAGAATGGCCAAGCGCGCGCTTGCAATCTTGTCATAAGAAACGGCATGTTGTTTCTTGCCGGCCTCAATGACAAGCTCACTGCCATCAAAAGAAAGCAGTTTGCCTTCAAACTCTTTCATTCCGTTCACCGGTCCGTAGGTCGTCACATATACGTTTTTGCCTACGGCTTTGGTAACGTCCTCCGGCTTTTTCAGTGGACGTTCCGCACCCGGAGAGGACACTTCAAGGAAGTAGACGGTCGGAATCGGATCGGTCTCGTCGAGCTTGGCGCTAAGCTGCTCGCTGATCATGACGCAATCGTCAATGTCGATACCGCCTTCTTTGTCGACATATACCCGCAGAAACCAACTGCTGCCTTCTTTGACATATTCGATGTCAACCAGCTCGAAGCCTTGTTCATTCAAATAGGGTTGGATCATTTCTTCCACAGTAGATTTAATCTTCGATGTGCTCAAAACCGATAACCTCCAACTTAGGTTACACCGGCCAATAGTTGCCGGCAGTTGTTAAATACCCAAGATTCTTTCATACCAAAGACTAAAGAGTGGGTTTCCCCACTCTTCAGAAATTCGTACTATCTCGTTCACTCCAGAAATTATAACATAGTCTGGTAATAGTGACAAGTAAGCTCTAACCTTCGCCCTTTAGAACAAGGACAACTGGTTGCTTTCAGGCAAACCTCGGAAGCATCCCATGCTCGTAAGAAGCTCGACGATCGTTTTGCTGGCCTTCGACTTCTGCTGGAAATCTTCAATGGAGAGGAACTCCCCATGCTCTCTCGCCGCCGCGATATTGCGCGCAGCATTGTCACCGATCCCGGCCAGCGCCGAGAACGGCGGAATCAGCGAATTGCCGTCCACGATAAATTTCGTCGCTTCGGAACGATACAGATCAATCGGCTTGAGCGAGAAACCTCGCGCTGTCATTTCAAGCGCCATCTCCAAAATCGGCAGCATGTTTTTTTCTTTTGGCGGAGCCTGGAAGCCCAATTGCTCGATCTCGACGATTTTGCGATAGATGGCATCGTAGCCCTGGCACACGAGCTCGATGTCGAAGTCCTCGGCACGAACCGTGAAATACGTTGCATAATATTGAATCGGATAATACAACTTAAAGAAAGCGGTACGCACAGCCGAGATCACGTAAGCAGCGGCATGCGCCTTCGGGAACATGTACTGGATTTTGAGACAGGAATCGATGTACCATTGCGGCACTTTGCATTTTTTCATTTCATCGATCCATTCCTGCGGCAAACCACGTCCCTTACGCACACTTTCCGTAATCTTAAAAGCAAGGCTGGCGTCCATGCCTGCTTTGTAAATCAGGAACAGCATGATGTCGTCACGGCAGCCGATGACCGTTTTGATCGTGCACGTTCCGTTTTTGATCAATTCCTGCGCATTGCCGAGCCATACTCCGGTTCCATGCGACAGCCCGGAAATCTGCAGCAAGTCCGCAAAAGAGGACGGTTGGGATTCCACAAGCATCTGGCGCACAAACTTCGTTCCCATCTCCGGCACCCCGAAAGTAGCAACAGGTGAGCGGATCTGCTCAGGCGTTACGCCGAGCGCCTCCGTCGAGTTGAACATGCTCATCACCTTCGGATCGTTCATCGGAATGGTCGTCGGATCCACGCCCGTCAAATCCTGCAGCATACGCATCATGGTCGGATCATCGTGTCCCAGAATATCGAGTTTGAGCAAGTTTTCCTCAAAGGCATGGTAGTCAAAATGCGTCGTTTTCCACTCGGCATTGACGTCGTCTGCCGGATACTGCACAGGGGTAACGTCTTCGACTTCAATATAATCGGGCACAACGACGATCCCGCCGGGATGCTGTCCCGTGCTCCGTTTAACGCCAGTACAGCCGGCAGCAAGCCGGTTCAATTCGGCCCCGCGCCATTTCTTGTGGTGGCTTTCCTCGTATTTTTTCGCAAAACCGAACGCGGTTTTTTCTGCCACTGTGCCGATGGTGCCAGCCCGGAAAACAGCCTTGTCGCCAAACAATACCTTCGTATAATTGTGCGCATGCGGCTGGTAATCGCCGGAGAAGTTCAAGTCAATATCGGGAACCTTGTCCCCTTTGAATCCGAGGAACGTTTCGAACGGAATGTCCTGTCCTTCGCCTTTCAGCCTATTGCCGCATTTCGGGCAATCCTTCTCGGGCAGATCGAATCCGCTAGGCACGCTGCCATCGAGGAACCATTCGCTGTATTTGCAATCCGAATTGGTGCAAATGTAATGGGCAGGCAGCGGATTAACCTCGGAAATGCCCAGGAACGTCGCCACGACAGAGGAACCGACCGATCCCCTCGATCCGACGAGGTAACCGTCTTGATTGGATTTTTTAACGAGCCGCTCCGAAATGAGATAGTTCGCGGAAAATCCATATTTGATGATCGGACCCAGTTCTTTTTCCAGCCGGGCTACGATGACTTCAGGCAACTCTTCGCCATAGATCGATTTCGCCGTATTGTAACACGTATTGCGAATTTCCTCGTCGGCCCCCTCCAGGTTCGGCGTAAAGAGCTTGTCCGGGAACAACTTGATCTCTTCAAAACGGTCCGCCAATTCGGACGTATTGGTCACAACGACTTCATACGCCTTGTCCGTGCCAAGGAACTCGAACTCCTGCAGCATCTCATCCGTGGTGCGGAAATGGGCGTCCGGTTTGCGAATATCCTTCAGCGGGCTGAAGCCGGTAATGCCGTGAATCGTAATGTCGCGGAACAGCTTGTCCCGTTCCTCCAAATAATGCACGTTCCCCGTCGCAACGACCGGTTTGCCCAACTTGTCGCCGATGTCCACCACTTTGCGAATGGCCGTTTTCAGCTCATCCGGCGTAGCGACCAAAGCTTTCTCGACCAAGTGCATATACATCGTCAAGGGCTGAATTTCGAGCACATCGTAAAACTGGGCAATCTCCTCGGCTTCCTCCAACGATTTGTTAAGCACCGCTTCGAAAAATTCACCTTTTTCGCAGCCTGACAAAATGAGCAGCCCTTCGCGCAGTTCAACCAGCTTCGATTTCGGGATACATGGCACGCGTTTGAAATATTCCGTATGGGATAACGATACCAGCTTGTACAGATTCTTTTTCCCGACTCCGTTCAGCGCGTAAATACAGCAATGGAACGGACGCGTGTTGGACAGGTCTTTGCCGACATAGTCATTCAGACGGTCAAGCATGGTCAACCCTTTCATTTGAGCCGCATCGTTCAGCAAACCGTTCAGGATGCCAGCGAGTGCCACCGTATCGTCAATGGCCCGGTGATGGCTTTCAAGCGCCACTTTATATTTGTCCGCAAGCGTGTTAAGCCGGTGGTTTTTCATCGTAGGGTAGAGCAGCCTCGCCAGCTCCAACGTATCCAGGACAGGGTTAGGCAGCTCCGGCATGCCCAGGCTTTTCAGGGAAGCCTGGATAAAGCCCATATCAAATCGAGCATTGTGCGCAACCAGCACCCCGTCCCCCACGAACGCAGCAAAATCGCGAATGACTGGTTCAAGCTCTGGCGCATCTTTTACCATTTCATCCGTAATGTTGGTGAGCTGTTGAATGTTGTAAGGAATTCGCTCATGCGGGTTGACGAAGGAGGCGTACCGATCGATTTCTTTGCCATCCTGTATCTTCACCGCGGCGATCTCGATAATTTTGTTTTGAGTGACCGACAGACCCGTTGTCTCGATATCGAATACCACATACGTGGCCGTTTTTAATTCCAGCGGCTGGGGCGCCAGCACAACGGCAACGGAATCGTTAACCACGTTGGCTTCCAGCCCGTAGATCATTTTGATGCCGTTTTTCTTCGCCGCCTTGGCCGCCTCCGGATATACTTGCACGCCGCCATGATCCGTGACAGCGATCGCTTTATGCCCCCAGGCAGCAGCCGTTTTCACGTATTTGTCAATGGAGGTTACGGCATCCATCGTGCTCATCGTTGTATGAAGATGGAATTCGACGCGCTTCTCTTCCGCATTGTCCTTGCGGGACGGTGGGGCCTTGACTTCCATCAGATCGGAAGGAATCATGGCCAACTCCGGAACCTGCATAAACCGATCGTATTCGACGCGCCCACGGACTTTGACCCATTTACCATTAGCCAGCAGGCTGAGGATCTTGACATCTTCCTTCGTCTTCGCAAACATCTTCATCTGCATCGAGTCGGTAAAGTCGGTCAGGAAAAACGTGAACAACGTATTGCCGTTACGCAGCTCTTTGCTTTCCAAGCCAAAAATGGTCCCTTGCAGCGTAACCTTTTTCTCTTCGTCCTGAATGTCCTGCATAGGCACTGGCGGTTCTTTGATTTCATAGCCCATTTGCAGGCGAAGCTCGCCCTGATCTTCTTCCTCCGGCATCTCGGATTCGACGGCTGCAGCCCTCATCTGTTCGATGACCTGCCGCTCTTCTTCCCGCTTCTTAAGTTGGAACTGCTCCATGGCCTCCTGATTGTTCCCACGTTCTCCGACAGCCATTTTTACGCGCAACGATGTATTAAAGTATTTATCATAAAAGGTCATAATGGCCTGATCGATCTGTTTTTTGCGCGCAAGCTCCAGCGACATGGCGTCGCTCATCGTCAGCTGCAGCAAATCCTCCTGGCATTCGAACTGGGCCCGGCTCATCCATCCATTGACGGACGGAATTTCCCGATGCGCCCATTCCAGAAACAAATTCCAATACTCGCTCACGATGTCGCCGAGCTGTACTTGTTCATTGTATTTGAAGCCAAACGTAATTTTGGCGATATGATTCAGCTTTTCTTGAATATGCAGGCAAAATGTCCGGTAGATCGGCGCAGGTACCAAAGTATCCTTTACGATAAGAATGCTCCAGTCGCGATTGCTGCGGCTCGTTTCCACCTTTTCGATCCATCCGTCCAGAAAATAAGGCTCTACCAAACCGGACGGAAGCTCGGCCTGCTTCATCAACAATTCAAACCGTTTTCTCTTTTCCTCGATTCCACTCATCATGTTCCTCCTCGTGCCTTCAAAACAGGAAAAGCTCCTGTGTCCAAAATGTCTTCGATCCGATCCGGCACCGACTCATTTTTTCTGACAGAAGCTCTCCATTCTACATCGCGGGATGAATCGTTGGATTCACCCTTTCTTCCTGATTAGTAGGCTCTTGCAAACACAACGGTATGTTTCGCTTTTTCACCGCAAGCCAAGCAGGTATGCTTTTGTTCCTTTGGCTCGAACGGAATGTTGCGGCTTGTTGCCCCCGTCACTTCGCGAACCTTATCTTCGCAAGCTTCCGAGCCGCACCAGCCAGCCAGCGTAAAGCCGCGTTTGTTTTCCATGAGCTGTTTCATTTCGTCCAGCGTATCCACGGAGTAGAAGTTTTCCGACATAAAGCTGCGGGCACGCTCCAGCATTTCGCCTTGTACCTGTGCCAGCATGTTCTGCACTTCTTCCACCAGGTTAGCCTGTTCAATCACTTTTTTCTCGCCCGTGATGCGGGATACGAGGACACAAACGCCATTCTCCATGTCGCGAGGTCCGATTTCCAGACGGACAGGGACTCCGCGCATTTCATACTCGTTGAACTTCCAACCAGGACGTACGTCGCTGCGGTCATCCATTTTTACGCGAATGCCCGCTTTTTTCAATTCGGAGAACAACTCGTCGGCACGGCCAACGACGGCATCACGCGTTTTTGGCGGTCCGATCGGAATCATCACGACTTGCGTTGGTGCCACTTTTGGAGGAAGTGCCAATCCACGATCATCGCCATGAACCATGATCAGTGCTCCGATCAAACGCGTGCTTACACCCCAGGATGTCGTATAGGCATGCTCAAGCACGTTTTCGCGGCTGAGGTACTGGATTTCAAAGGCTTTGGCAAAGTTCGTGCCCATGTAGTGGGAAGTTCCGGCTTGTACGGCGCGTCCATCTTTCATCATCGCTTCGATCGAGTACGTGTCCACCGCTCCCGCGAATTTCTCGGAAGGCGTCTTCTGACCGCTGATCACCGGAATGGCCAAATACTCTTCGACCACTTCGCGGTAAATTTCCAGCATGCGCATCGTTTCTTCACGTGCTTCTTCTTCGGTCTCATGCGCCGTATGGCCTTCCTGCCAAAGGAATTCGCTTGTACGCAGGAACGGCAGCGTTCTTTTCTCCCAACGAACAACGTTCGCCCATTGGTTGATCAGAACGGGCAGGTCACGATAGGACTGGATCCATTTCGAATACATGTGACCGATGATCGTTTCCGACGTCGGGCGGATCGCAAGCCGCTCTTCCAGCTTTTCTCCGCCAGCCTCGGTGACCCAAGGCAGCTCGGGATTGAAGCCTTCCACATGCTCTTTTTCCTTCTGGAAAAAGCTCTCCGGAATGAACATCGGGAAGTAGGCATTGCGATGGCCCGTTTCGCGGAAACGGCGATCCAGCTCATCCTTGATATGCTCCCAGATTTCAAATCCGTCCGGCTTGAACACGATGCAGCCGCGCACCGGGGAATAATCCATCAAATCGGCTTTTTTAATCACATCAATATACCAGCGGGAAAAGTCCTCTCCCTGTGGCGTAATTTCAGTCACGAACTGTTTATCATTTTCCTTCGACATAAGAATCCAGTGTCCTCCCATTACGACCATCTTCACTGGCTGCAAAGACAGTCCAACCATAATTATCTGTTAATTAATCGTAGAATATCATTATAAGTTACTGCAAGCATTAGCACAAACAACATCGCAAAACCGATAAAATGTACCATGCCTTCCCGATTCGGGTTCAGAGGCCGGCCGCGCACCGCTTCGATCCCGAGAAAGATGAGACGGCTTCCGTCCAGCGCCGGGATCGGCAGCAGGTTGAAAATACCCAGGTTAATGCTAATCATGGCGCTCCAATATATTAATCGATCCAAACCAGATTTAGCAATCTCTCCGGTAACCTCAATCGTTCTTACAGGCCCCCCGATATCGTCCAAGGCAAAATTTTGCACGAGCTGCTGAAGACCTTTAAAGATCAGTTTGGATGTTTCGATGGTATATTTGCCCGAAAGCGACAGCGTTTCGATGAAACCGGCTTGTCTGGTCGGATATCCAAGAGAGATCCCTACCTTGCCGTTTCCCGATCCATCAACGTCCGCAGGAGTTACAGAGACGGAGGCCTCCTGACCTCCCCGTTCTATCATCCAATCCATAGATTTGCCTTTGGATTCGGAGATGAGACTGATCAGTTTCTGTTGATCCGCCCCAACAGCCGTACCGTTAATGGACTTGATGATGTCCCCTTCCTTCAAACCTGCCTGCTGCGCAGGCCCATTAGCCGAAACCTCGGCTATTTTTATGTAAGAAGGATTTTCAACGGGAACGCCGCTCACCTGGATATAGATAATAAACAATGCAAACGCAAGCACGAAATTCATCAGCGGCCCTGCAAAAATAGCCATAGCACGCTGCCCGACCGTTTTGCTGCTGAACCAACGATCTTTAGGCGCAATCTGCATGGTGTTGTCTTTTCCTACGATAAGGGCTTGAGGATGAACGGAAAATGCCATACGTTCCCCATCCACATCCAATTCCAACTGCAGATTTGTCTCCAAATCCACATGCAGGACCTCACCCTTAATGACATTCTTATACTTTTCGAGGTTGGCGGTGAATATCTTTTCGATGCTGCCGTCTTTGATGCGAACGCATATGGTTTGCCCTACGTCTATAAGAGAAATATCAGGATCTTCGCCTGCCATTCTGGCATAACCGCCAAATGGAAGCAACCGGAACGTAAACTGAGTTTCGCCTCTTTTATATGAAAACATTTTAGGACCAAAACCGATAGCAAACTCACGAACCAAAATGCCTGCACGCTTCGCAAAATAATAATGGCCCCATTCATGAATGGCAACAATCACAAAAAACATCATGAACACATAGAACGCGATTTTTAGAGTTTCCAACTACATTTGCACCTCCTTCAACTTAGTATGCAAGCTTTAGAATAACATTATTCTCAAAAAAATACCAAGAAGTATTTTGGATCTCGGATCGCTGCCAAGTGCGATATCTTCCAAACGACGGTTCATGAACGGGTAGCGGCCAAGCCTTCTCTGCTCGACTTCATTTGAAAACAGGGTTTCCATTTCTATGAATAGAGGATATTCTCCATAATCGATAATATTCTCAAAATGAATATCAATTGAACCCGGAACATGCAGCAGCGGAACGTACCCGCCATAACGATAATCATAGCACGAAATCTCTTGAGGCATAGCACACGCTTTAAACTAGCGAAAGACTGCGAGCTGTTGGTCCCCTGGATTTGGCCCAGAACCGGATCCATGACCGGTATCGATTCAACCTATACAACGTCTCTTAGTAACACTTCATTGTAGCATTCATATTGATCATGAGGTGTAACGCCCTTCAACAATCCTGACATCTAGCGCTGCAGCTTTTATATTAACGTCCGTATACTCCATTCCGCAAGCTTAGTGTATTGCTCTTCTCAAGGGATGTATAACCATTCATTGGCTGGCTATGTCCGATTCCTCCTTCAAATATGTAGAAAGGCCACCTTTTCGATCAGAACAGATCTTGAAGGGGACCTTAGAAATACGATGGTTCACAGTATATGATATGACCCGTGCTTCGTAAAACACGAAAGCCCAGCGGTCCGCTTGGCGTGTCTGGTGGATGCTCAACAATGTAAAAAATCAACTATATTATACCATATAGTTGATTCCATAAATACCCTATTCCGTTTATGAATTCAATTCAATCAAAGACTCGGCAAACCTGCGCGACTGTTGATCTGCCAAATGAATCTCCTCAAGGACTGGATTCTGAATAAGAACGTGCTGATCAAGCACTTTCTCGATGATATATTCTATTTGCAAAAATGGAATCAGCCCTTTCAAAAACGCCGCTACCGCTACCTCGTTAGCCGCATTGAAAGCCGTGGCCGCAGTTCCTCCCATTCTTCCACATTCATAAGCCATTCTTAAACATGGAAACCGTTCCATGTCCATCTCGCGAAAATTCAATCGCCCCGCTTGTGCCAGCGAAAGTCTCTTGGAAGGTGACGGCAATCGATCGGGATAAGTCAGGGCATATTGGATCGGTACGCGCATGTCGGGATTCCCCAACTGGGCAATGATGCTCGTGTCTTCAAACTCCACAAAAGAATGGACAATGCTCTCCGGGTGAAGCAGCACATCGATCTGATCATAATCAAGGCCGAATAGCCAGTGAGCCTCAATCACTTCAAGTCCTTTGTTGACCATTGTGGCGGAATCGATCGTGATTTTGGATCCCATGGACCAGTTCGGATGTTTCAATGCGTCTTCAACGGTCACGTGCTCCAGCTGTTCGCGGGACAAGTCCCTGAAGGAGCCCCCCGATGCCGTGAGCGTAATGCCTTTTATGCGATCCCGATTCTCCCCGTTCAAGCATTGAAAAATGGCAGAGTGTTCGCTGTCCACGGGAAGCAACGCTACGCCTTTGGCCGCAGCCCGGGAAGTAACGATATGGCCGGCGGTAATCAGCGTTTCTTTATTGGCTAGGCCGATTTGTTTGCCTGCTTCGATCGCTGCCAGCGTGGACTCCAATCCGACGCTGCCCACTACCGCAGTGACTACCGTATCTGCATCGGTTCCGGCTGCAACTTCAATCAGACCTTCTTCGCCGTAACACAGCTGCGTTCCCGCAGGTAGATATGGAGCGATCCTGTCTGCAAGCTCCTTGGAACCGACGGATACTTTTTTCGGCCTGTAACGTTTGGCTTGATCTATCAGAAGTTCGATGTTTTCCCCGGCAGCCAGACCCTCGACCTGAAAAAGGTCTGGATGCATGTCTACGACATCCAGTGTCTGAGTTCCAATGGAACCGGTAGAACCGAGAATCGCAATTTTTTTCATGCTGCACCTCATTTTCATTTATCCCATTACATGTACGGCCATTCGCCATACACGATCTGCATTCGTAATTAATAGGGCAATAACATCAGTATATGTACAAACGGGAATACCACGATCCAACTATCGCATCGATCCAAGATGCCTCCATGTCCCGGAAGCAGATTGCCGGAATCCTTGATGTTATATATACGTTTGTATGCGGATTGGATCAAATCCCCCATCTGCCCTACCACCGCAGCGGCAAGCCCGATGAATATCGCCCTTTCCCAAGTGAGCAGTCCGTCCGAAGCCCATGCAAAAACAAGCGAGGTCACAATTGCAATCGCAATGCCACCCAACGCTCCTTCAACCGTTTTGTTGGGGCTAATCGATGGCCACAGCTTGTTTTTGCCGATAAGCTTTCCTACAAAGTAGGCCCCTGCATCACTGGACCAAATGGAACCGAGCAGCAAAAACGTCCAAAAAAGACCGTTTGGCAAATGCCTCGATTCCGCAATGTAATAAAAGCCAACCCCTACGTAAACCACGCCCAGAAACAGCATGGCTACCGTGTTCACCGATATTCTGTTTTTCGTTACAACCGAGGCTGCCATCAACACAAGCATAACAAGCCAGCCCACCTGAAATAACGTTAGCGGGCGATGGTCCCACAGCATTTCCCATGGAAACACCAATGCAAAAACACCTGCATACCCGATTAGGGCTGCGCCCGAAAAGGGCGGCAGCCCTGTCATTTTCACAAACTCATAATAACCGATGAGAGCCATTACCAGTACCAATCCATGGTACCAGGGTCCACCCAGCAGGCAAAAACCCAAAAACAACGCGCCTGCTATTATTCCTGTCGTTATTCGCTGTTTCAACGGCTTCATCCTCCATCTATTTCAAACCGCCGTAACGCCGTGACCTGCGCTGATATTCGGCCACGGCTTCAAGCAAATGCTGTTTGCCGAATTCAGGCCAATATATATCCGTAAACCATAATTCACTATATGCCAACTGCCACAACATAAAATTGCTGAGTCTAAGTTCGCCGCTTGTGCGGATTAACAAATCAGGATCAGGCATGCCTGCAGTAAACATATGTTTGTCGATCACTTCAGGCGTGATTTCCTCGATCGACAATTCCCCCGACTGCACTTTCAATGCAATCTGCTTGGTACAGTCCGTCATTTCCTTGCGACTTCCGTAATTCATTGCAAAATTCAATACCAACCCGGTATTATGCTGCGTACGCTGAATTGCCTCACGTAAAGCATCCACGGTGTGGGAAGGCAAATATTCCTCTTGACCCATCATGGAAATACGAACATTTTTTTCGATCAGTTCATCCAGCTCTATCGCCAGGAATTCTTGCGGAAGCCGCATCAGAAAGTCCACTTCTTCTTTTGGACGCGCCCAATTTTCTGTCGAAAAAGCGTACATCGTCAGATATTTAATCCCCAGTTCATCCGCTGCTATGGCCGCACGCTTGACGGCTTTCATGCCGCTTTGGTGCCCGGCGATCCTCGGAAGTCCAAGCCGTTTGGCCCAGCGTCCGTTTCCGTCCATGATGATGGCAACATGCTCCGGGATATTGTCCCCGGAAATCGTCAGCGTTTCCTGCTTTTCAGCCCCATTCCACCACGACCGAACCCGTTTGATCATTCCTGTTCCTCCAAAATCCTTGAAGTTTCTTCACCTGAAGCTTGGAAAAAGAGACAAAACCCCACCGTATCGGAGGGGCTGCGCTTGTCTTACACTTCCATAATTTCTTTTTCTTTGGCAGCGAGTACCTTATCGACTTCAGCGATAAACTTGTCCGTCGATTTCTGGATATCGTCTTGATGTCTCCGGGATTCGTCCTCGGAAATGTCCGACTTTTCCATTTTTTTGATGTCATCATTTGCATCGCGCCGAATGTTTCGAATGGCCACTTTGCTTTCTTCACCGAACTTTTTGGTAAGTTTGACAAGTTCGGCTCTGCGCTCTTCAGTCAACGGAGGAATGGACAGGCGAATCATGCTTCCGTCATTTGCAGGCGTAAGCCCGAGATCGGATTTCATGATCGCGCGCTCAATGTCGCTCATCGAAGATTTATCCCAAGGCTGAATCATCAGCGTACGGGAATCCGGCGTACTGATGTTGGCCAACTGGTTGAGAGGCGTCATCGCGCCGTAATATTCAACTTGAATTCGGTCCAACAGAGCTGAGCTGGCACGTCCGGCACGCAGAGTCGCAAGATCGCGACGCAATGCCTGAATGGCCTTTTCCATACGTTCTTCAGCACTTTTTTTAACTGCTTGTGGCATTAATCTACACTCCCTTTAACGATTGTTCCAATCCGTTCGCCAAGAACAACGCGTTTGATGTTGCCTTGCTCTGTAATGGCAAATACAATCAACGGAATGTTATTGTCCATGCAGAGCGAAGACGCTGTCGAGTCCATCACGCCTAGATTTTTATTAAGTACATCAAGGTACGTCAGCTGCTCGTATTTCTCAGCCTTGCTATCCTTGAATGGATCTGCCGAGTAGACGCCATCCACTTTGTTTTTAGCCATCAGGATGACTTCAGCTTCAATCTCCGCTGCGCGCAGCGCCGCTGTTGTATCCGTGGAAAAGAACGGGTTACCTGTACCTGCTGCAAAAATAACGACCCGGCCTTTCTCCAGATGACGAATGGCTCTACGACGAATGTACGGTTCTGCAATTTGCTGCATCGCAATGGATGTTTGCACGCGCGTAGGCACATCGATTTGTTCGAGTGCATCCTGCAGGGCGAGCGAGTTCATGACTGTTGCCAGCATACCCATATAATCGGCCGTTGCCCGGTCAATGCCGTTTTCGCTTCCGGCGATACCGCGCCAGATGTTGCCGCCGCCACATACGATAGCGACTTCGACGCCCAATTCAACAACTTCCTTTACCTGCTGGGCAATCGAAGAGATCGTCTCTGCATCAATACCGTAGCCGTTTTGGCCAGAAAGGGATTCCCCACTAACCTTTAATACAACGCGTTTAAATACTGGCTGTTCCAATTGTTCACCCTCCACTTTGAATTGAGCGCCTCCGGCGTTCAATCAACAAAACTTCTCGCGCGTAGCCTCCTGCTTAAAAAGAAAGGAACACAGCTTGTGTTCCACTCTTTTTAGGAAAAACGATGATCCGGAAAGGCATTGTTTTCCTTAGATATAAGGGAGTTGCGAGCTTCGAAGTTTGTTCATTCTTATATCTTCGAAAAGCATTTTGACTAACCGGCAATCATTCGTTATTGCTTACTTGTTTACTTGGGACATAACTTCTTCTACGAAGTTGTCGACTTTTTTCTCCAGGCCTTCACCCAGTTCGTAACGAACGAAACGACGGATGGAGATATTTTCACCGATTTGGCTGATTTTTTCATTCAGCAATTGAGAAATCGTTTTGTCAGGGTCTTTAACAAAAGGTTGCTCCAGCAAACAGAACTCTTCGTAGTATTTGCCGATGCGGCCTTCAACCATTTTCTCAACGATTTTTTCAGGCTTGCCTTCGTTCAGTGCTTGTGCTCTCAGGATTTCTTTTTCTTTTTCCAACTCTTCCGTGGAAACTTCTTCGCGGCTTACGAATTTAGGGCTTGCTGCTGCAATTTGCATTGCGATATCTTTAACAAACTCTTTAAATTGGTCTGTTTTACCTACGAAGTCCGTTTCGCAGTTAACTTCAACCAGAACGCCGATCCGTCCGCCGGCATGAATATAGGATTCCACTGTACCTTCAGTTGCTGCACGGCCAGCTTTGTTTGCCGCAGCTGCCAGACCTTTTTCACGCAACAGTTCAGCCGCTTTTGTCAGGTCACCGTTTGCTTCTTCCAGCGCTTTTTTGCAATCCAGCATACCTGCGCCTGTTTTTTCACGAAGTTCTTTTACTGCACTCGCATTTACTGCCATTGTTAATTCCCTCCAAAATGAGTTTTGTAAGTACACTCTAAAAAAAGGGCAGTGAGAGGTTATCCACCTACCAACCACCCTTTTCATTTAATTCTTAAGGTATAATGCGAGCTCGATTAAGCGGATGTTTCTTCGCCTTGGTGAGCTTCGATTACGGCATCAGCCATTTTACCTGTCAGCAACTTAACGGCACGGATCGCGTCGTCGTTACCTGGAATAACATAATCGATCTCGTCTGGATCGCAGTTTGTATCAACGATACCAACGATTGGGATACCCAATTTGCGAGCTTCGGCAACAGCGATACGCTCTTTGCGAGGATCGATGATGAACAGGGCGCTTGGCAGGCCTTTCATATTTTTAATACCGCCGAGGAATTTCTCCAGACGATCTTTTTCTTTGCGAAGCAAGATAACTTCTTTTTTAGGCAATACGCCGAAAGTGCCGTCCTCTTCCCAAGCTTCCAATTGTTTCAAACGATCGATACGTTTTTGAATCGTTTGGAAGTTTGTCAGAGTACCACCCAACCAACGTTGGTTGATGTAGAATTGACCAGCGCGCTCAGCTTCTTCTTTAACGGAATCTTGAGCTTGTTTTTTGGTTCCTACGAACAGGATTGTACCATTTTCAGCTGCGATTCCTTTAACGAAGTTGTAAGCTTCCTCGACTTTTTTAACTGTTTTTTGCAAGTCGATAATGTAGATTCCGTTTCTTTCGGTGAAGATATAACGATCCATTTTTGGGTTCCAACGACGAGTTTGGTGACCGAAGTGTACCCCAGCTTCAAGAAGCTGCTTCATGGAGATTACTGCCATCTTCACACACCTCCTAATATGGTTTTTATTGTGTCCCTCCGCAGGCATCATTTTTTGCCAAGACTCTCCATCAGGAAAGCACCCTCAACAAAATTAGCCATGCGTGTGTTTTAACACCGTTATCTAATATAACACAAGAAATTGTTGGTTGCAACATTTACCTCGAATGTTTCTATCCGCTCCTGCATCTGCCGCTGCAAGCAAAGAACCGTCCTGTCTGAGCAAGCTCAGCTTGACGGTTCTTTGATGATTTTGTCGATGATGGACTGGTAGCTTTCACCTTTTTCAAGAGAGTAGGTGCCTACTTGTATTTTGGTGTTAATCTTTGCTTCCCGGCCTGCTTTGATGAAGCTTTCGGCATCATCCACAATGCCTGCTTTTTCGAGATTTTCCGCTACCATCACAAGTGTGCTTCCCGAACGGATCCGAAAAGAGACCTGTTTCTTCGGTTCCGCAGGGGCGGTAGGCTTTGAGGTTTCGGGTTTGCTCGTTTGTGTTGGCGAATCCGCAGCATCTGCAGAAGGCTGCTGCGGATCAATAGGGGTTTCGGGTTTTTCGGCCGGCTCCGTCTCTTTCGGCGCAGTTGCCGTCTCTCCCTGCAGCGTGCTGCTCTCTTGTTTCTTTTTTTCCACCCATTCGGTCTCGGTATAGAGCTCTGCATCATTGTCAACCAGCTTGAGATTCATGCTCTTCGCAGCATTCTCCAGCTGTTCCCTTGATAACGACGAAACCTGCTTAGGCTCCAAACCGTTATCGGCTAAAGCATTTTGTCCCACGTTGGCAAGCTGAAGCAATACCGCTCCGACAATCATGCCGCTGCCAATTCCGATCCATAGGGAGCGCTTGTCCATGCGTCAGCTCTCCTCCCGTTCTGCAAGCTGTAAGATCAGCTGCACTTCTCCGCGTTGAATCCCCGTGTGTTTTGCGATGGCATCCATGGATTTCCCTTCTCCATGCAGCCGGAACAACTCCGCATACCGCGCTTTGATGGTTTCGCGTTGGGGATCGGGCAATTCATCCATCTTTGGCTGCTCGGCAGCCGCCAAAGAAGGTTGAAACGCGGTCTCCTTGGTTTCTCCTGCCGGCGCTTCGGAGATCGCATTCCGGACATAAACTTCGTTCACTGCTTCAACCCGGGCCTCTTCAAGTCCCTTCAACCGTTTTTCCAGTTCATCAAGCTGGGCCTGCATGCGCTGATCCGCAGCCGCGGCTTCTCCCTTCATTTCGGCAACGCGCTGAATCAGAGTATCGTTATCCCTCTCGATTTCGGCCATATAATGCTCAAGCGTTGCCTCCATTTCTTGAACAAGCTTCTGTTCCGGTACTTCATTCTTGTTTTTCTTCGGCTGAATCAGAGCGTAAACGATGGCACAGCCTCCCAGTATGACAATAATAATCCACGGTGACATCGAATCTCTCCTTATGCTCATCCTGTTTCAAAAAAAGTCCATGCCATCATCTCAGAAGGACAGATCGATATGTTTCCCTTTAAACGGATGCTCGGCAAGCTTGGGCTGTTGCTCCCCGGTTTCTTCCACATCGCTCGTCAATGTGCCACCATGGCGTTCTCCTTGGTGGGACTGGCCATCCCTCACCGCAGCATCCGCCGTTTCGTCCACCGCAGTGCTGCGCTGACTCGATGCCTGAGCTTCCTTGGCTGTTTGCTCCGCAATCATTTGCTGATCCAGCATCGGCCTCTGTTGGTACTCATTTTGGTAACGCCCAGCTTCACTCGTTCTAGGCACCGCGATCTGCAGTTCTACCGCCTTGAAACTCATGCGCTCACCTCTTGGGTTTCGAATGGAACTTCCTGAACTCGAATCGTGAGATCAAACGTATGGAACCGTCACAATGTCTCCATCACTGTAATAAAATGAAATTCGATGGACCGGATCTTTAACAAATTTGGTGTATCTGCCGATAACTATCTTAGAGCCACCATAGATGGTCTTGAAAATATCGACGCGCGCCATGCTCGTATTTTCTAGAATCTTCTCGATTTCCAGGATGCGGTGTTTCGTTTCCTCGTTTTGACGCATCGAAGATTTCTGAGTGGCAGTAAGCTTGATCCGCATGGCCATTTTGTCAGGGCTCAGCTGGCCCGATGCGGCCAGTTGGTCCAAAAGGGCCAGTGCTTTCCTCGTTTTGTCCAACGAATCCATATGGGTTCGCAAATTCGAGCGCAAATCGTTCAGCTCATTGCGAAGTTTGGGTAAAACACCGACCTCAATGGAGGTCACCGTGGACATGCTGTTTCCGACAATGCGCGCGGAAACATTCTCACCGGCCTGGATCGTCCCGCCGACGATCAGCCCTTTCGTTCCGGCACAGATCACGTTACGGCCTGCACGTATGCTGGAATGCATGATGCTTTGGGATACGAGAACATCTTCGCCGGCATCGACATGCCCTTCCTGAACAAACGTGCATTTCACGTTATGTCCGGCATGCACATGCCCTTTGTTATATCCAATGATCCCGCCCGTAATTTCTACGGAACCTCCGGCTTCCAACTCTGCTCCTTCGACTCCACCTACAACGCGTATGTCGCCGGCTGCTTTAACTTTGAAACCCGTCAGCACGTTGCCACGGATGACCACGGTCCCTACGAAATCAACATTGCCGGTGCTATAATCAACGTCGCCATTAATTTCGTATACAGGGAACACATTTAACTTGTGATCTTCCGTTTTGGTCACAAGCCCGTCAATCGCGGCATACATTGCGGAGCCATCCGGATTAACAACGACGTTTTTTCCCACTTTAAACCGGGCTTCTTTTCCTGGACGAAAAGGAATGGTTTCACCCGTTACCGCGGTACCAGGGGTGCCTTCTTCCGGGGGAACCCGTTCGGCGATAATCTGTCCGGAACGAACGTTGTCAAGGCGAGTGACTTCCTTATAGTCCACCTTGCCATCCTCGGCTTCCAGCGGACGGTGTTCGCTGTGTTCCTCCAACCCCGCATGCAGTTTGATAAAACCGTCCTTGCCTGCAACCGGAGCGATTCCTTCGGCAAATAAATAACGTACATGGATATGCTTTTCGGGCTGTGCAACAAAAGCGAGCAGGGCTTCCTTTATGATGCCATACTTGATCCCCTGACTTGCGATAAACATTTCCAGTTCTTCCAGAGCGATTTCCTGACCCTCTTCATGTTTCGATAATTCCAAGTAAGCTTTGCTTTTGTCTTCAGAGAATACAACGCTCAGACATTGTTCCAACGCATTCGGCTGTGTCAATGCAGCTCTTCCCCCTTATTAGACCTTCCACTCCCTAAATTCGTATCATTTTCTATTTTAGTCCCTGCTCAGCAGCAATTCCTTCTGTTTGTCCAACGTTCCGCGCAGTCTTAATATCGCCTTGGAATGCAGCTGCGAAATCCGCGACGGGGAAAGGGACATGACCTCGGCGATCTCGCTGAGCGAAAGGTCCTCATAATACAAGAGGGACACCACCGTCCGTTCCTTTACGGTCAGCTTTTCCAATCCCTGCACCAGTGCTTCCTTCAAATAAAACTCGTTCACTTTGTAGTCCGGGTTTTTGGCCTTTTCATCTACCATTAAAGAAAGCCGCGTTTCGGATTCTTCCTCCCGGATCGGGTCTTCCAGGGAACACAATGACATCACGGCCACCTCCTGAAGCATATGCTGAAAGTCCTTTGTGGACACATCCAGGTACTGGCTCATTTCTTCATCGGTCACAGAGCGCAGATACGTCTGTTCCAGTTGTTGATACGCGTCTTCGATCCGTTTGGCCTTCTCCCTAACGGAACGTGGGACCCAGTCGCCTTGGCGCAGCCCGTCAAGAATGGCCCCTCGCACCCGCCAGGAAGCATACGTTTCGAATTGAAGGCCTCTTTCATAATCAAACTTCTCGAGCGCATCGATCAGCCCCATGACGCCGTTGCTCTCGAGATCATCTTTAGGTACGTTTTTAGGCAAACCAACGGCTAATCTGCCAGAAACGTAATTAACAATGTGCAAATATTTTTCAATCAAACTTTTCTTCGCATCAAGATCTCCATGTTCCTTCCACTTTTCCCATAGATCAGCATGGTTCAAATGTGCAGCTTTACGCTCGTTCAATTGCCTTCACCCTCCTTATTTGTCTGTCAGGTGACGAACAGCTTGCGCCAACTCTTCCGGCTCTTTCGTCCGCACAAGTTTCGGCGGGTTTAATGGCGTGAAATCCGTCTTCGTGTTATCGGATGTCGGAAGATCTGCCTCGGCGGAAGCGTTCTGTCCATTCTTGAGCAAGTCGTTCAGCTCTTCTCCATCGCCTTCAAGTGTGATGTCCATCTGCGAACCTTTGACAGCCTGATTATTCAGGGAATCAACATCGAACCCATTATGTTCCGGGGAAGGAGCCAGCAGCATGCCCAACACCCAGCGTAGACCATATGCAAGAACAAACCAGACTACGAATCCGATGAACCCGCGAATTAAACTGGTCACGAACACATTGCTGCTATATGCTACAAAAAAAGTCAGAATAAATCCGACTATGCCTGCTCCAAGATTAATGCGGTAGTTTCCAATCATATGTTTATAGTTCCTTTACACCCATTTGTACGCTTCGAATAGTCAAAAGCCCGGTTTCGCAATCCATTTCAATGGTACGGCCATAATTACCACCGGTATCTTCGGCAACAAGCGGTATTTTAAGCTTCTCCAGCCATTCCCGGCAAGACTCGGCATTTCTCGGCCCGATGCGCATCGTCTCTCCTGCTCCCGAGAAAGAAAACATTTGGGAGCCGCCGGCCATTTTGGATACGATCCGTGACTGGGAAGCCCCTAACTGCAGCATTTTCTCCAAGAGCTCGGGCAATGCGGTATCTGCATATTTCGCCTTGTTTACGTTTCCCTCTCTTGCGATTTCCGACGTTGGGAGCATAACGTGTGCCATCCCGGCAAGCTTCAGCTGCGGATCGTACATCGTTAAACCCACGCAAGATCCCAGGCCTGTCGTTCGAATAATGCCGGGAAGTTTGGCTATGTTCAAATCCGCCATTCCGACCTTGACGATGTTTTTGTCTTCAATCATAATCCAGCGGCACCCCTAAAGACTCAAAAATCTTGGCGAATGACGCAGGATCGGGAATCAGGAAAAATTGGCCCTCTACTTGATCCTGTCCTTCAAGAAAGGAGGTGTCAATGAGCAATGCGTCGTCCCCCATTTCCCCGAACTGCAACAGCCCGTAGCTAAGAATGGCCCCAGCCATATCGACAGCCAATCCGGGAACGGTAGGATACATGGACAATCCGGTAAAGTCAGCTAAGGATGACAGATAGGAGCCAGCCAACATGTTTCCAATTTCGGATAAAGCCGACTGCTCCATTTCTGTAAACTCGAGACCTTCCTTCAATTCAAAACCGGCAAGCCGGTTCAACAGCATTTTGGCGGCTTCCGGAGCCATCATGAAAAACAGGTTGCCAGGCGCCTCACCTTCCACCCGGAGGAACACCGTGACCACGATGCGCTCATCGCCGCCGACCTTATCCGCAACTTTTTCAAAAGGAAGCATTTCCACAGTCGGTACGCCCATATCGATCGGTTTGTTCAAAAGCTGGGACAACGCCGTAGCGGCGTTGCCAGCTCCAATGTTACCGACCTCTTTGAGCACATCCAACTGGATACCCTCAAATCGGTTGAATATTTCCACGGTTTAGCCCTCGACGCTTTCCAGCTGAACGATTTCGCTTCTGCTTAATACTTCATTCAGGTTAAGCATGATGAGCAACCGTTCATTCTCCAATTTGGCCACGCCGCGCAAGTATCTCGCTTTTACGCCGCCAACCACTTCCGGGGGATTGTCGATGGAACTGCTCTTGATGTCAATGACGTCGTTGGCCGCGTCTACGATGAAGCCGACCTGCATATCGCCTACTGCGACGATGACGATTCTTGTTTGATCGGTATATTCCGTTTCAGGCAAGGAAAACCGGCCGCGGAGGTCAATGACGGGAATGACCACGCCGCGCAGGTTGATGACGCCTTTTACGAAAGAGTACGTATTGGGTACCCGGGTAATCGGCATCATGCGCTCAATCGTCTGAACCTTTTCCACCTCTACGCCGTACTCTTCGGAACCGAGTTTGAAGACGATGACTTTCAATTCTTGATCCATGGATAAAACCTCCTTATTAATGTAAGGCTAGGAAATGATGTTTATTTGATAAATGCATTGGGGTCTACGATAAGCGCAACTTGTCCATCACCCAGGATCGTAGCTCCAGAGATTCCTTCAATCGCAGGCAGATAATTCCCCATCGATTTCAGCACGATTTCGCTCTGACCGATAAATTCTTCAACGGACACCGCTGCCAGGCGATCGCCTTTGCGAATAACCACGATTTCGGTTTCTTTCTCATCGGCATCATTGAAATCGGGTACACCAAACACCTCGCTTAACGAAAGGTAAGGAATAAGGGATTCCCGGAACGTAATCATCTTGTTGCCGTGAATGTTGCGTACCTGCTCACGCTGCACGATGGCCGTCTCTACGATGGAAGAAAGAGGAATGGCATATTTCTCTGAACCGAGGCGCACAAGCATCGCTGCAATGATGGACAACGTCAGTGGCAGTTGGACCGAGAAATTCGTGCCTTTGCCCGGCGTCGAGTGAATCGTTACATTGCCGCCAAGCGAGGTGATTTTGGATTTAACGACATCCAGTCCCACGCCCCGTCCGGAGATGTCCGAAATTTTATCTGCTGTGCTGAAGCCCGGAGCAAACAAAAGCTGGTTGACTTCATCGTCACTCATTTTGGCTCCCTGCTCTTCGGTAATGACTCCTCGGGAAATCGCCGTTTTCAACAATTTTTCGCGATAGATTCCTTTGCCATCATCCTCGATCTCAATAAAGACATGGTTCCCGCTATGGAATGCACGCAGATTCACGGTGCCCATTTCCGGCTTCCCGGCTGCGATGCGTTCTGCAACATTCTCTACGCCATGATCGACCGCATTTCGAAGCAAATGCACGAGCGGATCTCCGATTTCGTCAATGACGGTGCGGTCCAGCTCGGTTTCCGCGCCGGTGATGACAAGATCGATTTTTTTATCCAGCGTTTTGGCCAAATCGCGGATCATCCGCGGGAAGCGGTTAAATACGGTATCTACCGGCACCATCCGCAATTTCAAAACGATATTTTGCAAATCCGTGCTGACCCTGCTCAAGTGGGCTACCGTATCGGACAAATCGTTATTTCCCGTTTCACTTGCCAACTGCTCCAGGCGGGAACGATCGATCAGCAATTCACTGAAAAGATTCATTAATACGTCAAGTCTTTCAATGTCGACGCGAATGGTTCGTGAAGGCGCTGCAGTCGGCTTGGGAGCAGCCGGCTTGGCTGCTTCTTTTTGGGCTGCTTCTTTTTGGGCTGCTTCTTTCGCGGCCCCCTCTGATTGGGGCGATGCCTCCACAGTTGCAGCAACCGGGGCCGTTGCCGCCTCGACTGCTGCCGTCAACTCTGCGGCTGCGGCAATAGCCTGACTGGTCATATGTTGAAGCGATTCTTGATCCAGCGGAACCACTTTGGCACTGTCTATCTCTGAAATGCCCAAGATCGCTTTTTCAAGTTCCGGCGCTTCTTTGGTTGTTATGTAATACAACGAAAAACTGCGCTCAAACTTATCCTGCTCTATATCCTCGACCGACGGGAAGGCCTTGACCACTTCGCCGGAGCGCTCCAGCAAATCAAAGACCATATACGCCCGTACAGCCTTAAGCTGGCTTTGTTCACTGACATGTACTTCAATAAAATGTACCTGATGTCCCTCTGAGATGGACTGTTCGAGCACGGAATACTGGAACTCGTCCAGCTCAACCGCCGCCAATTCTGTCGAATCGCTCGATTGGCTTGCATCGGCAGCAGGGGTGTCCCCACCTTTCCACTCACCGCTTTCGATTGCCTGAAGAGCGGCTACGATGGAGGAAACGTCCGCTTTTCCTTCTCCACCGCTGGTAATGTCCTGTACCATCGTTTCCAGTGCATCCAACCCTTTGAACAGGGTGTCAAAAATGAAATCCTGCATTTTCAATTTTTCGTTACGCACCAAATCCAATACGTTTTCCATTTTATGCGTTAGGGATGCCAGATCTTCGAAGCCCATCGTTGCGGCCATGCCTTTCAAGGTATGTGCAGAGCGAAAAATGACCTGTACGATACCGAGATCCTCCGGGTTGCTTTCGAGTTGAAGCATATTTTCGTTAAGGGACTGCAGATGATCATTCGACTCATCAATAAACATGGATAAATATTGGTTCATGTCCATTGTGAGGCACCTCCTCCATGAGTTACACTCCGTTTATTTCACAGCTTGAACAAGTTTCGGTGCGATCCCCTGCAGTGGCAGAAGATGTCGCACACATTGCAGCTCGACTGCCGAACGCGGCATACCGTACACAACACATGTTTCTTCGTTCTCTGCAAAGGTAGACGTCACCCCGGCATCGTACATCTTTTTCATCATCCGGGCTCCGTCGCTCCCCATGCCGGTCAAGAGAACCAGATGCCTTTGCAGCGAAGCAAAGTCCATCAATGACTCGAACATCGTATCCACCGACGGTCTATGCCCGTTAACAGGCTGCTCTTCGGTCAACTTTACGACATACTTTCCGTCTACGCTCTTGTTGACCTTCAGATGGTATCCGCCTGGTGCAATATAAGCCGTTCCTTTTTGTAAAACCATGCCTTCTTCGGCCTCGACCACCTGCAGCGGGCTGAATGTATTCAGGCGCTGAGCCAGAGAACGTGTAAAGTTGGGCGGCATGTGCTGCACAATGACAACAGGTGCGGGCAAATCGGCCGGCAGTTGCTCGAGCAATGTTTTAAGGGCGCGCGGCCCTCCTGTCGAGCAACCGATTGCGATAATCTTATTAAAGGACCCCTCTAAGCCGGAAAGCTGTTTCCTAGCCGGCACGGCTTGCGCGGCCCCTTTGGCATTGTCGCTTGCCGAAGCAGCTGCAACCTGACCGGACACAATGCGCGTTGATACATTAGGACGAATCTCTTGAGGCATCCGAGTCGGCTGTGACCGTTTGGTTGAGTGCGTTTCGCCTGGTTCACGGGTAACATCCGTTTGAAGCGCCGGTTTGCTTTTAGGGGCTGCAGGTTGCTTACTCGCCTTCGAATCCTTAGCCGATGATTGGATCGGCTTTGGAGGAATCCGTAACTTTTCATTGTTCTCGCTCGGCGCACGTTTGACCAGTTCAGCCTGCATGGCTGGCTTTTTGGTCGCATCGCCTGCTTTCTCATTGGCTTTTTTGGTTTCTGACTGTGGAGCCTGCACAGTTGGAGGATCCAAACGGATCATCTGGGCCTCTTCCCTTTTTTGAATAGCGGCCGCCCTGCGTTTCTCCCTTTGTTTGATCTCATCCATGGCCGCACGCATCCGTTCGATCAGCGCTTTCCCCACATCCTGAATATCATGATCCTGGGAGACGGACGGTTTGCGGATAAAATCAAACGCTCCGGCTTCAAGAGCCATAATGGTCTCTTTCATGCCTTGTTCATTAATACCCGACAACATAATGACCGGAACATAAAAATGCTTCATGATGGACTTGAGCGCATCAAGCCCGTTCATTTCCGGCATTTCAACGTCCATAGTAATGATATCGGGTTTTAAATCCAACGATTTTTGTATCGCCTCTCTACCGTTTGAAGCGGTTGCCGCAACCTTGAATTCCGGATCCGCTTCAATCAAATCGGAAACAATTTTGCGCATAAAAGCGGAATCATCGACAACCAATACTTGATACACCGCCATCTTGTTTCACACCCCTGTTTCCTTATTCAGAAATCATGTTGTTTTCCTGAGCCACTTTTGCATAAATCCCCTGATTCCTGTCAAGGTTTCGGATTCGGCTGCCGAAGGAACGGCTAAATAACGAAGTGCAAGGCGCTGTATATCCCTTGAAGCTCTGGCATTCGGATAGGCCAAGGAGTACGGCACCTGCCTCTTCACCGCTTTGCTCACTTGGGGATCCTCCGAGATAGATCCTAGCAGCGGAATATCTGCATGCAGAAACCTTTTGGCTACCCCTGCCAGCTTTTCTGCCACCCGTCCAGCTTCCTGCTCGTCATCCACCCGGTTAACGACCAGTCGAAAGGGAGTCACCTTTTCCTGACCATGAATGATTTTCATTAAAGCATAAGCGTCGGTAATGGAAGTTGGTTCAGGAGTGGTGACAATCAAGCACTCATCGGCAGCTTCGATAAATTTCATATTTTCCTTGGAAAGTCCGGCTCCGGTGTCAAAAATAATATAATCCACGTGCTGGGCAATCTCATCCACTTGGGCAGCAAAGTATTCCAAATCCCGATCTGACAACGAAAACAATTCTTGCATGCCCGATCCACCAGCGATATATGGCAAACCATTTGCTCCCAGCTGCACGATTTCATGGATGGTCTTTTTTCGGTATAACAAATGATACAAATTATAGGTAGACGACGCACCCATCAAAACATCGATGTTGGCCATCCCTATATCTGCATCAAACACAAGGACTTTTCGGCCAAGCGTTTGCAGGGACAGCGCAAAATTCAGCGTGAAGTTGGATTTTCCCACCCCGCCCTTGCCGCTGGCCACCGTGATCAGCCTGGCTGCACGACTGCCGCGCACGGGCTCCTTGTGGTCCTGCGGAGCAGAAGCCATTTTTCGAAGTGAAGATGCCTGATCTTTCATTGCTTCGTTTCTCCCAACAACATGTCAGCCAATTGATCCGCATCGGGCTTCAACAGATGATCCGGGACATTCTGACCATTGGTCAGGTATGCCAGCTTGATCGGAAATTGATGCAGCAGATTGAACATCGGGCCATAACTTCCGGTTTCATCCATTTTCGTGAAAATCACTTTGTCCAGCCCATATTTGCTGAAATGATTCGCAATTTCAATCATGTCCCTGCTTTTCGACGTCAAGCTGATGACCAGGTAGGTCTCGCTATGCTCCACGGGCGCAAGCAGACTCTGGAGCTCGGAAACCAGCAATTCATTCCGATAGTTTCTACCTGCCGTATCCATAAAGATCAGATCGCATTCCTGAAGCCTTGAGATAGCACGTTGCGTATCTCCCGGTGACTGCACGACCTCCAGCGGAACATTGAGAATGGATGCATAGGTTCTGAGCTGTTCTACTGCCGAAATCCGATAGGTATCGGACGTGATGAAACCTACTTTCCTCTGCTTGTTGAACATCTGCTCCGCCGCCAGCTTGGCAATCGTCGTTGTTTTTCCTACTCCGGTAGGGCCGGCAACATAGACAATGCGGGTATCGGGTCGGATTCCTTCATCGATGCGCTCAATCAGAAAGCGTACAATTTCCTGCTGAACCGCTCTCCTTGCGCCTTCTGGATCCAACTCGTTTTCCTCCACGTTATTTAGCACCTCTTCGAACCAATTGTCCGAGAGTTCGGACCACAGTTCCTGATCCTGCAAACGATCCTTTAATGAAGCCAGGTCTTCCGGAAATGAATCAGCTGCTGTTCCCTGCTGTGCAAGCCTATTCATCATCCGTTTGATATCCCGGAGCTCTGCCATCAGTTCATGCGTTTCGCCCGATTGCTGATTCGTTTCAGACGTTGAAACCGAAAAATCCGCCCCTTCCGGTCGCGGTTTATCTTCGGCGTCTGAACCCGGAGCAGCACCTGCAGCTCCCCTGCCCAAATCGTTTTGTTCAGGCGCAGAACGCATTTCTTCTACTTGATCACTTTTTATTTCCGGATTTTCTTCCTGTGGCGAAACTTTTTTCTCGAAATCCTGGGCAAAAGAACTCGCTGTTTGACGATAAGCCTCAGGGACTCGCGTCCGAGGTACCAAGGGGACCGAAGACGCGGACGGTACGGTGACCTGCCGACCCGCATCCCCCTTCTCTTCCTTTTCTATTGCGGCGACAACCTCAATTCTTTTTTTGCGAAACATTCCGAGAACGCCGCCAACCTTGACTTCTTTGGTAGACAGAATGACGGCGTCGCTTCCCAAGTCTTTCCGAATTTGAAGCATCGCTTCGGGCATGGTCTCAACGACATATTGTTTTACTCTCATAGGTTCACCACCCCGACACTTTGAATTTCAACATTCGGTTCCAACTCGCTATAGGAAAGCACAGGAATATCCTGCATCGTGCGTTCAATAACCTGCCGCAAATACATACGAATCGTCGGCGATGTCAACACGACAGGCTGTTGTCCGGATTGAATGACCCGGTTGACCTGTTCGGTCAGTTTTTGATACACATTTTGAGTCGAGGCCGGATCCAATGCAAGATAGCTTCCTTGATCGGATTGCTGCACGCTTTCGGCAATCTTCTTTTCCAAGCCCGGACCCACTGTAATGACACGCAGCGTTTCGCCCTTTTGCGAAAATTGCTGGGTAATTTGACGCGAGAGCGATTGGCGTACATATTCCGTAAGCACATCAGGATCTTTCGTGTATGTGCCGTAATCAGCCAGCGTTTCGAAAATCGTAACCATATCCCGAATGGATATCTTTTCGCGCAGCAGTTTGGCTAACACTTTCTGTACATCGCCGATGCCAAGAACGGAAGGAATAAGCTCGTCCACAAGCGCAGCATAATTTTCCCTGAGATTGTCCACAAGCGCTTTCGTTTCTTGTCTTCCAAGCAATTCGTGGGCATGTTTTTTAATCAACTCGGTCAAATGGGTGGCCACGACAGACGGTGGATCGACAACCGTATATCCAGCCAATTCAGCCCGGTCTTTCGCGACTTCATCAATCCATAGCGCAGGAAGGCCGAAGGCAGGCTCCGTCGTTTCGATTCCTGTGATGGATTCATCCTCATATCCCGGACTCATCGCCAGGTAATGATTCAGCAGCAGTTCTCCGCCGCCAACAACATTGCCTTTGATTTTAATCACGTATTCGTTAGGCCTGAGCTGGATATTATCGCGAATGCGGATGACTGGCACGACAAGCCCTAATTCAAGCGCGCACTGTCTCCGGATCATGATAATCCGATCCAATAAATCCCCACCCTGCTGGTTGTCAGCAAGCGGTATCAAACCATAGCCGAATTCGAATTCAATGGGATCCACCTGAAGAAGGTTGATGACACTTTCCGGACTTCGGACTTCCTCAATCTGTTGTTCCTCTTCCATCTGTACCTCGGCTTCTTGCTTCAGGTTAAGGTTGTTCTGCATTCTCCATGCAGCGAAAGCAAGCAACCCGGCAAGAGGCAATGTCGTAACGGTATGAATTGGCGTAAAGAACCCCAGCATGGCAACGACGAACGCTACAATGTAAATGAGAATCGGGTATGAGAACAATTGTCCGGTAATATCATCGGCAAGGTTGCCCTCCGAAGATGCCCGCGTGACAATCAGACCCGCTGCCGTCGAAATCAGTAGTGCAGGAATCTGGCTGACCAATCCATCACCGATCGTCAGAACGGAATACGTGGACAAGGCCTCGGCAAAAGAAAGCCCATGGACCGTCATACCGATAATGAATCCGCCGACGAGGTTGATGATCAGGATGATGATGCTCGCAATGGCATCACCTTTGACAAATTTACTTGCACCATCCATCGCTCCATAGAAATCCGCTTCGCGTTCAATCTTGGAGCGGCGTTCGCGCGCCTGCTGTTCATTGATCAAACCGGCATTTAAATCCGCATCGATACTCATCTGTTTACCTGGCATCGCATCGAGCGTAAAGCGGGCAGCTACTTCGGCTACGCGCTCTGAACCTTTGGTAATGACGATAAACTGAACAACGACGAGAATAAGGAATACGATGAAACCAATCGCAATCTGTCCACCGGCAATCCAGCTACCGAAGGTAGCTACAACGGACCCTGCCTCGCCCTCTCCCAAAATCAGCTTGGTTGTCGAAATATTCAGCGCAAGCCGAAACAGTGTTGTAATGAGCAACAAAGCCGGGAAGATCGAAAACTGCAGCGCCTCTTTGCTGTTCATTGCAACAAGCAAGATCATCAGGGCGATGGAGATGTTGACCACGAGCAGCAAGTCCAGCAGCCAGAGTGGGATCGGGAGAATCATCATCAACACGATGCCAATGATCCCCGCTAGGACGGCAATATCTTTAGTTTTCAATGAATGTACGGCCTCCGATCCCTTTTATTTCGTTCTGCCCTTTAATTTATATACATACGCCAGCACTTCGGCTACCGCTTGAAACAAGTCGGCCGGTATCGCGTCGCCAATCTCGGCTCTTTGGAACAATGCCCGTGCCAGCGGTTTGTTTTCCATGGTAATGACACCGTTCTCCTTGGCGATTTCCTTAATCCGTAAAGCGACGTAGTCCTGACCTTTGGCGATCACTTGGGGTGCCTCCATCTCGGAACCTTCGTATTTCAGTGCCACCGCGAAATGCGTAGGGTTCGTAATAATTACATCCGCATTGGGTACTTCCTGCATCATTCGCTGCATGGCCATTCTGCGCTGGCGTTCCCGAATCTTGCCTTTAATCAACGGGTCGCCTTCCATTTTTTTATACTCATCTTTGATATCTTGTTTGGACATGCGGATGTTTTTCTCATATTCGTATTTCTGATAGATATAATCAAAGATAGCCAGCACCATCAGGGCAACCGCCGTTTTGATTCCCAAATCCATGACCAGCTTTGCGGCAAAATGCAAAATGGCGTCCAATGAAACATGGGCAAGCGAGGCTATTTCCGATTGATACCCTATGATCGTGCTATATACGAGATAACCGATGATAAGCATTTTTAGAATGGATTTGGCGAATTCAACCAAAGAACGCAAGGAAAAAATGTTTTTGAACCCTTTGATCGGATCAAGTTTCTCCAGTTTGGGTTTAAGCCCTTCTCCGATCATCAGGAAACCAACCTGTATGTAATTGACGATCAGTGCCACAAGCACGACGACCAGAAAAACCGGCGCGAGCAGCAGCAAGACCTCAATCCCGTATCGCATCATCATGGCGACCACATTTTCGGAAGTGATGTCCATGCTCAGGCGATTGATAAAAATGTCGGTAAACAAACGTACGATCCGCTCTTTATAAAAATCGCTAAACACCAGCATGACCAAAAATGCGCATAACAATATAGCCGCTCCCGAAACTTCCATGCTCTTGGCCACTTGGCCCTTTTTTCGGGTATCCTGTCTCTTTTTGGGGGTTGCCTTTTCCGTCTTTTCCCCTGAAAACAACTGGAGATCAAGTTGGTATTTCATTCGGATTGAGCCCTCCATTTCACTCAGACCGGCCTTTGTCCGATGGTCCCAAGCAATTGCTCCATGGATCTGAACATGACTTCGAACAGTTGACCGAACACGTAGGAAAAGCTCGGAACGACCAGCAACAATATAGCAATTCCCACCAATATTTTGAGAGGCATGCCCACGGCAAAGACATTGAACTGCGGCGCGGTTTTCGCCAGAAAACCCAACCCGACATCCGTCAGGAACAAGGAAACGACAATCGGCGCAGACATCTGAAAGGCAAGCATGAACGCCTCACCCAATGCCCGGATCAAAAACTCTGCAATGCTTCCATTGGCAACCGTAAGGAAAAACGCATTGGATAACGGAATCCATCGATAACTGTATACAATGGCGTCCAGCAAATAATGGTGCCCGTTCATCGTCAAGAACAACAACACAGCGAAAGCATATTTGAAGTTACCGGTAAGGGGCGCAGATGCTCCTGTCATCGGATCGTAAACATTCGCCATACCAAAGCCGATTTGGATATCGATAAACGCTCCTGCCGTCTGCACGGCCGTGATGAACAAATATCCCACAAACCCCAGCAGCAGTCCGATCAATATCTCTCTAAATACAAGCAAGATGTAACTCAGATCAGCAGGTACGGTTTGATTCACGCCATATGCCAGATATACGGTCAACGTAACGAACGCCGAAAGTCCTATTTTTAAAGTGTTAGGCACATTTCGGGACGAAAAGACAGGTGCTGTTACAAAAAATGATGCAATTCGACAAAACATAAGCAGAGCAACAGGAAAACTTTGCAGCAACGTCTCCATTGTTCAAAGCCTACCCGATATATCTGTAAAGATTTTCAAGAATGTTGGACGTAAAATCGACCAAAATATTCAAAATCCAGGGTCCAAACAAGAGGACTGCGAGCAATACGGCAATAATTTTGGGCACAAAGGCCAAGGTTTGCTCCTGAATTTGGGTTGTTGCTTGGAACACACTAATAATAAGACCTACAACCAGGGCAAGTATAAGCATGGGCGCGCTGGCCAGCAGTGAAGTATAAACCGCTCTCCCGGCCAGACCGATAATAAACTCCGAAGTCATGACCGTCCTCCTTTAACGTTCCGGCTCAAGTGTTGAAGCTCAGCAATAGTGATTTCACAACCAGATACCATCCGTCCACGAGAACGAATAACAGTATTTTAAACGGTAGCGAGATCATAACCGGCGGAAGCATCATCATCCCCATTGCCATAAGCGTACTTGAAATGACGATGTCTATGACCAAAAATGGAATGAATATCATGAATCCCATCTGGAATGCTGTTTTCAGCTCACTGATTGCATATGCCGGTACCATTACGGTAATCGGAATATCCTGATAGGTCTCAGGTTTCTCGGCTTGATTGTATTTCATGAAAAGCAATAGGTCTTTTTCCCTAGTGTGGGTAAACATAAACTTTTTGATGGGGTCTGCAGCTTTCTCAAGCGCTTCGGTCTGTGTAAGATCTCCCTTCAGGTATGGTTGGAGCGCAACCTGATTAATGGAGGACAGCGTCGGCGACATGATGAATAACGTCATGAAAAGCGCAAGACCCACAAGCACCTGGTTCGGCGGCATCTGCTGCGTCCCGAGGGACGTCCGCACAAAACCGAGAACGATCACAATCCGCGTGAAGCTGGTCATCAATACCAATATGGCAGGTGCAATACTCAATACCGTAATCAGCAGGATCAGGGAAAGCGAGCTCGTTCCTGGCGCAGAACCATCTCCTCCGCCGATTTGAATATCGATATTCGGAATCGGCTCCGCAAAAGCGATCGTCACGGATGCAAGGCTGATCAGAGCCATCAGGCTGCATGCTATCCAAATCTTCTTCTTCATGAATCCCTCGACCGATCTGTAGTAATGTCTTTTTCCAGAAGCTTCTCCATCTTGTCTTTGCGATTGGGCATCTGCCGAAGCTTGGATTCAAACAGTTCATGGAATGACGCCGTATCCTCAAGCTCTATCTCTCGCGGAGGTTCTTCCTTTCGCAAGCGGGATGCCAGCTTGGTGATGAGAGGCGACAGGTTGCCGCGCTGTGCCACGGCTTCCCGCTCAAAAGCGTCGATGATTTCTTGCGCTTCTTCGGCATCCGAGATTTTGTCCAGCAGCTGTATGTCATTTCCCACACCAAGCAAATAAACACGACCGCCAATTTCTACAATCTGCAGCGATTTCTGAGATCCCAGACCAATTCCACCCAAAATGCGAACCGTGCCTTTTCGAAACCACTGCTGATTCCGCTTGTTCAAAAAGCGGAGCAAATAAACGATTAGGACCAGGATGACGGCTAGGACCACAATTACCCATACAAGCTGCATATAATAATTGAGACCAGCGCCAGCTCCCATACTCCCGTCCTGTGAATTCATCATGTATCCTAACCCAGCGTCTTGCTGATTGCTTCGATAACCCGGTCAGACTGGAACGGCTTGACGATGAAATCTTTAGCTCCCGCTTGAATGGCATCGATAACCATGGCCTGTTGTCCCATCGCGGAGCACATAATGACTTTAGCGTTGGCATCGATTTTTTTGATTTCCTTCAAAGCCGCGATTCCATCCATCTCAGGCATAGTGATATCCATCGTGATCAGATCCGGACGAAGCTCCTTGAACTTCTCAATTGCCTGTGCTCCATCCTGAGCCTCGCCAACGACCTCGTATCCGTTTTTGGACAAAATGTCCCGGATCATCATTCTCATAAATGCAGCGTCGTCCACGACTAAAATTCGGTTTGCCATCTTGATTCAAGTCCTCCCTAAATTGTGCTTATTGTAATTTCTGAATCCGGTCCCATTGGCTTACGATATCCGTAACCCGAACGCCAAAGTTCTCATCAATGACGACAACTTCCCCCTTGGCGATCAGCTTGTTATTCACCAAAATATCGACAGGTTCGCCGGCAAGCTTGTCCAGCTCGATAATCGAACCTTGCGACAGTTCCAATATATCCTTAATTTGCTTCTGGGTCCTTCCTAATTCTACGGTGACTTTAAGGGGAATGTCCATCAATAAATTCAAATTATTTTCGTCAACCTGTCCGTATGCGCCATTCTGCAAATTAGCGAATTGCACGGGCTGCACGTTCACATTCCGGTTCGGCATGCCGCCATAGTGCTGCGGCGTTCCGTAAGGTTGCTGCGGCTGCATTGGATATGGTTGTTGCGGCGGCATCCCCATGGGAGCTTGTCCGTAACCATAGTCCGGCATTGGCTGCTGTGGCGGCATCTGCGGCGGTGTCGCAGGCTGCGGTGCCGGGGCGGCTGGTTCCTGGGCAGCCGGTGCTGGGGCAGATGCCGGCAGCGGGTCCGATTGCACAGGTGCTCCTGCGGTGGACTCCTGTGCGCCACCGATCAGCATTTCGACCATGCTCTTTGCAAAATGCACAGGCAGCAGCTGCATCAACGTCGAATCGATCAGATCCCCGATCATCAATCTGAAGGACACTTGGATCAGCGTCTCATCATCAGGCAAGCTGTTTACACCTTCGCCGCTTTCCATGTTGAGGATATCAATGCCTGGCGGCGAAATGTTAACGAACCGATTAAAGATCGTTGACATGGAAGTCGCCGATGAGCCCATCATCTGGTTCATCGCTTCCTGTACGGCGCTGATATGAATCTCGTTCAATTCTTCATCCGCCGGATTTCCTTCGCCACCAAGCATCAGGTCTGCAATCACCTGGGCATCCCGCTTTTTGATGACCAGCGAATTAATTCCTTCAAATCCATCCACATAGTTGACGTGTACTGCCACATGCGGTTTGGGAAACGCCGTTTCGAACTGGGAACGGCTGATGATCGACACCTTTGGTGTCGTGATATCTACTTTAAGTCCAAGCAATGTGGATAACGCGGTTGCCGCGCTGCCGAATGTAATGTTTCCGATCTCGCCCAGAGCATCCTGCTCCAGGTCAGTCAAAAAGTCATCCACGGTCTTTGGCAGCGGCTCCGAGCTGTTCATGGATTCGGACTGCCGGAGCAATGCATCAATCTCTTCCTGCGACAAATAATCCTTACTCGTCAAACTCTTCAACTCCTTCGGTGACAATTTCGTCGATCTGTACAGCCACGCGGTCTTTTATCGTTCCAGGACTGCCGTAATATTTCAAGCGATCCCCCACTTTAATGGATAAACCCTGATCAACCGGCTTGTTTAACGTAATTACGTCGCCAACGGACAAACCCAGAAACTCGGAGACTGAAATCCGCGATTCTCCCAGTTCAGCGACCAACGGCAGTTTCGCCTTGTTTACGCGTTCCTTGAGCGCCTCGTACTCTTCAGGAGCTCTCGTTTTCCTCTCGGAAACAAACCATTGATGAGTCGAAAGACGTGACATAATGGGCTCCAGAACGACATGCGGAATACACAAATTGATCATACCCGTGGTGTCACCGATTTTGGTGCTAAGCGAGATCAGCGCGATGGTTTCATTCGGCGACACAATCTGCATGAATTGCGGATTGGTTTCCATGGCTTCCAACCGCGGTGTAATATCGAGCACCGTTTTCCATGCTTCCTGCAAACTTTCAAACGCACGGCTGAAAATCCGTTCCAATATGGTCGTTTCGATTTCAGTCATGGAAGATATTTTGACCGGCGCAGTTCCCGGACCACCCAACAACCGATCCAGCATGGCATAGCCTACGTTAGGATGAACCTCGAGCACCATGCGTCCCTGCAAAGGCTCTGCTTCAAAAATGTTCAAAATCGTCATCTTGGGTATGGAGCGAATAAACTCATCATAAGGCAGCTGCTCAACCTGAACGACATTAATCTGAACGAACGTCCGCAATTGGGCTGAAAAATAAGTGGTGAGAAAGCGTGCAAAATTTTCATGAATACGAGTCAGGCTTCGAATATGGTCTTTGGAAAAACGCACCGCCCGTTTGAAGTCATAAGATCTAACTTTCTTCTGAGTTTCTTCCTTTTTTAGTTCCTCTGCATCCATCTCACCAGAAGATAGGGCAGCTAATAGGGCGTCAATCTCATTCTGTGATAATACATCCACCATGTTCTCACCCCCTTACAGGCTTACAGCAAGTTCTGATCATATTCATTACAGTGGTGCCACTGTAAAATCATTGAAAGTTGCTTTGGTCAAATTCGGTTCAGGCAAAGCTTCGTTGATGAGTTTGGTCAGCTTTTTGTTGAATTCGGAACGGCGCTCTGCTCCATCAAGCTCTTCCGGCTGCGTATCTGCAAAAGCCTGAATGATGATCGGTTTGACGACAAGGTCTTTGATTTTCTCGAAATCTTCTTTTGCTTTGGCATCTTTCAATTCGAAGACAACGTTCACCGAAACGATGGTGTTGTTGCCCGCCAAATTGGTTTTGATTCCGGTAATCTCTGAAGACACTTCCACAATCTCGTCGGCAGTCAACTTTTTCTCAACCGCCGCGCTTGTTTCTTTTTTCGGATCGTTTTGTCCTTGCAAAAATACGAAGGCCACAACGACAATCAATGTGATCGCAAGCAGTGCGACAGCGATCCAAGGCAATACTTTTTTCATCAGGACTCCTCCGTTTGCTGCACTTTGATGGTGGCTGCCTGGACTCCGATTTCACGGTTATATTCCTTAATTTTGGAAACGACCTCTTCCGCCTTCTCGAGCACGATCAGCCTTTTTCCCGTAACCAACGTAATATACGTATCCGGCGTCTCTTCCACAATCTCAACCATCAGTGCATTCAGCCACATGGGAGAACCGTTTAACCGCGTAACCGAAATCATGCCAAGCCCCCTTGATCAGAGGTGGAGGAGGCAACTCCCCCACACCCTACAAATTAGCCATCCCGTAATTATCGTTTCAAGTTAACAACTTCCTGAAGGATTTCGTCAGAAGTCGTAATGATCCGCGAATTCGCCTGGAAACCACGTTGGGCAACGATCATTTCCGTGAATTCGCTCGTCAATTCAACGTTGGACATCTCAAGCTGGCCGGCAATAATGGCTCCCGTACCGTTCTCCGGATCGTTTGCTGTCAGATTTTCGATGGCCCCTTCCGGATTGGCATTTGCCGTTATCCGATACAGGTTCCCACCGATTTTCTCTAACCCTTCAGGGTTAATCACCTTGCCTATGCCGATTTGAATTTCGCCTTCAACCGTGCCGTCAGCCATCGTTGTGTTAATCGTGCCGTTTTGGGCAATGGTAAAAGACACCACGTCATCCCCGATCGTAATGGGCTGACCTCCACTGTCCAACACATACAACCCATCCGAAGTAACCAGATTCCGGGCTGCGTCAACATGAAAATCGCCCGCACGAGTTAAAAAGGGCACCTCTTGGTCTCCGCCCATGGATACCAAAAAGAATCCATCCCCGTTAATTCGCAAATCCGTAGGATTGTTCGTCGTTTGCGGACTTCCTGCCAGGTGAAGCGTGTCAATCGAGCCGATCGAAACGCCCAGACCGATTTGTTTCGCGTTAACCCCGGCGTTGTCGTCGGTTGGCGCGGTTACCCCGGCAGTCGTTTGACTCATGATGTCTTTGAACATGACACGGCTTCCTTTAAAACCTACCGTGTTCACGTTTGCGATATTGTTACCAATGACGTCAAGTTTGGTTTGAAAGCCCCGCATCCCGGAAACGCCCGAGTACATCGATTTCAACATGTTAATAAAACCTCCCAGCCTCTATTTGGTGCCGCATCAGTCGGTCAGCGGCATTTCGGCTCCCGAGAATGGGCCAGCCGGTTAAGAAATAATTACAGCACTGTCGATCTGGGTGAACACATTGTCTTTCATGCTTTTGCTATCCAAGGCTGTAACAACAGTGCGATTTTGAACATTAACGATAAACGCCATATCCTGCATTAATATAAGAGACTCTTTAGCACCTTTGGCAGCAGCTTTATCCAGCGCAGAACCAATCTGCTCCATCTGCTCGCTTCCAAGCTCAATGCCTCGCTGTTCAAGTCTTTTCGCAGCGTGGTTGCTTAATTTGAGCAGATGTTCATCAAGCAGCTCCGCAAAAGGCCGTTCGGATGGACCTGCATGCTCCCCCTGCTTCGTTCGGTGCAGCAAGTTTGGTGTCAAGGCTCCTGCATAGAGTTGACCAACCGTCATCCGATCCGTCATGACGCATTCCCACCGGATGCAGGTTCTTCGGACGGAGCATCTTGCTTATTATCTGGATCCGTTTTATCTGGTTCTGCCTCTTCTTCTTCTTTCGGGTTTGACACCTGGATGATTTCATCCAATTTAATCTCGTCGTTGCCTACTTTAGCATATTGAACCCCATCTCTGACGATGATGGAATCCACAATGCCCTGGCGCAACGTTCCGTTGTCATCCTTGTCCTTATCGGCTTTCCAGCTCAGATCGTCATTTTTGGTATTCCCGGAAGAAATCCAACTGATTTCCTTGCCGATCATGCTGGACACAGTGCCCAGGGATTTGCCCAACGCCTCCAATTTGGAGGAGATATTGACCAGCTGCTCCACAGAACTAAACTGCGCCATTTGGGCAATGAACTCCTTATCTTCCATGGGCTGCATCGGGTCCTGGTTTTGAAGCTGGGTAATCAAGATTTTTAGAAATTGATCCTTACCCAACTCTTTGGTTGCTGCACTAGTAGTCGCTTTATTGGCAGCCGAATAGTTGGGCCAGGTGGCATTGGTTGAAAAAATTTCGTTAGCCATTCTTTCACCTCATTCCTGATTAAGCCTTGGCTGTAAACGAATCGCGCGGAAGATCACTCTCTTCTGCATGCTCGCTGCGCCAGTTACGCAGCTCTTCCTGCAAATTCGCAACGGTTATCGAATCGTCGGTCTGTTCCTCGCGTTCACGCGAGCGCCGTTGTTCGCGGGAGTTGCCCCCAGGCTGACGTCCGCCATCCTGATACATTTGCGACCCCACCGAACTGTTTTGAGTTACCTCTATCCGTTCTACCTGTATGCCTTGTGCAGCCAGCGAAGTCCGAAGCTGCGACATCTGCTGCTCGATCATGTCTTTGGCCATGGCGTGTTCTGTCATGAAGCGGGCGACGAGTTGGCCATTTTGAATCGAAATCTGCACATCCAGCTTGCCCAAATGCTCTGGTCTAAGAGAGATCGTCGCTTCCGAGAATCCCTTTTGATGTACGATATCCAGTTTGTTAATGACAAATTGCGTCATTTCCTTGCTGAATTGTGAAGCCTGCATTACCGGCTCTGCCGGCTTTGCTGCCAGCGTTCCGGACGATCTAAGGGACAGTTCTCCTGCCGTAATGATGCGATTCTGATCGGCCCCATCCAGCTGGCTTTCACCCGATCCGATTGAACCACCCGCCTCACTGGCATTATCCGCCATGGCAGACTGCAAAGTCAGCGTATTGCTTTGCGGTCCCGAAACGTTGGATTTGAGCTGCCCGGCATTGGATTGAGCTCCCTCTGTCTGGTCATTAACTACTGCAAAAGCATCCACCATGGATTTCAGCTCGGTCCAACCTTTGTTGCTGTTCAAAGGAACTCCTGCTTGATCCAGCCGATCCTGCAAGGTTTGGAGCAAATGTTTAAGTTCGGTCGTGTTTTTGACAACAGCGCCATCCGGCTCCGTAAACTTGGCCGCCATTTGCGTAAGCACATCCTGCAGCACAAACCGCGCCGCCGCCGGATGTTCTTCCAGATGGATCGCAAGCGGGCTGCTCGCAGCCGCTTCCGTCGGAACCGTTTCGTTTTCATCCGCCGTTTCCCCGGTCTCAGCACCATTCAAAAGAACGTACAGCTGCTGGATGATGGATTGCAATTCCGCGGCGAGCGTCGGATCGTTCTCGAGAGTTTCGTCAAGCGAATCCAAATCGTCAAACAACGAGCTTAGCAGTTCCATCAATGATTTTTGTTCTCCTTCTTCCAATGAAGCAAAGGAAAATACAAGCGGATTGGAAGACAACGATTCCGGTGATTCGGATGTGCTGGCGTTTGCTACGCCTCCGTTCATGGACTGTGCCAGCGTTTGGTCAAACGTTCCAGTCACACCATCAGGTGCAGATGTTCCGGATGATTTAGAAGCTCCTGCTGTTTTGCCCGATGGAGCCGTGGAGGTCATCTGATATACCATCGACATTTCTTTTTCACCCCCCTTCTCCGTGAGAGATGGTCCTTTCTATTTGTTGCCCATCAAACGATTCAGAATTTTGGCTGTTTCTGCCGAATCTGCGCTGGACATGCTCTCCAGCAGTCGGGAACGGGTGGCATCATCCACCGAGTTCAGAATCGTCAACGTTTTGTCAGGGCTCAGTTTATACGTCTCCAAGAGAAGCGTTGCTGCGTTTGAAGCAGACATGGTGGAGAAGGTTTGGCTCAACTGGCTTTTGTCCAGGTTTTTGGATGTCGTTGCCGTCGTCGTCTGGGATGCCGATTGCTCTTTTTTGAGCCTCGATTGCAATGCGTCAAGGGCCAGATCACCCGAAGGTTTGGCGTCTTTCATCATCATGGTGACATCGGCAGCCGTTTTCGGATCCATTTTCTCCAAAATTTTCGTTTGGGCGCTGGACTGCATGGAACTTAACATAAGCACCATTTCTTCGTTCGTCATGTTTTGCAAAATCGGAGCAGCTTTGCTCGGACTCATGGCCGCATACATTTTCGCCAAACTTTTGATTTGCTTCTGATAGTCGGACTCCTCTTCCGGTGCAGACTTGGCAGCTTCTTCGGCAGCCTTGCTCGCCTCATCGAGTTTCTTTTGCAGCTCACTGGCTTTTTGCGTTTCGGTTGCCGTCGCTTCCTTGGCTGCTTGAAGCTCTGTCTCTTTCTGGGCTACCTCGGACTTCAATTTCTCAATGGTTGCTTCTGCGCTCTCCACTTGCTTCTCGCTATTTTCAAGCTTTTCTTTTTCAGGATCCAGCTTGGGATCGGGAACCCAATCTTTTACGACAGGAACCTTGTTGGCCAGCTCAAGCAGATTATTTCGAACATCTACATTGAACAGGGTCAAGAGCACCCCGAGCAGTACCACCGTGAACACAATCGGGATGGAAATCATGAGAAACTTTTCCCAACCGCTGCCGGACTCCTTTTCCAACTCTTCGTCTTTAACAGCCATTTTCTATTTCCTCCTTCACGAGACAACTCCGCTTTTGCGAACCGGTATCAAATCGCACGTCCGGCTTTCGCAGCGAACCGCACAGTAGCCATCTCGTCCAGATCGTTCTGTTCCCGGAGGAGCATCTCCTGCTGAAACTTGAGTTTGGCTTTCCCTCTCGCTTCGAGCCATACTTTTTCGTCCACCATTTTACCGTTCAAAAACGTTTGATTCCGCTGTACATGAACCTGAGCATGCTTCACGTCATCGCTTTTCCTGGAAATGCATTCATCGAGATGATGGATGTAGCGCTGCATTTCCTGCAGACTGGACACGGAAGCTTTAGCAGCCGTTGCGGATTGAATCCCTTCAATGGCTTCCTGTTTGTCGTTCAACAGCTGCAACAGATGCTCTTCCTCGGTCTGAAGTTTGCCGATGGCTGTGGATAACATCCACTCCGCTTGTGTCTTTTCATTGCTTTTCAGGTCGACAACCTTTTGGAAATGATATCGAAATTTCATCGTTTACCTTTTCATCTCCTTGCAAATTCAGAAATCAAACGTTCCTGCACTTCACTTAGCGTCACTTTTTCGTCCACTTTTTGCTTCGTAAAATTCCATATGTTCTCGATCTGTTCGATCGACTCGTCGATAGCTGCATTGGAACCTTTCTGATAGGCACCGATATTGATCAAGTCTTCGGATTCTTTGTACACGGCCATCAACCGTTTCATGTTGTTTACGGCGTCCAGTTGTTCCTCCGGTGCGATATCCTTCATGACACGACTGATGCTGGCCAAAACGTCGATCGCCGGAAAGTGGCCTTTGTTGGCGATGGCACGGTTCAGCACGATGTGCCCGTCAAGAATCCCCCTGACGGCGTCGGCTATAGGTTCATTCATGTCATCCCCGTCGACAAGCACCGTATAAAATGCCGTGATGGAACCGGTCGGCCCTGTCCCTGCGCGCTCCAAAAGCTTGGGAAGGCTGGCAAACACCGAAGGAGTGTATCCCCTCATGGCCGGCGGTTCGCCGACAGCAAGTCCCACTTCCCGTTGCGCCATCGCATATCGCGTTACAGAATCCATCATTAACATGACATTCATGCCTCTGTCCCTGAAATATTCTGCAATGGTCGTAGCGATCACCGCTCCCTTGATTCGAATCAAGGCCGGCTGATCCGAGGTCGCGACGATGACGACCGAACGCTCCAGTCCTTCCGGCCCCAGATCGCGTTCGATAAAGTCACGAACTTCGCGTCCCCGCTCCCCGACAAGCGCGATGACGTTGACATCCGCCGCCGTATTGCGGGCAATCATGCCCATCAGCGTACTTTTCCCGACACCGGAACCTGCGAAAATGCCAACCCGTTGGCCTTTGCCTACCGTAAGAAGTCCATCGATGGCTCTCACGCCAACACTCATCGTCTCAAGTACCCTTGGGCGATCCATTGGATTAACCGGCGCATTGGAGGTCGAGTAGGTTGGCATTCTTGACGGCAAAAGCGAACCATCGAGCGGCTTGCCCAGACCGTCAAGCACTTTTCCGAGCAGTTCGGAACCGACCTGTACGCCAAGCGGCTTGCCTGTCCCAACCACATCGCAGCCAGGACCTATGGATTGAAGTTCCCCTAGCGGCATTAACAGCACCTTATTGTCTCGAAAACCTACAACCTCCGCTTGAAGCGGTTTGGCCGATTTGCCAGGGTAGATGTAGCATACATCGCCGATGCTTGCATCCGGCCCCTCCGATTCCACCATGAGACCAATGACCTGAGTCACTTTGCCATTCACTCGAACGGGATCAAATTGTCGCAAATGTTCCATATATCGCTGCGAGCTTAAAATCTTCATTTAACTTTTCGACTCCTCATCCTCAAGTGCGATGCGGACCAGTTCTTTTTTGATTTCGGAAAGCTGTGTGTCGATTCGGGCATCCACACTCCCGAAGGACGACCGGATGACACAACCTTTGTCCTTCACGGTCGCATCGGGCAGAATTTGCAATTCTGCCTGCGAATCAATCGACAGCGCGAGTTCTTCCCGCGCAGCCTGGACAAATGCAAATTGTTCAGGGGCTACACACAACGTAATGATGCCCTGCTCCCGTTTTCGCGACAAATTCTGTCGAATGAGCTCGAGCATATGCTCCGGATCAAGCGTCAGCTGTTTGTCGATCACTTTTTCCGCTATTCCGCAAGCAAGTTCAACGAGGAAAGGCTCTGCTTCCTGAATGATTTGCTCTTTTGCTACATATGCCTCTCGGAGAACTTGCTGGGCTTCCTTCATCATCTCTTCGATTTTCACCTGGAGCTCATGCTCAGCCTGTACCCTGCCCTCTTCATAGCCTTGCTGAAAGCCTTGTGAACGCATGGCTTCAATTAAATGCTCATCCTGCTGACGTTGCTCCTGCCACCAGGCCTCGATCTGTTCCTTCGCCTCCTGAAGCATTTGCTCCGTCTGCTCTGAAGCTTCACGCACCTGCTTTTCCGCAAACTCCTTGGCATCCTTCAGCATCTCTTCCGTCAGGCGTTTGGATTCCTCATCAACACGTGCTTGCAACGATGCGGCATGTGTCGAATCATCATCACCATCCGAAGCTGTTTCCGCTTCTCCGTAATAATGGTGGTTTTCCAGACGCTTGTGATCCTGAGCAGGCACATACTGAAAAGATTTAATCAAATTAGACAATGATGTCATCTCCTCCGCCACGGGCGATAATGATCTCACCTGCATCCTCCAGTTTGCGGATAGTTCCTACGATGCGCGTTTGGGCTTCTTCAACGTCACGCAGACGCACAGGACCCATAAATTCCATTTCTTCTTTGAACGTTTCGGCCATACGCTTCGACATATTTCGGAAAATAACATCGCGAACTTCTTCGCTGGCCACTTTCAATGCCAACTGCAAGTCGGCGTTGTCGATATCGCGGATAATGCGCTGAATCGAACGATCGTCCACATTGACGATATCCTCGAACACGAACATCCGTTTTTTGATTTCTTCGGCAAGCTCCGGATCCTGAATTTCCAAGGAATCCAGAATGGTGCGTTCCGTCCCCCGGTCGACCCCGTTGAGGATTTGCACGATGGATTCGATACCACCTGCGTTCGTATAATCTTGTGTTACCGTTGATGAAAGCTTCTGTTCCAAGACTCTCTCCACCTGAGCAATGACTTCCGGAGACGTGCTGTCCATGACCGCGATTCTTCGGGCTACATCCGCCTGCTTCTCTTGCGGCAAAGATGAAAGGATGGCAGCCGCTTGTTCAAATTGAAGATAAGAAAGAACGAGAGCGATGGTCTGTGCATTTTCGTTCTGGATAAAGTTCAGAATCTGGTTCGGATCTGCCTTGCGCGCAAAGTCAAATGGTCTGACCTGCAGCGTGGCCGTCAGGCGATTAATAACTTCAAGCGCTTTTTGAGAGCCGAGCGCTTTCTCCAAAATCTCTCTGGCATAGGTAATACCGCCTTGAGAGATGTATTCCTGGGCCAAACAAATTTGGTGGAATTCCGCCAAGATCATTTCTTTTTCCGCAGAATCCACTTTGCGAACATTGGCAATCTCCAATGTCAGCTGTTCGATCTCTTCATCTCTGAGATGTTTGAAGATTTGGGCCGAAACTTCCGGTCCCAGCGTAATCAATAAAATTGCTGCTTTCTGTCTTCCGGTCAATCCTTGACCGCTCGCTTTTGCCAATGCATTCACCTCTATTCGTCAGCCAGCCACGTACGCAGCAGATTGACGAATTCGTCTGGCTTTTTCTTTGCCAAACTCTCCAATTGTTTGCGCACTTGACTTTCGTTCGTCACACTGTCCAGCGTAATGGACGGAAACTCTGTTGCTACAGGGAGAGGAAGCTCCTCTTCTTCGTCTTCTTCTTGTCTGCGACGGCGACGCACAAGCAGGATCACCACTGCAGCGATCAGCGCTGCCACTAACCCGCCTGCTGCCCATAACATCCATGAAGAAAGTTGGAAACCGGTGCTTTCCGCAGTTGTCGTTTGGAATCCTTGGGAAATCACTGAAACTTTTTTAGTCAAATCCGCGTCTGTTAATTGAACATCGGAATCAGCCAAGGAAGCACGGACGATATTTACCAGAATGTTCTCGATCGCATCCTGGACAGGCTGCTGCAATTCCGTTTGGCCTGCTGGTGGTTCAACCGCGACGTTAATGGTTAAATCTTTTACAGTATAAGGACTTGAAACGATATCTTTCACAATCCGGTTCACATCGTAATTTCTGGTGCTTGAGGACTCTTCGGAAGTCGAGTTCCCCGAGCCGCCGTCGGCAGACGGGTATCCGGGAATTTCCTCTTGACCGGTACCTGCTACACCGCCGGTTGGATTGCTTGCACCTGAATAACTCTTCTGGATCTCCTGTACGCTGATGGCGATCCCTTGCATATTTTCGGTATCTACCGGTGTTACCAGGTTTTCCTTGCGTGTTTCTTTATCAAAGTTAAGTTTGGACGCCACCAATACGTTAACCTTGTCTTCGCCCACGATTTGGGACAGGAATTGTTTCACATTGTTGCGCACATCGTTTTCGAACTTTTTCTGCAACGCCATATTTTCCTGAACTTCGGAGGATAATCCGCCGCTGCCTCCTCGTGCAGTCGGAATCAGTTCAGCTTCGTCGGCATTCGTAATGGTAATGTTCTCAATCGGCAGATTGGGAACCGCTGTTTTCACGAGATTGAAATACCCGTCTACAGCTGCCTGGTTAGGATGATATCCAGGCTGGAACGTCAATGCAATGGAAGCAGATGCTTTGTCCTGCTCTTCAAGGCCTGCAAAAATATTATCTTTCGGCATATTAATCAGAGCCTTCGCCTCTTGAATGCCTTGCATCCGTTGAAGAAGCTGTTCTACTTCCCCGTTAATCGCGTTGTTGTATTTGACATCGAACTCTTTGTCGGTCATTCCGATCGGCGACGAGGATTCCTCGAATGCCTTATATCCCAAAGAACCGTTTTGAATGATGCCTTGCGAACCCACATTGACTTTTGTCAAGGCCACGTCGGTGCTTGGAACCGAAATCGATTTGCCATCCGCACTTAATTTGTAAGGAATGTTCGCCGAATTCAGATAATTGATGACTCCTGCGGAATCGCTTGCGTTCAGATCCTTGAAGGCCACCTCATATTCCGTCTTGGACAATTGCATCGTCACGACAACCGCAGCCAAGATCAAAAATGCAAAAGTGGATACTAGCAATATCTTTTGTTTTTTACTGAAACTATTCCAATACTGGACCGTTTTGTCCTTGTACCGGGCCATTCTCTCGTTCACTCTGTCACCCCATCCGAAACTTTGCTAATCTGTCCCGAAGCCATCTCCGTCGCTCGCTCGTTTGAAAGCAGGAAGAATGTTGGCAGGATCAGTACCGCGTCTGCTAGTTGTTAGGTCCAGCGCCGACATCATTGCAGGCGTGCTATTACAGTTGAGTACGCATAATTTCCTGATATGCTTCGATCACTTTGTTTCGAATCTGGGTCGTCAACTGCAAGCTAAGCAGCGCCTGTTCAGACGTGATCATGACCTGATCGATATTTGCTTTGCCAACCAAAAACTGGTTGGTCATTTCGTGTGACTCGGTCTCTTGGGCCGCTACGGAGCCAAGAGCCTCTTGTAGATATGTACCGAAGTTTTGAATCGTTTCGGCTGGTGTGGATGGCCGTTCCACTGTCGTGCTCTGCAACTGCAAAGGTTGAGCCCCTTGTATACTGAACATGTTATTTTGAATCATTAATGTCCCTCCCGTCAGCTCTTTCGTTTGTCTCACTTGGTGCTACCGATTTACATTCAATCAGGCTCTTCCGATTTCCAGAGCTTTCGTGAACATCGCTTTGGTGGAATTCAGTGCTGTAACATTTGCCTCATATGAGCGTGAGGCCGAGATCATATCCACCATTTCTTTGGCGATGTCGACATTGGGCATCATGACATAACCTTCGGCGTTAGCATCCGGATGTGTCGGATCGTACACCGGTTTAAGCGGTGACTGATCTTCGCGAATTTCCGAAACCCTGACTCCTTTCCCGGTAGCCCCTCCTTGCATCTGACTTTGAAGAAGGCTGCTGAACGAGGATTTGTTCGGTTCCAGGACAACCATTTTCCTTTTGTATGGGACCGCTTCCCCGTTGGACACGCTGGCACGGGTCGTTTCGGCATTCGCAATGTTGGACGAGATCACATCCATCCGCAAACGCTGCGCGGTTAGAGCAGACGAACTAATACTAAAGCTGTTGCTAACGTTCACTAGAATTATCTCCCTTCAATTCCGACTCGCATCATCTTGATCTGTTCATTTACCTGCTGAATGTAGGCGTTATATCTCAGTTGGTTCTCCGCCAGAAGACTCATCTCACGATCAATATCGACATTGTTCTGGTTATTGTTCATGGAGGTACTCTGGTCCATTTCGACTACTGGCGCGGGAACGGAAGAGGAAGGACCTATGACAAAATGCCTTGGATCTGTCACTTTCCCTTTCAAAACCTTGATATCCCCATCGTTCATTTGCTGTTGCAGCATTTCTTCAAAAGAAACGTCAGAACGCTTGAAATACGGGGTGTCAGCATTCGCGATGTTGTTGGCAATGGCATTTTGCCGCATATTCGACGCATCAAGTGCACCTTGCAACCTTTTAAAACTAATATCATTCAAAAGATTCATAATATCCCTCCTCTCTTTTAAAATTATGGAAAAAGTTACAACCCTTTTTCTTCAAGTTATCCTTGTTTTCGACAAAAACAGGTTCGTTTTTATCCGTCGATCTAGGACTTAAGTAGAATTAACTCTGATGTTGTCGTATAACATAAGTTTCTTAGAGATTGGCATTTATTACAATAAGAAAAAAGCCCTATCTTTTCTTAAAGACAGAGCTTTTTGAGTATTTTCAGCAAATTATGATTTTTTTCGTAAACGATGGGACCCAAAAGAAAACATTGTTTAAATCTACTTAACATCTAGTCTCTTACAATTCAAAGTTCGCTTCACGATTTCATCTATATTTTTAAGCGATCCGAATTGAGCGAAGAGTTATCCGGCGAATTTTCCCATGGTTAAACATGAAAAATTTGGCGTAACAATAGGCTTTCCAAACCAGGATGCAATAAAACCGATGTATCGTTGTAATTCATAATTGACACCCCGTCCAGAAGACAACCCTTCATTTCTGAACTTGGGAGACTAACAATTTCTTAACATTTAGAGTTAACAAAACCGTGCACCGTCCCCGGTTTTCAGTTTCATCCAAAATGTCCCATTACTCAGGCTTTTTTCGCATTTGCGCAATAAAACCGACCCATTGCCATTAAACCGATCACTAGACTAGGACAATAAATAAACCTATATTTGGAATTCAAACCAATTGAATTTTAAACATATGCGGATGCTTATCTAAGACAATCTCCTTGATCTGCTTCACAAGTCCTATATTTCGGCATGTCCCATCGTGCTTTTACTCTATTATCGGTTAAAACGTTGTTAAACATTAGCTGCTATGTAACAAAAATGTCGAAATTATATGCGAAGCTTCAAAAAAAAGACACGCATTGGGACATTCGCCCGGTGCGTGTCTTTTCCCTTATAGAATGTACTGACTTAAATCGCGATCCTGTGCAATATCGCCGAGTTTTTCCCGAACATACTCCGGTGTAATGAGCATGCGCTCCAGCGTCAGCTCAGGGGCCTCAAAGGATAAATCCTCCAGCAGCTTCTCCAGAATGGTGTGCAGACGGCGAGCACCGATATTCTCGGTGTTCTGGTTTACGGACACGGCAAGCTTTGCGATCTCCCGAATGGCTTCGGCTGAAAACTCGATCTCAATATCTTCCGTTCGCAACAAATCGACATATTGCTTCGTTAACGCATTTTTAGGTTCTGTCAGAATGGATACGAATTCTTCAAGCGTCAAGCTATCCAACTCCACGCGAATCGGAAAACGTCCCTGCAGCTCCGGAATGAGATCCGACGGCTTCGCGACATGAAATGCGCCAGCTGCGATAAAGAGGATATAATCCGTTTTGACGGGCCCATATTTGGTCATCACCGTCGAACCCTCGACAATCGGCAGAATGTCGCGCTGTACACCCTCCCTGGAGACGTCCGGGCCGCTCCCGCGCCCTTGGCTGGCTACTTTGTCAATTTCGTCGATAAAAATGATCCCCGTTTGTTCTGCCCGACGGACCGATTCTTGGGTGACATCATCCATATCGATCAGTTTGCCCGCTTCTTCCTGGGTCAGCACCTTGCGCGCTTCCTTGATGGCCAGCTTGCGTTTTTTGGTGCGGCGGGGCAGCAGGCTGCCAAACATCTCTTGCATGTTCATGCCCATCTGATCATTCCCCTGCCCGGCAAACATATCCATCATGGAAGGCGTCGTATCCTCGACATCGATTTCGATAATTTCGTTTTCCAATTTGCCTGACAACAGGTCGAATTTGATTTTCCGCCGTCTTTCCGCAAGCCCGGAATCGGTTTGGCGATCTTCCTGTTCGTCTTCCTGGCTCGAATTGTTGCCAAAGATCATTTCGAACGGATTACGCTGGTTTTTAGAACGGGACGTCGAAGGCGCCAAAATATGTACGATTCGCTCATTGGCGGCTTCCTCAGCCTTATCCTTCACTTTTTCCGTACGCTCCTGTTTCACCATGCGCAGGGACGTTTCGATCAGATCACGGACCATGGATTCGACATCGCGGCCGACATAACCTACTTCCGTAAATTTCGTAGCTTCCACTTTCACGAAAGGAGCGCCTACCAGTTTGGCCAAGCGGCGCGCGATTTCCGTTTTTCCGACCCCGGTCGGGCCGATCATCAAAATGTTTTTCGGTACGATGTCGTCCTGGGTGTGTTCAGGCAGCAGGCTCCGTCGATAACGGTTGCGAAGCGCAACCGCCACCGATTTCTTCGCCTGCTTCTGTCCTACAATGTACTTATCCAGCTCTGCTACGATTTGTCTTGGGGTTAACGATTGAGTTTGCATTCCGGTTCCCTCCTGCCATTATGCCGGATTTTTTCCGGCATCTTAACTTTTATCCAAAACTAGGGGTAACCCCGCATAGCGCTTGAAACAAACCTTCGACCCAGGTTCTCGCTTGCGGGGTTACATTACAGCTCTTCGACAATAATGTTGTTATTGGTATACACGCATAGCTCTGAGGCAATTTGAAGCGCCTCCCTGGCGATATCCTTTGCTTCCAGATCCGTGGCATGACGTTTCAATGCTCTTGCTGCTGACAAAGCAAAGTTCCCCCCCGATCCGATTGCAATGACGTCGTCATCCGGTTCGATAATTTCGCCACCGCCGGAAATAAGGAGCATGCCGCTATGATCCATCACGATCAACAAAGCCTCCAGCTTGCGCAAAATCCGATCCTGACGCCAATCCTTGGCGAGCTCAACGGCAGCCCGCTGCAGATTGCCGTGATGCTCCTCCAGCTTGCCTTCGAATTTTTCAAACAAGGTAATAGCGTCAGCTACAGATCCCGCAAAACCGGCAACGACCTGCCCCCGGTACAAACGTCGCACCTTTTTGGCCGTTTGTTTCATGACCACGCTCTGTCCCATGGTCACCTGCCCATCCCCGGCAATCGCGGCTTTGCCATTATGGCGCACAGCACAGATCGTCGTCGCGTGAAATGACATGTCCATGATATAAGCCTCCTACGTATGATTTAAACGCGTCCAGGAACCGTCAGGCCCTCCTCAGCCGCAAAACGGGCAATGCCGTCCAGTGCACGCTGAGCAAGAGCTTCATTTTTTTCTTTTTTGTTGCGAATTTTCTGAGCCAATTTCGGCAGCAAACCAAAATTCGCGTTCATCGGCTGAAAATGCTTGAAATCGGCAGTGGTAATGTATTGAGCCATGCTTCCCAGCGTCGTTTCCGCAGGCAGCACAGCCATATCCTGACCCAGCGCAAGCTTGGCTGCATTCATACCGGCAATCAGTCCGGATGCCGCGGATTCCACATACCCTTCAACCCCGGTCATTTGGCCGGCGAAGAACAGGTTGGAACGCCCTTTGAATTGATAGGTCGGGTGAAGCAGCTTCGGCGAGTTGATGAACGTGTTTCGGTGCATGACTCCATAACGCACGAATTCCGCATTTTCCAAACCAGGAATCAGCGAGAATACCCGCTTTTGTTCTCCCCATTTCAGATGGGTCTGGAAGCCTACGAGATTGTACAGCGTGCCTGCAGCATTGTCCTGTCTCAGCTGAACGACTGCGTGCGGCAGCGTCCCTGTATGCGGGTTGACGAGGCCAACCGGTTTCATCGGTCCGAACAGCGCGGTTTGTTTTCCCCGTTTCATCATGACTTCAATCGGCATGCAGCCTTCGAAATAAATTTCCTTCTCGAATTCTTTCAATTGAGCGACTTCAGCCGTAATCAGCGCCTCGTAGAACGTGTCGAATTCCTCTTCGGTCATCGGACAGTTCAGATATGCCGCCTCGCCTTTGTCATAGCGGGATGCAAGATATACTTTGTTCATGTCGATGGAATCTTTTTCGATAATCGGCGCAGCCGCGTCGTAAAAGTAAAAATATTCCTCGCCCATAAGCGCTTTGATCTGCTCGGACAATGCAGGCGAAGTCAGCGGGCCGGTAGCCACAACCACAATGCCATCCTCCGGAATCGCGGTTAACTCTTCGTTCACCACTTCGATCAGCGGATGATTGTGCAGCGTAGATGTAATTTCACCCGAAAACCCGTCCCGGTCAACGGCAAGCGCACCGCCAGCAGGTACTGCATGGCGGTCTGCAGCTGCAAGCACCAGCGAGTTCAGCATGCGCATTTCTTCCTTCAGGACGCCGACCGCATTGGTCAACCCATTGGCACGAAGCGAATTACTGCATACCAGTTCGGCGAATTTATCCGTGTGATGTGCAGGCGTTTTCACTACGGGTCTCATTTCATAAAGCTTCACGCGCACCCCGCGGCTTGCGATTTGCCAGGCCGCTTCCGTACCGGCCAATCCGGCACCAATCACAGTCACTTGTTGTTCATTACTCAAAATCATTTACCCCCATCTATGCTATTGCGCTGATTCTTCTTCCGGCTCCTCCACGGGCTCCTGATGATCACATGAAGTACACTGCAGGCGAGTTCCCTGCTTGTTGCGCTTCTCAACCATCATGGAACCGCAGCTAGGGCACGGCTTGGCAGACGGTTTATCCCAGGATACGAAGTCGCACTCCGGATATCTGTCGCAGCCGTAAAACACCCGTCCTTTTTTACTGCGCCGTTCCACGACATGACCTTCCTTGCATTTTGGACAAGTTACGCCGATATCCTTGACGATCGGTTTCGTGTTTCGGCAATCCGGAAAGCCGGAGCATGCCAAAAATTTCCCGAAACGACCCAGCTTGTAAACCATCGGTTTGCCGCATTTTTCGCATGTTTCATCCGAGACTTCATCTTCGATCTCGATTTCCTTCATTTCTTCTTCGGCAAATTCAAGGCGCTTCTCGAACGATTCATAGAATTCGGCGAGGACCTTCACCCAATCTTCCGTGCCTTCCTCCACATGGTCGAGATCCCCCTCCATGTTGGCCGTAAACTCGACATCCAGAATTTCCGGGAAAAACTCCTCCATTTGCTCAATAACCAGCTCACCAAGCTCGGTCGGCATAAATTTCTTTTCTTCGATCGCGACATATCCGCGTTTCTGGATCGTTTCCAGCGTTGGCGCATACGTACTTGGACGCCCTATACCCAGCTCTTCCAACGTGCGAACGAGCCTTGCTTCCGTATACCGCGGCGGCGGCTGCGTAAAATGCTGTTTCGGTTCGATCTCTTGCTTTTCGAGCACATCACCGCTTTTCAGCGGCGGAAGCAAACGATCCTCTTCAGTTGTACCGTCGTCATTGCCTTCCACGTACACCTTCATGAATCCCTGGAAGCGGACTTTCGAACCAGCCGCCCGAAACGTGGCGTCTCCCACAGCGATATCTACCGACAGGGTATCCAGAATGGCAGAAGCCATTTGACTCGCCACGAAGCGTTCCCAAACCAGCTTATACAGCCTGAACTGGTCACGGCTCATAAACGACTTGATGGAATCCGGATCGCGCAAAATGGAGGTAGGCCGAATCGCTTCGTGCGCATCCTGCGCATTGGCAGCCTTTTTCGCATAGTTGCGGGGAGTTTCCGGCACAAAGGCATCGCCATACTTGCTGATGATGTAATCTTTGGCTTCTTCCTGCGCGGATGCAGCAATTCGAGTGGAGTCGGTACGCATATACGTGATAAGACCCACGGTGCCCTCTTTGCCAAGGTCAACGCCCTCATAGAGCTGTTGGGCAACGGACATCGTTTTGGATGCCCTGAAATTGAGCTTCCGGGCCGCTTCCTGCTGCAGGGAACTCGTCGTAAACGGGGCAGATGGGTTGCGGCTGCGTTCCTTCTCTTTTACTTCCTTGACTGTAAAAAGAGCGCCTTCGATCTGTTTAAGCACAGCCTGAACCTCTGCCTCGCTGCCAAGCTCGGTTTTTACGCCATTCAACTGATGAAACTTGGCTTCGAAAGGGCTGCCGTCTGCCGTCAGCTTGGCAGTAATGCTCCAGTACTCTTCGGGAATGAAATCATTGATTTCATTTTCCCGATCCAAGATGATTTTGACGGCTACCGACTGAACTCGTCCTGCCGATAGTCCCTTTTTGACTTTCTTCCATAATAGCGGGCTGATCTTGTACCCGACAAGACGATCAAGAATCCTTCTCGCTTGCTGGGCATTCACCAAGTCCATGTTGATTTTGCGCGGGGTTTTGAAAGCATCCTTCACGGCCTGCTTCGTAATCTCGTTGAAAACAACCCTGCAATCCTCGGTGTCATCCAGTTCAAGCGCATGGGCCAAATGCCAGGCTATCGCTTCACCTTCGCGATCCGGGTCAGCTGCGAGATACACTTTTTTCACCTTTTTGCGTGCATCCTTGAGTTCTTTCAGAACAGAACCTTTGCCGCGGATCGTAATATATTTCGGATTAAAATCATTTTCAACCTCAACGCCGATCTGACTCTTCGGCAAATCGCGCACATGTCCCATCGAAGCCTTTACGATGAACTTGCTGCCCAAATATTTGCCAATCGTCTTCGCCTTTGAGGGCGACTCCACGATAACGAGTGAATCCGCCATAGGTTCATCCTCCTCTCAGTGACGAGCTGCTAAAACAAGCGAACTCATCCAATCTAACTAACTTCTCATAACGTTTATGTTCACACACTGCAGCAGCTGCAGCGTCGTCATACCCTCACATACCTTGACCCAGGTAATTGGTTAATCTGCTTTTTTATGATTAAAGATAACAGAACTGAATGCAAATGTCCAAAATCCCAACCCAGCCGTTCCACAAGCTGGTCCAGAGACTGCTCCTCATGCTCCAGCAGAGTGATGACGCGTTGCTCGTCGGAAGAAAGACTTGTTTCGGGAAATATCGCTTGTGCAATCCCTTCGCCTTTCTTCGTTGAACGACCTCTATTGTAAGGAAGTTGTTCGGGATTTGGCAAGCCCATTTGATATTCTTCCAACAGATCGTTAACGGATGTGACCAATTTGGCGCCCTGACGAATCAAATTATGGGCTCCTCTGCTCTTCGGGGAAGTGATCGGTCCCGGAACAGCAAATACATCCCGACCGGCTTCCAGGGCTGCGTCTGCGGTAATGAGCGAGCCGCTGCGAAGGTCGGCCTCGACAACAAGCGTCCCCAGGCTTAGTCCGGCAATAATTCGGTTGCGTTCGGGAAACAGTCCTTGCCGCGCTTTGGTGCCTGGCGGGTATTCCGACAGCAGCAGTCCTTTTTCAGCAATTTTTGCGGCTAATCCACGATTTTCGGCCGGATAGATCTGATCGATGCCTGTTCCGAAAACGGCGATGGTTTTGCCATCTGCACGCAAGGCCGCTTCATGACATACGCTATCAATGCCTCTGGCCAACCCGCTTATCACCGTCAAGCCTGCATGGCATAAATCACCAGCCAGCTTCTCGCCGATTTTGCGGCCATATACGGTCGGCATTCGCGTGCCCACCATGGCAATAGAATCCGAACATAGCAAACCCATATCTCCAATGCCATATAATACCCAAGGCGGCGATCCCGTTTCCTTCAATAATATGGGATACTCACCATCCAGATACGTAATCACCCGAATTCCCAGTTTATAAACCTGCTCTCGTCTCTCCTCGATCCAGCTTCGATTTAATCGTTCGACCAAACGGAGTGCCTGATCCGTTCTCAGCCCGGCCTTTAACCAATCCTCTTTACGAAAATCGAGCATGTCTGCCAGTTTGTGCTCACCGGACATCAGCTTGGAGATCGTTTTCCGTCCAATGCCCTCCATTTCATGCAATCCGAATAAAATCCATTTATCTTTCATATGTATACTTCCTCCCGCTGGAGGGAAAAAAGCTTCCCTCATATTGTGTGGCAAGTGACCCCGGATTGCAAGCGTTTACTTTGTCGTGAAATGTAATCCTTCCTGTTTGCGACAAAAAAACGCAAAAAAGCAACCCTTCGTCCGGATGAGGGACAAAAGGTTGCTTACCTTCCGTGTCACAATATCGTCGATAACCCAAATAAACTCATTTTTTGAGCATCGTTTCTTCTATTATAACGGGAAAGTTTTAATGTGTCGTGCACAAATTCAAAATGCCTTTTTCTTCGAGCACGCTTACGAGCGTCGAACCCATCTCGGATGGCGTCGGCGCAACTTTGATGCCGCAAGATTCGAGTTTTGCGATTTTTTCCTTCGCCGTGCCTTTACCACCGGAAATGATTGCTCCGGCATGGCCCATGCGTTTGCCCGGAGGCGCAGTTACGCCGCCAATGAAACCTACCACCGGCTTGGTCATATTGTCGCGAACCCACTCGGCTGCTTCTTCTTCCGCAGTCCCTCCGATTTCACCGATCATGATCACGGCATGAGTCTGAGGATCTTCGTTAAAGCGTTTCAGAATATCGATGAACTCGGAACCTTTGACAGGGTCCCCACCAATCCCAACGGCGGAGGATTGACCGATGCCACGAGTTGTCAGCTGGTGTACGGCCTCATACGTCAATGTTCCGCTGCGGGATACTACGCCCACATGTCCTGGTTTATGGATGTACCCCGGCATGATTCCGATTTTGCATTCTCCCGGCGTAATCACGCCCGGACAGTTAGGGCCGATCAGGACCGTCTTTTTGCCTTCCATGAATCGGGAAACCTTCACCATGTCAAGGACCGGAATGCCCTCGGTGATGCAGATCACCAGATCCAGCTCGGCATCCACGGCTTCCATGATGGAATCCGCAGCAAACGCCGGCGGCACATAGATTACGCTTGCCGTCGCTCCTGTCGCTTCTTTAGCTTCAAGAACCGTATTGTAAACCGGAAGGCTTACGACCTCGCCGTTCTCCAGCGTGATGTCCACATTCGTTCCGCCTTTGCCCGGCGTGACGCCGCCGACCATTTGGGTTCCGTAATCCAAAGCGCCCTTCGTATGGAACATTCCTGTTGAACCCGTAATGCCTTGTGTAATGACTTTTGTATTTTTATCGACCAAAATACTCACGTTGCTTCACATCCCCTTACGGTTATTTTTCATGTCCCGGACATGGCTCCGGTACCAAGGAATGAACTTATTTGACGAGGGCAACAATTTTTTGTGCGCCGTCGGCCATGGAATCGGCTGGAACGATATTCAATCCGGATTCGCCCAGAATACGTTTGCCCAATTCCACGTTGGTTCCTTCAAGGCGAACGACAAGCGGTTTCGTCAGGCCGAGCTGCTTCGCGGCTTCAACCACGCCATTGGCAATGACGTCACAGCGCATGATCCCGCCGAAAATGTTAACGAAAATACCTTCGACCTTGGCATCGGACAGAATGATCTTAAACGCTTCGGTGACTTTCTCCGTCGTTGCGCCGCCACCAACGTCCAGGAAGTTGGCCGGGTCTCCGCCGTAATATTTGATAATGTCCATCGTCGCCATCGCCAGTCCCGCGCCATTTACCATACAGCCGATGTTGCCATCCAGCGCTATGTAGCTGAGATCATATTTGGAAGCCTCGATTTCCTTCTCGTCTTCTTCGTCCAAGTCGCGCAGTTCCTGAATATCCTTGTGGCGGAACAATGCGTTGGAATCGAAATTCAACTTCGCGTCCAATGCGATAACGTTTCCATCTCCCGTAACAACGAGCGGATTGATCTCTGCAATGGAACAATCTTTTTCGACAAATGCTGTGTACAACGCAACCATGAACTTCACGGCTTTATTAACCAGCTCATTCGGGATGCCGATGCTGTATGCCAGCTTGCGTGCCTGGAAGACCTGCAATCCGATGGCAGGATCGATCACTTCTTTGAAGATTTTCTCCGGCGTTGCCGCCGCCACTTCTTCAATCTCGGTACCGCCTTCTTCGGATGCCATCATAACGACGCGTCCTGTGGCCCGGTCTACAACTACCCCGACGTAATACTCTTTGCGGATATCGCAGCCCTCTTCGATCAAAAGGCGTTTGACTTCCTTGCCTTCCGGTCCAGTCTGGTGAGTAACCAGCACTTTCCCCAAAATCTCGGATGCATAGGCACGAACTTCATCCGTGCTTTTCGCTACCTTTACGCCGCCTGCTTTTCCGCGGCCTCCGGCGTGAATTTGCGCTTTGACTACAGTCACCGGACTGCCCAGTGCCTCTGCGGCTTCAACCGCTTCATCGACTGTATAAGCAACCTTCCCGTTGGGTACGGCAACTCCATACTGTTTCAGTACTTCTTTTCCTTGATATTCATGGATATTCATTCTCGAATCCTCCTATCAACATGACTGCAACAAGGCGGGTTATGATGACGAACAAAAGACAATTGTTGACTTTTTTTACTTAAACCCAGTCCATTGTAACATGTTTTTAAAACGCTTTCCTTAAAAATGTGGCTGTGAATAGACAGCATTTTGATATGGATTTGATTCCGCAATGTGAATACTTGGATAAAACTGGAAAACCTCCGGTTTTTTACCGAAGGCTCTTCTTGGTCATGGATGATGCTTTATTTTTTTGCTTCTTTCATGTTCGTCTCGTGCACCCTTTGAAGCAGCCCCTTGAATTGATCAAGCAACGTCTGAAATTCGGCGTTGTTCAAGCAAGCATCGCCCTGGATGGAAGCCGGGATCATCAAAGCTTTTTGACGAAGCTCCCGGCCCGGGTCTGTCAGCGTAATCAGCACCTTGCGTTCATCCTGTGCGGAACGTTCACGATGGATGAGGCCGGCCGATTGCAATCGTTTCAGCAAAGGGGTCAACGTCCCCGAATCCAGATACAGCGCCTCGCCGATCTCTTTCACCGTACATTCTCCGCGCTCCCACAACACGAGCATGACAAGATATTGCGAATAGGTTACGCCAAGCTCTTCGAGATAAGGCTGATACATCTTTGTAATTTCGCGTGAACAAGCATATATCGCAAAACATAATTGGTTATCCAGCTTCAAAACGTCTTCCTGCATCCGTTGCTCTCACCTGCCTATATAAACATTCATTCCTAACAATCGTGTTACATGATTCAGGAATCTAACCTCTATATTATCACAAATTAAAAATAAAACAGAATAATTGAACACAAATTATTTTACTTTTCTATTTAATTGTGATAAATTGAATTGTGTAAAATATAATAATAAAACAGGGAGCGATATATCATGATGACGATCCAACAAAAAATGTATGAAACCACAGTGAAAGCAGTAGGCGGCCGCAATGGCTACGTCGAGTCCTCCGTTCCTGAGCTGCGCTTGGATGTCCGTACACCGAAAGAAATGGGCGGTGCCGGCGGAGAAGGCACTAACCCGGAGCAGCTGTTTGCAGCAGGTTACGCGGCTTGTTTCGATAGTGCGCTCAACATGGTTGCACGCATGCAAAAAATCAAGCTGGAAGGCTCCGAGGTAACGGCTACCGTTCATTTCGGCAAAGTCGAGGACGGCGGTTTTGGCATCGCGGTTACGCTGGACGTACTGGCAAAAGGCGTGGACAAAGCCACTGCGGAGAAGCTGGTCGAGGCGGCACATCAAGCATGTCCTTATTCCCGGGCTACACGGGGCAACATCGACGTTGAGTTGAACGTACTGTAATAACCATTTCAAAGGATATGCCCGGAATCTTGCTCGCCGGCCTACTCTTTTTGCGAATACGGAAATACGAAATGTACGGCTGTTCAGGAAACCGGCCGGATTGATCCGCAGTATGGTTCCGAATCGGAGTTGACGCTCGGTTTCCTTTTATATACAATGCTTAATAGATGATTAGGAAGCACCTTCATTCGCGAATCGGCCGCTTTATGCGCAGCCAACACACGAAATGGGGTGTTTCTTTTTATGTACGGAAAATTGCACAGCGCCTGTCTGTACGGCATCGACGGGATGCTCATCGAAGTGGAGACAGACTTGTCCAACGGCCTGCCGCTTACCGCGATTATAGGTTTGCCGGACTCGGCGATCCGCGAGGCTGTCGAACGGGTTCGTGCCGCCATCAAAAACTGCGGGTACCAGTATCCGTTGCAGCGCATCACCATCAATCTGGCGCCGGCGGACCTTCGCAAGGAAGGCTCCTCGTTCGACCTCGCGATTGCCATCGCCCTTCTCGTAACCAGCGGACAATTGGTGCTTCCAGCAGAAGAACGAACATTAATTGTGGGCGAGCTGGCTCTGGACGGATCGGTCAGGCCCGTTCCCGGCGTGCTCGCCATGGTTGATCTGGCCAAACGGCAAGGCTTTACCTCCGTGATCCTGCCTGCCGATAATCTTGCGGAAGGCTCGCTGATCAGCGGAATACAGGTGCATGGTATTCGGCATCTTCAGCATATCGCTCCGAATGCACATGAGCCCGGTTCCGAAGGCAGAGGAACCACGCCGGACGCAGGTCCGGTGGAGCTGCATAACTATGCGCATCTCGAATCTCCTGCCAATGGCACGGGGCCAATGGATTTCGGACAACATGCCGCATCCGCAGCATTACGCGATGACTACGCCGACGTTCTTGGGCAGCATCATGCCAAACGGGCGCTCATGATCGCTGCTGCCGGGATGCATAATATTTTGCTCGTTGGACCTCCCGGGACGGGCAAAACGATGCTGATCAAGCGGCTTCCAACCATCCTCCCGCCATTATCTGACGAAGAAGCGCTGGAAGTGACCAAAATTTTGAGCGCTGCGGGCAAACTGAAAGAAGCCGCATCGGGACTTGTGACAGAACGGCCCTACCGTTCGCCCCATCATACGATATCGACGTCGGGTTTGATTGGAGGAAGCGGCATACCCAAGCCCGGAGAAGTCAGTTTGGCCCACAGGGGCATTCTGTTTCTTGACGAGCTTCCGGAATTTCATCGTCAGGTGCTTGAAGTGTTGCGGCAGCCGCTCGAGGATCATAAGGTGACCATAAGCCGGGCGAGGGCTGCCTTCACCTTCCCTGCCCAGTTCATGCTCGCTTGTTCCATGAACCCATGTCCGTGCGGGTATTTAACCGCCAGAGGCGAGGAACAACGCTGCATCTGCCCTCCGTCTCGCGTCGCGGCTTACCGTGCCAAAATTTCCGGACCGCTGCTGGATCGAATCGACCTTCAGATTGAAGTGCCGCCACCCGGCGAATGGAAACATTCTGCGCCTTCTCCCACATCCGCCGAAATGCAGGCCAATGTCGTGCGTGCCCATCAAATCCAGGCAAAACGCTATGCCGGAAGCGGCATTCGCTGGAACAGCCAGCTTTCCGGCAGGCTGCTTCGGCGTTCTGTACGGCTGCCTGAAGAAGCAGAGCAGTTGTTGCAGCATACGTTGCAAGCATTGCATTTAAGCATGCGCGCCCATGACCGGATCATCAAAATGGCGCAAACGATCGCCGATCTCGATCACGAAGGCGTCATCTTGACGGCACATGTCGCTGAAGCCATTCAATATCGGCAGTTGGATATGAACCTGTTTTGATTTGAAGGGATACAAGGCTTAACCCAGGAAAATTCAACGCAAAAAAGCCCCTTGCTTTATGAAACCTTCATGACCGAAGGCTGCTAGAAAGCTGGGGCTAATTATGATTTGCGCGTTTAACCAATGAGACTCAGCAGTAGAAGCTGTTACACTATTCTCATCGCCTTCGCGAAGATTATTCGAACAGCGTTAATTTTTCTTTGGCCGGCGTCCGCTCCCGGGCAGGTGGAATCACTTCGGGATACCCGAGATAAACCATACCGATAATTTTTTCCCCCGGCTCAATATCCAATAATTCGCGGAATTTCGGAGCGTAAAGGAACGGCTTCGTTACCCAGAACGTTCCGATTTCCTCACTCCAGGCGGCCAGCATAAAGTTTTGCACCAGTGCACTCACGGCTGCGAAATCCTCGTCCCATACGTTTTGCCTTGGGTCCTCTTTCAATACTACCAGAAGCACGGCAGGCACTTGTTTGATATTGGCCGAAAACTTGTTGTCTTCGCCCATCTCTGCATCGATGGCATCGGCAAGCTTCTGTTTGCCCTCGCCGTTGAAAAGCACAAATCTCCATGGCTCCCGCAATTTGTGGTTCGGTGCCCACACGGCCGTGTCCAGCAGCTCAACGATCGTGGAAGTCGGAACCGCTTCTTGTTTGAATTTTTTGACGGTACGGCGGTTTTGAATGGTCTCTCTTACAACGTTATGGGTTTGAATGGAATGGTTCATAAAAATAGGATACCTCCTGCCAATGATATGGTAATGGGTTTGAGATCGAAGTCCGGCAATCAAATATGCGAGATCATTTCCTGTTTTTTAAATCGTACGCCATGCTGCTCCATTATACACCCAGCCAGCGAGCATATTCAAAATACCTACAACAAAAAGAGGCTTGGTCCGAGTGACAAGGATTCTGCCTCGGACATGCCTCTATCAAATTCTCTTATGCGTATGTGCCGCTTGGTCACACCATGGCCTCTCAGAACGCATTGACGATATGATTCACCGAAACGGTCGTTCCGCGATGATCCAGCATCACAGCGACCACGTCAAAACGAACTTGCGGCTGAGATGCCGTCTCCCGGCTTTGCAGATAAACCGCAGCCGTTGAACGAACCTGCTGCATTTTACGGGCATCTACCGATTCTAGGGGCGTTCCGAATTTGGAGACATGGCTTCGACTCCGTACTTCCACAAAAATGACCAGCCCATCCATTTGCGCGATGATATCAATCTCGCCGCTTCGACAACGCCAATTGCGTTCCAGAATCAGGTATCCTTGCTCCTTGAGCCAAGCTAAAGCCGCCTCTTCTCCAATTCTGCCTTTTTGTTGGCGCGTAAGCCTGATTGCCTTGGATGGATTCGACTTGTCGTTTACCATGCGTCTCCATCCTCTTGCGCAGAAGCCATTCGATCGGCACGGTAAATATAAGTCAATATTTCCGCCACCAGTTGATACAGCTCGGCAGGAATCTGCTCGTCCAAATCGAGTTTGGACAACACTTCCACCAGGGCGGCGTCCTCCTGAACGGGAACCCCGTTTTCTTTTGCCTTTTCCAGAATGGCTTCCGCAACTTTGCCTCGTCCTTTGGCTACAACAACGGGAGCATCCGTCTCTCCCGGAATGTATTTCAGCGCAACGGCTTTTTTGGACAACCCCGTGGGCTGAACCTCATCCTTCATATTTTCACGTCCACCCCTTTGTACCGGTCAGGACTATAATCCGAAGCGCTAATTTTCCGTTCGCCTCCAGGCTCTTTATCTGCAGGCCAAGGCTCCGTCCGGAAGCTTAGCAGCTGATACCCCAGCTGATCAAGCGCCTGATGGATGAGTTGTCGTCCGCCTTCCAGCAGCGGTCCCATCCCTTCCCGATCGTTAAGTACCCGCAAACTGACGATATGGTTAACGACCTGTACGTCCACGAGCGTAGGACCAAGGTTTTTCATGTTGAGGTCAAACCACAGCCGGCAATTTGCTGCATCCAGCTCGCCGCGTTGTCCCCGGCGGGACTGGATTTGTACGGAAGCCGTCTCTTCACCGTCGGGACCGATTATCGGGATAAACCAGTGCATCTGCGCAAACGTAGAATTCCGGTCCGTCGTCAGCAGCAGCTGCTGACCGGTAAGATATTGAACGGCTTGGACGGCGGCATCCTTCAGAGCCGCCGGAGCTCCATCGCTGCTTGCAAGCTGCAGCAGCAGGCCCTTCAGCGAGTCCGCGCCAGCCGGACTCGCCGCCTCTCCGGCGCGCGCTTGCGCAGCCGCGCCGTGCACGGCCTGCTGCTCGTGCTCCGCACCGAGCAGCTTCAGCACGCGCCCCACCCACGGGTCCCCCTCGTGGGTGACAGGCGCGTGCCCTGCCGCAGCGCCCGCAGGGGCTGCGGCGGGGCCAGCCGGCGGCGCATCCGCGCCGGCTGGCACGGGCTGCGGCGAGCCTCCGGCAGCCGCAGCCGCTTGGCCGCCCTGCTGCGCGGCAGGGGCGGCCTGGGACGCCGCACCTGGCTGTGCCGGTGCGGCCGTGGATGCGCCGCGCAGCGCATCCAGCAGCGCCAGCAGCCGGGGCGCCAGCTCCGCTGCCGTAGGCGCTGCTGGCGCTGCCTGCGCCGCAGCAGGCGATACCGGGCCTGCCCCGGCTGCGGCAGGCCCTTCCCCGCGGCCGGCTGCACGCCCGGCCGCCCCGGCCTGGCCGTCGATCACGCGGCCAGCTGCTTCACCTGCCGTCCCGGTTCCCGCCGGACGGCCCAACCCCGGCGAGTCCGCATCCATATCTTGCGGACTCGATCCCGGTATTCCGGTGCCTGCCGGAATACCGCCTTTGCCGGCGTTCTCAGTGCCGCCGGCCACCGTCCCTGCCTTCGCGCCTCCGGCTTCGGTCCCGGGCACGCCCGGCTGCGTCCCCGGCTTCGCCGCAGCTGCCGGAGCCTCTCCGGCTCCATTTACCGTTGTCGCCGCGCCCGCCGGAGCCGCCCCCGCCTGTTGCGCTGCCGCAGCCGGTCCTCCGGCAGCGCGACTTCCGCCTGCTGCGGTCCCGTTATCCGCAGCTTCCGCACTGCCCGTCATCGGTGCAGCCGTCGTCGGAGCCACAACCTTGCCGTTCGCCTCTCCATTCTTCCCCGGCGTTTTGCCAGACATCTGCGACAACATTGATTCGAGCTGCTCCGTCAAACCGCTTAACAGTTGATGCAGCGGCGGCCCAAACACGGCCTGATGCAATCCTTTGACCGTTTCCGCCGTCACCGGCAATCCTCTCTGAAATGCAATTCCCGTCGCCTGAACCCATTCCTCTGCCGGAACTTGGGCGGGTTTGGCCGCAAGCATGTTTTGAACCAGGGTCACATTATCCTTGGTCAAGGGCAATCCGCTGCGCTGCATCGCGATCAGCAGCTCCCGATTGCCTTTTGTGTCCGGCAGGCCTACGTCCTGCAGCAATTGATTCATGGAAGCCTGCGGCAGTTCAGACAACGAACCGGCCAGCGGCTTCATCACCGTCATGCCGTTTTCACCGGGCGGCTGCACTTGCAGCAGCGTCGTTTCACCCGCACGAAGCGGTGTTTCCAGCTTTGCCCGCACCTGAACTCCCTGAATTTGCAGGACGGCATCTCCGCCGTCCTCCGAGACGCTGACGACCGACCCCCGTACCACTTGGCCTTCCTTGAGTTCAAGCGGCTTGGCATTTCCAGGCTTGCTATCCCCTAAAATTCCGCGAATCATCGAGCTGATATTCATGATTCCCCCTCCTTTCGTGCTTCTAGATTAAAACAATGTAGGCTGCTCCCCGATCAAATTGCCCAAGAAGCTTCTGCGATGCATTGGCGTAGCGCCAAGAAGCATGATTTGCTCCCGATGAAATTTCGTGGCGTAGCCCTTATGTACAGCCAAACCATAGTCCGGATATAACCTGTTCCATTCCCCTTGGCACAGCCGATCGCGGGTCACCTTGGCTATAATGGACGCTGCCGCGATGGATTGGCTGTTCGCGTCCCCTTTAACGATCGACAACTGCGGGATCTGAACATCCACTTTTTCGGCGTCCACCAGCAAATAGTCCGGCGTCTGGTCAAGCGCATCAACAGCCCGCTTCATGGCCAGCCTGGTCGCCTGCTTGATATTGATGCGATCAATCGTTTCCGCGTCCACGAATCCTACCCCGACGGACACTGCGTTTTCCATGATGATTTCATACAAGGCATCGCGTTTTTTCTCGGACAGCTTTTTCGAATCGTTCACGCCCTCCAGAATCAGTCCTAGCGGCAAAATCACCGCCGCAGTGACCACGTCCCCGAACAGGCAGCCGCGCCCCACCTCATCGATGCCGGCAATGTGTTCAAAACCGCTTGCCCAATATTCCCGTTCATAGAACAGCAAGTCCGTCGAATCGCTGTCTGCATCGTTATGTGCGGGTTCAGTTCGGGCATGCTGATGAATCAGCTCGTCAAACTCCATATTTTCAGTCACTTCATATCCTCTCCTCTGCCCATGCTTGTTCCTGGCAAATCATATATGCGGTTACGGCACCCTATTTTCTTTAGACGCCATATCCTTTCAATTGTTTTCACAAAATATGGTTTAAAGGGGAGTCCGGGGATCGGCAGCCGCTTCCGATGCAGATTTCCTTCAGAACGTTTTAGGCAATGCCTCGCTTCTCCAGACTCGTTCTGCCCGTTCATCCCGTCACGATCAATTTCTTATTTTATCGGTCACTTATGCTTAAAATTGAATATATCCTGTCCCTCGTTCCCACGAACAGCCCTGCTCTTCATCATACCATGCATGGAAATACGCTGAATATATGTAAGACCCATTTCCATCTTTTGCAAGCCTGCCGAACAAAATCTGCCCCTATTTGAATTTACGCTCGATCTGTCAGACCGGATCGAGAGCCCCGGGGAATATAAAACGCAAAAATCGGCCGTTCCCGACAATCCGGTAACGGCCGATTCTTTCGGCATCTTGCATATGGTTTAGTATGGTGCTTCCATCGAGTACCGCCCCATTTTGCCTGCACGCAGCTCCCGCAGGAACGTTCGGGACGCCTTTTCCAGATCCACGCGCCCGCCGCTGACGATGCAGCCGCGTTTGCGTCCGACCTGTTCCATGATGGCAATGACGTCATCCGACTCGTCCGCATTCCGCGAGAACTCCTGCAGATCAAAACGCTCTTCAAGTGCCTCCCAGTAATAACGCATGAGATAGCCGATGGCAAAAAAGGCGATATCTTCGGCATTCAAAATTTCTTCTTTGATGGCCCCCGTTACCGCCAAGCGATAACCGACGTTCTGATCCTCAAATTTGGGCCACAAAATGCCCGGTGTATCCAGCAATTCCATTTCCTTGCCAACCTTGATCCATTGCTGCCCTTTGGTCACGCCCGGACGATCCCCCGTTGCCGCAATGTTGCGTCCGGCAAGCCGGTTGATCAGCGTCGATTTGCCGACGTTCGGAATGCCCACGATCAAGGCGCGGATAGCTCTGGGGTTCATACCTTTGGCCAACTGGCGTTCGATCTTTTCTTTCAGCAGCAATCGGGCCTGTGCCGGAATATCCTTCACATTGGTGCCTGTCGAGGCATCTACGGGAAATGCAGTAATGCCTTCCTCTTTGAAATAGGCAATCCATTCTTGCGTCACTTTCGGATCGGCCAGATCGGCTTTGTTCAGCAAAATCATTCTTGGCTTGCCCTGCAAAATTTCGTCAATCATCGGATTGCGGCTGGAGACAGGCAGACGGGCATCCAGCAGTTCGATGACCACGTCAATCAGCTTTAACTTATCCTGAATCTGGCGTCTGGCTCGGGTCATATGACCTGGAAACCATTGTATCGTCACCTTGTCTTCACCTCGTTGTTTACTTAAAAATCATCCCTGGATCAGTTAATCCACTTCACGTCGCTGATCGGCCAGAAAATCACGTCTGCGCGACCTACGATATCGCCAAGCGGCACATAACCGATCATTCGGCTGTCCGTACTGTTCGGACGGTTATCCCCCATCACGAAAACGTGACCTTCAGGCACCTTTCCGTCAGGGAACTGCTCATTCGGGAAGTCCTTCACGTTGTAGGTTCCCCCATTTGCTTCCGCAGCATCAATCGCGCCCTGAATGTAGGTTTCATTCACTTTTTCTCCATTCACCAATACGGTATCTCCCTTGACTTCAACCGTATCGCCGGCAACGGCAATGACGCGCTTAATGAAATCGCGGCCTTCCGAAGGCACGTGGAAGACGATAACCTCACCGCGTTTCGGTTCGCGGATGTCGTACAAAATTTCATTGACGATCACCCGTTCGCCGGTATGAAAATTCGGCTGCATCGAAGGCCCGTCCACCACAAACGGCTTAAACAGCAGCCAACGAATCAAAACGACCAAAACCAATGCAATCGCAATCGCTTTGATCCATTCCACGATTTCATTTTTGGCTTTCTTGGATCGACTGCCATTCTCTTCGGCAGGTTTGCCGTGGTCCTGTTGAACTTCTTGTTCCATCACTGATCTTCCTCTCTTCACGGTACATGTTTACAGCCAATAACACATTCAGCATACTGCCGCTCACGATCGTTGTCCTTCCATGCAAGCAGTGATGCCGACCATCAGTTATGTAAATCGAAACGTAAGCATCTACGTGCATTTGTATGGCGATGCTATCCCCATGTCTTACGAAAATAACTGATTTTACAAAGCCTCCCGGACTTTTGCGCATGTGTCGCTATACCATTTTACTCGGAAGTGTACCTCCGGTTCAACTTTTCCCAGACAAAAACGAAAAGGGCTTGTTTCCAAGCCCTCTCCGTTATCCGTTATATTAACGAATTTCTTTAATTCTCGCTGCTTTACCGCGCAGTTCACGAAGATAATAAAGCTTCGCACGACGCACTTTACCACGGCGAGCCACTTCGATTCTATCGATTTTTGGGGAATGAAGCGGGAATGTTCTTTCCACACCTACACCGTAAGAAATTTTACGAACCGTAAAAGTCTCACTGATTCCGCCACCACGGCGCTTGATCACAACACCTTCAAACAACTGGATACGCTCACGAGTTCCCTCGATAACCTTAACGTGCACTTTCAAAGTGTCACCAGGGCGGAAACTTGGCACATCCTTGCGAAGTTGTTCTTGAGTAATCGCTTGGACGATATTCATCTATGACTCCCTCCTTCCGTACAGGCGTTCATACTTCTTCCGGAGACTACGATGTCTCCATCATTATCCATAGAGGACCGCCGTATTCCACACAACAGAAATATTGTACCATGCACAAATTCAAAACACAAGGATATCTCCAAAAAATTATGCATATTAAACCAAAAATTCTGATAACAATGATTTGTCACAACTTAAAAACCTGTATAAACACCCGAATCCATCTTATATCCGCTCCCCATGAAGTGGAGCAATCACAATAATGTAACTTTCTCTTCGATTCATTCGTCTATGATAGAGCTTGTCGGCAACAAGCACTTTGTCGATGCGCGGATTTTCAATAGAAGGAGCTTTGTCATTATGAAACCAATCAAAAAAATCATGCTCGCCCTGCTCGCTGCACTTACATGTTTTGTGACATTGTACGTATATGCAGTCAATCATCCCACCAATGCTTTATCGCATAAGGCATGTACCTCGTGGGACATGGTGAAGCGGAAAGCATTTCTCATCTCCCATCCGGATTACTCCAATGTTCCGAAACTCGATCCATCATTTAAGGTTCAGCCCGGGACGGCAACCGAGGTTCCGGTACTGATGTACCATTACATAGAACCCAAAGCGGATAATCGCGAACCAGGCAACAAATCGATCATCACTCTCGAGGCTTTTGAGCAAAACATGAAATTTTTGCACGATGAAGGATACCAGACCGTGACGCTGGAACAGTTGGAACAATACGTGAAGGGCCAGATTTCCTTGCCTCAAAAATCCATTGTTATCACTTTTGACGACGGTTATCAGAACAACTATACCCTTGGGTATCCCATACTCAAAAAGTACAATTTTCATGCTTCCCAGTTCGTGATCGGCAGCAAAATCGAGGAGCGTCCCGTCCATTTTGATCCGGCCAAGAAATCATTCATATCCAAACAGGAAATGCAAGCGGCTTCGGACGTATTTGAATTCAACAGCCATACTTACAACCTTCATCACAAAGGCTTCATGCGCTGCGGCGAAAGCGTACCGGTCGGACTGGATACCACCCTCCTGAACGGCGACATCGAGCAGATGAAAGAGATTGCCGGGATCGATACGCCATATCTGGCTTATCCTTTTGGTTACACCAGCACGCAAATGATTTATAAGCTTCAACAAAACGGTTACCGTATGGCGTTCTCGGTGCGTCCCGGGTTTGTGCGGCCGGGAGACAATCCCATGAAGCTTCCAAGGTTAACTGTAACAACAGACACGGAGCTATCCGCATTGCTTCAACCCGAACAAAAGAGGGACTAATTCTTCCTTTTCCAACCACTCGGAAATGTCTGTACATTTGGATATACTTCTCCTACAAAGAGCATATCCCGCATCGTGATCATTATACTTCCCCACCCGGATAAAGAGTCGAGCTATACAGTCGTTTGGACTGTGGCTGGGCTCTTTCGGTCTGGGCCTGTTCTAGGCTTAACGGGGAGCTCGAATAGATGACAGCTTCCAGAGCATCGTAAATAATGACCTGTTCGCGTCCGCTTTGGCAGAGGTCCGCATGAACCGCATACCCCTCTTTGCCAAAGGATGCAACCGTTTCCATATCTCCGTTGATCAATGACGGGAGCACGCCCCCTCCCCTGCGATAAGCTAAAATATAATCAAGCCCGCTGTCGTCCCACTTACGTACAGGCTCGATGATCGTAAGCCAGCCGCGGGTCGTCCGGTTCTCCTTCCATATTTCTTGACCCGCAGCATCCAGCAAAAACATGCCGTCAAGACCCTGTTCGTCCCCGCGAACAATACGGTCCAATCCCGCCACCTGCAAGCCTTTCAGGCCATCGCAAAACGTTCCGAGCGCAACGTGCTGCGATTCGATTGAACCGGTATAACGCCATTTCTCGTTACCCTGGAGATCCATCATTACCGTCACGCTTCCCCCGATGACAATCTCGGTCTTTCCATCGCCATCCACGTCGCCAAACCAGATGCAGTCCGCGTGATCCTCCAGGTCCCTGCAGGACCACAGTAACGTGCCATCATGATCGAGCATGTCATACCCGGCCATCACTTCGTGCCGCCCGTCACCGTCGATGTCATACACCCACGGGAAATGCCCGGTGTTGCCCTCATGCTTCCACAACAGTTCAAACTCATGGTTCAATGCCCACATCGTTTTATAACGATCTTTTAAAATAACGTCCATTTTCTGTGGTTCACCCGTAAGGTTCGCCAAAATAATGCAATCATGCGCCTGCTCGCCGGGTAAGGCATGGCTTTCTTTGATTTCCCCCGTAGTCCCGTCCAACACCAGAAATCGCTTCTCCATGACACAAACCACTTCATTGCTGCCGTCTCCATCCCAGTCCGCAATTTGGGCCGGATAATCCGATCCCGGTCCGCCTGCATCCGGATCAGGAGACCCTACTTGCCATAAAAGCTCTCCGGTCAGGTCATACGCCGTCAAACAACGTACCTGATGTGGAACATAACGATCATCGATCCCGCCATCGGCTTGTACCAACAGCATCTCCAACCTGCCATCGCCGTTCAGGTCACCAAGCAGCATTTTGCAGCGCAGGCCTGCTTGGCTGATATCGACTCTGCCCACCTCATGCGTTTGGTCGTTCATGTCATTTCCGCCTCCCCATTTGTTCGGTCCATCAACTTCACATTCAACGATAAGCATTTTTACCATTATTTACAACCTATTTTTGAGAAAAGGGAGAACAACCTATCCAAAAAAAAGAGCAACCTTGCCCAATGCAAGATGTGCTCTTTTGATCAACGCTATGGAGAATCTTCGGACCGATCATCGGTCCCCTGATCCGGTTTCCTGTTTCTTCGAACGAAGCTTGTCCAGCCACTCGCGTTCTTTCTTGGACAGCTCCGCCGTTTCGAGCAGGTCCGGCCTGCGCTCCAGCGTGCGGAGCAGCGACTGCTCCCTGCGCCAGGCTTCGATATTCGAATGATGTCCTGACAGCAGCACATCCGGCACCTTCATGCCTCTGAATTCCGGCGGTCGGGTGTAATGCGGGTACTCCAACAGCCCCGTGCTGAACGAATCGGTCACCGCACTCGTTTCATTGCCCAGCACGCCCGGAATAAGTCGTGCAATGCTGTCAATGGCCACCATGGCCGGCAATTCGCCTCCAGTCAGCACGTAGTCCCCAATGGACAGCTCGTCCGTGACGAGGAATTCGCGAATTCGTTCATCGTAACCCTCATAATGGCCGCATATAAAAATCAGGTGATCCTCCTGCACGAGTTCTTCCGCCTTTTTCTGCGTGAAGGTCTCTCCTTGCGGGCACATCAGTATGATGCGCGGCCGTTTCCCTTCAGGTCCCCGCTGCTGCACGACATCCTCCACGGCTGCGAAGATCGGATCAGGCTTAAGCACCATTCCGCCTCCGCCGCCATAAGGGGTATCATCCACCGTATGATGTTTGTTGTTGGCATAGTCCCGAAAATTGACGGCATTCAGGGAAACCAGCCCTTTTGCCTGGGCTTTGCCCAAAATGCTTGAACCAAACACACCTTCGAACATTTCCGGGAATAACGTCAGTACATCGACCTTCATCCTATAGTAACCCTTCCATCAGATGAATTTTGACCTGCTGCTGCTCGATGTCCACATCCAGTACAACGTCGTCAATCACCGGAATCAGCACTTCTTTGCCGGCAGATGTCTTAACGACCCATACATCATTGGCGCCGGGTGTCAAAATGTCTGTAATCTTGCCCAGTGTATCGCCTTCTTCAGTGACGACGGAGCAGCCGATAATTTGATGGAAATAATATTCGTTTTCCTCCAGCTCGGCAAGGTCTTCCTTCGAAACCTTGGCCATACCGCCTTTGAATTTCTCCACCTCGTTAATGTTGCCAAATTCCTTAAAACGAACGATATACATGTTTTTGTGCGGACGAGCCGCTTCAACCTTTGCCAATACGGATTGCCCGTCAGGCATGAACAAATAAAGCTCTGCATTTTTGGCAAAGCGAACTTCAGGAAAGTCCGTGGTGGGCATGATTTTCAGTTCACCGCGGATGCCGTGAGTGTTAACGATTTTACCTACATTCATGAATTGTGACATACGTTCCTCCTGCATTTCATTCAACCCATCGCTATGATTGTAAGTTTCAGCATGTACGAAAAGGGGCTAGGACATGCATCCTAACCCCCTTTCGTATATCTTTAAGATATGATATCAACGGTAACCCGTTTATCCATCTTAACTGCTGCTGACGTGACGACCGTACGCAGAGATTTCGCGATTCGCCCTTGCTTGCCGATCACCTTTCCGACATCGTCGGGATGAACGGTCAGCTCGTAAACGACGAGCCGATCCTTCTCCACCGTTCGAACTGCCACATCTTCCGGATGATCGACCAAAGCCTTAGCAATTGTACTTACTAATTCTTCCATAGATGACCCTCCGAATCAGCAACTTATTTCGATTGTTTGGACTCGTGGAACTTTTTCATCACGCCCGCTTTGCTCAGCAAGTTGCGAACAGTGTCGGATGCTTGCGCACCGTTTTGGAGCCATTGCAATGCTTTATCTTCATCGATTTTGACAACTGCCGGTTGTTCAACCGGGTTGTAGTAACCGATCTCCTCGATAAAACGACCATCACGCGGGGAACGGGAATCCGATACCACGACGCGGTAGAAAGGAGCTTTGTGAGCACCCATACGTTTCAGACGAATACGAACTGCCATTTTGAACATTCACCTCCTTCAACGAAATCTGTTGCCTATCATTCAGCTGCCCATGCCATCAACGGAAAGGAAATTTCATTCCCTTGCCCAAGCCTTTGAGCTGCTTCATCGCTTTGTTTTTACCGCCTTTAGGGCCCATCATGTCGGACAATTGCTTCATCATGCGCCGCATTTCATCGAATTGCTTAATCAGGCGGTTGACTTCCGCAAGCGAAGTTCCGCTGCCTGTTGCAATCCGTTTCCGGCGGCTGTGGTTGATGAGGTCCGGATTTCGTTTCTCTTCCGTTGTCATCGAGAACACGATCGCTTCGATGCGTCCCATTTGTTTGTCATCGACTTTAAGGTCCTTGGCTTGTTTCATCTTGCCCATGCCGGGTATCATGTCCATGATCTGGTCGATCGGTCCCAGCTTTTTCACCTGATCCATTTGCTCCAGGAAATCCTCGAACGTAAATTCGGCATTACGCATTTTACGTTCCATTTCCTTCGCTTTTTCGGTATCGATGTTGGACTGGGCTTTCTCGATCAATGAGAGCATGTCGCCCATCCCCAGAATACGGGATGCCATTCGTTCCGGATGGAAAGGCTCCAGTGCATCAAGCTTTTCGCCGAGCGAAGCAAACTTGATCGGGCAACCGGTAACGGCTTTTACCGACAAAGCGGCACCGCCGCGCGTATCGCCATCCAGCTTGGTCAGAACAACGCCGGTCAACTCAAGCTGGTTGTTGAAATGCTCAGCCACGTTAACGGCATCCTGACCCGTCATGCTGTCCACGACAAGCAGTACTTCGTCCGGATTTACCGTGCTATGGATCTGGCGCAATTCCTCCATCAACTGTTCATCGACGTGCAGGCGGCCTGCCGTATCGATAATGACGTAATCATTGCCGTTCTCCTTGGCGTGCTGCAAACCTTGGCGAGCAATCTCTACCGGGCTTGTCTGGTCTCCCAGGCTAAAGACCGGAGCCTTCAGCTGCTCACCGAGCACCTGCAGCTGCTTGATGGCTGCCGGACGATAAATGTCGCCCGCCACCAACAATGGACGGCTGTTTTGCTTCTGCAGCATTTTGGCAAGTTTGCCGGATGTGGTCGTTTTCCCCGCACCCTGCAAACCGACCATCATGATCACCGTCGGCGGTTTGTTGGCCTTGGCCAGCTTGGACTGGCTTCCGCCCATCAGCTCCGTCAACTCTTTGTTAACGATGTCGATGATGACCATGCCTGGCGTAAAGCTGTCCATCACTTCTTTGCCGACAGCCTTTTCTTTCACCTTGGCGATGAATTCCTTGACCACTTTGAAGTTTACGTCCGCTTCGAGCAATGCCAGACGAACCTCGCGCATCGCTTCGGCAACATCTTCTTCGGACACTTTGCCTTTGCCGCGCAGCTTGCTGAACACATTTTGCAGTCGGGTCGTCAATCCTTCAAATGCCATGATCCCACCTCCTTAGCCTTTATACTGTTTCATACCGATTTGGTTTCATCCAAGATTGCCGATCAATCCGCTAACTGACGAACCAGATCGTTTATTTGTTTGTCGTTATCCACGGAAACGCCTGCGCGTTCCAATGCCATTCGCAATTGTTCCAAAGTACGGCCGCGCCGTTCATGCTTCTCCAGCAAGCCCAGCTTGCTTTCGTAGTTTTCCAGCACCTGCTCCGCACGCTTGATATGCTCATATACCGCCTGGCGGCTGATCTCGAACTCGGCAGCAATCTCACCGAGCGAGAAGTCATCATGAAAGTAATACTTCAAAAATGTTTGCTGCTTCTCCGTAAGCAATGGCTCATAGAAAGCAAATAGCAAGTTTATCCGGTTTGTCTTGTCCAGCCGGTTCTCTTGACTCACATCGGGGCACTCCCTTCGTCAAGGAAAAACACTTTACACTCTTGCAACGTTCCTTATCATACCCAAAACAAAACCGGATGTCAAGCAAAAATACTTGTCACAATCTTTTTTCCTTCACGAAGCAAAAAACGAACCGTTTCCGGCACGGAAAACGATTCGTTTTTCTCCGATTTTAACGCAGTGGCGTGAGGTATAACAGCACCGCGAAGAAATGAAGGATGCTGCCTGCAAGCACGAACAAATGCCAAATCGCATGGTGGTAAGGGAAACCGCGCCACACATAAAACAGCGTTCCGAGCGTGTACATGATTCCCCCGGCCACCAGAAGCGTAATGCCGCCGGTAGGTACAGCTGCCACCAGCGGCTGCCAGGCAATAACGATCAACCAGCCCATTGCGAGGTAAAACAACGTGGACATGAACAAAAACCGTTTCGTGAAAAACGCCTTGAAAATGACGCCCGCCAAGGCGATGCCCCAAATAACGCCGAACAAGGTCCATCCAAGCGTTCCGCGCACTGCCACGAACAAAAACGGCGTATAGGTACCTGCAATGAAAAGGTAGATGGATGAATGGTCAAAAAACTCGAACAAATCTTTGGCCTTGCCCTCCTTCAGGGCATGGACCATGGTTGAGTTGGTGTACAGCAGCAGCATCGTAATACCGTAAATCGTGAAGCTGACGACATGCCATACAGTGCCCTTCATGCTTGAAAATACGATGAGCAGCACCAATGCAGCCACGCTAAGGGCGGCGCCGATGCCATGGGTCACGGCATTGGCGACTTCCTCGCGGCGGGAATAGGTATAGGTGTTGGCCATATCAACCGTCCTTTCTAATCCTGGCTTTCATTTCCTGCTTAGTTCCATTATACACCGATTGCCGCTGTCCATGGCACGCGAGGTTTCCATTCATCAACGGCAATCAGGGTAATCTATATAAGTTGAACATCAACCAATATAGGTATCATTGTACTACGATTCGTTTGTATCTTCGTTCTTCTCGTCGTCGGCAGACTGCTCCTGGATTAATCCGGCAAAGAGCGCATGAACGAACTGCTCCGAATCGAACGGCTGAAGATCATCGATTTTTTCGCCCAAACCGACCAGTTTGACCGGAAGGTCAAGCTCCTGGCGGATCGCTACCACGATTCCACCTTTGGCTGTGCCGTCCAGTTTGGTCAACACCAGGCCCGTAACTCCGCTTTTCTCGCCGAACAGCTTGGCTTGGCTAAGTGCATTCTGGCCTGTGGTCGCGTCAAGCACCATCAGCACTTCGTGCGGAGCGTCGGGAATTTCGCGCTGGATGACACGATAGATTTTGTTCAGCTCTTCCATCAGGTTCGATTTGTTTTGCAGACGGCCTGCCGTATCGCACAGCAGCACGTCCACCCCCCGCTGTTTCGCCGCCTGAACGGCATCATACATGACCGCAGCCGGATCGGAACCTGCCTGCTGTTTGATGACTTCAACGCCGGCGCGTTGTCCCCATACCTCCAGCTGTTCAATCGCCCCGGCACGGAATGTATCTCCAGCAGCCATCATGACCTTTTTGCCCTGTTGTTTGAAACGATGGGCCAGTTTGCCGATGGTCGTCGTTTTGCCCACGCCGTTGACCCCGACAAACAAAATAACCGTGATCCCATCCGGATTCATTCTCAATTCGCTGTTTTGCTCCCCGCGGAGCAGGTCTTTCAGCTTCTCCGACAGCACGGGCTGCAGCTCTGCCGCATCCTCGATTCTGCGCTTCTTCACTTCGTCGCGCAGGTCGTCGATCAGCGTCAAAACCGTGTTCACCCCTACGTCGGCACCGATCAGGATCTCTTCGAGCTCCTCATAGAACTCCTCGTCGATTTTTTTGCGGCGGATGACCAGGTCGGTTACCTTTTCCACAAGCCCTTTGCGCGTTTTTTCCAAACCGTCCTTGAACTGCTTCGTCACCGACTCCGCTTTGTTTGCAATGCTATCCTTCAGCCTTTTAAAGAAACTCATAAAGCCCCTCCATCGTGTTAGAGACTGCGACGAAATACCTTACGAATGTCATCGCAGCTCCTTAGTTGATTCGTTTTAAATACAGCTTGCCTTTTCCGGCGTTTATGCGATTACGGCCTCTTCGTCCTCCAGTTTGACCGAAACCAGCTTGGAAACGCCGCCTTCCTCCATCGTGACCCCGTACAGCACGTCGGCCTCTTCCATCGTGCCTTTGCGATGGGTAACCACGATAAACTGCGTCTGCTCCGAGAACTCGCGCAAATATTGGGCAAAACGCACCACGTTTGCTTCGTCCAGCGCAGCCTCGACCTCGTCGAGCACGCAGAACGGAACCGGCTTGACGTGCAGGATGGCAAACAGAAGCGCCATTGCGGTCAATGCCCGTTCACCGCCGGACAAGAGCTGCAGGTTTTGCAATTTTTTGCCCGGAGGCTGGGCGACGATATCGATGCCCGTTTCCAACAGACGTTCAGGGTCCATCAATACGAGATCGGCGCGTCCTCCGCCAAACAATTTGCTGAACACCGTGCCAAATTCGCGGCGAATGGCATCAAACGTTGATTTGAACCGTTTGGCCATCTCGTCCTCCATCTCGCGGATCACCTGATACAGCGTCGTTTTGGCTTCCACCAGGTCATTCTTCTGATCGTTCAGGAATTCATAACGCTCGTTGACCCGCTGGAATTCTTCAATGGCACCCAGATTGACATCGCCCAGGTCGGCAATGCTCCGTTTAAGCTTCTGAACTTCCTGCCTCGTGCCTTCCACGTCTTCAGGTACAGGGTATCGCTCTTTGGCCAGCTCGTAGCCAAGCTCGTATTCATCGGTCAGCTTGCGCAAAATGCTCTCCAGCTCGACATCCAGACGATTGACGGATATTTCCGTCTGGCGCATCTGCTCTTCCACCGCTTTGAGCTGAACCCGCTGCTCCTTCGTCTCGCTTTCGGCGAGCTCAAGCTTTTTCGACAATTCGCTCCGTGCGGCGCGCTTAAAGTCCAATTCGCGGGAAGACTCCGCTTTTTTCAGCTTGAACCGGTTCAGGTCTTCGATCTGCTTCACGCTGTCCTGTTCCGTCTTCTTCAGGTCCGCTTCCATTGATGCAAGCAAGGTGCTATTTTGTTTCAATTCCTTCTCCAGGGAGGAAACTTCCCGTTCGAGGCGCCGCAGCTGTTCCTCATTCGAGAAACGCTCCTGATCCAGTTTCCCTTCCCGAACTTTCAGCTCGGTCAGCTGGGTCTGCAGTTCTTCCTTGGCCGATTCGTTCGCTTTGCGGGCAAATTCGGCAGCATGGATCGCCCGATGCGTCGCTTTCTCTTCTTCTTCGAGCTCTTCAAGCTTTTTGACTGCATCCGCCCGGGCCGCGTCCAGGTCTTTGAGCTCCTCGGTAAACCCGCTCTTCTCCTGTCCGGCGACAGCGACTTGCTCCAGCACGTGGCGAAGCTCATGCTCCACTTGTTTCATCTCCATGGACGCCTGCTGCTCTTCGTTTCTCGTCACGTCCCCGGATTGGCGCAGCTCATCCAGCTTGTCCTGGCATTGCTCCAATTGGGACTTTATGTCCTCCACGCCTTGGTGCAGCTTCCTGATCTGCTGTTCGGTATCCAAAATATCCTGATCCAGCTGATCCAGCTGGCGTTTTCGGCTGAGCAGACTGGAATTTTTTTTATGCTGGCTTCCCCCGGTCATGGAACCGCCCGCATTCACCACGTCGCCTTCGAGCGTAACTACCCGGAAACGATACTGGCAGCGCGCGGCAATTTTGTTGGCATGCTCCAGCGTCTCCGCAATGATGACATTGCCAAGCAGACTGCCTATAATGGCCGCATAACGTGAGTCGTAATGGACCAGATCGGCTCCGATTCCGACATAACCGTCCATGCCTTCGATCATGGAACGCTCTCCGGCACCGATCGCGCGCGGCCGGATGACGTCCAGCGGGAGAAAGGTGGCCCGTCCAAGCTGGCGCTGCTTCAAGAAAGCGATCGCCTGCCTGGAGACCGATTCGTTCTCCATGACGATATGCTGCAGCGATGCCCCCATGGCCGTCTCGACGGCAAGTTCGATCCGCTCAGGCACCTGAACCAATTCGGCCACGGCGCCGTGGACGCCGTTCAGCACGCCTTTGCGCGATGCCTTCAGCACTTCCTTGACACCCAGCATGAATCCGTCGAAGTCATCCTGCATTTCTTTCATCGTATCCCGGCGTGAAATCTGCGCCTCGCGCTTTTGCTCCCATTTCCGGACCGTGCCCCGGCTCTCTTCGAGCAGCTTCTGCAAAGAATTCAGCCGTTCGCTTTCCGAAATATATCCGCTGCGTAGATCACCGATTTGTTTGCCTAGCTGCGCGACTTTTTTCTGGATTTCGGCCTTGCGGCGTTCCAGAACTTCCTTTTGGCCCTCCCATTTGCCGGACTCCTCGGAAGCGCGGTTCATTCGGCGCTCCAGATTTTCCTTCTGCTGGTCCACGTAACGAATTTCGTTGCGCGCCTGGGCCATCTGGTTCATCAGCTCCAGCAAATTGCCCTTCAGGCTTTCTTCCTGCTGCTGGCTGATGCCGCCGGTAACGCCGACCAGCTTCGCCTCCTCTTCGGAAAGCCGATTCCGCACGTCGGCGAGCTCGCGTTCCAGCGCAGCGTACTTCTCGCGCAAGGCAATGAGTTCTGCCTTGCGTTCCCGGTGTCTTTCCTCGCTCGATTCCAGGCTCGTCCGCAGTTGTTCGCGATTCGTCTGCAGATGGCGAAAACGTTCTTTCAACAGCTCGCCATGCCCTTCGCTTTTCTCCGTCGCTTCGCTGTATTGCAACAATTCTGCCTGAAGCTGCTCCACCTCTGACTCCAGCAGGCGCAAGGCGTTCCGGTCGCTCTCCAGCTTGGCATCATGCGTGGATACGATCGCAGCCAATCCGACTTCTTCTTCCTTCAATGCTTCCAGACGCGCATTGGCCTTGCTCCAGGAGGCATGGATCTGTTCGATTTGGTACACGTACATGGAAATTTCCTTGGATTTCAACTGCCCACGCAACTCTTTATAGTGGATCGCCTTTTCGGATTGCTCCTTCAGCGGGCCAATCTGATCCTCCAGCTCGGTGACCAGGTCATGGATGCGCAGCAAATTCTGTTCTGTTTCATCGAGCTTGCGCGTGGCGTCCCGTTTGCGCGTTTTGTATTTGACGATTCCCGAAGCCTCTTCGAAGATGCCTCTCCGGTCCTCGGAACGGGTGCTCAATATTTCCTCGATTCTTCCCTGTCCGATAATGGAATAGGCCTCTTTTCCGATGCCGGTATCCATAAACAGTTCGGTAATATCCTTCAGCCTGCAGGCTTGTTTGTTAATAAAATACTCGCTGTCTCCGCTGCGATGCACGCGGCGGGTTACCGTCACTTCACCAAAATCCAGGGACAGCGCATGATCCTCATTGTCCAGCGTCAAGGAAACCTCGCCGTAATTGACGGCTTTCCTGGCATCACTGCCGGCAAAAATGATATCTTCCATTTTGCCGCCGCGCAGCGATTTGGCGCTTTGCTCTCCAAGCACCCAGCGGATCCCGTCGGAAATGTTGCTTTTCCCGCTCCCGTTGGGACCTACCACCGCGGTAATGCCGCGGACAAATTCCATTTCCGTTTTGTCGGCGAATGACTTGAATCCACCCAATTCAATACGTTTCAGAAACATCGGGCTTCCCGTCACCTCCTCCGTTTTCGTGTAAAAAGTTAAATTCGCGCCGGCAAGTACTCACCGGCTTTCACGTGTCCGTCTTACAAAAAAAAGAGCAAAAAGCAGTCCGGCCGGTCATTTCCGCCGGGGCGGACCCACGGGCTGCTCTTTGCTCTTCGTTTGTCTGTACGCACACGGTCAAGCTCAGGCCTCCGGCAGCTTCAAGCGCTCCAGAGCCGCAGATGCAGCCTGCTGCTCGGCTTCCTTTTTGGATCGTCCTGTGCCTCTGCCAAGCCGTTCTTGACCCATTAGGACCTCGGAGACAAACTCCCGTTCATGGGCAGGTCCCCGTTCCTCCACAATGCGGTATTCAAGGACACCCATATTATGATGCTGAGTAAGTTCCTGCAGTTCCGTCTTAAAGTCGCTGACCTGCAGCTTGCCGCCCGGGACGATCAACGGAAACACATGTTTTTCCAAAAACGTTCTTACGGGTTCCAGTCCTTGGTCGAGATACAACGCGCCAATGAAAGACTCGAACACGTCAGCGAGCAATGCCGGCCGCGTTCTACCACCCGTCAGTTCTTCTCCCTTGCCGAGAAGAACGTACTGTCCAAAACCGAGAACTTCAGCAAATTTGACCAGGGAAGGTTCGCATACGATAGATGCCCGAAGTTTGGTCAGTTCACCTTCCGGCCGATCAGGATACAGTTGATACAAGTATTCCGATACGGTCAGCTCAAGCACCGCATCGCCCAGAAATTCCAGGCGTTCGTTGTCCTGATGCTGACTGAACCGGTGTTCGTTTACATAAGAAGCATGGGTAAACGCTTGTTTTAAGAGCTGCCTGTTGTCAAATTTGATTTGAAGTTTTTGCTGTAACTGCTTCAGATCTTCACTCAAACGAACTAGCCCCTTATGCTTCGAATTTTTTGAGAATGATGGTTGCGTTGTGACCGCCAAATCCAAACGAGTTGGACATAACAACATTGATATCCGCTTGGCGAGGAACGTTAGGCACGTAGTCCAGGTCACATTCAGGATCTTGGTTGTCCAGATTGATGGTCGGCGCAATCGTCTGGTGCGCCAGCGTCAAACCGCAAATGACGGCTTCCACGCCGCCTGCCGCGCCCAGCATATGGCCCGTCATCGACTTGGTGGAGCTCACCGCCAGCTTGTACGCATGGTCTCCAAATGCCTTTTTGATGCCCGTCGTTTCGGAAAGGTCACCCGCAGGCGTCGATGTGCCATGTGCGTTGATGTAATCCACGGCTTCCGGCTCGATGCCTGCACTGCGAAGAGCCATCTTCATGCAGCGTGCCGCGCCGTCAGGATCAGGATCGGTCATATGATGAGCATCACCTGTAAGGCCATACCCGATGACTTCGCCATAGATGCGCGCTCCGCGCTTCTGGGCATGCTCCAGCGATTCCAGGATCAGAATGCCCGCACCCTCGCCCATCACGAAACCGTCGCGACCGGTATCGAAAGGACGGCTTGCTTTTTCCGGCTCATCATTGCGCGTGGACATGGCGCGCATGGCGCAAAATCCCGCAAGGCCCGTCGGACGGATCGTCGCTTCGGCACCGCCGCAGATCATCGCGTCGGCGTCACCGTTCGCAATCAGCTTGAAGGAATCACCAATGGAATGAGTTCCTGTTGCGCAAGCCGTGACCACGTTGATGTTCGGTCCTTTGGCGCCCAGGGAGATGGACATCTGACCTGATGCCATATTGGAGATCATCATCGGAATGAAGAACGGACTTACCCGTTTAGGGCCTTTTTGCAGGAGCGCATTATGCTGGTCCTCCCATGTGCCCAATCCGCCGATGCCCGAACCGATGGACACGCCGAAACGTTCTGCATCAATATTTTCGTTGATTTTCAAACCACTGTCTTCAACGGCTTTGAAACCCGCAGCAACGGCAAACTGAACAAAACGGTCCATTTTGCGCGCATCTTTGCGATCCATGTAATCTTCCGGATTAAAATCCTTGATCTCTGCCGCGATCTGTGTGGTGTATTCACTCACATCAAAAGCCTCGATCTTGGAGACGCCGGACTTTCCTGCCATCAGGTTGCCCCAGAACGTTTCCAAATCCTTTCCGAGCGATGTCATGACGCCCATACCGGTAATTACGACTCTTTGTTTCAAACCGACTCACCTCTATATCGACTGCGTATACGCACGTATTTTGTGGGAATATCCGCAGGCAATCCGGTCCTCTGTCCGAAGACGCCGGGACGTAATCACCTGCGGAATGAGAAAAACCGATGAATGATGAGAAGTCCCGCCGTTCGAAAACAGGTGCGGGACTAAATTGACTTTAGGTATGAGATTGTATGTAGTTTACAACTTCACCTACGGTCGTAATTTTTTCTGCATCTTCATCAGAGATTTCCAAATCGAATTCATCTTCCAATTCCATAACCAATTCTACTACGTCGAGAGAATCAGCTCCCAAGTCTTCCTTGAAAGATGCTTCAAGTGTAACTTCAGCCTCGTCTGCGCCCAAGCGGTCGACGACGATGCGTTTTACACGCTCCAATACATCGGACATCCGGTTCACCTCCTCCTTGGTATTATACGAGAATCGCAAGCAAAATGCCATAGAAGACATATGCGGTCCCCGGCCGGGGAACCCAACCTTTTTCCGGCATTTGCGGATCGTCCAGCGTCTGTTCCCCGGGCATGCGTTCAAGTCCGGGAAGAACTACATGTACATGCCGCCATCGACATGCAGCGTCTGCCCTGTCATATAAGAAGAAGCATCCGAAGCGAGGAATGTCACCACGCCGGCAATTTCATCCGGCTGGCCAAGACGGGCAAGCGGAATGCCGCTTAACATGCCATCGACCAGCTCTTGTGACAGTTCCTTGGTCATATCGGTTTCAATGAAGCCCGGTGCCACGCAATTGACCGCAATACCGCGGGATGCCAATTCGCGGGCAGACGCCTTCGTCAAACCGATGACCCCTGCTTTCGCAGCGACATAGTTAGCTTGCCCTGCATTTCCAAGCACGCCGACAACAGAGGAAATGTTGATGATTTTGCCTGAACGCTGTTTCATCATTGGACGTGTCACTGCTTTCAAGCAATTGAACACCCCTTTGAGATTCGTCTCGATCACCTGATCGAACTCTTCCTCTTTCATGCGCATGATCAGGTTGTCGCGGGTAATTCCGGCGTTATTCACCAGAATGTCCACATTGCCCCATGCTTCAATCGTAGCTTTCACCATTTGTTCGGCTTCATCCATCACGCCCACATTCGCTTGAAGCGTTATGCTCTTCACGCCTTTGGCACGAATCGCTTCAGCCACCTCTTCCGCAGCAGCCTGGCTTCCTGCATAGTTCACGGCCACGTTAGCCCCGGCCTCCGCCAGCGCAAGCGCAATGCTGCGTCCGATGCCTCGGGAGGCACCCGTAACAAGCGCGTTTTTTCCTTCCAATGGTTTGGACATAGTCAGTCCTCCTTTCCCAGAGTATCCGATCGGCTTAGGATTGCAGCGCAGCCGCGGTTGCTTCCAGCGTTTCAAGGCTGTTCACGTTATACAGGCTGACGGTTTTATCTGTCTTTTTAATCAAACCTGTCAGCACGCTGCCTGAACCGATTTCCACAAAGGTATCCACGCCTTGTTCGATCAGCCATGTCACACTGTCTTCCCATAATACGGGAGAATAGACCTGTTCCTTCAACAATTGCGGGATTTCACCGTCTTCGGCAGGTCTTGCCGTTACATTGGCCACGACAGGCACACGCGCCGGAGAAAATGTAACGCCACTCAGTTTATCTGCCAGTTTATTAGCAGCTTCCTTCATCAACGAGGAATGGAACGGACCGCTAACCTCCAACGTAATGGCGCGTTTGCCGCCAGCTTCTTTCACCCGTTCAGCGACGGCAGCAACGCCTTCCTTCACGCCCGAGATGACAATCTGGCCCGGACAGTTCATATTTGCGAGTTCCACGGCATGACCACCAGCCGATACGTCCCGGCAAAGCACCCCCAGCGCTTCCCGATCCGCACCCAGCACGGCTGCCATCGCTCCTTGACCTCCAGGTACAGCTTGTTCCATATACTGGCCGCGCGCACGCACAATGCTCACGGCATCCGCGAAAGTCAGTACATCGGCTGCAACCAATGCGCTGTATTCGCCAAGACTGTGTCCAGCCACGTAGTCAGGCTCGATCCCTTTTTCTTTGAAAGCCTCAAGCAAGGCAATGCTTGCCGTCAGCAGAGCCGGTTGTGTATTCGATGTCTGTTTCAGCTCGGTATCCGGACCTTCAAAAATCAATGAACTCAGCGAAAAGCCAAGCGTCTCGTCCGCTGTACGGAAAATGTTCGCGGATGCAGGCACGTGATCATGAGCGTCCTTTGCCATCCCGACTGCCTGTGATCCCTGTCCGGGAAATACAAATGCTATTTTACCCATCTGATTCTTCTCTCCCAGCTTGTAATTTTACCAAACGAGTACGGACGCACCCCAAGTCAAACCGCCGCCGAAGCCGACCATCAGCACCGTGTCGCCTTCCTTCATGCGGCCTTCTTCCGCTGCTTCCACGAGGGCAAGCGGGATCGACGCAGCCGAAGTGTTGGCATATTTGTCCACGTTGACGACAACCTTCTCTTCCGGCAGCTCGAGCCGCTGCATCGCGGATTGAATAATGCGGATGTTGGCCTGATGCGGAACGAACAGATCGACATCTGTGCGATCCAGGCCCGCTTTCTCAAGCACGTCAACGGTTGCCGTCCCCATGACGCGCACCGCAAATTTGAACACCTCGCGCCCGTTCATGTAAATGTAATGCTGTTTGTTTTCGATCGTCTCGGCAGATGCAGGCAAACGCGAGCCGCCGCCCTCTAATTTCAACAAACCGCCTCCGGCACCTTCGGCTCCGAGATCGAACGATTTGAAGCCGCGGCCTTCCGGAACCTCACCCAGAATAACGGCTCCAGCTCCGTCTCCAAAGAGCACGCAGGTGTTGCGGTCCGTATAATCCGTGATGCGGGAAAGCGTATCGGCACCGATCACAAGTGCATTGTTGTACATGCCGCTTTGAATGAAACTCGTCGCTGTTGCCAGCCCGTACACAAAGCCGGAGCAAGCCGCAGACAGATCGAACGCTGCCGCGCCTTTGGCACCGAGCTTATCCTGCAGGATGCAAGCCGTCGACGGGAATGCGGAATCCGGCGTGATGGTGGCCACGATGATCAGGTCCAAATCGCCGCCTGTCATGCCGGCTGTTTCAAGCGCTTTGACGGCGGCTTCATAGGCCAGATCCGAAGTCGCCTGGTCCGGCGCCGCAATATGGCGCTCACGGATGCCCGTGCGGCTGACGATCCACTCGTCGTTGGTATCCACCATTTTTTCCAAATCGCTATTCGTCAAAATTTTCTCTGGGACATATTTACCAGTTCCAATAACCCCTACCGGGCGCAAATTATTCATGTCTTCACTCACTTCCCGCTAATTTCCTTGGATATGCTCTCCACCAGTTGATTCTGAATGGCGATTCTCGCCTGACGCACCGCGTTTTTGATCGCATTGCCATCCGCCGAGCCATGGCTCTTCACAACGAGTTTGCTCAGGCCAAGCAGCGGCGCGCCCCCGTGCTCCGTGTAATCCAGTTTGCGTTTCAGCCCGCGCAGTTCAGGCATTAACACGGCAGCGGCGAGCTTGCTTTTTAAAGAAGATGAAAACTGCTCTTTGAGCAGTGAAAAGATCGCTCCAGCCGTACCTTCCATCGATTTCAGCAAAATGTTGCCGGCGAAACCGTCGCACACAAGCACGTCGCACTCAGCCGTCAGCACATCGCGCGCTTCCACGTTGCCCACGAAACGAATCGGCAGTTCCTTCAGCAAAGGATACGCGTTTTTGGTCAACTCGTTACCTTTCCCTTCTTCCGTGCCGACATTAAGCAGGCCCACTCGCGGCGAGTCGATGCCCTGAACTTTCTGGCGGTACAAGCTCCCCATGAGCGCATACTGGGCAAGATGCTCCGGTTTGGCATCCATATTGGCTCCCAAATCCAGCGCAAGCACGCCGACATCGTCGATCGTCGGAATCATCGGCGCAAGCGCGGGACGTTCAATGCCCTCCATGCGGCCTACAACCAACAACCCCGTCGTCATGAGCGCGCCGGTATTGCCGGCCGAAATCATGGCGTCTGCTTCGCCTTCCTTCAGCATGCGGCCGGCAACGACCATGGAAGCGTCTTTTTTGCGACGGACCGCCTTGACCGGTTCGTCGTCCGAACCGATCACTTCGGATGCGTGCCGCACAGACAAATTCGCAGGTTTCGTCGCTGCCTTGCTCAGGATCGGCTCCAGCCTGCCTTCGTCGCCGACCAATACGATCTGTGCGTCAGGCCATTCCGCGGCAGCGGACAGCGCGCCTTCCACGGTTGCCGCAGGGGCGTTGTCGCCCCCCATGGCATCAATCACGATTCTCATTTCGAAGCCTCTCCTTCCGTATCTTCTCCACCCGAACGGTAGATCACAAAATTGCCCTGGAACACCATCTCTTCGCCAACATACGTGAACACTTCGACCTTAGCTTTCCCTTTCTGGCCAGGGATCGATCTTACGTAAGCCTTGGCAATGCACTTCTCGCCCAAATGAACGGAGCGCACAAAGCGTATGTCCGCCGAAGCCGTCAAAGCAATCTCGTCATTGATGACCGCGACCGCAAGGGAATTGGCCTGCGCGAACACATAGTGCCCGCGCGCAATGCCTGTCCGCGAAAATACGTGTTCTTCCCGGATCTCAAACAGGGAAATGCCGCTTTTATCCAATTGCAGGTCCACGATGTCACCAATGATCTCGTGCAGCGGAAGGGAACGCACCTGGTCATAGGAAAGCTCGGCCATCAGCTTCATCCGTTCGCGCAGCTCGGGTATTCCGAGCTCAAGCCTGTCGAGACGAATCGTCTGGATGCTCACCTTTAATTGGCGCGTTAGCTCTTGATCCGTTACAAACGGGTTGTCTTCGATCATTTTGGTTAACTGCTGCTGCCTCTGCTTTTTGGGTAAACGTTCGATGTCTGACACCCCCTGCTGAAATCTGTACCTGAAACCGGCCGTACCGAAGCAGGCCATTCAGGTGTATCCTGCCACTCCAATGTTCGTTGTTCGTTGCTATATTTGAATTCATCGCCGCCTACGCTAAAGGCAGCTTTGTCGCTTTCGTATCTATGTAACGTCAAATCTTAGAACCTGGTACTAAACTATAGTATATATCATACGCCGCCAAAAAGAAAGATGCACATCTTAAATCCGCTTGCCAATGGGACTTCCGGCCCGATTCACCGTCCACTGTATCCATTCTATCACTTTCGCTACGGCGAAAACAAAAAAGTAGTACCTCACCGAAATGAGATACTACCCGGTTGTTGCTATTATTGAGAGATGATCTCTCTTGCTTTGTACGTTCCGCACACTTTGCACACGTGGTGAGCAAGCTTCAATTCGCCGCATTGTTCACATTTCACCATGCCCGGCACAGCCAATTTAAAGTGAGTACGACGTTTGTCGCGACGTGTCTTGGACGTTCTCCGTTGAGGTACTGCCATTATTCCCACCTCCTTATCAAAATCAACCTTTACAGGCAGTTCAAACTTTTCGATTTTCATTGATGCTCATTTGAAAAAATCTTTGAGCCCTGCAAGTCGCGGGTCGATAACTTCGTTATCGCAGCCGCAATCCCCTTCGTTCAGCTCATGGCCACACGTTGGGCAGAGCCCTTTGCATGTATCGCTGCATAGCGGTATAAACGGCAGGTTCAGCAGAAAAGCCTCTTCGGCGTACAGTTTCAGGTCGAATTGATCCTCATCCACATAGATGATATCATCGTCTTCCTCCATGTCCTCCGGCTGGTCTCCCTGCTTGAATTGCTCATGAAAATCAATATGAAGATGTTCGTTAACCGGCTTGAGACAACGGGAGCACAACATGTCCACTCCTGCCGTCAACGTGCCTTGAACATCCACCACGCCCCCCGATTCTGGCTGAACGGACAAATCCGCAGTCAGCGGGGTAACGGCTGTGATATCTTTTCGGTCAGAAACCAGTTGTGTGACATCCCACTGCTCATTAAAGCTTAAAGGTCTGCCGCTGGTTGCCGCTTTGCGAAACGACACTAACATTACCATCACTCCAGACGACCAATTTCATTATGAACCTAAGTCACTAGCTGCCAAATTTACAGAATGGACCCGCGCACCATGCGCTCCCGGTCCCTACTGTATGTATTCTGACCATGTGTCCGGAAAACCATAATGAAATGGACTTAACAAACAAAAATCATTATACCGATTTCCCGAGACGTTTGTCAACACTTTTAACTTTACACCCTTCTTGAAAACAGGCTTTCCCCGACGATGTCCTCCAATGCCGCCCAAAGACATCCTTGCAGACAAACGTCACGAAACATTTTCGCGATGATGTCCGTCACGCCTGATCTATTATATCGTTTTGGGCTTAGGTTGCAAACGGTATCGAATATGCCGAACACATCTGTTTCTTCTATAGGAATATCCATTTGGTCACAGATCGTTAATGATAAGTGTGATTTAGATCACACAGACGCCTTTATTTGAAAACTATACTTGCGTTACACCAGCGGCACTGATGCGTACCGCCAAAAGATGTAGTGATATTCAACCCTTTGCCAGGAGGTATTGCCCATGTTAAGCAATCATACGATCAACGTCATCAAATCCACGGTTCCCGTGCTCGAAGTCCACGGCGAAGCCATTACGCGCCATTTCTATCAAACGATGTTCGCCGCCCATCCCGAGCTGCTGAACGTATTCAACCATGCCAACCAGAAGCAGGGGCGTCAGCAAGCCGCGCTTGCCAACATGGTCTACGCCGCCGCCAAACATATCGATAACCTGCCCTCGATCCTGCCGGCCGTTCGCCAAGTCGCGCACAAACACCGCAGTCTGGGCATCACGCCGGAACAATACGCCATTGTGGGCAAATTCCTGCTGCAGGCGATTAAAGACGTGCTCGGCGATGCCGCGACGGATGAAATTGTCTCCGCTTGGGCGGATGCCTACGGCGTCATTGCCGATGCATTCATCGGCATTGAACGGGAGATGTATGCCGAAGCTGCAAGCCAGCCTGGCGGATGGCAAGGATTCCGCTCGTTCCGCGTCGCGAAAAAGGTGCCGGAGAGCGACCTGATCACTTCATTTTATCTCGTTCCGGAGGATGGATCTGCCATCGCTGCATTTGTTCCCGGACAGTATATCAGCGTAAAACTGACCCCGCCGGGGCAATCCAATACGCATATTCGCCAATACAGCCTTTCGGATGCACCAGGCAAACCGTATTACCGCATTTCCGTCAAACGGGAGCAAGGTACTTCGGAACGGCCTGACGGCGTTATCTCGAACCATCTGCACGATGAGCTTGACGAGGGCAGTCTCGTCGAAGTTTCTGCGCCAGCCGGGGACTTCACGCTCGACCTGGCAGACCCGCGGCCTGTCGTGCTGCTCAGCGCCGGTGTCGGACTTACGCCGATGGTCAGCATGTTGAATGCACTGGTGCAAGCGGACGGCAATGCATCCGTTACTTTTGTACACGCGGCCCGCCATGGCCAGCTGCACGCTTTTCGGGAACATGTGGACACCTTAGCCGATACCCACGCCAACGTTCAAGCACACTACTGTTATACACAGCCATCGTCCACGGACAAGGAACAGCTTCGTTTCCAAAAGGAAGGTCATCTGGACGCTGCTTGGCTGAAATCGATCCTTCCTGAATCGGATGCTTCGTTTTACATGTGCGGACCTGTTTCGTTCATGCGCGATACGTATCAGGCACTACGGGAATTAGGAGTTGCGGAAGACCTCATTCATTACGAATTCTTTGGACCAAAGGCAAGTCTGGTCTCAGCTGCAGCAGAGAGCAGATAACCCTCAGCCACGTCTGACAAGACACGCCCTGCATCGAAAACGATGTCGGGAGCGTGTCTTTTTTGCCATTTGCGCATCTTCCGATTTGAACATGCATGGGCATTGCCCTATTATTGAACAAGATATGTGTTCAGCCAACCGAAACAGAGAAAGGAGCACGGGAACCTATGAAGGTTGTTGGCGTCATTGTGGAATACAACCCGCTGCATAACGGGCATGTTTATCATCTTGAAGAGGCCCGGCGGCTGAGCGGAGCGGACGCCGTGGTGGCCGTCATGAGCGGCCCTTTCCTTCAACGCGGGGAACCCGCGATCGTGGGCAAAAGGGCGCGCACCGAGATGGCGCTGCACGCAGGCGCCGATCTGGTGTTTGAATTGCCGGTGGCGTATGCGGTGCAGCCGGCGGAATGGTTTGCCTTCGGTGCGGTGTCCCTGCTGGACCGCACCGGGGTGGTGGACTCGCTCTGCTTTGGCAGCGAGTCCGGCGACCTGGACAGCCTGCAGCGCATCGCGCGCGTGCTGGCTGTGGAGCCCGCAGGGCTGCGCGAGGACATCGCGCGCCGCCTGCGGGAAGGCGCCAGCTACCCCGCCGCGTACGCCGGCGCGGCGGCAGCGCTGGCGCCCGGCGGCGTCGAGGCGGATGCCGCCGCCGCACTGCTCGGGCAGCCCAACAATTCGCTTGGGCTGCACTACCTGATCGCGCTGCAGCGGCTGGGCAGCGCGATCACGCCTTTGACGGCGGCGCGTACCGGTGCCGCCTACCACGAGGCGACGCCCGGGCCGGGGGCGATCGCCAGTGCCACGGCCGTCCGCCGCCTGCTGCTGGCGGACGGGCCCGAAGCCGCCGCGCCGTACGTGCCGGCGGCTTCGCTTGCCATTCTGCGGCGCGAATGGCAGGAAGGGCGCGCTCCCGTGCATTGGGAGCGCCTGGCGCGGCCGCTGCTGCACATCGCGGCCACGCGCCGTGCCTCCGAGCTGGCGCGCATCGCCGAGGTCACGGAAGGCCTCGAACACCGGTTGGGCCGTGCCCTGGCCCAACTGCCGGAGCCCAGCGTCGAAGCGCTGCTGGCCGCGCTCAAAACCAAACGTTATACGCGCACCAAGCTGCAGCGCATGCTAACCCATGTGCTTCTCAATCATAGCAAGGAAGAGTTGTCGCCCATGTCGTTATCCGAAGGTCCGGGTTATCTGCGCGTGCTCGGTTTCAATGCCACTGGCCAAACGTTATTAAAACAAATGAAAAAAACGGCCTCCTTGCCTGTGGTCATGAAACCTTCCGGCTTCACGCACCCTCACCTGGAAATGGATATCCAAGCACAGGCAGCATATGCCCTTGCATATGAACAGACAAGCTCGCGCATGATGTTCAGCGATTTTTTCGAGCCTCCGGTAAGGCTGTAATCCATCATGAAATCCGAAACATATATGCTTCTATTGAGCTGCAATGACAAAAAGGCTCGCGGTCATTCGTATGATTGCGGGCCTTCATTGGTTCATTGACACCATTGCTGCTTGGTCATGGTTCACTTACTTACTTCGTGGTCTATTAGCCATTTGATCACTTGCTTACTACCCCATCAGCCATTTGATCATTTTCAGTTTTGGACACTAGTCATTGGTTATTATATAGGTTGAACCAAAGATTTTTACACAGAGACACTACGCGGTCAGAACCATCTTCCGATCGCTGTTATCCCCAGATTTTTTTGAATCCCTTTAGTTAAGGGGAAAATCTGGTGATAAGCCTATGCTTCCGAAGCAGCTTTCTTTCAAGAAGCTTTTAGACCGCTTCGCTTCTCCAGATTCTTTCTGCCCTCTTCGTTATCGTGTAAATTTCCGGTTCAATCTATATAGTCATTCGTTATTCGTTATCAGTCATCCCGAGCTCTTACGAACCAAACACACCTTATTTCGTCATATTTCGCGTAATTCTTTGGCTTACGAACCTGACGCACCTTATTTCCGCATTTTAGCAGCATTCCAGCTCATTTCGTCACGTTTAGCGTGCCTGAAGTTCGTTACAGATTGCAACCCACGATCAGCTCCCGATAACGTGCCTAGGGTTCGTCAGAAATGAATAACGCCATCGACCTCCAGCGCATCATACTAAATTCCAGGGCAAAAATCGGCGCACAATATGCCAAACGAGGCAGATAAGGTCTCTGAGGAGGGGATATTTCGTCCTACCTGCGCACAGTAAAGGCTGCCGTAATGCATGAACCATTCCGCTGCGTTCAGACACTTGTGTAACTTGCCTCTGTGCCGCAAATCGTCCCAGGCAATTCTCCGATCTCAGCCCGGCATATCCCCCTCTTTTACTCCAGTTTCGCGTCCTCTTGCACCTTGGAAAACCATAAAGAGCGACCAGGTCAGGCAGCAGCCTGCTCCTTGATCGCTCTTTTTGCTGAAACGGGAATACACCCAAATGATCTATCGAAGCGACATTTACCCAATCAGGTTATATTCCGGCACTGTCCATCTGCGGAACATGATCTTACGATTTTACGGTCAACGTCTTTAAATAAGCCAGTGCATCGTCTACCGTGCTTACGGGAACGATTTTCATTTTGCTGCCGATCTGCTCGGCTTTGGCCGCAGCATCCTTATAATTGTCCTGCGGGACAAAGAAAACCTCCGCATTTTTCCGGTCGGCGGCCACGATTTTGTGCACGACCCCGCCGATCGGGCCAACAACGCCATCCTTCGTGATCGTACCCGTCCCGGCAATCCGGTGTCCATGGGTGAGGTCTCCTTGGGTCAACTGGTTATAAATTTCCAGCGTAAACATCAAACCAGCGGATGGACCGCCCACCCGGGTATCCGTAAACGTGATTTGTTTGCTGGAATCTTCCGGTTTGACCTTTTGCACGGTGCCGATCATCACGCCGAGTCCTGGCCGGGTTTTCCCGGTTTTGCTGTCCTTTACTTCCACCAGCTCCACGTCCCGGCTAATCGTCTCGCCGCCCCGTTCCAACTGCATTTCAACCGTGTCACCGACCTTCAGGTTTTTGAGTTGAGCCGAGAGCACCGTGTTGTCCGGGGTCGCCGTTCCGTTTACACCCAAGATGATGTCTCCCGGCGCGATGTCCCCCTGCGGTTTTGGATCTTCCGATAAACCGAACACAAATATATGCTCCGGTACGATGGCATATTTGATTCCTGCCTTCTCGTACGCGGCTTCCATGGCAGAAGACTGCGAATCGCTCATGAACCATACTTGCTCCGCCGAATATTCGGCCTCCGTTTTGCCCCGCAACCGATCCTCTTTCTTATCGATCTCGGCATTTTTGTTAAACAACGAGGCGCCAAGCAAAAACACGTTGGCATACGTTGCCGATACCGTCGTCATCATAAATGTCCCGCGTTCTTCGCTGTCCCCGTCCTTCACGGTGACCATGGGTTTGACCTCATCCGCGCTGCCGGGCATGTAAATGATGTACGGCGTCGGCATGTACACCGTTACGTAAACGATCAGAGCAACCACGATCACGAAGATCGAAACTCTGAAACCGCCCGATTTCCGAATCCGATTCATTGCACACCCCCGTTCTTAACGTTTCCTACGATATTTATTAGTCTAACACCCTCATGCTCGGGCATACAATGGTACAGGCCGGGTAGGCCGCCCTTGCTTTGCCGCCTGTCCGGTCAAGGCCGAATCGTCTGCGGACGCTATTCGGCCGTCCACCCCGGAAGCAAACGCGTTTGAAAGCGAACGCCTATTATCATATTGAGGTGAACCGATGATAATGCAGACCCAGGCCGCCCGATCCGGCCCATTACGTACCATACTTATGAGCACAGGTGCTTTATTGCTGGTTGTCGCCGTTGTCCTCTCGCCCAAACAAGCCTTCGACGCTTCCATTCAGGGACTGGACATTTGGTGGAAACTGATTTTCCCCTCCATGCTGCCGTTCCTGATGTTATCTCAAATGCTGCATGCCTTCGGTTTTACCGCTGCCCTCGCCGTACTGTTCGAGCCGTTGATGAAAACATGCTTTCGTCTCCCCGGTCAGGCCGGCCTTGTCTTTGCCTTTGGCATGATCGGCGGATTCCCGGCAGGCGCAGATATGACGGCAAGGCTTGCGGAAGAGGGAAAATTAACCGACAGGCAGGCCGCAGCGCTTGCGTCATTCGCCCATTTCGCCAATCCGATGGTCATTGTATTGGTGATCGGAGCCGTATTTCTTCAGCAGCCGGCTGCCGGATATTTTCTGCTGCTCGTCCACTGGTTTAGCGCCTGGATCACGGCCATCCTCTTAAGCCGATTAACTCCGATGGCGACCAGTCAGGAAGCATCGTCTCCACAGACAACGCCGCCGCAGCACAGCCATAAAGGAGCGATCGGGTCCAAAAACAGGACAGCCTCTCAGACTGCCCCAAGCTCCCTCCATCCACCAAGAAACCTCCTTCGCCGAATGCTGAATGCAGCCCGGGAGGCGCACCTTCTCGACGGCCGTTCATTCGGCAAACTGCTTGGCGATACCGTATCTCAGGCAGTGCAAACCTTGATGATGACGGGAGGTTACATCATTGTTTTTGCTGTTCTGATCCGCCTGCTCGGCTTGTTCCTGACGCCCGGCTCCCCGGTCGCGATGTGGCCCGCTTTTCTTGAGATGCACCTGGGCGCATACCATTTAAGCAAATCCCATCTGGATCAAGTCGTGCTCATTGCCTTGACCGCTGCCGTTCTCGGCTGGGGAGGGCTTTGTTCTCACCTGCAGGTGTTTGCAGCCTTGAAATCCATTTCCATGACGAAAGGCCACCTGTTCCGTTTTGCGGCAGCCCGCGTCCTTCATGGGCTCATTGCTTTTGGAGCTGCCGTGCTGCTCTGGACGCCGTTTGCCCGATACCTCCCGGGAGCGCAAGCAACCTTCCATCCTCATGCAAATGCCGATGGTGTGGACTGGTCCCAAGGATATTCCCTGTTCCGGCATTACGCCGACGGACCTTACACCTTGTGGCATGCTGTTCCGGCGGCACTTGTCATTTGGTCCGTTTTACTGTTCGCTATGGCCGTCCTGTCAGGACTGCTCCTGTGGATCAATCGCCGCGTTTCTCCCTGATTTTGCGTCGCAGCGCGATCTCCACTTCCGGCGACACAAGGTCGGTCACATCCCCTTCGTAATGGGCGATTTCCTTGACGATACTGGAGCTTAAATACGAATATTTGGGATTCGTCATCATAAAAATCGTTTCCGCGTCCGGGTTCAATTTGCGGTTCGTGGAAGCGATCTGCAGTTCGTATTCGAAATCGGTCACCGAGCGCACGCCACGAACGATGGCCTGGGCATTCTTTTCCCGCACATAATTCGCCGTCAGGTCACGGAACGTATCCACTTCCACATTGGGTAAATGAGCCGTAACTTCCGCGATCAGATCCGTGCGCTCTTCGACGGTGAAAAGCGGATTTTTGCTCATATTGTTCAGAACGGCCACAATGACGCGATCAAACTGCTTGGAAGCCCGCTCGATAATATCGAGATGTCCCATCGTCACGGGATCGAAGCTCCCGGGATATACCGCAATCCGTTCGCCATTCGTTTTCGCGTTAGTCATGAGGTTGTGCCTCCTCTGTGATGTCCTCTTTCGTTTCCGGCTCATAACGGTAGATGGAAACCGCCGTTTCGCCGTAAACCGATTTGCGCGTCTGTTCAAACGGGCCGAACTGCTCCGGATATTCATACTTGGATTCGTATTCGAGCACAATCGTCGCTTCCGGCTCCAGCAGCTCCAGATCATGCATCGTCTGCATCAGCTCGTCCCCGTTTTTCATGCGGTAAGGCGGATCCAGGAATACGAGATCAAACCGCGTGCCGCGCTTTGCCAGTGCTTTGAGTGCACGCCCCGCATCATTACGGTATACGGCGGCTTGATCCTCCAGTTTGGTTGCCTTTAGATTCGCGCGAATCGTTTCAATGCTCTTCGGTTCCAAATCAACAAAAACAGCCTTGTCCACGCCGCGGCTAAGCGCCTCGATGCCGAGACCCCCACTGCCCGCAAACAGATCCAACGCTGTACCTCCATCAAAATAAGGTCCAATCATGCTAAACAACGCTTCCTTCACCTTGTCGGTCGTCGGTCGCGTTCCCGTGCCGGGAACAGCCTTCAACGGCCTTCCTTTGGCACTTCCCGATACCACTCTCACTGACGAGTCACCTTTTCTCTATGTAAGTTTAATGATAAAGCTATCGTACCACACTCGGGAACGGTTTGAAAAATAAAAGGCCTGTCTTCCTGACAGGCAAAAAAGTGAAACTCTTTTTGGCAATGCATGTATAAAGTGTCCCTGTTCCGGCCATTCTATAATTATCGACATCAAAAGTGTCGTAGACAACCGCGGAGAAGACTTACGTTTCCCCATAAGCTCTTCGTCCGGTTTCTCCTCTCCCATGAAAGGGGCTCTCGAAAGAGGGCCCCGAATAAAAGCCCGTCAGATAAGGTTTCTGATGGGTTTTTACTTTTTTCCGAAGTCTATATGGGCACCAAGTGGGCACCATTTTTCTCATTATCTTTCGAAGCCAATTTCTCTGCGAAGCATCTCGATCATATCGAACACCCGATCAATCAAACCCCTTAGCTTCTGGACACTGTGATCATGTACTATCTTATAGATGGCCTGATACATCAGCCAACAACTGGTCTTTACACTTCGTTAATACTAAAGCTGGCTCAGATAATGCCCCTAATAATCAATAATCAAGCGGCTTCGGTCTTCCATTTCAGCAGATTTCCTCAATTTCTTTTAACTTTGCCCCAGGAACAAAATCCTCATTACACCAGCGTACGAATTAATTAGCTTAAAGTAGTTACGTTTTCTCAGTGGACGACTTTTATCCTTCACTTTTCACTTCCAGTGTGTGGTGTCCAATAATTCGTTCAGCTACATTATTAACTCTCGACTAACTTTCATCCTTACCACATCTTAATGAAAATGAACTTAATAATTCTCGATCACTTTCGCTTTATACTCCTCCCAATACTCTTCGTCACCTTCAATCTCATGAAGCCAATCATACATCATCATTATTTCTAATTCTTGTTTCTTTCCTTTTATGAATGGCTTTTTAGACAATCGTCTATACAAATCATTTAGATTGAAAAGATTACTTTTTTGCTTGTAGTCATACTTATACGTCCTCCACGCCTCATTGCTCTTTCTTCTATGGGTTGCGGGCCATAATTGTTCATTATCAAAAAATTTGTGTACCCAATCTTGAGTAAACTCCCATAAGTTTTTTTGGGGGTCACTTCATTTGCCCGGCTTGTTTTTTGATTTAATTATTCCCCAGTATCTGCAAATCTCTTAATACGCTCGCCTACCTGGTCACGTACTCGTTGGAAAACAGCCCATTTTTCTTCATCCGTTCCTTTTGCCTTTGCCGGGTCATCAAATCCCCAGTGCTCACGTCTTACATGGGGTGGAGTAACGGGGCATTTATCTGCAGCATCTCCACACAAGGTAACGACCAGATCAGCGCTGTTCAGCAGGTTAGGATTAATAATATCTGATGTTTGGTTAGAAATATCTATGTCCACTTCATTCATGGCTTTAACCGCGTTCGGATTGAGCCCATGGGCTTCAATGCCGGCACTATACACATTCCAGTCATCTCCCAAATGCTTTTTTGCCCATCCTTCAGCCATTTGACTACGACAAGAGTTCCCTGTGCACAAGAAGTAAATTGTTTTTTTCATAATCGATAATCTCCTTTATATTCAAATCAAATGATGAACAACCACAAATACAAGCCAAACAATGTGATTAATAGAGTTGGAATGGTGAGTACAATCCCCGTTTTGAAGTACGTTCCCCAGGAGATTTTAACTCCTTTTGAAGTAAGCACATGTAGCCATAGCAACGTGGCCAGTGATCCAATCGGTGTAATTTTAGGACCAAGATCAGAACCAATCACATTGGCGTAAATTAATGCTTCTCTAATCTTTCCTGTAGCCGAAGTGGCATCAATGGCCAACGCGTCAATCATGACAGTAGGCATGTTATTCATCACGGATGAGATAATCGCGGCAATGAAGCCCATTCCCATCGTGGCTACAAACAAACCTTGGTCAGCAACAGATTGGATTACTGTAGCAAGCAAATCGGTAAGCCCTGCATTACGAAGACCATAGACAACGACATACATTCCAATGGAAAAGAAAACAATAGCCCATGGAGCGCCCTTGACCACTTCTCCTGTCGGTACGACAGAGCTTTTTTTAGCCATCAGTAAGAAGAAGATAGCAATAACACCTGCTACGATGGATACTGGAATAGCTAAGAATTCACTGATAAAATATCCGATCAGCAGCAGCGCCAGGACGATCCATGATAAGCGAAACATCTTCATATCTTTAATCGCATCCACCGGCGGTTTTAGCTGAGAAGACTCAAACTGTTTAGGTATACTTCTACGGAAGAAGAAATACAGGACCAAGATACTGGCTAGGAGAGAGAATACATTCGGTACGATCATCCTGCTGGCATATTCCGAAAAGGTGATGCCAAAGAAGTCCGCCGACACAATATTCACCAAATTGCTGACAACGAGAGGTAACGATGTGGTATCAGCAATGAATCCACTCGCGATAATAAAAGGAAATACCTTTTTCTCATCAAATTGAAGTGCTCGTACCATCGCCAGGACGATCGGAGTCAAGATTAGTGCTGCCCCGTCATTTGCAAAAAATGCCGCTACCAGTGCACCTAAAAGGGTGACATAAACAAACATTCGCCGCCCATTACCATGAGCTGCCCGAGCCATATGCAACGCAGCCCATTCAAAGAAACCAATTTTATCTAGTATCAATGAAATGAGTATAATGGCAATGAAGGCCAGGGTTGCATTCCAGACAATATGGGTAACATCCATGACATCGTGAAGGTCTACAACCCCGACCAAAAGTGCCAGTACAGCACCCCCGCAGGCTGACCATCCGATGGACAGATTTTTCGGCTGCCAGATCACAAGAACTAATGTGATCAAAAAGATGATACATGCCAGGATCACAGAAACCACTACATTTACCTCCTAATTGCATCGTTCAACACTTGAAATACATATATAATTATATGCTTATATAAAGGCCAAGGGAGTACCGTTTACCGACAAACGGATACAACCCCTTCTTTATTTAAATCGGAAAGTATAGTTTTGCTGTCAGGCATGTGCTTGAGCACATCTTGTATATAAGGTTTGTCTTCGACATTTAAGGAGTAGTATACCCACTGTCCTCGTTTGCTTTCTTTCACAATGCCTTGAGCTTTAAGCTTGCGTAGATGTTGACTAATCCCTGGTTGGGAAATCTCCAAGATATCAACAAATTCACAAACACACCACTCTCGCTCCTTCATGAGAGATAACATCGTCAAACGAGTTTTATCTCCTAAGAGTTTCAGCCTTTCAGCAGCGTCATGAATGGATTCCATCAAAGATCACTCCCTGCATATAAGCATATGCTTATATAGTAGTGAAGCATAAAAATAAAAGCAATACTTTTGGTGAATAAAAAAAAATTTGCAAATTGCAATTAATTATTATATAACTAAACCAGAGGTGAATGGACATGGAAAACACTAGAGAACTATTTCAAATGATGACTCGACGATTCGGGTTACTCAACAAATATTGCTGCAGCATTGGTGGTAATGATATTTCACCTGTACAAAGTCATATCCTTTATGAAGTGGATCGTCAACATAATCCATCGATGCAACAAATTGCTGAAACACTAGGTACGGATATTACAACGTTCAGCAGACAAGTACAGTCTTTAATCAAAATGAATTTACTCCAAAAGACACCCGATCCTTCTGATCGCAGAGTCTATACCCTCTCGTTGACGGTTGAAGGAAAGTTTGTAGCAACGACGATAGACCAGCAAATGAATGCTTATTTAGAAGAGGTTTTTTCCTTTATGAGCGAGTTTGAAAGAGATATGGTCATACGCTCCATCAAACTGATGAATGAGGCCATGGCCAAGTCCGATAAATGTTGTAACCCTATAACAGGGTAAAAAATTTTAAACATTTTTACTTGCAAAATGCAAATAATGAGGGAGCAAAATATTCGCGTGTAAGGGCAGATGCCATATTCGTTGTCAAAAGACTAGGCGGGTACTTATAGCATCGTCGTTTAACATAAACAAATTCTTAGGAGGAAAAAACAATGCATGAGAACATTTATGTTGCAGAGTACATGATGAAAGCACACCAAACGGGTTTAGAGAAGAAAGCTCGTAATGCATGGAAATGGTCAGCAATGCCATCCAGAAATACATCGATGCGATTCCCAAGGTTGTCTATTCGTCAGGAGCTACATTCCACAGTCTGCTGCGAACCTGTACCTTGTTGCTAATTGGATTACATAGGCATACAAACTTTAAATCTAAAGGAGTGTTTGATCATGCAAAAACCTACCAATGATGAAATTCGTCAAAATGTCCGCAACCGATATCAACAAATTGCTGTGAAAGAAGTGGGTTCGAGTTCTTGCTGTCAGCCAGAAAGCTGCTGTGAGACACCATCCGATTCTGATACGATCTCTTCAAAGCTAGGTTATTCAAATGAAGAACTTACTGCTGTTCCTGAAGGAGCCAATTTGGGGTTAGGATGTGGAAATCCCCAAGCTATTGCAGCTCTGAAGCCTGGAGAAACCGTATTGGACCTAGGTAGCGGTGGCGGATTCGATTGCTTTTTAGCTTCTCGTCAAGTCGGAGAAAACGGTCAAGTCATTGGAGTAGATATGACACCGGATATGGTTAGCCGGGCACGTAATAATGCCATTAAAGGTAATTTTACAAATACCGATTTCCGGCTAGGTGAAATTGAGCACCTTCCTGTTGCAGATCACTCTGTTCATGTTATTATCTCTAACTGTGTCATCAATCTTTCGCCAGATAAACAACAGGTATTCAATGAAGCATTTCGAGTGCTTCAATCCGGAGGTCGTCTAGCTATCTCGGATATCGTCACTACAGCGGAACTTCCACCTGAAATAAAAAATGACATTAACGAGTTGTATTCGGGTTGTATTTCTGGCGCTTCATCGATCACGGAAATAGAAAAACTACTCGAACAAAGTGGTTTTACTGACATCTCGATTGAACCTAAAGACGAATCGAAATCATTTATCAAAGACTGGGTTCCAGGGGCAAACATAGATCAGTACATCGTATCAGCAGTGATTAAAGCCATTAAACCATAGACATCTGGAGGTTGAATGTGATGAGTGCAACAACCATTCGGGAAGCAGTATCCGATGATATTGAAGACATCCTCCGTATATACAATGAGGGGATTGAGGACCGTATTGCAACTTTAGAGATGGAACCAAAAGATATAGCATATATGGAAAAATGGTTTGAAGAGCATACACGGAGATATGCTGTTTTGGTTGCAGAGAAAGAAAGTAAAGTTGTTGGATGGGCCGCACTCAATCCCTATTCTCACCGGTGTGCCTATGCCGGGGTTGCTGATCTGTCGATCTATATAGCCCGGGACTATAGAGGTCAGGGTGTGGGAAGTGTTCTCTTGCCTCATTTAGAAAAAGTAGCTCGACAAAATAACTTTTATAAAATCGTTTTGTTCACTTTCCCCTCTAACGCAAATGGTCAAGGGTTGTACCGCAAGAACGGGTATCGGAATGTTGGTGTACTGGAGAAGCAAGGGAAAGTAGATGGTCAGTTTGTTGACGTTATGATTATGGAGAAACTCTTATAGATTTGGTTCGAGGTATGAGGAAAAGCCCTTAGGTAATCTAGGGGTTTTTTCAATTTGAAGAAAAGTCGTTTTCAAATGTTATACATTTTATCTGATAGTACATCACAAATACTTTAAAACAGATTTTGTTGACATTTAATAAAAAAATCCCGAGCATAATACAATGCAACGCCTGTTACCGACCGGAAGTTTGAAAGCCGGCTTTTCTGCAAGTGTCTTAGCTCGAGCGTTGACCATCTTGTTTCCAATCTTGTCGTCATTTGCCCAGGAAGGTACTAAGCCCCATCGTAACCCCAGCCGATTTCCGTTGCTACCCTTATGATTGTCGGAACATACTGCATGGGTGCCGCATTGTAATTCTGCTTATATTCAAAGCTATCAGCCACGGCCGCCATGTATCGGATCAGTTATCGTAAATCTACCGCACATAGAAGCCTCCTTTGAGACGATATAAATGCTCGAAAACTGGGATGTGTAATAACCCCGACTTTGTCCAGTTCCGCATTCTGACCATGGCTTGTATCCGGGTAAATATGTACCCCTTCACTCAAACATAAACTCCACGGCTGTTCCGTCCGGATAATCCTTCCGTCCCCCTACAACTCTACATAATTATTTCAATCGGAGAATCCCCTCCGCTGGCTCCGATCATGCGTCCTGTCTTTTCATACAACGTTTGAATCGCTTCGAGCTATCAATCGGAATGCTGTTGACGAAAACGTAAAATCGGCTTTTTTTTGATTTTTACCGTCCATCAATATTTCGACAGCCTGTATACCGGCCACAGCACCAGCCTCAAAATCTTGCGGCCCAAATACGCGAATACGGTCGTTCCGGTCCATGAGCTGCGCTTATTCTGGATGTATTGATCGTTGATCATATAGGTTCGGGTAGAGGCAGGGCTTTTCAGACCGAGCTTTTCCCATTCCGCCGGATCATTTGAACCTGCGAGCCTGCGAAGCATATTCGCAGACTCCTGATTGATTTTAGCCGGAATTTGCTCGTAAGCCTGAGTGATTTGTGCATGAAATTCGTCGATTGGATTGCGGCTGGCAAGGCTCTCCAAGTGGATGCTTTCGCGAAGGTAAGAAACGAATGCCAGATGCTCGGCCCAGAACTCGTCGATATAAAAAAGCCGTACCCGCTGCTCCGAAGGGCTCATCGGCAGCTCACCTTTCAAAATGCGGAGCCGCTCCGCGTATAACATTCGCCTCTGATCCTCCACCATATCCGAATAAGCGTTCAGTTCCTGCTGGATATCGAAGTTCTGGCCCATAATCACGCGCTGAATATGGGTAATTTGGCTGCGGAGCGCCGGATCTTCAAGGGCCTCATCCTGCCTGGGAACGCGAACTGCTTTATGGGTGCCGAAGCGAAGCAATAACTCGTCTTCCAGGCTTATATAAAATACGGAAGCTCCCGGGTCGCCCTGGCGGCCGGAACGTCCGCGCAGCTGGTCGTCAATTCGCACGCTTTCGTTCACATGCGTACCCATCACATACAACCCGCCCAGCTTGGCGACCACTTCGGCCTGTGCAGGATCGCCGCCGCCGAGCCGAATGTCGACGCCGCGTCCCGCCATATTCGTAGACACCGTTACGGCGCCGATTTCTCCCGCTTTGGCGATGATTTCGGCTTCTTTCGCATCGTTTTTCGCATTCAGAACATGGCATGGCACGCCGGCAACCGCCAGCGCCTCGGCCAGCATGTCAGACTCCTCGACGCTTGATGTACCCACAAGAATAGGGCGTCCCACCCTATGGACAGACGCGATGTCTTGTACAAGCGCCTTATATTTGGCTTCTTTATGGGTATAAATCCGGTGCGGGTGGTCAATCCGGATGTTGGGTCGATGCGGCGGAATTTGCACGACCCGCAGCGCATAAATATCTTTGAACTCCATTGCGGAAGCGTACGCTGTAGCCGTCATGCTGCAAATGCCCGGATACAGGCTAATGAAGTGTTGAATGGTAATCGTCCCGAGAACTTTCCCGCCGGCTTTCCACTCCAGCCCTTCTTTGGCGGCAAGCGCGGCGTGCAGCCCGTCCGGCAAATACCTGTTCTCGGCCACACGGCCGGTATATTCTTCGATGAGCTCGATTTCACCGTCCCGAACGATGTAATCGACGTCTTTTTTTAGTAACGACTCCACATGCAGCGCGCAATTCAATGACGTCAACAAATGGCTGTTACGGCTGTCGTATAAATTACCGCATCCCAGCAGCATCTCCGCTTTCGCAGCACCCGCATCATTCAAGTACACGTTCCGCCGAAACTCGTCGAAGTCGTAATGCTCTGCAGGCTGCAGCTGCCGGGCCACTTCTGCGAAAAGAATGCCCTCACTTTCGGAAACCTCCAAATCGCCGCTAATGACTAGCGGCACCCGCGCTTCATCAAGAAGCAGGGAGTCCGCCTCATCGACGATGACGTAGTGGAAAGGACGATGTACGGTATCGGCTTCGCTCAGCGCGATCGTGTCCCGCAAATAATCGAATCCCGCCTCTTTAGCCGTAACATAGGTGATATCCTTGGCGTAGGCTTCCCGTTTCTCGAACAGGCTCATGCCTGCTTGGACCGAATTGACCGTTAACCCGAGGAAACGATAGATCGGGCCCATCCACTCCGCATCCCGTTTTGCCAAGTAATCGTTAAACGTCAGCACATGAACGCCTTTGCCGGTCAACGCGTTTAGATAAGCAGGCATAACCGCAGAGAGCGTTTTCCCTTCACCGGTATGCTGCTCGATCAAAAATCTGTCGTGCAGAGCGATGGCAGCCATGATCTGCACATCGTAAGGCTGTAATCCGAGCTTTCTCTGCGCCACCTCGCACACTAACGCATAAGCATCGACAAGCAGCTCATCTAAAGGCGTGCCCGATTGTGCTTCTTTCCGCAGCCGGAGGGACTCCGCTTGAAGCTGCCCATCGTCCCATGCACGTAAATTCCGGTTCCTGATAAGCTCCACTTGATCCCGGTAGAACTTCAACTTGTTCCGGGTAACGCGGTCTTTGAGCTTTTGCATCAACTTGACGGCTGCATTCATCGGAAATGGATCCCTCCTTCGTAGAAATACGCGAATTTACTCTACTCATCCTTTAATCTTCGTTGATACAAAACGACAGACACAATCGTTAATGCAACTGTCCATATCAAAATAATAAGGAGGGGTTTTAATACATCTCCCGTCGCAAAGCCTGTATCGCTTATACCCAGCAAATGCACCAGCTGACTGCTTGGAACATATTCCAGTACGTTGAAGATCGGATAATCATCCGCCAAAAATACACCCCATGGTGCCCCGGTGAATATGAACGCCACAGGAAGGATGGATAACGATGCATCCAGCAGTGTCTTGGAAAATAAGCCGCAGATCGTTCCGGCCGCGATGTATAGAATCATCGAAAGAATAACGGCCGCTGCAAAAGCCCATATACTAGCTGGCACAAAGCCGAATATATACGTAGAAACAGCCAGAACGACAGCAGACATGATAAAGACCAGACTGCTTTTACCGACTAAAACGTCCAGGGCCGTGGCTGGAGTCATCATTAATGATCGTAAAGTGTTACGCTCCTTTTCTTCCGCAATCAAGCATGCTTGGGCGAAACAGGTCAGCAACACAAACGAAAGATTAAGAACGGTAGCGAAAGTTCCAGCCACGGAAGCTAAAGGCAAAGACGAGTCTACACCACGGATAAGAAGCGCGAGAATAATAGGGAAAATCAACATAATGGAGAGCGCATAATTGCGTGAAAACTCTTTGTAATCCTTCACAAATATCGCTCGCGCACGTTTTAATGAGATACTCACAGCAGCTCACTTCCTGTCATTTTAATAAAGATCTCACCCAGATTCGGCTCTTTCGTTTCCAAACGATCTATGAACCCTTGTTTCATCCAGTCTGCGATTAGATCAGCCGTTCCCTCATTGATCGGGAGCTCGTAAGCTTCTCCATTGATTAAGTCCACACAAAGTACGTTTTCCCGATGCTGTTTTTTAAGCTCCTTAGGCGAGCCGATGGTTTGGATTCGTCCTTGATGCAAAATCGCTACACGGTTGCATAGCCATTCTGCCTCAGCCATATCATGCGTGGTTAAAAAAATCGTTGTGCCTTTCTCATTTAAGCTGCGTAAGCCTTTATAAATATGTGCCGAGTTTACCGGATCCAAAGCCGAAGTAGGCTCATCCAAAAATAACAATTCCGGCTCATGGATCACCGCGCATGCCAACATGACACGTTGGCGCATCCCTTTCGATAAGCGATTGACTTTCTTCTTGCGCTCTCCGCTTAAGTTTACAAACTGCAGAACCTTATCGACCGAGGATTTAGGAAGATCGTATAACTTACGATACAGCTCCAGATTTTCCTCAATCGTTAATCTCTCATACAGTCCGCTGTTATCCGTTAATATGCCAAAGCGCATCTTCTGTGCAGACTGCTGCATCATCTCCGCTGGCTCGTTAAACACACTTGCCCGTCCGCTTGTCGGATGTAATTGCGCCGTCAAAATCTTGATTAATGTCGTTTTTCCCGAACCGCTCGGACCGAGGAAACCGAAAATTTCTCCTTTCGGAATGGAAAAGGACACGTCTGATAACGCATCCTTATTTCCAAATCTCTTTCGAATATGTTCCACTTGAATCACGTCCATGAACACCACTTCCTTAGCGTTGATGCCTTAAGCATATAAAGATGGCATGCCGTCAGCCATCAAAACCCGCCGAAATGTAGCTTTTATCGCCTGAATGGTACCCCGGAATGCTTGATCGGTTCGATTATTGCCCCGGAAATGATATAGGCATACGAAGTGATGTTTGCTTCGCAAACATTTCAAATGTTAAGCAGCGCTTTTAATTCCTGCAATTTGGAACGGGATAACGGAACCACCGCATCTTTACCTGTGTTTAAGCGCAAGCTGTAGCTATTTTTCGTCCATGTAATAATCTCTCTCACTTTTTGCAAGTTAACGATGTAGGATCGATGACACCTAAAAAATCCGAAATGGTTCAATCTCTGCTCAAGCTCGGTTAGCGTCAAAGCACAAATATAACTTTCTCCATCTACATGTACAACAATCGAACCATCCATACTTTCGATGTAATCGACTTCAGGCGGATCAAATAAAATCACTTTGTCATTTCTTTTCGTATAAATCTTTTGCAAAGTGATATTGGCTCGATCTTGTTCCTGTGCTTCCTGCTTATCCTCTTCCGAGTCCCGTATATCCAATGGATGAAAACCGAGCTCGTTCCATCGATAAATGGCGTCACAGGAAATCATGGCATCCTCTAAGTTCGAAGTTAACATTAAAATCTGCTTTTGTTTCGAAAGGTCATCCAAAATCCGTTTAAAATGACGACGGTCTTCTTCCTCCAAGTAAAAATAAGGTTCCTCCAGGACAAGTGTAGGCTGATGCGCAAAAAAGACGCGCAGCAAGGTCACATACATCCTTTTAGATGAGCTTAAATCTTTGATTTTTACTTTTCGTTCTTCTTTTAAAGTAAAATAATCCAGTAACAAAGCAACACGCTCGCTGCTCTCCGATACTTGGATTAAAAAATGGATCAGTTCTTCCACCGTTAAACGTATGTATTCATTTTGCCCGGCTCGAAATATGTAATATTGGGAATGGTCCACGAGTTGATTGATGAAAAGCTGCTTTCGCTTCAAGTCCGTTATGATGCCAATCGCTTGGTCCGATGCCATATTTAATTCGATCTTCGGTAAAAGTACTTTCCCATCATCATAGATTGGTTGAAATTGCATGCCGTCCTCCAGGTCAGTGCCGTATAGGATATTCAAAACAATTATACTGTCGAAATCCTTTTTTGTCAGTTTCTATTAGAGAATCCAACAGCAAATATGTCATGACAAAAGACGAATGGCTTCCCTTTTCAATGCGATGGAATACATCTATACTTCTGCCCAAAAATACCCCCTGAAATTTCATCGGTTAACCCAGGGGGTCCAATGTCTATTCTAAGGGGGATTCTCAAGTTTCGACGTGCTTCTATTTGTGGATTACCAAGCCAACACTTCACAGCCATCAGGAGTAACCAAGACCATGCTTTCACACTGTGCGGAGGGTTTTTGGTCTGCCGTATACATCGTCCATCCGTCCTGCTCGCTCGTATATACTTTGGCGCTTCCTACATTCAGGGCCGGTTCTATCGTAAAAATAAGACCTGGTACTAATAACATGCCTGTATTAGCTCTGCCAACATGTCCCACCCATGGCTCCTCATGCAGCTGCAAGCCGATGCCATGCCCTCCGAGTTCCCTCACCACGGAATAGCCTTGATGTTTTGCATGTTCGTTGATGACATGCCCGATATCACCAAGAAATCCCCATGGCTTCACGGCCTGTATTCCCAATTCCATACACTCTTTCGTGGTTTGCACAAGCCTCTGTTTCTCGGGGGATACGGCACCGACACAAAACATGCGAGAGGAATCGGAATAAAAGCCATGATATAAGGTAGATACATCAATATTTACGATATCCCCATCCTTTAACACCATTTTATCTGAAGGAATGCCATGGCATACAACGTCATTGACCGATACGCAAACGCTCTTGGGATATCCGTTGAAATTTAATTGTGCCGGCGTGCCGCCCAGTTCGATCGTTTTTTCGTGAATCAGTCGATTGATTTCTTCGGTATGGATGCCGCTCTTCACAAAATCGCCGATATAATCCAGAATAGCCGTATTGATCTTGCCACTTTCCCGAATGCCATGGATTTGGGATACGGATTTCAGTAAATGGCGAGCGGGAACTTTGTATCCTTTTAGAGCATAACTAGTCATCCGATCTTCAATCTGGGCATGGCATTTCTTGTATTTCAGTCCACTTCCGCACCAGCACGGATTATTTCTGCCGATTTCATCCATCATTCTTAAACTCCCTGATCTGTAATTTAGGAGTGAGTGAATTACTGGTTTAACATTTATTCTGTTTATAGCGTTCCCGGTATTGCGTCGGCGTGCATTTGTATACTTTAATGAAGGCTCTTGCCAGAGCTTCTGGTGATGAGTAATTGCACCTTAGTGCCACATCCAATATTTTATCCTCGGTCGAAATGAGCAGTTGTTCCGCGCAAAGCAGCTTTCGTTTAGCCAAGTACTGTTTATAAGTGATTCCAGTAAATTCGCGAAATTTGGAGGAACAGTAGTACGGAGAATAGCCTACATATGAGGACATGTTCTCCAATGACGGGTTCTGCATGACGTTATCGTCGACCCATTTAACCATCGATTCCATCGTTTGAATTGACATTTCCCTCACTCCCCAACTCATTATATCAACGGGTTTAGCGAGTTTCCTGATCTAAGTTGCAATAATGATATCGCGGTTTGTTTTTGGCATGCCAGCACCTCAGCCCTTTGGCACTCCGTTTCGCTTCCTCATGCGAAGGGCCAGGATCAGACTCATTAACGGCAATAATACTCCTGTAGAGGTGACCAAATTTCTCCATCCCCCATACAAGATCGCTTGCACAACCTGAACGATGATGGCTATAAGTATAATGATTTGCAAAATCTGATAAAAATCCAACGGACGTTTGAACGCTTTTTTTGAAATGAATGGAATTAGAAAATAACCAGCGAGAGCATAGAACCCAAACATCACGAAAATGCCAGCAAACGCCAAAATCGTCATCATGTCCATCTTCCATCCTCCTCCCAGTATATTTCCACCTCTTGATAATAACATGGCAACAACTCATGACTAAAGTCACGAGCTTGTCTCTGCCTACTTCGTAGACAGTGCTTGCGTTTTGCACAAGCCTTTTAGACTTATTCCTAACCGGTAGTGCAAACGCACACAGTGCTCCTACCTTAGTGTGTTGGAACATCAGGACGGTTGACCTCGCCAAGAGTTATACTCCTGCTGTAACTGTACCGATGTACTCGATTCCTTTGCGGTACAGATTCATGGCACCGATTCGGTCATCGTTCGAACGATAGTGGCAGGTTCGGCATTCAAAGGTATGTGTCTTTTTGTTTCGATTGGCTCGTTCAATATGTCCACATTTTGGGCAGGCTTGAGAAGTATATTTAGGGTTTACTGCGATGACGCGCTGCCCGTTCAGTTGAGCTTTATACTCCAACATTTCACGGAATTGGTGAAATGCCCAGGATACCGACACATACCGATGGCGAACACATACTTTTTCAGTAGCGGAACGAACATGCTTTAAATTTTCGATCACAAAAAGGGTCCCCTTCGGATACGTTTCAACGAGTGCCTTGGTTACTTGATGGTTGACATCCGTAACATAACGGTTTTCTCTTGAACCGATTTGTTTGAGTCGTTTTCGAGCCGATGGGGTTTGCCTCATCTGGAGTTGTTTGCGTAAGGCCTTATACTGGCCACGTTTGTGTTTCACCGTTCGTCCAGGATAAAACGTGGTCCGGCTTTGACTGTCGTAGGTTGTGGCCAGAAAATTGATTCCGAGGTCAATGCCTACAATGTGGTTGACATTCGTAAAACCTAATTCAAACTCTTTGGTCATGGGAATATGTAGGAACCATTTCCTGTGTTTATACACGAATTTGGCCGTACCCCACTTCCACGTGCCGTCAAAGAAGTGCTGCATTCCTTGTTTTTTGTAGCGGAGCTTCACTCGTCCGTTTAGTGTGTTTACGCTAAACCGATCATGGTTCAAAGAATAATCTCGATTCCATACCAGATCATATTCAGGTCGTTTGAATTTGACCAAGTTCCAATCGTGCCCGTTGGATCGAGTAGATGTATATCGGGCGATGACGGTTTTGATCACCGATTGCGCCATCTGACTTTTTAAACGAAAACGACTTCGCAGCTCTCGATAATACAAGTCATTGAGTGTGCGCTGACTTAATTCTTTGGTTTGAAATACAATTGCAGAAAGATAATTACATGCTTCACAGTAGGTATGGATGGTCTTGCTGAGTATGTCTGTATGTTCAGATGGGACATAGATTTGGATTTTTGCTGTAAGGGTCGGTATCGGATTCACCTGTCTTTTATTGGAATAAGTATAACATGGTATCCAGTGAACAACGGTTAATTTTCCATGACAAATGAAGAAAGCATGGACATTCGGTTTTCGAGCTTCCGATGGTAGCCCTTATGCCGAGCGCAGTTCCTCACACGACTAAAGTCGCTTGTGCCCATGCGAAGTTATGAATAATGGAGCTTCATGGTTTAGAACAAAAACAGAGGCCTCCGTAACGGAGACCTCTCAGTCAAAACTCTATTCATTGCCGACTTCCCAAAACCGAATTACAATGCCCGAATGACAAATTCGAATTGAAGCTCGCCGTCCGACGGGATGCGGTATTCCGGATGCACCGGAGCGCCCCAGCTGTCATCGCCGCCGACGCCCATTTGTTTGCCCGCCACCGTTACAACCGTGTAGTGGACTGGCGGCAGTTCATAGGCATGCTGCGCGTTCTCCAGCTCAAAAGCCGTATACGGCGACACGTTCAGCTCGATTGGAGCCGAAGCCGCCTCGATGCGGAAACCGCGTCCGGCCGCATCCGTCAGCTTCGCCCAACGTACGCCGGTACGGTTGCCGGACTCTTGAGGCACAAGGTAAGGCGCTACCGTGTCGGCGACAGAGCTTTCGTGGATGCCTAGACGGGCACCGAAAGCACGGTCCGCATAGTTTTCCTCAGGCCCCAATGCCAGCCACTGTACACGGTCGAACTCAGGCGATGTTTTGAATGACAGAGCGTGGATCGGAAGATCCGGCAATCCCGCTGTTCCTTGATAGGTGTTCTGTACAAGAACGCTGCCATCCGCGCGAACCGTATAAGCAACCTTTGCTTTAACTTCAGTGGAAATATTCAGCTTATACGTAAATTCGATCCGGTACTCACCCTGCTGTTGCTCGGCTTTCCATTCGATGCATTTCGGCAGCAGGCTTGCCGCATACCATGCCCCAAGCTCAAAGCCCATGGACGTTCCTTTATCGTTATCCGTCGTTGCACGCCAGAAGAGCGGTGCAGGCATTTGGGCAATCGTCTCCTGACCGGAGAACTTCAGCGACACCAGCGTTCCGAACGCTTTGGAGAACAACACATGGGTGCTTCCTGCACGAACCCCGATGTTGACGTCGCCTTCAACCACTTGAATAGCGTTCACTTGATTCAGATCAGTGGTTACCGACGCCCCTTCAGCGGCTTCCTGCGTAAACACGAATTGACCAAATGCCACTTCGTCCCCTTTTTCCGCCCACAGCGTGGATTCACGAAGCACGAACGCCGTATTGACGGCATATTCGCCCGGTGCAAGCTGCTCGGTAGCGAGCGGAAGCTCCACGAACGCTTCCTCGCCCGGAGCAACGGCTGCTTCCAATGTTCCGCTTAATACGGTTACGCCTTCGCGCTCCAGGCTATACGTTAGCGCATATTGCGATGTATTCGCGAACAGATTGCCATTGACGATGCGCACGCCGCCGCGGTCCGGGAACAATTTGATGTTCTGGTACAGGAACTTGACTTCTTGCATTTTTGCGGTGACTTGACGGTTCGCATACACGATGCCGTCCCCGCAGAACGAATAGTCCGACGGGCGGTCGCCGAAATCGCCGCCATAGGCCAGAAACGGCTTGCCGTAACGATCCTTTTTGTAAATGGCCTGATCGATGTAATCCCAGATGAATCCGCCTTGATACATCGGGTACTTGTCTTCCAGTTCCGTGTATTTGTGCATGCCGCCGATCGAGTTGCCCATTGCATGCATGTATTCGCAGCTGATATAAGGCTTCTCCGGATTGTCGTTCAAATAGGCTTCGATATCCGCAGGTTTGGCATACATGCGCGATTCCATGTCGCTCGTGTCATTGAAGCGGCGGTCATGGAAAACGCCTTCGTAATGGACCAGCCGGGTCGGATCATACGTTCTGAAGTACTCCGAAACCTTGAAGATCACTTCGCCGCCATGGGATTCGTTGCCGCAAGACCAGATCAGAATGGATGGATGGTTTTTGTCCCGCTCTACCATGGATACGGCACGATCCATCACGATATCCAACCATTCCGGCCGGTCGCCGGGAATAACCCATGATGGCTCAACGGCACCGAGCTTTTGCCAGGACCCATGCGTTTCAAGATTCATTTCGTCGATCACATACACGCCGTATTCATCACACAGCTCGTACCACAAACTTTGGTTCGGGTAGTGGGAAGTACGCACCGCATTCATGTTGTTTTGCTTGATGGTCCGAATGTCCCACAGCATGTCTTCCTTGGTGATGGCCCGGCCGCGATGCGGGTTGAACTCATGACGGTTCACGCCTTTGAAGACGATTCGTTTGCCGTTAATGTGCATTACCTTGTCGATCATTTCGAATACGCGGAAACCGACGGCTTGAGGCACCACTTCAACGAGTTCCCCGGCCGAGTCGTATACACGCAGGTATAAACGATACAAATAAGGAATTTCCGCGCTCCACAGATTTACCTCACCGATTTCTTTGCGTACGGAAGCTTGGCCATCTTGTACATTCACACCAAACGTTTGAACCACATTGCCCTGTGCGTCGCGCAATTCAGCCTCCACGCGAGCCCCTGCAGCCGCTGCTCCCTCAAGCTTCAGGTCCAGCTGCAGTGTACCTTGCGAATAGGATGCATCGAGGTCTGTGCGCACGCGAACATCCCGGATATGTGCTGCTGGAACAGTGTACAGGTACACTTCGCGGAAAATGCCCGAGAAACGCCAGAAATCCTGATCTTCCAGCCAGCTTCCCGTACTCCGTTGGTACACTTCGACGGCCAGTTTGTTCTCGCCCTCTTGGAGGAATGGCGTCAGGTCAAAATCGGATGGCGTAAAACTATCTTCGCCGTAACCGACGAAGTGACCATTTAACCAAACATAAAAGGCCGACTCTACACCTTGGAACGAAATATATACAGGGCTGTTTCCCCAACCTGCCGGCAGGTGAAACGTTCGGATGTAGCTGCCCACCGCATTGTTGTCTTCCGGTAGAGCCGGTGGACGCAATTCATTCAAGCCGTCCCATGGGTATTGGGTGTTCACGTATTGAATTTGGCCGTATCCTTGCAACTGGATATGTCCGGGTACTTCAATGTCATCCCATCCATCGCTGGAGAAATCGGCTGCATAGAAATGCTCCGGACGGCAATCCGGACGAACCGCGTAGTTGAACTTCCACATGCCGTTCAGGCTGTAGCGCATGTCCATCCCGTCCGACTTCAATGCCTCTTCCATTGTTCGATAATATCGATGGTCCGAATAAGCCTTCAAACGGTTTACCTCGAATACGCTTACATCGCCGAGCCATTTCAAATCTGCCTGTGCTGCTTTCATCGACTCTCTCCCTCTCCGTCTTTTGAAGTTATTACATGTTTGAACGATAATCTTTACATGCAAACAGAAAGGCAGAGAAACGCCACAAGTGGCGTTCTCCCCTCTCTCTGCAGTCTTGGAAGCGGTTGCTGCCACGATACCATTATTTCACAGACCCGACCATGCCCGCCACAAAATGTTTTTGCATCAGGAAGAATACGATGGCCGTCGGCAATGTCGCAATAACGATCGCTGTCATGATGACCCCGTAATCCGGCGCGTAGCTTGAACCCAGATTGGAGATCAGGAGCGGGATCGTTTGCTGATCCGGCGTTTGCAGCACGATGAGCGGCCATAAATAGTTGTTCCAGCTGCTCATGAACGTGATGATCGCCGCAGCGGCATAACTTGTTTTCATCGTTGGCAAATAAATTTTCAGGAAAATGCCGAGTTCGGTCAAACCGTCGATGCGTCCGGCTTCCAGCATTTCTTTCGGAAACATCTTGGTGTTTTGACGGAAGAAAAAGATCAGGAATGCCGTTGTGATGGTCGGCAAAATGACGGCCGCCATCGTGTTGATGCCGATTCCCGGCGCAATGCCGGAAATGCTGGCAAACATGCGGTACAGCGGTACCATGATTGCAGCAAACGGAAGCATCATGGACAGCAGCAGGATGTTGAACACGATATCCCGCGACTTGGAACGGAAGATTTCAAATCCGTATCCGGCCAAGGAACCGATCAGCAAAGCCAGCACCGTCGTAACAATGGCGATAATGGCCGAGTTGCCGAGCGCCTGAAGCAGGTTTGTTTCATCCATAAGTTTGTTCAAGTTCTCGATAAAGAAGGAACCCGGCAGCAATTTTCCCTTCGTAACGTCGACCGAGGCATTGGTGGAGCTGACAACCATCCAGAAGAACGGGAAGATCGACACAAATGCCGCAATCGTCAGGAACAGATAGATAAAGAAACGTTTCACTTTCAATTTAGCCATTTCGGTCACCTGCCACTTTGAACTGGATAAAGGACAACACAATGATGATCAGAACGATGGAATACGATACGGTTGCCGCATACCCGAAGTCCGGCGAATATTTGAACGAAAGGTTGTAAATGTACTGGGAGATCGACATGGTGGCGTTACCCGGACCACCCTTCGTAATATTCATGATTTCGTCGAAGAGCTGCAGCGTACCGATTGTCGACGTAATCGAAGTGAACAGAATGATCGGTTTAAGCAGTGGAACGGTAATTTTGAAAAATTGCGTGAAGGCATTCGCGCCGTCGATCCGGGCAGCCTCATAGATGGATTGGTCGATGTTTTGCAGCGACGACAGATAGAAAATCATGTTATATCCGGTCCAACGCCATGTGATGGCGATAATGATCGTGATTTTGGCCCAGAACGGATCGGTAATCCATTGAATCGGTTCGCCGATGATGTGCAATCCCATCAGGAACTGGTTCACCATGCCGTCCGGTGCGAACAAATATTTGAATACCACAGAGTAAGCTACCAGCGATGTAACGCAAGGCAAGAAGATGGCGACGCGGAAAAAGCTGCGAAATTTGAGTGTGCTGTCGTTCAACAGAACGGAAATGAACAAACCGAGAATGATCATGATCGGTACTTGAATAATCAGATAAATAAACGTGTTGGATAGCGCTGTCCGGAACGTGGTGTCGATGAACAACCGTTTGTAGTTGCTCAAGCCCGAAAATTCGAGGTTGGCACCCGCACCCGACTTAAAAGATAAGAGCAGTGCCTGAATCATCGGATAGAAATAAAACACGAGGATCCCAATGGCAGCAAGCGCGATAAAAGCCCATCCAGTCAAATTGCTTTTTTTATGGAGACTGTCTCCTGTATTCATGGCTTTCACAGTATGGCTCCTCTCTCTCCATGCAACATGCATAAAACCCATGGAGCCTCCACCGAGGTCCGGTCGGCGGTAAGCTTGCCAGACGGTGGAACGGCTCCGATGCTTCCTTGGGTTTTATGAGTTACCGTGGATCATCTTAATTGAATTGTGCTTCTGCTTGTTTCTGCGCGTCTGCCAGAACGTCGTCGATGCTTTTTCCGTTCAGGTAGTTTTGCATTTCGACAACCAGAATGTCCTCGATGCCGTAAGTGTTAATGCCGTAGTTTACGTTAGGAATTTCTGTCGTCCATTTTGCGAAGTCCGCAAAGATTTTTTGGCCGCCGAAGTATTCGTCGGCTTTGTTGAACGCTTCGCCTTCGGCAGCCGGTTTGTACGTGCCGATGGCGCCGATGTTGTTAAGCAGCGTTTGATACAGGTCTTTGTCGGAACCGAATGTTTTGCTCAGGAAATCAACGGCTTGATCTGCGCCAGGCACGTTGTTCATCACATACCAGGAACTGCCGCCCAAGTTGGAGGCATGAACCGAATTGGCTTGGCCAGCCATTTTCGGCATCGGAGCAACAGCCCATTTGCCGGATTGGGAAGCCTCTTGTTTGATGGAAGGCGTAATCCAGTTGCCTGTCGGTACGGTAGCCACATCGCCGCTGTTAAAGCCAGCTACGAATTGGCTCCAGTCGGAGTGCAGGCGCACAATGTTGGCATCCATCATTTTTTTGTACGTTTCGAATGCTTCTTTCAGAGCGGCGTTGCCAGCCAGATCCGGCGTTTTGCCATCTTCTTTGGAGTACCAGGAACCGGCGGACTGAATCATCATACGAAGGATACCCAGATCGTTCGGGTCCAGGGACAGCATTTGTTTGCCTGTTTTGGCTTTGACGTCTTCACCGATTTTGATGTAGTCGTCCCAAGTGATGTTTTGCAAATCTTCGGCTTTGTAGCCCGCTTGCTCCAGCAAATCGGTTCTGTAGAACAGACCCGCTACGCCGGAATCGAACGGTACGCCGTATTGTTTGCCGTCCGCCGAAGTTGGTCCGAGCTTATAGTCTGCAAAATCGGATACGTTGATTGCCGAGCCGATTTCCTTGAATGCGTCCGGATAAGCGTTCAGGAAGCTGTGAGCCCGGTAATCCTCGATCAGCACGATGTTCGGAAGTCCGTTGCTCGTTCCGGAGTTCAAGCCGGTGTTCAGCTTTTGGATAATATCTGCTTGCGCATATTCGATAATGTTGATTTTCAGATCAGGATTCTGTTTCTCGTAAGCTGCCTTGGCTTCGTTCAACGCTGCAACGTTGAAAGCTTTATCCCAAGCCCAGATCGTGATTTCGCTCGCGCTCTTTCCGCCTTCGCCGCCTGAAGCGTTGCCTCCTCCACCGCCAGACGAACATGCGGACAGCAGCAGCACGGTAACCAGCATCAATACCCACATTTTTTTCAAACCGTTCAACTCCCCTTTAACCTCATTATGTGTAGTGATTTTTGTGTTATTTGAAAGCGTTTGCTTTCTATGCATTTATCTTATCATTCCCTTTTCGCTATTCGTTAGTAATAATTTTGTGCGGATTTGTCATCCTATCGCCTCAATGAAAGCACTTCCAGAAAACGCTTGCATTAAATTTGTTTTTTTGTAATTTCTTTTGATATTGGAATTTGTACACCTGAAAATAGTGCAAAAAAGGGCTGCCGAATCCGTTCTCCACCATGCACCCGCAAACTTCCAAAGACCAAACCCTGTTATAAAAGCCATAGAAAAAGCCCATCTGCATGTTCTGCAAATGGGCTTCCGGCTTCCTTATAGCAATAAATACGTTTGGTTTAGCCGCCAATGAGCGGAAGTGTCACGGTCACTCTTGTTCCTTCTCCCGGTTTGCTCATGATGGTCACGCCGTATGGGGGTCCATACATCAGCTCGATGCGGTCATGCACGTTACGTATGCCGATTCCGCTGAACAGCTGCCGGTTGTTTTTGGGATTGGGCAATGATTCGCCCATCGTCAATCCTTCAATGCCGTCCCCGTTGTCCATAATCTCGCAGATCAGCGATTCCCCATCCTTCGATACCATCACGTGAATGGTTCCGGTTTCTTTACGGATGAAGGCATGGAAAAAGGCATTTTCGATAAAGGGCTGGATAACCAGCTTCGGCACATGGTATTGCGTGCAATCCGGAGCGATGTAGAAGGCTGCCTTGATCCGTCCGCCGTATCGCACATGATTGATGAAGACGTAGTTTTTCAACGTTTCGACTTCTTGTTCCACCGTCACGGTCTCGCTCGCATCGCTGATCGTGCTCTGCAGCAGGGAAATGAGCGCATGGATCGTCTCTGCCGCCCGGTCCTTGTTCCCCTGCTGGACCAGCACCTTCACCGAGGCCAACGTATTGTATAGAAAATGCGGATTGATTTGGCTCTGCAATGCGGCCAGCTCGGCATTGCGCTGTTCGCGCTGGGTCTGGACCAGCTGGTCCACATAATCATGCAGCTCGTCAAGCATGTAATTGTAAGCATGGCTAAGCTGCCGGCTCTCATAACTGCCGCTTACCGGAATGTAATTATCCAGATCGCTTTTCGTGATGTTTGACATCTGTTTGACCAGCCTGCGGAGCGACTTGGTCATCTGATTGGTAATCAGAAATACAAGGATAAGGGCAACCGCAACGATGGCGGCGCAAATCAGGGCAATCGCCTTCATGTTCAACAACTGACCCATCGACTCTTCCTTATCCACCACGTTGACGATATAGAATCGGTAAAAAGGCAGGTACTCGGACAACACGATGCTGTCCTGATCCATCACCCGTGCGTTGATGCCGCTGCTCAAGCCTTCATTGTATATTCTCCGGGCATGGCTCAGCAAGTCCAGCTCCCTCGTGCCAATCCATTCTTCACGGTTGGATGAAACGATCTCGCCTTTTTCGTTCAGGATGACGACGTCATTGCCCCTGCTCGTAAAACTGCTGTAGAACTGGCGAAACACGCTCTCGCGCATCGTGACGTAGAGCGTGCCGTAAATGCGGCCCTGAGAACGGTCCGCAAGCGCTTTGGTCGCTGAAATCATCTGCTCTGTCCCGGAATTGCTCTCTCTCGTAAAATCGTCAAAAATGATGCGGTTCGGTGTGTTTGCCGCCTCACGCGTAATCGGGTGGTCCTTCAATACGTCCTTGAACATCGTATATTGTAATTGGTCCGTCGAATATGTCCGCCCATTGATGCCGCCAATGGTAATACCCACCTCGTAACTCCCGGTGATGGACTGCACCCGATCCATCGTCTCTCTCATGTTGTAGTAGGATTTGGCCATGGACAGCGAATCCCCGTCCCCTTCGGTCAAATAAGCGCGGATCGCCCCGCTTTGGCTGACGTTGTTGGACACTGCCGCGATCGCATCATTGAATGATTCGAAATTGGCCTTGATTTGGCTGAGCACCTTCGAATTCGTAATGCTGAACGTTTCGGTAAACAGTTTGGTAGACATGTGAATGGTCGTCCACAGGATCAGGACGGATACGAGGACGATGCTGACGACCATGACCAGGATCAGCTTCGGAAACAGGCCAAGGCGGGAAAAACCGTTCATCCATTTCTTCATAGTCCATTCCTTCTGACGTTATGCCCAAAATTTGCGACGGTATCGGCTTGGCGATTGTCCTGTGAATTTCTTGAATACTTTGCAAAAATAACTATGGTCCGAATATCCCACCATGCTGCTGATTTCGGAAATAGTGACATCCCCGTTGCGAAGAAGCTCTTCCGCCTTTTCGATCCGGATTTTGTTCAAATATTCGTTGAACCCCTCTTTTTGGTGGGAAGAAAAATAACTCGACAGATAGGATGGATTAAAATGGAAATGCTTGGCGACGTCGGCAAGGCCGAGCGGCTGGTCATAATGCTGATGCATATACTCCAGCAGCATGCTCATATTGGGATCGCTGCGTTTTCTCCCGCCGCCTTGCAGGCATTCTTCCACTTCCAGCATGAACTTTTCGAGCACGTCCAACGCCTCGTTCAAACTGGAGGCTCCGTCCACATTTTTGAAGTAGGCATACTTGCTCTCGTCAAGCGAACCGGACTGTACGTCCAGATCCGCCAGTGCGATGGTTACGTTAAAGATCAGGTTGCCCAAAAAGGACTTGATCTCGAATACGTCCGCGATGTAATCGCGTCCGAGCGACTGCGCATATTGCTTTAAATACTCTCTAGCCGCTTCCGTGCGGTTCCGTCTGACGTGCTGGACAAACATGTTTACGTTAAACTGGTAACCGGCAGGATGCAGCGCTGGCAGATCGGTTTCTACCAATATGGCCTGATGCTCATAATAAAAGCGGTATTCCAGCAGCTTCAGCAGACGATCCCGGTAAACGGCTCCCATATGCTGAATGGACGGAAAACGGTCGGTCAGCACCCAAGCAGGAGCGTTCACACCAGCCCCCGAACCCAATGCCAATTGCCTGATCTGTTTCACCAGGCTTTCGTCGAGGGACGCTTCCGTATTCAAAATGAAGACAGGCATTTCCCCTTCTGCGGGGAGGAGGGAAATCACCGCATCCGGCAAAGATTTCCGCAGTCCGGATTCTGCATATTCCCGGCCCGTCAAGGCACCGGCCTGCCGAAGCGATTCTTCGGGCCACGGACACGCAAGCAAGCGAAAAGACCCATGCGGAAACGCTTCGTTGACCACATCCAGTTCCGCATCTTCCTCCAGCGTGAACCCGGACAGCATTTTCTCCATCAAATGGCCGATTCTCCACCCTTCCTCGGCGGGCTCGAATTGCAATTCCGGAATTTTGCCCGCAGTCCGCTGCAGCACCTCCAACAACTCGTTCGTGTCCAGCTTTGGTTTCAAAATATAATCTGCGGCCCCGTGCTGAAGCGTTGAACGAACATATTCGAATTCGCTGAAGCTGCTGAGTACGATCACTTCGATCTGCGGATGATTGGCTTTCAGCGTACGCACGAATGCCTCGCCGTCCATAACCGGCATGACAATATCCGTAATAACGATGTCCGGCATCAACCTGCGGACCTGTTCAAGCGCCTCTTCGCCGTTGGAAGCCTCACCCACGATCTGAAACCCTTCGGCCTCCCAATTCATGTGATGCTTGATGCCCTGCCTTACGAGAAATTCATCGTCCACAATCAGTACCTTGCACAAACGGTTCATGATCGCAACCCCCTTATTCTAGTGTTTCCTCTATGTCTCTGCGATACTCGTTTCTACGCTATAGAAAACCACAGATAAACCCCACCGGGCCACAGCGAGAGCAGTACCATCTTCCCGGTCGATGTTATCTCCGAATTTTATCGAATCCCTTTTTTCAGGGAGGGCAATCCGTGATCGGTCTCTGCTTCTGATGCAGCTTTCTTGCAGAACGCTTTCAGGAGATCACTTCAATTCCCCAGATTGGTGCTGCCTCCGTTTCTGTTAGCGGTTACAATATGTTCAAAATCCGATACCAAGTCGGTACATCTTGTTATATCCCAAAATATTCGTTTAAGCAATGGGATTAAGATTGGATCGAGCCGTCCGGAAGACTCTGGAACACGGCAATCTGCATGCTCCCCTTTGCTTATTTTACAACAAGTTGTCCCAAAAAAAGAAGCCATGTTCCGCCCGGAACATCAGGCGTTTCATGACTTCTTCCAACCTTCTCCTACGGATGACGGTTAGGGCTCAATCCCCCACTGCAGCGTGCCGGACACATATCCCGTTACTTTGGACCAGTTTTCATAGGCGGTCCTCCCTGCGGCAAACGAATAATCGTCCGTCTGCGTAAAGTTCGTCCAATCGGTTTTGGAGAACCGGACCTGAATTTCGGTGCTTTGTCCTGCGGCCAATGTGCCTGCCGAAGGGGCGAAGCCGATTTCCAGGACATGATCCGCACCGTTCACAGCCGCAGGCAGTGCACTGAACGTGCCCGTCACATTTGCGCTTCCCGCCGTGGCCCAATCACAGAAGAAGTTCAGCGGCTTTTCGCCATCGATGGTGTAATAATAACGGATGTTTACGTCCGCCAGCTGGAGCGGGCCCGTTCCGGTGTTGGTCAGTTTAAACTTCGGGTTGACCGAATTGGCGGTGGCGGCCGTTGTTCCATTGTACATTTCGATTCGAATGCTTCCTTCAGGCAGAGGAACCTGGGTAGTATCCTTGACGGTTACACTCAGCGTGGCGTCGTTGCCTGCGCTAAACTGGAAAACGAGCGATTGCACGCCTTTAGACAGCGTCGCAAGATACGTTTTGCTCAACACCACCTGGTTTCCGGACAACGTATAATCCGATCCTTGCACTAACACATGATTGCCGTTTCGGATCGAAGCCAGCGTATTTCCATTCAAGGTAAGCGCTACGGGAATGTCGGCCTGCTTGTCTGCGTTAAGGTCAAATTCGGCGGTTTGGGGCGATATGCCGGAATGGGACACCGGCGGCGTTCCTCCGCCGTTGTTTCCGCCAACAGGATCGGCATACAAAATGCCCCGGCCGTTGGTGCCCAGATACACTCTGCCATAAATTCGCGGATCACCCGTAATCGTGGTTACCCGGGCGTACTGATGCGCGTCGTCATTGATGCGCACCCAGCTTACTCCGCCGTCGTCCGACCTGAAAAACCCGCGCGTTCCGTCAATCTGGGCAACGGCATACAGCGCAACGGAATTCCGGCCAGGCGCGGCTTTGCCGAACCCGATGCTGTCGGCTTCCTCAACGTTGGATAGCTTCACGAAGCTCGCTCCCGAGTCGGTCGAATGCCATAGCCCATGCGGACCACCGTCTTCGTTACCTCCGGCAAACCAGAGCTCGCCTTCCACCCCGGGAACGGCATCCAGATCGGCATTGCCATCCACCGGCAAGCCCGCTGCCGCCGTTTGGCTGAACGCGGCTCCACCGTTTACGCTGACATAGATTTTTCCGGCAGCGAAGCCGTAAAACTTGTTCGGGTTCACCCGATCGGAAATCACTTTGGCCTGTGCGGGAATACCTGTGCTCGCCGTCCATGAATTCCCGCCCGTTGACGAATAATGGACTCCCTTGTCGGACGTGCTCCATACCAGCTTGCTGCCGTCGGCCGAAATGGCCACGGTGCCGCCGCCTGCCGTGCCGGCCGGTTCGGCGTTCGCTTTGTACCAATTCGTTCCTCCGTCGGAGGACAAGCCGATGGATTTGGCATTCGGGTCTGCCGCATAATCCGCTTTCCCTACCCGAACCATGGTGCTTGGATTCAGCTCGGCAAAATCCAGGCTTTCGGTCGAAGCATAGTTGGGGCTGGAGAACATCTTCGCCGGCGGCTGGTCCAGATCATCGTGACGGAAGCCGTTAACGTCGCCTAAGCCGCTCACGAGATGGGCCCCGCTCGGCGGGCTGACCAGGTCAAGGACGGCCATTTCTTCTACTCCCTTGGCCATGACCGAAATGTCGATCTTTTCATTATTGTCCCAGTTCGTCAAATTGTTCGTACCGTAGATCGTGGCTCCCGTGCCGTACATCATGCGGTCTGAATCAAAGGGGTCAATCTCCAGATCGCCGATCATCCACCCCAGCTTCGGCGATACTTCCGGCGGTGCCGGGGTCGTGCCGAACGTCAGCCAAGGTGCTGCAGATATATTCTGGGCATAACGGAACTTGCGGTTCGGATAACCGTCGAATTCCCAGATGCGGGTCCATGTCGTTCCGCCGTCCTTGCTGCGGAACAAAATGGCGTCCGGCCACCATGAATTCAGCGTCGCAACCATCAGCGTGCCCGGCTCTTGGGCATCCACGGCCAGCCCGCCGTACCCGAAATAATTGTCCGCGCTGCTGCTCGGTATGGGACTGATGTTGGTCCAGGCTCCCGTGGATGTGTTCAGTTTCCATACATCTCCCTTGGTTCCGTCATACGGGCCAACGCCGTTGCTGTAGGTGATATACAGGCTTCCATCCGCATCAAGCACGCCATGATGCGGCAAGTACCCCGTCGGCTGTCCTGGCACCGCCGTCCAAGTCGCCCCGCCGTCCGTGCTGCGATAGATGCTCTGTGCCGTATCTGCAACACCGACATAGATCGTTTGGGTTGCTTGACCGGCATGGCCGGATGACTTGTCGAACGTAATCCACGCGAGGCCGACGATGTCGCTTTGATATTCGTTCGCAGGATCCTGAACATAAGTACCCGGATTGGGAAAGCTCGTTACTTTGCTCCAGGTTGCCCCATAATCCGAGCTTTTCCATAACCCGTTGCCGCTGCGAGCGCCGAAATAAAGGATGCGATTGTCGTTCGGATCAACGACCAAACGTTCTCCCATGGATCGGCCCGGCATGTTGCCGCCCACCTTAAACGGCAAGGTTGTGGTCTGCCACGTATTGCCCCGATCCGTCGAGCGTAAAATCGACCCGTTGTTTTTGTCCCAGGAGTTCGTGTACGTACCCACTGCCAAATACACGCGATCCGGATCGACGGGATCGGTAGCCAGCGCATCCACACCGTTTTTGTTCCAGTCGTCCCAACCAACGAAATCGGTTAGGGGAATCCAGCTCTCATTTTCGGGATTCCAACGGTAAGCGCCCCCGATATCCGTCCGTGCATAGATGAGGTCCTTCTCGGATTCATTGAAAATGATGCCAGGCACAAATCCGCCGCCCGCACCGGTCACTACGCTTTTCCACGTATACGGCTCACTCGGGGCAGCAGATGTCATTTCAGGCAATGCAGCAAAGGAGCCGGCAGCCAAGGCTACCGCCAAACCTGCCATCCGCAGTTTTTTTCCTAAAAACGTTTTCATTACATTCAGCCTCCTCTACGTTATATTCCAAGCCGATCGTTCATTGGCAATCCAATCTCTCCCAACCTACCGAACCAGGAAGATTCATGCACGCTCTGAAACGGATATGGCAATGTTCCGTAACTGTCAGTCCTCACCTCCATTCCAATGGATTCTCGATCGTTAAGCGCTTTCATAACCTTGTGTTCGATGACTGAATATGGATATTTTTCTCAATAAATAACATTCGATAGAAATCTCCTTTTACCTTCTGCCTTATTGCCGTAATTCAACATTTTTTTGGCCACCCGCCATTGACTGATGGTCCGCGCAGCTTTTTCCGTCGATTGGCTGCAATCGCACAACTCATACGCATGGAACTAAAGGCGATGCTCTTCTCACGCCAAACCAAAAAAAATAGACTGAACAGCAAATGCTGGTCAGCCTATTCAGCTCCAGGACATCATGGTTGTCGCCATGCTAAACCCGGTCTGCTTCCATCCCGCATTACGCGGTGATCATCCTGTCGCTCCGCAGTACCGATACAAGCCATTCCATCAGGGACAATCCCATTTACCCCTTATTCCGTTTGTCGTATGCATGTGTTTCCTGCCCCTTAACGCCTGGCCGAACAACAAAGACGGAGCCTGCATCCGGCGTTTCTTGCAGCCGTTCCTCACGAATTCCGGTTCGGGCAGTCGTTATGTACAGGTCTTCGAGGTTTTCTCCGCCGAAACAGCAGGAGGTCACTTGGTCCGCTGGCACATCGATTCGCTGCAAAAGTTCTCCCGTGTCCGGATTCCAGCGGGTCACGCAGCCTCCGCCCCAATGGGCTACCCATAACATGCCTTCGGCGTCCACGGTCATGCCATCCGGGAACCCCAATGCTTCCGGCACCTTGATGAGGGTTGTCCGGTTGCTTAACGTCCCGCTCGTCAGGTCGAAATCAAAACGATCGATGCAACGCGTCGGCGTATCGATATAATACATCGCCGTCCGATCCGGGCTCCAACCGAGCCCATTGGAAGTCGAGACTCCCTTCACCCATGTGCGTACAGGCTGGCCTTCTTCCAGACAATACAATGCACCTGTTCCGCTTTCGTTTCGCATGCTCATCGTGCCTGCCCAGAAGCGGCCGTGAGCATCGCATTTGCCATCATTGAAGCGGTTTCCATCCAATCCCTGCTCGGGATCTTCAATGAGCTGCAATCGGCCTGTGCGCAAATGAAACGCATGGAACCCGCTGCGCAGCGCCACCATAACCTCGTCGCCTTGATAAGGAACCACCGCGCCAACATGCTGTCCTACGTCGAATGCCTCGTCCAGTCCTGTAGCCGGGTCATACGCATGCACCTTGAAGCCTTCGATATCCACCCATAACAAACGGCCGTTCTCCGCGTCCCAGCTCGGACCTTCGCCCAACAAGGCCGGTACTCGTATTGCAACGTTCACGTTACTCATGCAATCACGTCCTTTTGGATATTGTTGAATTTGCCAGATATGCTTGGGGATGAAACCAGCGCAGCATGGCGAGCAAACATTGCCGCGGCAAATCGCCGGCTGCCCGACAACGCCTCGCTTCGTTCATTGTTGTTACGCTTTCGGCGCGCCCGACCATTCGAAACCGATCCCATCCAAAAAAGCCTTGGACAAAATCATGTGTCCCGTCGCATCCGGATGAACCCGGTCATGCGTGAGCACCGACGTGTAGAAATGGTCCCAGAACGGCGCAAACGCAGCCTGCGTATCCACGAATACGGCGTCGTATTCGCTCGCGATCCGGCGAACGGCCTCTCCGTAAAGATCCATCGTTGCCCGCATCGGATCTTCCGGATTGGCTTCCAGGTAATACGGTGTCATGAGCACAAGCCCCTTCAAAGACGGACGTACGGATGCAACAAGCTCGCGCAGCGTGTTTTCGTACTCCTCCAGGAAGACATGCGGTTCACCGGATATCGGATGGTCGAACTGGCGCCAAACGTCGTTGATGCCGATCATGATGGACAACCAATCCGGCTTCAGGTCCAGGACGTCGCGATCCCAACGGTGCTTCAAGTCGCGAACCGTATTTCCGCTCGTTCCCACGTTCCGAACACGCAGCATCAGTTCCGGATAGATGGAGCGCAGCAGTGCGTAAACCTGGGCCACATAACCGTGACCGAGTCCATGGCTGCCCTCTCCTACCGGATGCTGGCGGCCACAATCCGTGATGGAATCGCCGATAAAAAGCAATGTATCGTTTTTTTGCAGTTTCATTTTCGATATCTCCTTCGCGCCCATTGGCATTATAAAGGTGCAAGCCTGTCCGGCAGCATTACCAGCCTTGGTTTTTAAGCCAAGTCAAGCACAGGTCCGCCCATACGCGGACAGCAGGCATGTCATCGGCAAGCCCCAGGCCGTGAGAGCCTTTTTCAAAGACATGCAGTTCATACGGAATCCCGTGCTCCGCAAGAGCCAGTGCGAAACGCAAACTGTTCTCTGCCGGAACAAGCCCATCTTCGCTGGTATGCCACAGGAAAGCTGGCGGAGCATCGGCCTTAACCTGTTTTTCCGCGCTGTACGCCGTAATCAATGCTTCGGATGCATCCGCTCCAAGAAGGTTTTCCCGCGATCCGGCGTGGCCGTAATGGCCCATGGTGATGACCGGATAGCAAAGAATGATGCGGTCCGGACGGGAGCTCGCACGCTCCACCGGATCTTCATGGTCCGGTTGCCCCGGATCGTAAGCCGTTCCAAGCATGGCCGTCAAATGTCCTCCGGCCGAGAAGCCGAGCACGGCAATTTTGGAAGGATCGATGCCGTACTGATCCGCATGTGCGCGGACATGGCGAATCGCGCGTTGTCCATCGCTCAGCGGTGCCGGCTGCTGATGCGGAGCAACGCGGTATTTCAGTACAAATGCGCTGATTCCTGCACGATTCAGAAGTTCGGCGATCGGTGCGCCTTCATGGTCGGCCAGAAAGCCGTAACCTCCTCCGGGGCACACGATGACAGCGCTATCGGACCCAGGCTGGATAAACGGAATCAAATGCGGCATTTCCTCTTCGCGACCCTGGGCCGCATGCGGCGCAGCGCCATCCCACAATGGTATCGTCTGTGTCAAATCAATCATCCTCTCTTCTGCTAACGGACGCTAAGCGTCCGCCTGCGCTTCTCCCATTTCCAAAGAATCGATATCATCATAACGGCAATGACAGCCGTGTAGCAATATCAGACTGGCATGAGTGTTGTTCACTTTGTAACAGCTTACAGGAAAATCGGCCCTCTCGACAATCCCCCTTCTCACACCCATACCCGTAGCATATCAGTACAACGTTCGAAACTGCTCCGGGGTTACTCCTTCGATGCGCCGGAACGTTGCCACGAAATGGCTGACATCCCGAAACCCCACTTTCGCCGCCGTTTCCTTGATGGTCAGCTTGGTATCACCCGTCAACCATTCTTTCGATTTGCGGATGCGGAGCAGGATGAAATAGCTGTACGCGGTCATGCCGAAGGATTGTTTGAACAGCGTATTCAGATGCCTTGGCGAAATGCCCGGAATCGCCGCCATCTGTTCCAGCCCGATGTCGGGATCGGCATAGTGCTGCTCCATGAATGCGATCAGCGGGGCCAGCCGTTCCACCGCATGCGAGATCGATGAGCGGCTGCCGGTCATGCCGTGTTTTTTGAGCAAAATCAAAAATCGGTACATGTCCGCCGACGCCTCCAGCCCGGACAAATCCTGGTCGCTGCCGATGGACGCCAGCACCTCCCGTCCGTAGTGCTCCAGCGGGCTGTTCAGCTCCCACTGATGCAGCGCCGGTTCGCCCAGGCCCAGCGCCTCCGTGATCGCAGGGCACTGGGAGCCGCTGAACGTGATGTACAGCGTCTCCCATCGTCCCTGAGACCGCACGTATTCATGAGGAACGTTGGGCGGGAGAAGAATGCCCGAACCTTCCGCCAGAACGACCGTAGAACCCGCAAACTTGAATTTGCCTGCCCCTTTCACCGTCTGAAGCCAATGGTAGCAAGGATATCCGGCAGGCCTTGTCACATTTTCCTGGTTGCCATTGTAACCGATGCTCTCAATGTATAAGGGCAAGGGCTGGTCCCTTGACGTCATGAAATACCGCTGATGCTGCGGTGAAATCAACATATGGTGCCTCCTCTCGGTTCGCCCTCGGAATTGTATTTCCATATTCTTATATCCTTCAATACTTTTCTTATATTTTAATAGTTTTAGGATTCAAATAATATAGAATTATTCTTATACAAGGGGTGGGCATCATGATCAGCGGCAAACTGCCTAAAATTTTCTATGGCGGTGACTACAATCCCGAACAGTGGGACCACGAGACACATTTGGAAGACCTGCGCATGTTCAATCTGGCCGGCATCGACATCGCCACGGTCAACGTATTTTCCTGGGCATTGATTCAGCCTGACGAGGTGACCTACGATTTCGAGGGCCTTGACCGGATCATTAACAGCCTGTATGAAAAAGGCATATATATTTGCCTGGCTACAAGCACTGCGGCACACCCGGCATGGATGGCCAAACGTTACCCCGACGTGCTGCGCGTGGATGCGGATGGACGCAAGCGCAAATTCGGCGGACGACACAACTCCTGCCCGAACAGCCCCACGTACCGCAAATATTCCGAGAAAATCGCGGACAAACTGGCCGAGCGTTACAAGGATCATCCCGCCGTGCTCGTATGGCATGTCTCCAACGAATACGGCGGCGACTGCTACTGCGACAACTGCGAGAAGGCGTTCCGCGTATGGCTGAAGCAGCGTTATTCCACCCTGGATCATTTGAACAAAGCCTGGAACACCAACTTCTGGGGCCATACGTTCTATGATTGGGACGAAATCGTGCTGCCAAGCAATCTGAGCGAGCATTGGGGCGAGAATAACTCCACGTTCCAGGGCATCTCGCTGGATTATTCGCGTTTTAACTCCGACAGCATGCTTGACTGTTATCGCCTGGAATACGACGCCATCAAGAAACATGTACCGGATTCCGTCGTTACGACCAATCTGATGGGCTTTTTCAAACAGCTCGATTATTTCAAGTGGGCAAAATACATGGATATCGTATCCTGGGACAGCTATCCCGGCCTGGCCACGCCGGTCAGCTTCACGGCCATGGCCCATGACCTGATGCGCGGCCTGAAGGACGGCCAGCCGTTCATGCTGATGGAGCAGACGCCAAGCCAGCAGAACTGGCAGCCGTACAACTCCCTGAAACGCCCCGGCGTCATGCGCCTGTGGAGTTATCAGACGGTAGCCCACGGCGCGGATACGATCATGTTCTTCCAGCTTCGCCGTTCGATTGGAGCCTGCGAGAAATATCACGGCGCAGTCATTGAACACGTCGGTCACGAGAACACGCGCGTATTCCGCGAGGTTTCCCAGCTGGGGCAGGAACTGCAGATGCTGGGCGACACCACTTTGGATGCCACCGTCGAGTCCAAAGTGGCCATCGTATTCGACTGGGACAACTGGTGGGCTATCGAAAAATCAAGCGGACCTACCGTTGCGCTAAAATACGTCGACCAGATCCACAAATACTATGCGGCCTTCTTCCGCCGCAACATCCAGGTGGACATCGTCAGCGTCGACGCTGACCTCGGCAAATACAACATCGTGCTTGCCCCGGTGCTCTATATGGTCAAGCCGGGTTTTGCCGAAAAGCTGGAACGGTTCGTGGCTGCCGGTGGCACATTCCTGACCACGTTCTTCAGCGGCATCGTGAACGAGCACGATCTCGTAACCACCGGAGGTTACCCGGGCGAGCTGCGCAAGCTGCTTGGCATCTGGGTCGAAGAAATCGACGCACTGCTGCCTGAGCAGAAAAACCGCATTGTCGTCGAGGCCGCTTCCGGCCTGCTGCAAGAGGAATATGAATGCGGCATGCTGTGCGATTTGCTGCACAGCGAAGGTGCCGACATCATCGCAAGGTACGGCGACGATTTCTATGCAGGCATGCCTGCCGTTACCCGCAACACCTTTGGCAAAGGAAAAGCATGGTACGTAGCTACGGATCCGGAGGAACGTTTCCTGGATGTATTGCTGGGCAAAATAGCCGCAGACAACAACGTCGAATCCTTGTTGGAGACACCGGACGGCGTTGAGGTTAGTGCCCGTACTAAAGACGGCAAATCGTTCTTGTTTGTCATGAATCATAATGCTTCCCTGCAGACCTACGATCTCGGCGAAGAAACGGCTTATGAGCTGCTGACGAAACGCAAGCTTTCCGGCAAGGTCGAAATTGCCGGTCGTGACGTACATTTGCTGCAAAGGGGATAGACCCGGTGGATAAGATACAAACTGTTACAATCCGGCCCTTTGGATCCGAGTAATCCTGCCAACTAATCTGGTTTTCGCTCCTCCTGTTTCATAAGAAAGGGGATTTATATCTGCAATCCGCTACTTTCCGTATCCGTTTAGACGGATACGGTTTTTTTTACCAGCAAAGCCGACCGGCAAGTCAGAAGGAAAAAAGTTCTCCCGAAGCGAATTGGACGAGACAACACTTATCGCCACCTGCCGGAAAGCGTTTAAATACCTGACGATTCCAAGAATCATTGCATTTTTAAACAAAAGCCTTGTCCCATTAGTGACATGCAAGCTGTCACTGTTCTGCTGTTACAATGGCTTTGCACCATCATCCTTTCCGGCGGCGGCGCAACCCTCGAAACGGAGTGGCTGACATGAACAAGATAAACCGGCTGGCTGCCATTGTGATGGCATTGCAGCAAGGTCATGAAACGGCGCATTCATTGGCAGAAAAATTTGAAGTGTCCCGCCGTACCATTTTGCGTGATATTCAGTCCCTGTCAGAAATGAATGTGCCCATTATCGCCATTTCCGGCCCGGGGGGCGGCTTCAGGCTTATGGACGGTTATGTGCTTCCCCCATTGCAATTGGACCCGGACGAAGCCGCTACGCTCCTATTTGCGCTTGAAGGACTAAGTCATTATGCGGACACTCCTTTTCAGGAGAAACGCTGGACGCTGATTGATAAAATCAAGAGCATTATCCCGGACGAGGTCATGAATCGGATCCATCCGATGCTCAAACAACTGCAGCATCATGTACCGCAACGCCAGTACAGCCTTCAGCATCTGGAGCCCCTTCTTGCCTGCATCCCCGAGCAAGGCTGGCTATCCATTCTTTATCGCTCTGCCTCACGCCAGCGCTGGCTGCAGATCCATCCGAAACGTTTATATGCTTCTGCCGGCTTTTGGTACTGCGATGCCTATTCCGAGGAACATGGAGAAGTGCGTCTGTTCCGGGTCGACCGCATCATGGAAGCCCGCAGCATCGAAAAGAGCAAATGGCCGCAATTGAACGAATCGGTTCGCGAACACCTGGCCCTGGCGCGTCCGCCAGAAGGACTGGACATTCCGATTCGGGCCCACTTGAGCTATAGAGCCATGATTGAAGCCGAGCAGGACGAACATATCGGCGAACGCATGACGGAGATCGCTCCGGATCTATGGGAACTCGCGTTTCACTGCCCTCCCTCGGAATGGGACTGGGCCGTTCGTTTCTTTTACCGCCTGGGCATGGAAGCCGAAGTGCTGGAGCCGGAAAAACTTCGGGAGGAGATCAAGCGTCAGGCCGAGGAGGTTTGCTGCATGTACCAATCTTCCAGCCCGAGTGGATGTACATCCCCTTAATGAGGAGAATGACGAAATCATGATCAATGAACCATTGGTAACGTTTGAGGAAGCTGTTTTACGAATCGCACAGGCCGGCATATTGCCGCTGGCTCCGCTTTTTCCCGAATACCCGTCCCTATCCTCGTTGACGCCCAAGGAAAACTGGCACCGGGACACAGAGCTCGACCCCTGGTTATGGCGCTCCAGACTGGCGGAGGAAGGCATTGCGGCTTACGGAAAATTCGTGAAAAAGAAAGCCGTACTGGTCTCCCGTGAATGTTTTCCCTGGTTTCATCGCATACTGGCCGGCACCGATTCCGTCACAGAGCAGTATGATGCCGGTAAGTTATCCCGCGAAGCGCTGAGGCTCTACGAATTGATCGAAAACAAAGAGGGGATCGATGGCAGGACATTGAGGTCGCAAGCAAACTTGCGGGCCAAAGAAGACAAAAAAGCGTTCGATCAAGGGCTGCTTGACCTTCAAAGCAAAACAGCCATCGTCATCAGCGGCACCAAGGAAAAGGAAGGGCTTGCCGAAGGCAAAGCTGCCTGGAACAGCTCGGCTTACGAAACAACCCGGCACTGGATGGAGCGTCAGGGGATCAAGCCTTTCGAAGGCAGTATAGATGAAGCACGTTCCCTGCTGCTCTGCAAGCTTGAAGCCCATACTTCACCGGCGGCCCTCTCAAAAATGAAAAAAGCCTTGATCGACGTCGTTTAATGCAGACGAAATCCCGGGAGCAGCCTCAGCCTGTCCCGGGATTTTTTGATTTAGAGTATGACGCCGTCCTTAAAGATGGCAATTTCGCGAAATCCATGCTGCTCGCTCAGCGTTTGCCTTCTGCCTGAGGCGATGTCGATCAGTTGGCTGAACAGCTGCACTTTTACGTCCTCCATCGTTCCTCCTTCCAGCAGTTGGCCTGCATTGAAGTCGATCCAATGCTTTTTGCGGTTCGCCAGGTCGGACTGGGTCGCGATTTTGACGGTCGGCACCGGTCCTCCGAACGGCGTTCCGCGTCCTGTCGTAAACAGCACGATATGGGCGCCGGCAGCGGATAATGCGGTAACCGACACCAGATCGTTTCCTGGAGCCTCCACGATGTTGAGGCCGGGGCGGGTCACACGTTTGCCGTATCGCAGCACATCCACGACGGAGGAAAGTCCTCCCTTTTGGGTACAGCCGAGCGATTTCTCTTCAAGGGTCGTAATGCCTCCGGCTTTGTTTCCCGGTGAAGGATTTTCGTAAATGTTCTGGCCGTGATTGACGAAATACTGCTTGAAGCCGTTGACCAGGTCCACCAGATCATGAAAGACCCCTTCATTCGAAGCCCGGTTCATGAGGATCGTCTCGGCCCCGAACATTTCCGGCACCTCTGTCAAAATCGCGGTTCCGCCGGCAGCGACGAGCAGATCGGCCACTGCCCCGACGAGCGGATTCGCCGTAATGCCCGACAAGCCGTCAGACCCGCCGCATTTGAGCCCGATCTTGAGCTTGCTCAGCGGCAAGGGCTGACGCTTGGCCTGCTCGGCCATTTCAACCAGTTCCTCCATTAAACGCAAACCTTCGTCCAGTTCGTCATCGGCTTCCTGCGCCTTCAGGAAACGAACCTTTTCCCGATATTCGGGGGCGATGCATTCGCGAAATTCATCAACCTGGTTGTTCTCGCAGCCCAGCCCGATCACGAGCACGCCTCCTGCATTGGGATGCTCTACCAGGGAGGCGAGCAACTGCTGCGTGTATTTCAGGTCATCGCCCAGCTGCGAGCAGCCGAAAGGATGCGGAAAATGATAGACTCCGTCCACGCGGCTCCCGAACTGTGCCTGGCCCATGCGAGACAATGCTTCGCACACTTTATTGATGCAGCCCACCGTATTGATGATCCAAATTTCGTTCCGTATGCCCGCTTCCCCGTTGGGGCGCAAATATCCGTCAAAGGTAAGCAAGCGTTCGGGAGGCATTTCCAGTTGGGCAGCCTGTCCGGGCCGGTATTCGTATTCCAGCAAACCGTGCAGCCCTGTCTTCAGATTATGGGTGTGAATCCAGCTTCCCGGCTCGATGCGCTCTTTGGCTACCCCGATGGAAAAACCGTACTTGAATACGTCCTCCCCCGGAGAAATTTCGCGAACGGCAATTTTATGCCCCTTGGGCACCTCGTCAAGCAGTTCCAGCGAAACGCCTTCAGCGAGTTCAACCTTTTCTCCTTTGGCAAAATCGCGCAGCGCGATAATGACGTCATCCTGCGGCTGAATGGCAATCCATTCCTTGGTCGTGCTCGTCGTATTCATGCCTTAACCCCTTCCAACAGTAACATTTCTTCAACGATCGCCTCGCGCAAGCCATCGCGTTCATTCAAATTCTCGCCCCATAGTTCCGGGTCGGACAGGAGGGCTCCTACCCGCAAGTTCAACTGCTGCTTTCGATCACTCCCCAAAGCATCGTACCCTTCCCAATGTGACGCGAACGAGGCCAATGCACCTGGATCATCCCTCAATGCGACAGGTTCGCCGTTCAGACGCTGTCCTTGATATCCATCCGGTGTAGGCACCGCCCGATATAAAAGCAGCATCGCCGCAAACCCGCGGATCAACCGGGCGGGCCAGACTCCCTGATTCTTTTCGTAAGACAACAAGGTAGGCAAAACGCGCACCTTGAACTTGCCCACCATATTTAACGCAATATCCTGCAGTTTATGATGGATATATGGATTGAGAAACCGTTCGAACACCTCTTCGGCATATTCGTCCAGATTCTGCTCCGGCATGTTCAATGCCGGCACGATGTCCTGATGCACCGTTTCCTTGATCCACGGTCCGATCCGCGGGTCCTCCATCGCTTCCCTGACGTGCTCTACGCCATGCAGGATGCCAAGGGACGACATCAACGTGTGCGCACCGTTCAGAATGCGAACTTTGCGCAGCTGGAACGGTTTCAGATCCTTGACCCAATGAACGTTCAGCCCCGCCTGTTTTAATGGAAGCCGTTTGTCCAAGGCTTCTTCCCCTTGAATGGCCCATAAATGATACGGTTCGGCCGTGTTGATCAACTGATCTTCGTAACCCCAGCGATCCGTTAACAAGTCCGCCTCTTCCCTGGAGGGAGCCCCGGTCACGATCCGGTCCACAAGATTGTTCAAAAATCGGTTGCACTCCTTGACCCATGTACGGAAATCCTCGGAAAATCCGAAATCCTCGCTGTGCCGGAGCACGCAATCCCGCAGCACGTCCCCGTTGCCTTCGAGCAGTTCGCACGGCAGATGAATCAGCCCCCGGGAAGGGTCGCCCGCGAATCGTTCATAGCGGCGATGGAGAAAGACCGTCAGTTTGCCCGGATAAGAAAGCACGGGTTCCCCGGGCGTGTACTCGGATGGCACGTATTTCAATCCCGATTCGGTTGTGTTCGAAATGACGAACTCCAGAGACGGCAGTTCCGCAAGCTCCAGAAACTCCTGCCATTCTTCATAAGGGTTCAGGCAGCGGGCAAAGATTGAAATCATCTCCGCGCGCTCCACGGGTTCGCCCTGGGATAACCCCCGTGTGATCATCGTGTACAACCCATCCTGTTCACGGATTTGCTCCAGCTTGGCTTTGCCGCCCGGACGCGGCTGGGTAACGACCACGCTTCCGTGGAATTTACCCTGCCTTGCGCTCTCATGCAGCATCCAATCCGCGAATCCGCGCAAAAAATTGCCCTCCCCGATTTGCAATACCTTAACGGGACGCTCCATCATTTCCTTACACTTGCGTTGTCCATCATTGCCCAACAGATTCAGCTTCAGCTTGGGTCGTTTGGTGCTCGCCGACATGAACACTCACCTCATTGATTAATGGTCTTACAACAACGCGTTGTAAACGCTTTAAATTCATTGTATCATCATTAAAAGGAATTTAAATTGCTTATATTGCGATAAATATACTGTTTCATGATCTATTGTGCGTTTTCGAATCCATTCATTTGCAACCAAGCAAGCAGAAAGGAGCTTTCATGGAACGTTCGCCCGTTCGCACAACCATTCTCGCCGATTCAGGCATCCCTTTCCGTCTGGTCTATGCCGATACCAAGGCCCCTCAAAATGAATTGCCTGATCATTTGCATGATTGGCACGAGATGATCTACGTGTATAGAGGACAGGGGAGCATTTTCATCGATACCGGACTGGAGGACATGGAAGAGGGGGATCTGTTTATTATCCCGGGCAGCACCGTGCACCGGGCGCTGCCGGATGAACGCAACCCGGTTACGTCATCCGCGCTCTTCTTCAGTCCGGGATTGTTGGCGTCGGCAGCGGGAGGCAGCGCGGCTGCCTTGTTATCCGTGTTCGAGCATTGCCGGAGAACCAGAACCTACAAGCGCCATCTGGCCATGCACGAACGAACCAAAGTAATCGCACTCATCGACGCCATCCGGGACGAATTCAGGTTGAACCATTCCCTGAGCGCGCATGCCGCCCTGCTCCAGCTTCAGCTGCTGCTGATCCATTTGGAACGCCTGCAGCCGTCGGACGCTTCGCCTCCCGTCCGGTCCATTTCAGGACCGGGATGGCTGTCCGGCATTCTGGAAAATATCGACGACAAGCTGCGAAAAGGGATGTCCCTGCATGAACTGGCTAAGCGAGCTGCCGTTTCCCCCGCCCACTTCAGCCGTGCCTTCAAGAAACATACGGGCATGACGCTGACGGATTATGCGCTGGCCCGGAAGGTCATCATGGCCAAAGAATGCCTGCTGCAAACGGACGACACGATGGCGGCCATTGCCGAAGCCTGCGGCTTCGAGAGCTTGCCCCATTTTTACCGCCAATTCAAAAAAATGACCGGCTCCACGCCTGCGGCTTATCGCAAAATGGCGAGAGCGCGACCAACTCTTCCATAATCCTCCTGATATGTGATAAAATATAGGTCTGCATTGCCCGTGGCAATACTTATTTCATCATAATGGAGTTGACCCGAACGTGTTGACCAAGTTTCTCATCTTTGGCTTGCTGTGGCAGATTGTTGGCAATCCGCTCGTAGCCGTCCTTATTTTGCTGGTCATCCTGTATGTGGCTGATCGACGTTACGTCGGGTTGTTTCCCAACTTCCTGAAGCCGCTTGGGCGTATGCGCAGCATCACCAGGCTCAGGCAGCAAATCGCCCTGAATCCGAACGAGGTATCCGCCAAACTTGACCTGGCCCGTTTGCTGAACGAGCGAAAAAAATACAGTGAAGCCTACGCGTTGCTGTTGGAGCTTGAGCGGCCCTATGAGCTATCCGCCGAGTATTGGGAAGAGCTTGGCACATCCGAGCTGCATCTTGGCAAAGTGCAGGAGGGAGAGCGCCATATCCTGCATGCGCTGGAGCTTAATCCGCGAGTGAAATACGGCCGACCTTTGCTTAAGCTCGCCAATGTTTTCAAGGACATCGACCAAGACAAAGCGCTGAACTATGTAAACCGTTTCCAGAATGTGCATTCATCCTCAAGTGAAGCATATTACCTGCTCGGTTCGGTTTATCGCTCGCTCGGCCGCACGGCTGAAGCCAAACAGGCTTACGAGCAGTCGCTGAACGTGTATCGTTCCCTGCCCAAATACAAGAAACGCCAGGAACGCGGCTGGGCGGTTCGCAGTTGGTTCCGCAAAAACGGATCGTAATGTTAGCCTGCGTTGGCCTGGCATCATTCCGAAATAATCAAAGGAGTGCCGAGCTCGCCATCTGGCTGAATTCGGCACTCCTTTTCATTTCAGGACAGCAACGTCCGCAGCCGCGCTTCATTGTTCTTCATCCAGTCCATGCGTTCCCTCAGCTTTCGAATCTGAACGGCCGCTACCTCTGGCGGATCCGTCTCCTCGAACATCCGGCTGATAAAATGCATGACCACGTCCAGGCTTCGCAGCAGCACAAGCTGAGGAAGAGCCGCCAGTTCCGAGGGCTCCAGGACGGCATGTGCACGAAATCCACGGATCAAGCTCTCCAGTGCTCTCCATAACCAAACCTCGCCGCGATCTATGGTAAGCAAATCCGACAGCGGAACGGCCAGCTCCATAACGCGCAAGTCCCACGTTGCGAATTCAAAATCCAACACGGCGCACACGCGCCCCTCTTCATCTGCGAGCACATTGGACGCATTCACATCCCCATGCACCAGTTGATGCGGTAAATGCTCCATGCCCTCCAACGCGTCAAAAAGCGCAGGCAGCGTATGTGCCAGCTCGTTCATATCGTTCCGTACGGCGTGCAGCTGGACCGGCGGGGAAATGCATATCCGCAGCAGCTTGTCTGGCGTACAGAGCGGATAAGCGTCTTGAATTTGATAATACGGCGGATAAACCGGATCAAGCGACACTTTCAAGCCCGCTAATGCCTGCGACAGCTTTCCTGCAGCCATCCCCAATTCGCGGAGCTGCTCCGGGTCGCCCCAGACCGGGTTGCGGCCTTCAAGATAACGAAACAAGGCGACGACTTTCTTCTGCCCGTTGGCTTCGTTAACGAGGGTATAAAAGGTTTGCCCGTTCCCCGGCGCCTTCACAGGCGAAGGCAGGCGAAGCGAAAAACCGGAACGGGCCAACGCATCTAGGATTTCATGCTCAAAAGCAATTTTGGCGACGTCGTTATGGGTTTCGTACTGCCGCAACACAAAGCGATTACCGTCAATCCGCAGCAAATACGTCGAGTTGTTCATGCCTCCGCTTCCCCGAATCGCCTCCCACTCGGAGCCGGGGGCGTATACCGACAGCACTTGCCGTACCCGTTGGTATTCCAAATCCTTCTCGGATCGCAAATGAATGTGCTGCATTAAATCGATCTCCTTTATTAATGTATCTTCTGCTGCATTATCCTGGATGTCCTTACGAATGATTCATAGATTCGAAACGCGTTCGCTATTCGTTTATCTTAACGGAAGCGTATCCAGCGGTCCAGTCCGCTCCTCCTATTCAGCATTTCGCGCTCCGTTCATCGCTTTCAGGCAAAAGGTCTGTATCCCATTCGGCCCAGTTGGTCGGCGATCACACGGTACCCTCTCGAATTGGGATGCATCCTGTCCCAAAATAGCAGGTCGCGCTCACGCCCTTCGAATTGGTCGTACACCTGCGCACAGCCGTAATACCCCGAGCCGGCGCCATTCAGGAAAGAATTGTACTGCTTGACCCAATAAGCAGCCTCCGCCGAACGGGGATACGGATTATACAATCCGACCGTTCGTATCATATATCTATGGCCTCGTTTCAGTTGGCGAATATGCTTCATGATTTGGGTGACATTGTTTCGCGTTTCCCCAAGCACTTGCGTCATGCGCTCGGCTCCGGGCATTCCTCCGCTCGCTTTGAACGTGCGAATCAAGTCGTTCCCCCCGATGGTTATGGTGATGACGTCCGCCTCTCGCACGGCTTGCCTTACCCTTGCATAGTTGGATACCATATGCAGCAATTCTTCGGAAGTCAAGCCGTTCACCCCCATATTGTCAACCGAAACAAAGGTGCGCACGTTCATTTCGATCATTCGCCGATACAGTAGAACAAAGCCGGTACCCAGCAGCGCTCCCGTTCCTACCGTAAGCGAGTCCCCAATAGCTGCATATCGATAAACCATCGCTGTAGCCCCCTTCCGCCCATCTCTGACTGATTATGTTCCATGATATGTACAATGGGAAATCAAAGCGCGGGACGTTGTCCCTAGGCAGCCACCTTAATTTTGCAGGTGATGTCACATGCCCTGCAACGGGCACCATAGTCCGGGAACTCACGAAAAACGAGACAAAACCCTGTCGGCAAGCCGACAGGGCCTCATAAAAGCGATTGGATGGTTACAAGTCCTTATTGGTGCAGCATGCTACATGCCAATCGAGCGATCGGAAGAAGCAGCGTCCTGCTGTTCTTTGCTCGGGAATGGCCACCAGTTGGCGCGCCCGAACATCTTCACCATCACAGGCACGAACAATGGCAGGAACAACAAGGAATACAGAATCAATCCGCTGAGCACGACCGTGGCAATCTGCATCATGGACAGAACGCCAGACGGGTACATTGCAGCAAACGTCCCGCTCAAGATCACGGCAGCGGACAGAATGACCGTGCCCATGTTTTTCATTGCGTAAAGCATCGCTTCTTGTACTCGCATACCTTTGTTTTCATTGAAACGGTCCATCAGGAAGATGCTGTAATCGACGCCCAAAGCGATCAGCATGACGAATCCAAAGAACGGCGTTACCCAGCTGATTCCCGAAAACCCGAGCATGTTGACGAAAATGACTTCCGTGATAGCCATGGAAGAGAAATAGGCCAGCAGCAAAGAGAGAATCAGGTAGATCGGCATGATGACCGAGCGTAACAGAATGATCAAAATGATCAGCGTGCCTGCCAGCATCAACATGACGGTACGCGTGTAGTCATTGTTGGAAATCTCCTGCAAATCCGCGAATGTGCTGGTTACTCCGCCAATGGCTATATCGGCTTTTTCGAGCGCGCTTCCCTGAACGGCGCGCTGCACGGCAGCCTCGATATCGGGTACGCGATCAATAGCCTCGGTCCCATACGGATTTTCGGCAAAAATGACATCAATGGTCATCGTTTTGCGATCTTTGGACAGATACGTATCGAATACCTGTTCAAAATCTTTGCTGTTCAGAGCTTCCTCAGGCACATGCCATCCGGCCAAATCGGAATCCGGAGACTGCTGAAGCTGGGTCAGATAGTCCTGGGCGGATTCAAGTCCGCCGGACACTTGGCTGATCCCGTCCACGCTCTGGTTCAAACCGTCGGTCAATTGAGTCAATTGCCCACTCAGATCGGTGAAGCCTTGTTTTATTTTTTCCTGGCCTCCCTGAAGCTGGCCAAGTCCGTCCTGAATGGAAGGAATTTCGCGAATCACTTGCCCTTGGCCATCAGCCGCCTGCTTCAAGCCTGTTTCAAGCTGGCCGATGCCTGCGACGATTTGGTCCAAACCGTCCGCGAGAGCTTTCTGGCCTGCAGTCGCGGAAGCGAAACCTTCGTTGGCCTGGCTGATTCCTGCAGCCGCTTCGCCCAAGCTGGATTGGATTTGTCCCAGTCCTTGCGACAGCTGCGCTGTTCCCGTGCCGGTTTCCCCGATCGTTCCCTTGATGCGCTGATAATCCGGATCCTGCGCCAATTCCGGATAACGCGCCTCAAGCGCCGTAAAGGATTCGCTCAAGCTTGTAAGGGCCGCAGACACTCCGGCGAGCTGCTTTTGCAAGCTGCCAACCCCGTCTCCGATCGCCGCAACACCTTTGCCTGCCTGGCGATAGGCCTGAAGAAGCTGATTGCTGGCTTTCGCTAGTTGGTCGGCGCTCGTTTTGGCCTGTTGAAGCCCGGCCTTCAGCTCGCCTGCGCCGGAAGAGCCATCACGGATGCCTTTTTCGATTCGTGCAAGCCCATCGGACAGCTGAGTGATCCCGGATTGCAGCTGTGCCGTTCCTTTGGTCAGCTCCCCTGCTCCATCCGCAGCTTCTTTGAGCTGTGGTTGGTTTTTGCTCAACTGGGTGCTGGCCTCGCTCAGACCGTCGCGAATTTTATCCAGACCCGTTTTACCTTCGCCCAAACCATCAGACAGCGTTCCGACTTGCTGGGTCACTTCAAAATCCTTAATCTCGTCGCCGGTGGGCCGGGTCATGCTCCGAACACCGGATACGCCAGCCACCTTTTCCACTTCGCGGCTGATTTTTTCGGCGATCGCCATCGTTTTTGCGTTATCCATCGGTTCGTCATTTTGAATGACGATTTGCCCCGGCAATGATTCACCTGGACCGAAACTGTCCGAAATGATGTTAAACGCTTTGACGGAGTCGTATTTGTCGCCGATCTCATCCAGACTGTTAAACGACAGCTTGCCGTCATACGTGGAAAGAAGCGGTACACAAATGGCAGCGATAATCAGCAGCGCCGCCCATGGGCGTTTGAGAGAGAAGCGGCCGGCAGCACCGTAAATGCGGCTCTCTGCATGCTCCAGCGAACCCTTCGAAGGCCAAAACAGTTTTTTGCCCAATACCGCCATAAAGAAAGGCACGATCGTGACGAGCGCAACCATCATAACCGCAATGCCGACGGCAACCGCAACGGCGGACCGGTACAACATAAACTGCGCAAAACCGATCGCTATGAAACCGACGAGTACCGCGAGTGCGGAGAAAAACACCGTTTTTCCGGCGGTGCGGTAGGTCGCAATGATCGCTTCCCACGTGTTTTCATGATGGGCCAGTTCTTCTTTAAAACGGCTGATCAGCAGGATGCAATAATCCGTTCCGATCCCGAACATGACCGCAACCATGAAAATTTGCGTAAACGTCGATATCGGGAAGTCGACCCCATCGACCAGAAAGGCTACGATCTGCTGTGCCACCAGGTAACTGATGCCCACCGTAAGCAATGGAACGAATGGGGCTACGAACGAACGGAAGACAAGGAACAAAATGATCAAAATAAAGGCGACCGTGATGTATTCCGACTTTTTGAGCCCCTCCTGGGAGCTCTCGATCGTATCTTCATCGATCAGTCCTTTGCCCGTAATGTAATGCTCGACGGAAACGGATTGGAGCGCCCCGTTCAGGTCGGATCTCATCTCTTTGACGGTACGTTTGCCCTGATCCACGGAAAGGGACGTCAGGATCGTCTTCCCGTCGGCCGAAATCATTTTCTCGGCGAGCTCGGGCTGGGAAAACGGATCGAGTATGGACAAAATACCCAGCTTATCCTTGTTGGATTCCAACTGTTTGATCGCATTTTCTGCTTCTTGCTTTCCTGCGGTGCCCAGTCCGTCAGGGTTATGGAATACAAGCGCCAGCTGTGTCCCCGGCTGTTCCCCCTTCTGTGCGGCGGCTTCGTCCAGAATAGCCGCAGCCTGGGTCGAAGAATACCCGTCAGGCACGGAAAATTGGCCTTTTTCCCGGATCAGGTCGCTCATGCCTGGAGCCGTGAACATCAGTACGGCAGCTACGGCAATCCATAGCCCCATCAGCCACCATCTTGCTTTCAAAATCGTTCTCATGCTTCGTCCTGTCCTCCTTCATCGGATAGCAGCAGCGCCAATTTTTCGAAAGATTCAATGAAATTTCGTATCTCTTCCGGCTTGAAATGCACCAGGTAAGGCTCAAGCAGCTTGTGAATCTCCTGCTCCGTTTCCTGATAAATTTTGCGCCCCGTGTCTGTCAAAGACAAATACACCACTCTGCGGTCACGTTCATCCCCCGAGCGATGAACCAGATTTCGGCTCACCAGCTTGTTGACCAATGCCGTAATGCTGCTCTTGCCGACGCAGAGAAGATCCGCCAAATCCGAGGGCGTGCAATCCGGTTTTTCATCAATCAGGCGCAGGGCGCAAAATTGATCTGTCGACATCGTCTGCCCGACCTGTTCCCGAATACGAATTTCAAACTGCTTGGTGACTAAAAACGAGGCATCCAAATATCGATTGACCAAGTGCTTGGCATCCGGTTTCTGCATGGTTCAATTCTCCTTTCTCATAAAGTTCACTAAACGAACTATTTCATAACGAAACTATTCTATAATGAAACTTTATTCCAAAGCAATACTTTTTTCCTGCATCTTCCGTCCCTAAAAAGCAAAAAAACAGGACGCCTTACTCGGGTCATTCACCCGATCCCACGTCCTGCCCTAGTCCATCTTCATTTCATTGCAACCGATATCGCAATTACGCCTCTTCTTCCTCATCCTTTTCCAGCACACAGCGGAATCGTTCCACGCCAGGATAAGGCTCCCCTAAACTATAAACGACGAATCCGGAATTCCGGTAAAAGTCGACCGCTTCCTGATCCGTTTCCGCAACCAGCAAGTCCGGATTGTGCTTCTCAAGCACCTGGGCAATCATGCCCCGGCCATAATTTTTGAACCGATTTTCCGGCAGCACCGCGATATGCCGAATGGTGATCTCGCTGTCTCCCGTTTTTTCATAACCGATCAGACCTACCAATTGCTGCTCGTCTTCATACCCTTCCAGATGCAAATCATCACTCAGAATATATTGTTGCAGCGCGTGGTCCAACCGGTCCGGATCCGGAAATACCGAATAGGATAACAGTTCCTGCACAACCGGCTCCTGTATGCGCGTTTTCAAATCAATCAACATTTTGTCATTCCTCCTACTGCTTGCTATCTTCCGCCATCGTATTGTAGTCGTTCGTACGCCAAAGTTCAAGCTGCATTCCTTATGGTCGGATTGTGGCAAGTTCTGATCGAAGCGTGGCGAGCATGTTTTCACTCACCGGAATGCCTGCCGTATCCCATGCCTCGAGCAAAGCGCCGCCGACTGCAGTCAGATCGCCAGCTGCAAGCCGGAAGCTCCTGCCTCCTGCCTCGCCTGCGGAAGCAAGCCCATTGCGGATCGCTTCGCGCATATACGGCGTTTCCAGGCAGCTGCCCGTCAGACTGACGGCAACCGAATCGGATTGAAAGCAGGCTGCAAGCATCGCGATCCCTACCACTGCCGTATCGGCCGCTCGATCACATACATCTACAGCAAGCGGTACTCCTTTGCCTGCAGCTTCGGTAACCAATGGAGCCATCTGCCCAAACCGCCGATTGGTTTCCTGCTTGTTTCCTCCGAATCCCGTTGAGCCGAGTCGTGCCAGTTCCTGTATCGTGTTTACGTTCCAATAATTCAAAACGAGTTCAATCCATGCCATGTCCGCCTGACCATAACGACCTGCCAAAATGGAGTGCACGGTGTCGTAAGACAGGAAACGCGCCGCCACCGGAGCATAATGTCCGAACTGGTCATTGCGAATCCACTGCCCTTTCTCGGTCTTGGCAAGGATTAAGGAACCCGTACCTCCGATGGCAACAATTCCAGGATCGCCATGGAAAGCCGCCGTGTGGGCGATGCGCGTATCGTTTACAGCATGGATGCTGCCTTGGATCCCCGTTCTGCGCAATAATTGTTCTGCCCATGCATAGTGTTCGTCCTGATCCAGTCCGGCCATCCCCGCCGTCAAGGAGGCAATCTGCTGTACCTGCAACCCTGCCTTCTGAATGGCTTCGGCGATCCCTTCGAGCACATTCTGTTCGGCACGGTCATCGTGATAACGATTGCAGCCTCCTTTTTGCACGTAAGAGTGGACATGCCCTTGATGATCTGCGATCGCTACCCGTGTATGACTTCCTCCACCATCGATCCCGATGACATATGTATCCATTGCTCATTTCCTCCTCCAACATTGTCTATATGAACCGCACTAATCAATCACACTAGGTCACTGCGAGTGCAGTACCATCTTCCCATCGCCTGTTATCTAGCTCTCCCTCTTTCCGTCGGGTCATTCCCCGGGAAAATGGGTCGGTCTGCTTAGGCATTCGTTTATTTCTTCTGCACCGCAAAACGGACAAAAACAGAACTAAACTGCGATTCTTCATCATACTTCATCTCTGTTATTTTGTGTTCGGTCGTCTTCTGGTGGAGAATCTCCCATCCGGCATAGCTCTTCCATAACAGATCCATGGCTTCCTCGGTGGACAGGTTCAATTCAATCAGAGGCAAAAGCGGCCGTCCGGTGCGTATCTCTTGTTCCTTCACGTTTGTGCTCATGGCAATGCAATGAATTCCGCCTGTCCGCGTGCCCTGCTGCATCCGTTCAATGGTTCCAAGGAACGCTTCCTTACTTGACATGTGCTCCAGGCAAGAACAGGCAACGATATAATCAAAATGCGCTTTTGGTATCGGATAATGCTCTGCGTCTGCCTTTTCGACCTTAATCAAGTGATCAACCCCGTATTGCTGCGCATAGGTGCACAGACCATCTACGGCCGCATCAATCAGGTCAACACCGATGATCCTGCTTTCCGTCTGTTTCAGACGCTGCGCAATCGCAATGGCATGACGTCCGACGCCGCATCCGAGATCAAGCACATTCAACCTGGAATGACGGGTCAATAGTCGTTCCAGCATTTCCATCACGACGGGCATCGGTTTCGCCATCCAGGTACCTTCCGCGAACAGTTCATGATTACGATAGAACCTGTCATGATAATCGGCCTCCGCCCTGCGTGCAGCATTAAAGCGCTCCCGATTCATTAGACACTCCCCTTTCAGAAGCGGACCGTTAGCGTTCCTGATCCGGCAACAAAAACCAAACATAGGATCGCCATGACCACCATCGAACCGGTCACGATCAATTTGCCCGTATCCCTCCGATAGGGATCATCGTGAAACAGCAGCACTCCCCCGATCGTCATCGCGATTGGCGCGAATAACAGCGTCATGATGACCAGCAGCACAATGGAATAGCGATCCAGTGGCTTTCCCTCTTCCTGCATGTACACACGTTCAGGCGGCGCCGTCTTTGTTTCTACGAGATTGCCGCATGCTTTGCATTTGAATTCGTCCTCTGCCATTTCTTGCTGACAATACGAACACACCCTTGCTGGTCGAGGCATAAAATCCCTCCTTTTCATAAGCCTTACTCATGTATTGCACTCTGCAGCCAGCCTGCTTCCGATCCCAATGAATCCCTAATGGGCAGAATGGTTCGTTCAGGCATTTCATTTCAATGAACCCATATATACCCATTCTCCGATTTCAGGGATTGGATGTCAATCTGCTTTGACCGAGCTTAGCCGGCTCGAAAGCCGTCCTCCCAATCCGAGCAAAAACAAAAAAACCGACGCGTTACGAACGCACGTCGGTTTTTCCTGCAGCAGCCAGGCCAAGTTTTTTCAACAACCGGATCGCCTCTGTCTTCTCGGACGGCGAAAGCCCCTCCAGGGCATCGATGATGACTTGATGATGCTGCGGGAAAACCTCTTCAAAGAAGGCCTTCCCCGTCTCAGTCAATTCGGCAAAAATAACGCGCCGATCCTCCTTGGAGGCACGTCTTGTAATCAGCTTTTTATTTTGCAGCTTGTCCACGACATACGTAATGTTGCCGCTCGACATCAACACCTTTTCGCCGATTTTCTGGAGGGCCTGCGGCCCCCTGTGATACAACAAGTCAAGCACCCCGAATTCCGTTGAATTCAGTCCATGGCTTTGAATGTCCCGGTTGGACCTTGAAGTCACTGAATTATATGCTCGGACAAGAACCACAAATAATTGCAAAGACAGTTCCCGATTGTCCTCCGTATTCGGCATTTCCCTAATCCTCCATCACTGATTTACATTGTAATGCTATCTTTTGCGGTCTGCCACTCTGCCCGCAGCATGCCTCATGATTCACAAGAGGGATGTCAGTCATATCTCGAATCACGCCTCGCTTTTCAGGCTAGGGACGGTGCAGTTCATCGATGCTTCCGTCTTCCTTTGCCAAAATGACGGTATCTGCCATATCCACGAACAATCCATTATCCACGACGCCAGGCAGCATGTTCAAGCGAACGTTCAGTTCAGCCGCATGTTCAATGGCCTCCATATGGCAGTCAGCGATCAAGTTTCCGTTATCCGTCAGATAACGTTCCTCTCCATTCATTCTCCAGGCCGGACGGCAACCCAGCTTCTCCAGCGCGCTGAACGTCCACTCGGAGGCAAAAGGCACCACTTCCACCGGAAGCGGGAACCGGCCGAGCCGTTTAACCGCCTTGCTTCCATCTGCTACAATGATGAGTTTGTCGCTGTTGGCAGCTACGATCTTTTCACGCAATAATGCGCCGCCGCCGCCTTTGATCAGATTAAAATCCGGGTCCACTTCATCCGCGCCATCAATCGTAATATCAAGCCGGCCGATCTGGTCAAACGGGACGATGGGGATTCCCCACTCCCGTGCCAGCTTGTCCGAGGCTTCCGATGTGGCAACAGCCTGAATACGCAAACCGTCGCGCACGCGCTCTCCAAGCCTGCAAATAGCGTAGTATGCCGTCGATCCGGTTCCAAGTCCCACCTTCATGCCATCCTGAATGTATTCAGCCGCCCGTTCTGCTGCAATCTGTTTCAGATTCATCTCCATAGACCCCCGCTGCTTATGAATTTAAAATACATACTGTATTTATTATAGATAAAACCGCTTCCGATGTATATCATGACAGCTCAATCTGTCTGCCCGCCGCCGTCATGCAGAACGGAATGCAGCTCGGAAACAACGATGCATGATCGGATCCTATGCGATAAAATACAAATGAAACGCCAAAAAATGGTAACCCTCCAAATCCATAGTGCTATATACCTATTGGTGGTGGTCATCTATCCGCATTTATGCAGAATATTAAAAAAGTTTTAATCAAACTATTCAGTTTGGGGACATTTTATACGACATATTAAAAGTGGATGTGTTTTAATTATTAGACACCCATGGTTAATAAGTGGGATAAATCTTCATATTTACGACCACGAACCAAGACCATGGTCGCAGACCTAATCTATGAAGGAGGATATATACATGACCTGATTAGCTGCATTCATGCAAGCCATTCAAAGCGTCAATACCAAGAGAATCAGGAGTGGAATTTAGTGAAATCATTCAGCTGGAAAAACATGTCTTTCTTTTCGAAAAATCTTTTGCTTTCATTCACCAACATTGTCATCATTGGCGTGGCACTGATCGCAAGCAGTTATTATTTCCAAAGAGTCGTGCTGATTGAGCAGTTGCATGATCAGGTCGAGCTCATCACGAAAAAATGGTCGGAAGAAATCCAACCGTCCGAAGTGCAGGCAGCCATCACGGAAGGCAGTTACGACGGGCCTGTACAGACCAAGCTTCGGGCTTTCCTGGACGAGATGCATGAGTATTATCCTAACGTGGCGCAGGCTTACATATTTGGAACAGAACTCGGCGGGAACACCCAACGGGAAACTTCATTGATTGCCATGCCGACCAATTTGCGCGAAGCTTTCCAAAGCGATGGCGTCAATATCGGCGACATGTACGAGCAGCCGGTGACCGTGGCCAATGCCTTGAAAGAAATGTTGAGTACCGACCGTCCAACGTTCACCACGTTTTATGACGACGATTTCGGAACCTGGACCACCATCGCTTATCCGATCAAGGACAGCAACGGGAAAATCTTCTCGTATTTTGCCGTGGATGCGGATGCTTCGGCCGTGCCGGAAGGACTGGCATCCATGCTTAGAAACAGCATCATCATTCTGGTTGCCTTCCTGTTGTTGTTCTTGATCATCCAATATCTTGTCGTGAAAAATACGCTCTCCCCGATCCGTCACCTGATTAAAGGTATCGATGATGTGAGCCGGGGCAATTTGGATGTCCAGCTTCCAACTGGAAAAGACGATTTGGGCATTGTCAACGAAAAATTCAATGTCATGGTCGGCAAAATCAACGATACGATCGTCAAAGTGCAATCCACTTCCCATGAAGTCAATGCTTCTGCAAGAGAATTGTACGATGTATCGGAAAGAAATAGCGATAACGCAGAAATCATCAACACCAGCGTCAATCATATTACATCCAACATTCGCGCCCAAGAGCAGGCCAGCATCGACAGCGCCCGCGCCATGAACGAAATGGCTACCGTCATTCAGACCATTGCCAGCAGTTCGTCCAATGTCGCCGACGAAGCCTATGAGATGGAACGCCGCTCCGAGCAAGGGAATGCCGTCGTTAATCAGGTTTCCGAGCAAATGACGCTGATTACCGAGTCGGTTAAAAACACGGCATCTGCCATCCAAGTGCTGGAGAGCCGCTCGCAAGAGATTGGCGATATTCTTAATATCATTTCGGGGATATCAAGCCAAACCAACCTGCTTGCCCTGAATGCTTCCATCGAAGCTGCCCGCGTTGGTGAAGAAGGGCGAGGTTTTGCCGTCGTGGCAGGCGAGGTTCGCAAGCTGGCCGAACAGTCCGAACAAGCAACGAGTCAAATTGCCGTGCTCATCGAAGAAATCCAAAGAGAGATCAAACAGGCTGTACGCGCCATGGAGCAAGGTACTTCCGAAGTGGATACGGGACTGGCCGTGGCCGCCGAGACCGGACAGCTGTTCCACGATATTTTGGCTGCAGCGAGAAAAGTGTCTTCGCAAATCCAGGAAGTTTCCAGCGCAACCCAGGAAATCTCCGCCGGGACCGAAGAGATGACGGCAACCGCCGACGACTTGTCCGCCAGCGTAAGCAAAACAGCCGAGAGCAGCGTGCGAATTTCGGAATCCGTGAATGAGCAGAAGTCTTCCCTTAGCACGCTCGTCGATTCTTCGAACCGCCTGACCAGCATGTCCGAAGAGCTGCAGGAGCTCGTTTCACAATTCAACGTCAAAAAATAAACCTGAAATCCAACATGCATACTATGGAAACAAGGAGGATCCCATAAGTGATTGATAACCAAACGACGACAAACCATGCCGCAGAATCTCATCTTCCGGTTCTCCAGATTCCACTGGATTTTGGACGCCGGCATCAAACCTTTTCCTATGAATCGGCTCATGTTCAGATCGATCCTTCCCTGATCCCAGAGCTGAGCCAAAAGCTTGGAGCAGATTCCTTATATCCTGTCTTGCTCACCGCTTATGCGGCATTGCTGTATCGATTGTCCGGAGAACGCGAAATTGCGGTGGGGGCGGTATGCCCGGAGCGGACAGCCACGCTTAGATTGGAACTTCATGGTAAAATGGCGTTCCGGGAATTAAACGATCAGGTTTCTGCGCAACTGCAGCACGAACAAGATCCTTCTGCTGCGGAATATCCTGAAACATTATTTATGTTAAATAGCGTCCAGCTCCCTCAAAGGCCGCAAGTCCTAAGCTGGAACATGCGCGAAATTCAGGGCCAATTTGCCCTGGATATATTCTATGACCGCTCCCTTCTCCGGGAGGACACCGTGCTCCGCTATGCGGAATACTACCAAACCCTGCTGCGGTCCGCCCTGCGCACTGCAGACAGGGCACTGGGCTCGGTGGACATTCTGTCTGCTTCCGATCGGCTCGTGTACCGCGAAATGAACGACACCGCCGTGCTCGAGCCGGAACACCAAACGATCCATGGCTGGTTTGAAGCCACTGCCGCCGAATTCCCGGATTCGCCTGCGATCACGTCCAGATCCGGCCGGTATACGTATCGCGAGCTTAACGAACGGGCCAACCAAGTGGCACGCGTCCTGCTGTCCAATGGACTGAAAAAAGGCGAGTTCGTCAGCATTTTTATGGAGCGAAGCCTGGAAACGATCATTTCCCTGCTTGGCATTCTCAAAGCGGGAGGTGCCTACGTTCCGATCGATCCCGAGCATCCCGAGGAGCGTAACAGCTACATCGTCGAGGACACTTCGTCTTCATTCGTTCTGACCACGGAATCATCGTTCGCTGAAGCAACCCGATTATTCTCCGGCATCTCGACCGTGCGGCAAATTGTTGCCGTTGACGGGCGTCTCGCCGGATTTGCAGCCAGCAACCCGAACGTCGACGTCCATCCCGACGACCTCGCTTATATCATCTATACTTCCGGTTCCACGGGCAAACCGAAGGGCGCGCTTATCGCTCATCGGGGCGTGACGAACTTGGGCAGTGTCGTGCAGCGGGATTGTGACATTAAACCAGGCGACGTATTAACCCAATTTGCTACATACAGCTTTGACGCATCCGTGTGGGATACGATCGGGGCCCTCTTCTACGGGGCAGAGCTTTATCTTCTGTCCGCGGAAGAGCGCGTGTCCGTTGAGGACTTTGCAATCGCCATTGAGCGGACAGGCACCACGATCATTACGATTTTGCCGACCATCTTTTTCAATCAGCTGGCTTCGTACTTGTCGGAAGAAGGGTTCCACCGATTGTCGAAGGTCAAAATCATTACCGTTGCGGGCGAAGCTCTCTATGGCGAGCAGGTTCGTGCATTCCAACGCAAGTTTGGCGATCAAATCGACATCGTGAATGTTTACGGGCCTACGGAGTGCACCGTTGCTACAACGACGCATCGCATTAGCGAACGCGTTCCGGATCATGTGGTCCACATTCCGATCGGCAAACCGATCCACAACTACAAAGTGTACATCGTCAACGAAGAGCAACAGCTTTGTCCGGTAGGCGTGCCGGGAGAAGTATATATCGCCACGCCTGCTCTTGCCAAAGGATACTTGAACCTGCCGGAGCGTACAGCCCAGTCTTTCATTGACAGCCCGTTTGCCATAAACGAGAAAATCTATAAATCCGGCGATATTGCCAAAGTGTTGGACAATGGCTTGCTCGAATATGTCGGCCGCAGCGATTCCCAGTTGAAAATCCGGGGCCATCGGATTGAAATCGGGGAGATCGAGGATCATTTTGCCCGTCTGGACCAAGTGCAGAATGTCGTTGTCATTCCCAAAAAGGAAAGCGATGGCCAAAACATGCTGGTCGCCTACTTTACGTCCAAAGACGGGTCCACCCTTTCCGTCGCTGACATCAAAGCACAGCTGGCAGCCAAACTGCCTTCCTATTTTGTGCCGAAGTGGGTGTGCCAGCTTGATGAGATGCCGATTGCTCCTACCGGTAAAATCCATCGCAAAGCAATGGTGGATTTCCCTAACGAAGAGCGGCACGAGAACCAGCCTGACCGCGTCATGCCTGCAACCGGGACAGAGTCCATTCTATATGATGCCTGGAAGCAAATTCTGGGACACGACGATTTTGGCGTGGAAGACAGCTTTTTTGCCGTAGGCGGGGATTCCCTTCGCGTTATCCACGTCCTGGTCATCCTGAAGCGGCATTATCCACAATTGAAAATCGCTGACTTCTTTGCAGAAAAGACAATCCGCGCCCTGGCGAAGCGCGCAGAAGCCATGGCGCTTTCTGCCAATGATGATTCGGCTTCGATCGCAAAGAACGCAGGTACGATCACCCGTTTGGCGGAACATCCGGTGGAGCTGGAGACCCGACTGGGTTATCCCGAGATATTGAAACCGGAGCATGTCCTGCTGACCGGTGCCACCGGTTATCTCGGATCCCACGTGCTGGAGCAGCTGCTCATGCGCTCCGATGCAACCATTTACGCCTTGGTGCGTCGTCCATCCGATGGCAGTACGGCCAGGGAACGCTTGAACGGCGTGATGAAAGGTTATTTCGGAAACGGCATCGAATCGATGCTTGCCGCGAGAGTGGAGATCATAGAAGGTGATCTTGAACGTCCAGGACTGGGGCTGTCCGACGCGCAGGCCGCTTATGTGCAGGCCCGCATCGACCGTATCATCCATTGTGCGGCAGACGTTCGGCATTTCGGGGAGGCGGAGCAATTTGCCAAGACCAATGTCGAAGGCACCGTTTCCTTGCTCAGCCTGATCCGACACAAACCGGGTGCGTCCTTCCACCATGTCTCCACCATGGGCATACCTGAAGATCTCGCGCTGAGCGGGCAATGGGAATCTTCATTGCAATACGACAGCTTCCCGGAAGATCTGCATGTAGACAACCTGTACTCCGACAGTAAGCTTGAGGCGGAAAAGGTTCTGATGCAGGCGGCCCGGGAAGGCGTGCCTGTAAGCATTTATCGGGCGGGCAATCTCACTTGCCATTCGGAAACCGGCCGTTTCCAGACCAATATTGACAGCAACGCCTTCTACCGCATGATCAAAGCTATGCTGCTGCTCGGCAAAGCGCCGGCGGCGGAATGGATGGTCGACTTCACGCCGATTGATTACGCCAGCCAGTCCATTGCCCACCTGGCCATGCGCGAAGATACGGCAGGACGGGTATTCCACATCTGCAACCCGGAACCGATCCGCTACGATGACTTGATTGCCTCCATCCGGCGTGCCGGATATCAGGTGGAAACGATGCCGTTTGCGGAATATACCCAGTGGCTGTTCGACGCCAGCGTGGAGAAAGACGCAGAGGCGCTGCAGCTCGCGATTGCCCAGCTCGAAGGAGACGGCGCGAAGGATTCGGCATATATGTATGCCTGCCCTGTAACGACAGCATACGTAGAGCCGGCCGGCATTATATGCGCGAAAGCGGATGACCGCTTTGTAACGACCATGTTGAAGCACGCGGTGGATATCGGATATTTCCCTTCATCCATCCTGCCGTCTTCAGACGCCACCTCGGCTCTGGATTAACGACCTCATTCTTCCTATACTTACGCCAAAAAGGCCATTCTCCCATGTTTGCGGAGAATGGCCTTTTTTATACCCACCTGATCAGGGCAATTACAGCCAGGTGTACCGGATAGAAATAACGCCAGACCCAACGCGGGCCTCGCATCCGGAAATGGGCTCCGTAATGCATCGCAACGGCGATACCGATCGTGGCCGCCACGCTATACATCTGGATGGGGCTGCTGTATCCCATAATATAGACTGCCGTAATCAGAACATGTCCCAGGACCAGCACCGGGCCCGTAAAATAACGGAACAACAGCACCAGCAGCAAACCATACATGCCATAATCCATCGTCGAAAGCTCCATGATGATCCCGGCCCCGATGACGAGAGGAATGCCAAGCCACCGGTTTGGAAGCCGATCCAGCACGAATAATACCAGCAGGGAGGACCATAACGTCCACACCACGTTTAACGAGACATGATTAAAGGCAGCCATAAACGGAACCTGTGAAATGACCGCGATCCAGAACAATCTCCATATGTATTTTTGTACATTCCGAGTATGCTTGTAACCGATGTAGACGGCAAAAGCATAGATGGGAAAGGCAATACGGCCGATGATGCGCAGCTCATGCACCTGGGGATAAAAGATAGCGCCCATATGATCGATCAGCATCGTGATCATCGCGATCCATTGCATCATTTTGGCTGTAATCCTCCTCTTTGTTATGTTCCGTTGTTCCGGCTGTGCCAGCGTTCATCCTATGGCAGCAGATCAAGTTCATAATACAGGAAATGGGCGTCCTGAACATACCCTTTGGCTTCGTAGATCCGCTGAGCCTGCCCGTTATCCTTCGCCGTGGATAACACGATCCGGATTGCTTTATCCTGATACGCCATTTCCCGTGCTGCGTCGAGCAGCATGCCTGCAATGCCTTGCCCGCGATGATCCGGGTGTACGTACAGGTCATTAAGAATCCATATTTTCCCCATGGATACCGAGCTGAAGCTCGGATAAAGTTGTGCAAAACCCGCTATTTGTTCAACGCCGTTAATGCCACTTGGGCACACGGCTGCCAAAATGACAGATTCCTCGCGTTCCATGCGTTCTGAGATAAAACGAACGGCACCCTCTTCATCCGATTCCTGCCCATAGAACATTCGATATTGGTTGAACAGCTCTCCAAGCCGGACGACGTCATCCGGGCCAGCCAACTTCAGGTTATATTGCATCGCGTGCAACCTCCCTTTTCCGATGATTCCTGCCTTTGTATCGTTTCCATTATTGTAGCAAGGCATCGACACTGGTCCCATACATCATCCGTCTCAAAGTTTGTAATATCTATCGTCATTCGACAGGTTTAGTCATGCCTCTTAGGGGAAAATGTTATTTACCCTCGAACGAATGACCCCTTTTCTCAAAATCAGGTTGGCATATTGCGCACCTTCCCCGGTAGCGATGATCGCAAACGACCTGGAAGCCCTTTCATAAAATGCAAAACGCTCCACTTCCTCAAGCGGATTCACGACACCTTCATGGCGCTGAATGCTCTTTCGGAAGTCCTCCCAAATGACAGGTACGACGGGATCTCCCTGAACGACTTGCATGACTGCTGCGGGATGTTCGACGTAAGTGTCAAGCGGAAACAAGGTTAACATCGCATCCAGCAATTGGACCGCTCCCACGGCGTCACAGCGGATCAGCCGCTTGGCATGGCTCGCCGCCGGAAAATTGGCATCCGCCAAAACAAGCTCGTCCCCATGTCCCATCTCGGACATGATTTTAAGCAGTTCGGGTGGCAGGATGGCCGGAATGTTTTTCAGCATAACGTATCTCCTTTTACTCCCCGGTTCAAATTGACCGGTGCGGATCGAATTTGTCCATCTGCATGTCTGGGTAGGTTCGGAGGCTTATCAGCGCGCGGATGCACATTTACATTGTAACAGGCTTTGCTTGCCATCGCATGGTGCACTTTGCATAAATTTGCTTTGACAAAACTACTTAGTCAACATATAATTGTTGCAACAACTATTTCTGCGAACAACTTTTTTGAAGGAAGCGAGGCCTCGCACACATGGAATATTCACTGGACCAATCTGTCGGTTTTCTCATGGGATTAACCCATCGAAAGGCTGCTGTCGTTCTTGCCAATCGATTCAAGCCGTACGACATCACGACAGAGCAATTCTCTGTGCTGTTTAACATTGGCCGGGGGGAAGGGGTCAACCAGAAGGAGCTTGCTGCCCGTGTGTGCAAAGACCAGCCCACGACTGCCCGCATCATCGATCTTTTAGAAAAAAAAGGGATGGTCGAACGCCGCACCAGCAAGCAGGATCGCAGGGCATACCTTCTTTATCTTACCGAAGACGGCAGGGCATTGCTCGACCAATTGATTCCGATTGAAAAAGGAATGAATGATATCCTCGCCGCCGACATTCCGGAAGAGCAAATGGAAACATTCAAAACTGTTCTCTCCCTCATCAACCGCAACCTTCAACGAATAGACACTCAGGGGGAATAACAACCAATGAACGAATCGCCACAAGCTTCACGCGTCAAACTATGGACCATCGATTTTACTTTGCTTATGCTCTGTAATTTTCTGCTTTTCTTGCAGCTGCATATGATCGTCTCTCCGCTCCCGTCCTATGTACAGGAGCGTTTTCATGCGAACGCCTTTGAAGTAAGCCTATTTACGTGCCTGTTCGCCCTATGCGCCATCGCTGCTCGCCTATATTCGGCCAAAGCTTTGGAAAGAGGGCTTCGCAACACCATGATTTACCTTGGGTTGACCGTCGCCCTGCTTGCCACGCTGGGCTATTATTTTGCCGGCGGAATCGCCCTGCTGCTGCTCCTGCGCATGATCTTCGGCACAGGCTTTGGCATGACCAGTACGGCCTTCCCCACGATGGCCTCGGATATTATTCCCGTTAAGCGAATGGGCGAGGGAATGGGATATTTCGGCTTGTCAACAAGCCTGGCCATGTCCATTGGCCCGATGATCGGGGTCACCCTCCTACAAGGCGCAGGCTTCACAACGCTTATGTTGTGCACGGCTGGCGTTATTGCAGTCATCTATCCGCTAAGTTTATCGTTAACGCGTAAAAAAGCGAACAAAGTCGCCTCTTCTGCAGGCTCAGTGCCACAGGCTCAGCCCAAGGCCGCATCGGTGTCAGGCACCAGAGAGAAGCTGCCGTTCAACCGGAAACTGTTTCTGCCCAGCATATTGAACGCCCTCTTGGCCGTTACGTATGGAGGTCTCGTCGGTTTTATCGTCCTTTACGGAAAAGAAGCCAACTTGTCCAATCCGGCATTCTTTTTCCTGTTCAATGCCATCGCCATTCTTATTGTCCGTCCCTTTGCAGGCCGGTTATATGATCGCAAAGGACCGAAGGCGCTGTTGATTCCGGGGACCTTCTTCATGGCCGGCGGTTTGATTCTTCTTTCGTTCGCGACCTCCATGCCACTCATGCTGTTGTCTGCTTTCATCTACGGCATCGGATATGGGTCCATGCAGTCTTCGCTGCAAACGTGGATGATTCAAATCGTTGCGCCGTCGCAGCGCGGGATGGCTAACGGCATGTTCCTGAACTCGCTCGACTTCGGTATTGCCATGGGTGCCCTCCTGCTGGGCGGCATTGCTTCATTGACAAGTTATACCGAAATGTATCGTTACTCGGCCGTTGCCGTGGTGCTCTTCCTGATCATTTATCTCATTCAAGGCAAACGCAGCGGCAGCTTCGACGTGCAGGTTCATCCACTGCTGGCGCATACTCACATCGAAGGTAAAGACAAGGAAACAAACGATTGAGGCGAAGCCTCGAAACAACGTTGCAGCCTTACATGCAATGAGCATGCGCCTCTGGCGGCAAGCATTGGAAAAAGCCCGTTTCTGACAGTTCAGAACGGGCTCTTGTTTCGTTTGGACCGGATTCCCTTTTGTTCAAACCCTTTTTTCGGTTCTTCGTAAACGCTTCGCTGCTGCTGATCTTGGCTTTTCCCGCCTTTTTCCTGCTCTTCTTTCTCCGGTTTGACCGCAAAGAAGCTCAGGAGAGCGCCCACCGCGCTTATGGCTGCCAACAAGCCAAAGAGGAGCATGTGAGCGCTGCCCAGCAACAATGAAATGACGGGTGGGCCGAGGGATACGCCGATAAAACGCATGCTGCTGAACAGCGCGGTAATGGTCCCCCGCATTTCTTTGTCGATCCCCTCCGTAATCAGGGCATCCAAACAAGGCAAAGTGGCCCCGATCCCGACGCTTCCTGCGGAAAACAAACCGACCACTAGATAGATGTTGTTCCAGAATCCCATCAGTACAAGGGACGCCGTCACAATGGCGAGACCGGCAAATCCGATCCATTTCATGCGTACTTTGCTTTTGCCGATCCACTTTCCGGCCAGAAAGGACGCCAAACAAAGCGCGGCCAAGGGGATCGCCAATACAAGGCCTTTCACCACCCCGGCGAGCTTGTATTTGGATTCCAGCATTTCGGACAAATAAAACAGCACGCCAAAAAGGATAAACATGCATATGCCGCCGATGGCAAACAAAGCATATAACCAGCGGCCATTCTCTTTCATTACCTTTTTGACCGAAGCCACGAATTCGGAAAAGGATGGCGGACGTTCTTTTTTCTTCGGAGCTTTGACAAACATGATGACCAGCACAAGGGAAAACACGCACAGCACCGGTATGGCGATAAAAGGCAAATACCAGAGCCAGGCAGCCAGCGCCGCACCAAGGATCGGACTAACGACCTTGCCGAACGTGTTCGAGGTCTCAATAATGCCAAGGCTTTTGCTCACTTGTTTCTCGTCATCGAACATGTCTCCGACCAGTGGAATCACGATGGGAAACGCGCCTGCCGCACCGATCCCCTGCAGCAAGCGGCCCGCAAGGATCGTCCAATATGCGGCAGAGCCGGCAAGCATCATGGCCGCTACGCTGGCTACAGCCCCTCCTGCAGCCGCGATGATTAAGCTGGGGATAATGACAACCTTGCGCCCGAATCGGTCCGAGAGGTAACCTGCAAGCGGGATAAGTAAGATGGCAACGACCGCATATACCGTGATCAGCATGCTCACTTTAAAGGAGGATACATGCAATTGACGTTCAATTTGCGGAAGGATGGGAATCAACATTGAATTTCCCAAGGTCATAATAACCGGTATAGATGCCAATGCAGCAAGGTCCCGCTTTTTTTCGTTCATGCCACAACCACCTTTACGAGATAGGAAACCCCGGTCAATGCGACTCCATCATCCGAAATATTCCGGATGGAGCTACTGCCTGGTCCACTGACGGATCTCCTCCAATAACAACGGTTTTATTGTGGATGATTGCTCACTTTAATATACGGCGGGTTTGATTTCTCTAACATTTCGTAGCCGAAGACACGTTGCTCGCAAGAAAAAAACCGCTTTGCATAACTTTCAGCATGCAAAGCGGTTCAGCCCAACGTAAACATGGTCATTCAGTGCAGCACCAAATGTGCCGAGGCTGGTTTATGGAATCAGGCAAAATTGCTGCAGTGCAGCCCCGCCTCTAAACACAATGTACAGTTGTTCCACGGAATCACTTGCCTTGAGTTCACATCGTACCGTTGTCCAGACACGCTCTTTCATGTACCGAATCGGACCAGATGCTGTGCTCGGAACGTCGCATTCGCCAATCAGTTCGCCGTCCGGCGCACCTGAACGGATCTCAAGACGGGCGTCGCCAGCGTTTGCAAAATCCGATACACGTGCTTCAAACTGCCGTGCGTCTTCTGTGCCATTATCCTTGAACACGATCCATGCGATCTGATCCTCACGGTACAGCGGTTCTCCCGGAGCGATGGCTCGGACGGCCGTTCTTCCTTCCAAACATTCATCCAGCAAAACGGCATGGCAATCGTCGTAATTCTCCGCAGGTGTAGGCAGATGAAGCTTCCGTGCGGGAATCGTCTCTCCTTCAATGGTTAACGCCAGCGTTTGCCGGGCGTCTGCGGAGGAACGGCCGGCCATGATGGACCAGACGGCGGATTCCACGCAGTAACGGTCACGGGTCACGTCCCACATGGCCAAACGCTGTACGGGAACCGTCAGGCGCACGATCGCTTGTTCTCCGGCCGCAACATGGAGCCGGCGGAAAGCCAGCAATTGCTTGCGGGCGCGTCTGACCCTGGAGGTTTGCGCGGAGCCGTAGATCTGTACCACCTCATCGCTTGCAACAGCGCCAGCATTCCGAATGCTTACTTCAACGCTCAGCACGTCTTTACCTGCCGCGTCTACCGTTCGTTCCACTTGCAGCGATTCGTATTCGAATTCGGAATAGGTCAATCCATGCCCGAACGGGTAGAGCACCGATCCTTCATGGTATTGATAAGTCAATCCGTTACGGATAATATCGTATTCCAGCAGATCCGGAAGCTGGGATTCATCTTCGTACCATGTCATGTTGAGCCGCCCTGCCGGAGCATAAGCACCTGTAAGCACATCGGCGAGGGCACTGCCTAATTCCTGTCCCGCATGAGTCAGGTACACGATGGCCGGGGCCACATCCTTGAGATCGTGAAGGGCAAACGGATAACTGCCTATGATGACGACCACGGTGTTCGGGTTGGCCGCGCATACTTCTTTCACAAGCCGAATCTGCTCGGTCGGAAGTGTGAGGCCCGGTCTGTCGATTTCTTCCTTGCCGTTGATGTAGGGGTTGTTACCCACCACGACGATGGACACGTCGCTATCCTGTGCGATACGCGCCGCCCGCTCTACCCCGTCGAGCCGCAGCTCGCGCACAAACGGGACTGCAGCGCCTTGTTCCACTTCCTCCGCCAAAGGTGCGAGAACCAACTGTCCCTTGTGCTCGCGAAGGCCCAGAGGCAATCCGTTCCATGAACGCAGCGTCTGATGGCCGTCGGAAGCGTCTTCCTCGAATCGTACAATTTCTTTGACGAACCATCCGCCGATCTGTTCCGCACAAGCCTGATAGATGCCTTCCTCGGTCAATGTGACGTAACGATCGTTGCTTCTGCTGCGAAGCGTATGGCTCCCCCAGCCCCAATCCTGATGTACGAACTCCGCCGGCTGCGCTCCTTCTTCCTCAACGGCAGCTAAAGTTCCTTGAGTTCCATGCACAATCACTTTTCCGTCTGCAGTTTTCAGGGAAATCCGGTCATTGCCGTCTTCATAGGCAATTTCCACATTCTTCAAACGGCTTCGCAATCCGTCCAATGCGGAAACTTTGTACGGAAGCGTGCCGCTGTACCAGTCGGTATAAACCGCGTCCGCAAGCGGCCCAATGACGCTGACTTTATGCAGCTTTTCCGGTTTCAGCGGGAGCAGTCCATCATTTTTGAGCAATACGACGGATTCGGCAGCCGCGCGATAACTCAACCGGGCATGCTCCGGCGCACACAACACATCCTCCGAAATCGATGCATACGGATTCGCTCCCGTCCGATCCAGCTGCCCCAATCTCATGCGTACGCCGAAAATGTTGCGAATGGCCCGATCCAGGTCTTTCTCCTGCAGCAGACCGCGTTGGAGCGCCTCTTCCAGGGCAGGCACGACCATGTCCACTTCATCCGTAAGACAGTCCACGCCCGCCTTGATCGCTCCTGCCGCCGACTCTGCATGGGATGCGTGGTACTTGTGGTAATCGACCGTCTGGGACAAGTCTCCTCCGTCGCACACGATGAAGCCGGGCATCGCCCATTCTCCTTTAACGACATCGTTGATATATGGACTCTCGATGGCCGGGGTGCCGTTGATGGAGTTGTACGCCGTCATCATCGACAAGGCACCGCCTTCCACGAACGGAGCTTCGAAGGCTTTCAAATAATATTCGCGCAAATTGCGCGGATCGATGCTGGATGAGCAGTTCAAGCGGTCTTTTTCATTGTTGTTGGCAAAAAAGTGCTTCAGCGTCGCAACCATTTTCAGATAAAACGGATGCTCGCCCTGCATGCCTTGCACCAGTGCCTTCGACATTTCTCCCGTCAGCACAGGGTCCTCCCCGTAACCCTCCTCGGTTCTTCCCCAACGCGGGTCCCGTTCCAGGTCAACCGTGGGTGCCCAAAGGGTCAAACCGTGAACCTCGGGCTCCCTGTGATGATATGCCCGCGCTTCATCGCCAATGACGGAACCGATCCGGCGCAGAAGTTCCGGGTTCCATGTGCTCGACAGTCCGAGCGGCTGCGGAAATACGGTGGCGACGCCCTTCCAGGCTACCCCGTGCGCAGCCTCGCCGCCCACGTTGTATTTGGGAATGCCCAATCTCGGAACGGCCGCTTCGCGCGTCGGAATCAAACTTATTTTTTCCGCCAGCGTGAGCCTTGAGATCAGATCGTCCAGTCGTTCCTCCAGCGAAAGCGAAGCGTTCCACATGGGGTAATCGTAATATTCGTGCACGGAAATTCCTCCCTCAATTGTTTAGTTGACAAGAAGCTGCTTCCACTCCTTCAGCAAACTCAGCGTCCGCTGGCGGTATACTTCCCCATCCTCGGGTTGGTTTACCTGATGCTCATGCACATATGCGTTAAAGAAAGACGACAGGATCCGATAAGCGAGCCGCCTCGTTTGTCCCTCCGGGGACATGTCCAGCTCCATTCCGTATCCTGCATGGAACGAAGCGGATTTGCCGGAAAGGATGGCTTCATATTCCCTGTCCGCAAACATGGAGCGGTCCCCGTCGATCACGGCCGCGATAACGGGCAGATCCTGCACAGGCGTTTGGATCAGCACATTGGCCTCCCACAAGTCGTTATGGACCAACACGGGTTGGGTGACTTGATCGAACAAATCGCGATGCACCTCAAACAGCGTTACGATCTCTTCCCCGGCCTCAGGCATGTAATTCGCCGCCGCTGCTTTATCGGCAGTTTCCCGGGCATACGCAAGCAGCACGTCCGACCATCGCTCCGAACCCCGGATGGTTCCGTCTTTTTGCGGCCAGCCAAAAGAGTGGCCCTTAATTTGGTGCATCGCCGCAGTATAAGCTCCAAGCTGGCGGTACAAACGATCCTTTTGCTCTGCACAAATCGACGGGTGGTCCAGCTGCATGCTCGGGATGAATGCCATGAACATGTAGGTTCGTGGTACAAGCTTTCCGCTGTCATCACAAACAATGACATCAGGGGCAGGTATACCTACGTTTCGATAATGCTCGTAAATCACGGGTTCAGCGGACATCATCGTCCGTTCAAACGAAAAGAGCGGATCTGCTGCCGGATCGGCAGAAGAACAGATCCGTTCGGGAGCCAGTCGCAGGATGACATGCGGGTGTACCTCATGCTCCAGCTCAAGCTTGTAGGTCGTATTAAAAAGTCCGCCCTGCATGATGTGTTGGCTGATTATATTGGTAGCGTTTCCAAAATGATGTTTTACCAAAATTTGAATCGTTTCCGGTGTAACGGGTTGATGCAACCCTGTGCTTCTTGTTGCGTTCATGATCATCAAACTCCTATGCCCTCAAAGAATTTAAAAACGGACGGCACCTTGCGAGGTACCGTCCTTACAATAACAGATTACAACTGGATCGTCAGCTTGCTCGCGCCTGCTGCAGGCGTTACAACCACGCCATGCTCGCCGGCAGCGTAAGAACCGCCTTCTACGCCGGATACGCGCTCGATGCCGCGCAGAACGATGCTCCATGGTTTGCCCGCGCCTTCGGCACGTACTTCAAGCACTTCGCCTTGACGGGAAACCTGTACTTTCAGTTCCTGTTCCGCGGCTTGGTTCACGACGGCAGCTTCTGCAGCCTGGCCGTCTGCCAATTCGAACAAATGCAAGGATACATCCTGCGCAAAGTCGTAATCCGGTTTGCTGTCAACCGCACCGACCGCAAGCAGCGTGTTCGGTTTGATCATCATTGGCAGCGTTTTGAAATCGTGGTTTTCGCTGATCCAGCGTCCACCTTCGATTTTTGCGCCAGTCAGGTAATTCGTCCATGTGCCTTCAGGCAGATAGTAACGAACGTCGCCCTCTTTGTTGAAGATCGGTGCCACAAGGATCGAGTCTCCGAACATGTATTGCATGTCCAGCGTGGCGCATGTCGGATCTTCCGGATACTCCAGCACCATCGCACGCATCATCGGCAGACCTTGCACGCTCGATTCCACCGCGGAATTGAACAGGTAAGGCATCAGGCTCAGCTTGAGCTTCGTAAAGTCGCGGACCACGTCCACCGCTTCTTCGTCGAACAACCAAGGTACGCGGTACGACTCGTTACCGTGCAGACGGCTGTGGGAAGAAAGAAGTCCGAATTGTACCCAGCGTTTGTACACGTCAGGCTCTGCCGTGCTTTCGAAACCGCTGATGTCATGGCTCCAGAACCCGAAACCGGAAAGACCGAGGGACAGGCCTCCGCGCAGCGATTCCGCCATGGAAGAATAGTTGGACGAGCAGTCTCCGCCCCAGTGCACAGGGAACTGTTGTCCGCCTACCGTTGCGGAACGCGCAAACAACGCCGCTTCGTTTTTGCCCAGGTTTTCTTCCAATACGTCAAATACGGCTTTGTTGTACAGGAATGTATAGTAGTTGTGCATTTTCACAGGGTCGGAGCCGTCATAATAAACGACGTCCGTCGGAATTCTTTCGCCGAAGTCCGTTTTGAAGCAATCCACGCCTTGGTCGATCAGCGTTTTCAGCTTGCCTTTGTACCAGTCCACAGCCGCAGGATTCGTGAAGTCCACGAGACCCATGCCGGCTTGCCACATATCCCACTGCCATACGCTGCCGTCGGCGCGTTTAACAAGATATCCGTTTTCCATGCCTTCGTCGAACAGATAGGATTTCTCGGCGATGTACGGGTTGATCCATGCACAGATTTTAAGGCCTTTTTCTTTCAGTCGTTTCAGCATGCCTTCCGGATCAGGGAACATGTCTTTGTCCCATTCGAAATCACACCATTGGTACTCCTTCATCCAGAAACAGTCGAAGTGGAATACGGAAAGCGGCAGATCGCGCTCGGCCATGCCGTCCACGAAATGGTTTACCGTTGCTTCGTCGTAATCCGTCGTAAACGAAGTCGTCAGCCACAGGCCAAACGTCCATGCCGGCGGCAGTGCAGGTTTGCCTGTCAATTTGGTGTAATTATCAAGCACTTCTTTCGGGTTCGCTCCACCGATGATGAAGTATTCCAGAGACTCTCCAGCTACGCTGAATTGCACTTTCGATACGTTCTCGGAAGCGATCTCGTACGATACTTTTTCCGGATGGTTGACGAAAACGCCATATCCTTTGTTGGACAGGTAGAACGGAATGTTTTTGTAAGCTTGCTCACTGCTTGTGCCGCCGTCTTCGTTCCAAATATCCACGACTTGTCCGTTCTTCACGAACGGAGTAAAGCGCTCGCCCAAGCCGTAGACATACTCGCCTACGCCCAGATCCAGCTGTTCGCGGAAGAATGCGCCTTCTTCTTTGGATTGAATGTATCCCGCGCCTCTCCAGCCGCTGCCAGTGAGACGTTTCTCATTATAATAGAAGCCGATGTCCCAGCCTTTGGTTTTGTCCACAGTCACGCTCAGATCGCCGCTCTTCAGCACGGCACCCTGCTCATCGCGTGTAATTTGCACATCGGTATTGAACGTGTTCAGCGCGAATTCCGGCCCTTGGTTTACTTGACCTTTGTGATGGTTCAGCTGCACGCGAATAACGTTAGGCATCGGAGAGCTGTAAGTCGCCTTGAGCAGCGTTCCGTTCAGGGTATCTCCTTTGCGTTCAATGCGTTTGGTTGCCGCGTATACCGTCATGGTATCGCCTTTTTGTACTATATCTCGAACATCTGCAGGATTTTGCACATGGTATCCTTCACGGATTTGCCAATAACCGTCCGTAAATTTCATTGATCATTACCCCCTTTGGTTATACTATAATAATATTGATATTAAAGCGTGTTTTCTTATCATATTTTGACCAAATATATCACGATTTTGATATTTGATGATCATTTCCGCCACATGATGCCCAAACAATGGAAACGATTACATTAATACTGAAATGAGGGGGCCTTCTCTATGGAAAGAGAACGATTGCGGGAGGACCGCATTCACGGCAATGCCATGTATCCTGTCAGCGTCTATCCGGATATTCAGCAGTTGAACGGGGACAGCATTCTTGACTGCCACTGGCATGACGAAATGGAATTTACGATGATGATTCACGGAAGCGCCGTCTTTCAGATCGATATGAATACGGTTGAAGTTCAAGCCGGGGAAGCCATCTTTGTCAATCGCGGCGAAATTCATGCAGGCTACCTCAAGGGCGAGGATCCATGCGTGTTTTCTTCCATCGTCTTTAACCCGGAGCTGCTCGGCAGCCGCACGTTCGATGCCGTTCAGGAGAAGTTCATTGGCCCGCTGATGCACAAAACGCTCGTCCCTCCCTGTCATATCAAGTCCGATGAGGCGTGGGGCCAGGAGATTCTCCTTTACTTGCAGCGGATTTTTGCCGAGCATGAGCAAGGATCCGACACTTGCGAAATGACGACCAAAGCATTGCTGTATCTGATTTTCGCCCGCATGTTCGAGCATATGAAGCCTGCTCCGCTCAAAAGCGCAGTCCCGACCGGCAGCCATGACAAAATCGAGCGGTTGAAATCCGTGCTCGGATACATCCACCGCCGTTATCCGGAACCGCTCAAGCTGAAAGAGCTGGCTGACGAAGCCAACATGAGCGAAGGGCATTTCTGCCGCTTTTTCAAACAGATGGTACAGAAGAGCCCTGTCGATTACATCAATTATTACCGTGTGCAGCAGGCCTGTTACCAATTGGAGAACACCGACCACAAAATCGTCGACATCGCCATGGACGTCGGGTTCGAGCACCTGAGTTATTTCATCACGACCTTCAAAAAACACAAAAACATTACGCCGTCCCAATATCGCAAGCTCTTCTATGAAAAACTGGCCATGGAGCCCCTTCCGATTTGAAACGCCGAGATGGCAACAGAACAAACGAAAAAGGAAGCATTCCGGACTTGCCGGGATCCTTCCTCTTTTTTGCGCCCAAACAGCTTTAAGCACGTATTAAGGGATCAACGATTTCCATGCGCTATACTCATGCACCGATATGCCCGAGTAGGAATCGTAGCCTTTTGCCATGCTTTCTACCAGCTTCAGCTGGCTCTCCATGTATGCTTTGCCTTCCTCGTAAAACGTTATGAACTGGCCTTCTTTGCTCTGTTTCGTCTCGACGGCGATCGAAAGCTTTTTGCCCAGCGCGGCCGATTCGGCGAGCTCGGTCTTGGCCACATCGAAGATGGCCTTCGCCGTATCCCGATATGCCATGATGGTCACGGCATCGTATTGGCGGATCATCCAGCTGCTGACGGCCATGTCCGATCCCGGAATCTTGTAGTTATCCAGCCAGAAAGGTAAATCGGCCGCCACAGGCAGGTTCATTTTCGCCGCCCGGTTCATGATATAACGCACATTGCCCTGCCATTCCGAAATGACCCGTTCCTGGTCGGTCTTCCATTCGGGAAGCACATGCGGCTCGATATCCAGGTGGATTCCGGCAAACCGTTCATCGGCTTCCGCTTGGGACTGGTACGCCTCTATCCAATCCAAAAAAGCTGCAATCTGATTCACGTTTTCGCTCAGCCCCCATGCAGGACGTCCATCCATAATATCTACGACAACGCCCTGTTCACCTGCTTTGCGGATGAATTCCTTATAATAAGGCAATTTCACGTCCCTGTTGATTTGCAAATAAATGGCGCTGATTTGATGGGTTGCCGCAAATTGCAAGATGCTTTCGGTGTGATCGACGATCTGCATCGTATCCCATAACCAGGTTGCCCTTATGGGTCCCTCCTTCTGAACAATTCCCTGCACCGTGGGAATTTCCCCCGGAGAGCTCTCCGCGATGACGCTTGGCGTCGAACACGACGCGCCAATGAGAAGAAAGAGACTGCTGAACAACAACATAAAACGACGACCCCGGTTTTTTTTCATGTTTGAACACTCCCTTGCTTGTTAACTCCTCTGCCGATCAGGGAGATCATGTGCTGCTCCCGGCTCATGGAACCTCTGCGAATATAGGACTTTATTGCATTTCTTATATATGCAATACCACCTTATAGACGCACGACAAAAGAATCACTTAAACATATTTCGGGCGTTCACACTTCTGTATTAATAGTTCTTTAGACCCTATTTTTGGGACTGGAATTTTAGCCATATGATGAGAGACGAGCGGATTCCATGCTGGATTTCTTCTAATAAGGAGTTACAAAACTTGTAAACGTTCGCCTCATGGACATGGAAATTGACATGCAAAAAAAACCTTGCGCAATGCAGCGCAAGGTTTTTTTGTAGCAACATATCTCCAGTTCAATGGTTAACGTCCTGTTCGCGTTGGACACGATCACACCTCAGGGTTATGCAAGCCGCTTCATTGAGCCTTTACCTCGTTGACCTCCTCAAACAGGGATACCTGTTCAATGCCTTCCGACGAGATCCGAACAAGTCCTTTGTCGGACAAACGCAGCTCGGGAATGACGACTAGTGCCAGCAGGGACAGCGTCATAAAGGCATTGTTCAGCGTGCAGCCTGCCGATTGCAGCGCCTCGCTGACGGCTTCGGACTGTGCAGCCACTTGCTCGAAAGGCTCGGTCGACATCAGGCCGGCAATCCGCAGCGGAAACTCCGTGCTGCCCGATGCCGTCACCACGGCGACGCCGCCCTGCATGCCGATCACCCTGTTTCCTGCCTCTGCCATCAGTGCATCGTCATTGCCGATGATGAGCAGATTGTGGCTATCATGCGCAACGGTCATGGCAATGGCAGCCGGTTTCTTAAAACCAATGCCTCCCACAAGCGCAACCGCGCGGTTGCCTGTTTGCTTATGCCGTTCGAGCACGGCAATCTTGCATACGTCACCATCGGTCGGGACCTGCACAAGCCCCTGCTTTACTTCAACGTGGGCAAGCTTCTCTTTCGTATCCACATGATTTTCGGTCACTTGAATGACTTTGGCAGCAATGGTGCCTTCGGCAATCGGTGCGGCCAAAGCCATGTCACCCGGCTGAAGATCCGGGTTCAGCTTTACCGTGTTCAGTGCTTCGTCCGGATAGATGAATGGCTCCCATGCTGCCGTCATTTTTCCATGCTCAGCAACGATCTGGCCCGCTGCAATGGTCATGCCGACCCGAACGTCGGCCAGCCTTCCGTCCAGCAAAATGATGTCCGCCATATTTCCGGGAATGACGGCGCCGATATCGCGGGCCACCCCAAACCTCTCGGCTGTGTTGATCGTCGCCATCTGGAACGCGGTCACCGGCTTCACCCCTTGGGAGATGGCCAGACGCACAACGAAATCCATATGGCCCTCCTTGAGCAAGGACTCCGAACTCCGGTCATCAGTGACAAGCAGCATGCGGCGTGTATCAAGCCCCAGCTCGGTACAGGCTTTGATCGTTTCGGCAACGTCATGCCAGGCCGATCCTTGGCGCATTTTTGCATACATGCCCAGACGCAGCCGTTCAACCACGTCTTCCTTCGTCACGCACTCGTGATCCCCCGAAACCCCGCTTGCCGCATAAGCAGGAAGACGCCAGTCATCCGCTGCCCACGTAAAATGGCCATCGGCCACTTTGCCTGCGCGCAGCGTGGCCTGAATTTCGCCAAGCATCGTGTCGTCGCCGTAGACGACCCCCGGAAAGTTCATGACTTCCCCCAGGCCAATCATGTCAGGCCCCCATGAGAGGGCCTCGGCAACCTCCTCCGGCCCGATGTACGCCCCTGTCGTTTCCAGACCCGGATGGGTGGAAGGCACGCAGGAAGCCACTTGCAAATAGGCAGCCAGCGGCGTTGTCCGCGCCTCGTCCAGCATCATGCGCAGCCCTTTCAAGCCAAGTACGTTGGAAATTTCGTGCGGATCGAAGAATCCGCCCGTCGTCCCGGATGGCAGCACCGCTCTTGCAAATTCGGATACCTTCATTTGCGTGCTTTCAATATGGCAATGCCCATCCAACAATCCAGGCGCAATATATCGTCCCTCTGCTTCAATAATTCGGGTATGCTCGCCGATTGCATGGCTGACATCTTTGCCCACATAGGCAATACGTGCGCCTTGAATCGCAACGGACATGCCCGGTAAAATTTCGCCCGAAATGACGTTTACCAGCGTGCCCCCGCGAATGACCAGCGTCGCTGGCAAATCTCCCCGCGCCGTCGCAACCAGGTCGGGTACGCAATCTGCCAATGGCACCCGCTCAAAACGTGTTTTTTTCAATTTCCTTCCTCCTCCGTTCCAGTACGCCCTGCAAAAAAGTATATTGTTACGATTATAAGAGTCCGTATCCGGTGTGTAAAGAACCCTCACTTGATTTGTTTTTGATGATAAAATGCACGGCAAATATGATGAACCAAAACAATGATTGGTATTTCTCCGACATGCCTATGTTAGAAATTGTTCCGTAATATCCTGCCAATCGCCCAGATTCGGCAGCTTTTGCTGTCCCCAATAGTCCAGGAAAATCGCTATAACTTTACGAGGATCCTCAGATATGTAACTGTAATGTTCGAATCTTTCGTCATCGAATACGAATCGCACTTCTACGACGAATTCCTCCGGATTATCCGTGGTCGCAGCCTGTAAATAGATGCTCTTGTCTATAGGTTGTGACGGCACAAGCACCAGATAGTCCATCAAGTCTAAGTTCGTGATGAGTTCGTCGAACAATGAAGCATTCATGTCCTCATTTTGATATTTGATCCCATTGCTTTCCAATGTGTAAGTGACGTTGGCGTAATCCACGTTCATCCTCCTCTTTCGTTCGTTTCTGTTTCCATCCGAGCATATATGCAGCAATGAAACCGTGCAAGGGCTGTACGATGCACATAAGCAAAAGCTCCCGTACCCAGAGTACGGAAGCCGGTAATCATTAATACCAGTCGAAGGATTCATTCGTCTGCCGGGTCATATCAACGTTTTACTCCGTTTGGGCCATGGGGACATCTGCCATCGCATACAGCTCTGCCGGCTGGGAAGTAATGAACGGGCTTGGCTCGCCTTTGCAGTACACATGCAGCAAATGCATCGCCCGCGTGCATGCCGTATAGAACAGCTTGCGCTCATGCTCCTGGCCGTATCTGCGGGCAGAGGCGTCGTGAATAAGCACGGCGTCGAACTCGACGCCTTTGGCAAGATACGCTGGAATAACGTGTACGCCCTGCTCAAAGGAAAGCGTCGTTTTTTTGATGAGCTTGGGTGCCTGTTCCAGCCTTTTGCTTAAAGCCTCGTGCACTTTTTTGCTCTCCTCAGCAGTTTTGCATATAACGGCAACGGTCTCGAAACCTTCCTTCACCAGGCCCTCGATATCCTTTGTCATGGCGTCGATATGTTCTTGTGCCGAAGAAGTTACAACCACTTTCGGTTTGTCTCCGGCACGGTTAAACGGCACGATCTCTTCCCCGCCGGGAATCATTCCTTTCGTGAACTCCACGATCTCGCGCGTTGACCGGTAACTCCGCGTCAGCTCAATGAGTTCAGTCTCTTCAGGTCCATATAGCTTTGTCAGCGGCCCCGTCCCCTTAAGCACGGAAGAGTGCGCATAGATGGCCTGGTTGAAGTCGCCGAGTGCCGTAAATTTCGAACGCGGAAACAAACGTTTCATGAATGCAAGCTGGAAGGCCGAGTAATCCTGCGCTTCGTCGATGATGACGTGACGGATGGCGGAATTAATGTGAAATCCAAGCAGCAATTCCCGCAGATACAGGTACGGCGTAATGTCCTCATAGGCCAGCTCCTGAACCTTCAGCCTGCCCAGCGTCACATCGCAAATGTCCTGCCAGTGAGACGGCAGCGCTTCTCCTTCCAACAAACGCGTCATCAGCGCCTGGTCCTGGAACAGGAGTGCATACATTTGGCGGACGTCAACGAAACGAAGCGCTTTGATCCATTTGCGCAGCGGTTTCAGCCGATCGCTTACGACCATGCGTGCCAAAATGCCGCGTTCCTGTTCGAAATCGTCGAAACTGTCCACCTTGCCTTTTTGTTTACGTTTCAGGCGTTGATAGGCTTTCTGCAAATCCTCTGCATCCATCACATCGAGCTGCTGATCGACCCAATCCGCTTCCAACTGCCGTTTGCCGAACGCCGATAACTCCTTGAGCATCCAATCGCGCAGCAGCTCCAGTCTGCTGACCAGTTTGACGGACGGCTCGAAACTGTAAAATTTCTCAAGCATCGCCTCTGCGGGAACGACGACCTGTCCCTGAAAACGCACAGGTTTGAACTTCATGCCGCCATTCATCAAACCGTCCTTGTATTTTGTGATAACGTTCAGGAACGACTCCGACGATTTAAAACGGATCCCTGACATGCGCGCCGCGTATCCCGGGTCGGCCGTCGCTGTCAGTACGTATTCCAGCTGGATGAACGGATCCTCCAATTGATATTCTTTGCCGAGCCGCCGCTCCAGGTACTCCTGGAAGGTGGTCTGCAGCATGTTTTCTTCTCCAAGCTCGGGCAGTACCGTCGATACATAGCTGTTGAACATCGGATTCGGCGAAAAAAGAACCATCTGGTCTGCCCGCAAATGCTCCCGGTATTTGTACAGCAAATAGGCTACCCGCTGCAGGGCGGCCGACGTTTTGCCGCTGCCTGCCGCTCCCTGCACGATTAACATGCGAGCCCGGTCATTGCGGATGATCCGGTTCTGCTCCCGTTGAATCGTGGCCACGATGCTTTTCATCTGCGCATCGGACGTTCGACTCAGCACGGCCTGCAGCAGTTCATCACCGATCGTGACTCCCGTGTCGAACATAAAACGAATGCGCCCGTCCCGAATGACGAACTGCCGCTTCATTTCAATAGTGCCGCGAATCTCTCCGCCCGGCGTGTGGTATGCGGCCGGTCCTGGAGCGCCATCGTAATACAGATTGGAAATCGGCGCGCGCCAGTCGTAGATGATGAAGTTCTCCTCTTTCTCATCCAACATGGAGGCGATCCCGAGGTAAACCTTTTCTGTATCCGAATAACCGGTCTCCGTAAAATCGATGCGGCCGAAATACGGGGAGTAATGCAGCCGTTTCATTTTGCTGAGGGAAGCTGCCGTGTTCAGGTGGCTCCGCTCCCGGTCGGAGAGGACCTGCGATTGCTGCCGCATGCTCGTCGACGTTTCCCCGACATCGTCCGCCTCGCTGAAGTTCATCGTAACCTCGTCCCAGAAATCCTTTCTCATCTCAACGACTTCTTCCCGGAAGGTGCTTACCTCCTGTTCAAGCGCCGCAATTTTCCGTTCGATCTGCTTCGTCACGCTGTCTACGCGCTGCTGCTCCTCAAGCCACTGCCGATCTGCACTCATTTGTCCATACGCCCCTTTATCCCCCAATATGGCAATTTGACAATCTGAAAATGCCATGTTATAGTCAAATTAATAAAGTAATTATTTTGGTATTTTGTGAATTAATTCTAATTCATGCGTCGTTTTTTTATTGTACCAGCCACAACGTCCCGTTGCAAGCGGAGACGTTATTTTTGCTTTCGTTCTCGTTGATGATCGCCACAAAGCCTCAACCTCCCGTTTCTGCTCCGACCACGCCTTCCTATTATAATCCGCATCGAATTGAAATATAGCCTGCTCCGTTTCCTGCATTCTACTGCCGAAGCTCTTCAACGGTTTCTTTCCAGCGCGAAACTCCTTCGTCCACGTTCTTTAATTCAAACGTGATACCTGACGTAATCTCCGCATAGGGAGCCTTATCCACTTTGACTTGCGTTATCTTTGCTTCGAATCGGTCTCGCGGATGGCGGGCATTCTTCAGCCGGGGAAGCGGCTCAACCTCAAGCTTTATATGTATCAATTCTCCGTTCAATACCAACACCAGGCCCGCCTTTCCCGTATGATGCATGTTTTGGCTGGTCTGCGTGCCTGGCCATAAGGCCAATCTGATCCGGTCCGGGCCCAATGCCACGACTTCGCCGACGCTGACCATCGCCTGGTGTGCCCAGCCTTCCGGGGATACGGTCAGCAATTGCATTGCTTCGTGCTGTTTGCCTTCCAAATTCCGCCCGTTCAGCCACTCCGCCAATTCGCTGTTAAGTTCATGCATAATCATACTTCCCTCTCTTCGGTTGATTTGCAAAAACAACCTGGGCACCGCTGCTGGGCCAGGTTGTTTGTTCCTTGGTGCAATCCACTACGGCCATCTCAGCCAATTCAGCAAATGGTCATGAGACTCCTTGTCGTCGGCTGCACTGTGTACATGCTCCGCAAGTCGGTTGAGCCGTTCAAGCTGGTAGCCGTAATCGTAGATTGCAGCCGCAGCGATGGACAGTCTCAGCATGCCTTCCTGTTTCACGTCGAAACGGGAAATCGCCTGCTCCATGAAACGGTCGTTGTCCTCATTGAATTGGGCTGCTTCTTCATCGTTGGGCTTCAGCTTGTCCTCAAACTTAAGCAGCGCATGCTCGTGAAACTTGATGACGCGTTCCAAATGGTTATCGAAGAACTGGTCCATTTCCGGCGTGCGCTGTGCTTGAAAGTAGTGGCGCTCGACCGAATCCAGGACGTCGTATCCCTTTTGCAGACTAAGCAGCATCTGTTTATAAACGACCATTTGGCGGGTTTCGCTGAATTTCGGTCGTTTCATCTTCTTCTGCTCTTCCTCGAACAGATTGTATTTGTCGGATAGCGACTTGATGGCTGCCCCTAATTCGTTCTTCTGATCGCGAAAAACCGCTTCCTTGATCTCATCGGAAATGGATGTCCGCAGGAGAAGAGACATGTTGTTGAATACGCTTTGGATCTGTTTCACAAACTGCACCTTGGGCTTGGGCGGAAAAACCATAATGTTAATCAAAAAAGCCGAAATGATGCCCACCAGTGTCAACAGGAACCGATTAAGCGCAAAGTGCCAGTCTCCCGAAGCCTCCATAATGGAAACGACGGTGACCAGCGTGAGCCCCACCGTTTCTCCCATGTTCAATTTCAAACAGATCATGATGACCAGCACGATGATCAGACCGACCGCGATCGGTTCATTGGATAACACCATGCCGCCAATCAGAGCAACGATGGCTCCGAGCGTCGTCGTTTGCAGCTGGTCCAGGAAGTATTTCCACGATCTGTAGATGGACGGCTGCATGGCAAAGATGGCCGCGATCGCGGCGGGAACCGGGGATTGCGGGTTCAGGAATAAGCTGCTCAGGTACAAGGCCAGCGTCACCGCGATACCCGTTTTGAGCACGCGCGCACCAAAAGACATCTAAGCCCCTCCTTTTCCAGGTTCCGGTTGTGTTCGTTGGATGATCATTATCATTATTACCCCATATTTCTTTTTTTGCCTGACAAGTTCAAGAGAAAGATTTATTTTATCATGGAAGGCACAGAGATGCCATTCCTGATCTTGCAACGCAAACAATCCCCGCCGCCTGCTCGTCGCAAGCACCGAGGATTGTCTCATGTCAGGCCATCTCCCCCCGTTCTCCGGTGAGGACTAGGGAACGATGCCCTCCCATTCCTGCTTGAACCGTTCCACGAACTGAACCATGAAGTCATGGCGCTGCTGTGCCAGTTCTTTGCCGACCGTCGTATTCATTCGATCCTTCAGCTTGAACAGTTTTTCGTAAAAATGATTGATCGTGGTGCTGCGCCCGTTCCGATATTCCTCCCGCGTCATGCTCTCCCGCGGCGGCAGGGAAGGATCATACATTTCGCGGCCGCGGGCACCAGCAAATGCAAACGTGCGGGCAATGCCGATCGCGCCGAGAGCATCAAGCCGATCGGCGTCCTGGACGACCTGTGCTTCCAGCGAGCTGACCGGAACACGATCGCCCCCAGCGAAGGAAATCGTGCGGATGATGCTCAGCACCGCTTCCTTTACGCCCGGTTCGAGCGGCTGCAGGTCCAGCCAGGCATTCAGTTTCGCCATGCCTGCCTCCAGGCTCTCGTTCAACTTTTCGTCAGGCACGTCATGGAGCAGGGCGGCCAGCTCGCAAATGTACGGATCCGCTCCTTCGCGGTGCGCAAGTTCGACCGCAAGCGCCGTTACCCGCTCTACATGCGGCCAATCATGGCCGTCGGCATTGCCTGCTGTATCGCCTTGGACGAAGGTTCGAGCGGCTTGAAGCACGGCTTCCCTTGCCGATGTTTCGTCCTTCTCTCCATTCGCAGAGGACTCCAAGCCCGGGACCGGAAGGTTCCTGGATGCCTCGTCCATCATTCCCGCTCCTTGTCTTCACGGGCCTGTTCACGCGGTACGCGCCGGGCCACGCCCGTGTTTACGGCCGCTTCCACGACCCGGCGGCGGATGGATTTCACCACTTTGTCGTTGAATACGCTTGGAATGATGTAGTAACGGTTCCGCTCTTCATCCGAAATGGATGAGGCGATCGCCTGGGCCGCAGCGAGCTTCATCTCTTCGTTGATTTCCGACGCACGGCAATCCAACACCGCCCGGAACATGCCCGGGAAGCAAAGCACGTTGTTGATCTGGTTGGGATAATCGGAGCGCCCCGTCGCCATAACCGCCACAATATCCTCGACCAGCGCAGGCATGACTTCCGGCACGGGATTGGCCATGGCAAACACGATCGGGTCTGCGGCCATCGTCTGCACGTCCTCCCGCGTCAGCAGGTTGCCTCGGGACAAACCGATAAACACGTCGGCTCCGCGAATCGCCTCTTGCAGAGACCCTGTCACCAGTTCGGGATTCGTCCTGGCGGCATAATCGTTCCAAACATCGCTTTCGTAAGTTTGCGTGCGCACCAGGGCTCCTTCGCGGTCCACGCCGATCAGCCTGGTCGCTCCCGCCGAGAGCAGGATATTGCTGCATGCCACGCCGGCCGCACCGATGCCGCATACGACGATTTTTACGTCCTCGATCGATTTGCCGACCAGCTTCAAGGCATTGATCAAACCTGCGTATAACACCACTGCTGTGCCATGCTGGTCATCGTGGAATACCGGAATGTCCAGCTCCTCGTTCAAACGGCGCTCGATTTCAAAACAGCGCGGCGAGGAGATATCCTCGAGATTAATGCCGCCGAACGCGGGTGATATCGCTTTCACAGTACGAATGATCTCTTCGGTATCCTGGGTATCCAGACAGATCGGGAACGCGTCCACTCCAGCAAACTGTTTGAACAGCATCGCTTTGCCTTCCATGACCGGCATGGCGGCCTTTGGCCCGATATTGCCCAGTCCCAGTACGGCGCTGCCGTCGGAAACTACGGCAACCGTATTTCTTTTGATGGTTAGCGAAAAAGCCTTGCCGGGCTCTTCGGAAATCGCGGTACATACACGCGCCACGTCAGGCGTATACACCCTCGACAGATCCTCGCGGTTATGAATCGGCGTTTTTGGCGTGACTTCAATCTTGCCGCCCAGATGCAGCAGGAACGTGCGATCCGATACGTTAATGATGGAGACGCCCTTGAGCTGGCGTACCCCTTCAAGGATTTTTTGGTTATCCTGAGCGTCCGTCACCGCAACCGTAAGATCGCGTACGGTGACATCCTGATTGGTCGAAATGACGTCAATAGCAATGATGTCGCCCCCAGCTTCCGAGATGGCCGAAGCCACTTCGCCAAACTTGATGTCCTTTGTTGTCATTTCCAGCCGAATAATCATGCTGTTGCCGTCCAGATTTCTCTGATTCATGTCTATTCCTCCCAGACCGAATGTCTTGAGTTATATTGCTACCCGTTTTCATTTCGATGCATAGCCGCCCTTTTCCTTTATCCTTCCCGAAAAAGTGGTCCATGTAACAGAGAACATGCAAAAACCCTGCACATCCGGTGAAGGACATGCAGGGCTGCCGGGAGAAGCGTGCTTAGACACGCTCCGCCGCTCTGCGCAAAACGCAAATGTCGTATGGTTTCAATTCCAGATTGGATTCCACCGGTTCATCGGTCAACAAGTCGGTATAAGACAGGCTGCCCAACCCGACCTGTTTGCTGTCAGGCGTGTAATTCTGTACAAAGACGTAGTCTGCCGTGCCGTCGGTTCTCACATGGGCCGTTACTCCGGCCGGAAGCTCGGTATCCAATGCCTTCTCGATGTTCAGGTCACGGATGAGCCTGCCGTAGAAATCGTCATGGAACGGTTCCGTGAAACGGGCCGCGATGTAATACGCCTTGCCGGAGCCCAGACGGTTGACCGTCAATGCCGGTCTGCCCGCGTAGAAATCCGAGCGATATGTTCCGAGCGCCTCCGCACCTTCGAGGTGAATAAGGTCGCACAATTCCACCGCATCGTACGATGCGTCCAGCCCCAGTTCGTTCCCTTCCAGCGGGGTCATCCCGTTCCGGTCGCGATCGTGCAAGCCGTCGATTTCCTCCGACCAGATGCCGAGCGTTTTGCGAAGCGGGCCCGGGAATCCACCCAGGAAGCAAAGATCGTTCTCGTTGACGATGCCGGACCAATACGTGGCCACGAACGTGCCTCCGTTCTCCACAAACCGTTCGATTCGCTCTCCTACGCCTTCCCGCATCAGGTACAGCATCGGCGCGATCAACAGCTTGTACTTGGACAGGTCGGCATTCATGTCAATCACGTCGACCGCCACGCCTTTTTTCCAAAACGCTTCATAGTGGCTCTGCACCGTTTCCTCGTACTTCACGCCAATGTTGCGCGGACCTTGGGAATCTTTGACGGCCCAACGATTCTCCCAATCGAAAATGATGGCAACTTCTGCCGGCACGGACGTTCCGACGATGGCATCCATGCCTTCCAGCACGGTGCCCACATCCGAGACATCCTTGAACACGCGGGTATGCTCATGCCCGGCATGATCCACGACCGCGCCATGCAGCTTCTCGCTTGAGCCGCGGCTTTTTCTCCACTGGAAGTACTGCACGCTGTCCGAACCGTGCGCTACCGCCTGCAAGGAGGATAGAAGATGCATGCCGGGGCGTTTCAGTTTGCTGACATCCTGCCAGTTGGTGGAACTCGGGGTGCTCTCCATGAGCAGGAACGGCTGCCCTCCCTTGATGGAACGCACGATATCATGCATCATGCCGATGCGCGCGGCCTGCTTGGCATCATCGTCGGCATCATGCCACGTCGGGTAGCTGTCCCAGGACAGGACATCAAGAATGTCGGCAAACTTCCAATAGTTAAGCCCTTCATAGAACTCCATCAGGTTGGTCGTTACCGGCAGATTCGGATTTTTCGCTTTGAGCGGCTTGGTCTCATGCACGATGAAATCGGCGGTTTGATCCGTCACGAAGCGGCGCCAATCCAGATTCATCGCATGCACTTGGGTTTCCCCGTGCGGCGCAGGGGATTCGACCTGGCTCCAATCCGTGATCGTGTGGCTCCAAAATGTCGTCCACCAGGCGTGATTCAATTCGTCCAGCGTGCCGTATTTCTTTTGCACCCAGCCGCGGAATGCTTCCTGACAATGATCGCAGTGGCAGTCCCCGCCGTACTCGTTGGAAATATGCCATCCAATGACAGCCGGATGATCGGCATACCGCTCAGCCAGCCTGGTATTCATTTGGTTCACTTTTTCCCGATATACCGGGGAAGTATAACAGTGGTTATGCCGGAAACCGTGCAAATTGCGCACGCGGTTAGCCCCTACCCGCAGCACTTCGGGATATTTCGCCGACATCCAGGCCGGTCTCGCTCCGCTCGGCGTAGCCAAAAAGGCATAAATGCCTTCCGCTGCAAACGCATCCAAAATACGGTCCAGCCATTCAAACGTATAAACCCCTTCCTCCGGCTCAAGGGAAACCCATGAGAAGATACCGATGGACATGACGTTGCATTTGGCCAGCTTCATCAGACGGATGTCTTCTTCAAGCACCTCGGGATAACGAAGCCACTGCTCTGGATTATAATCGGCACCATGCAGCATATGCGGCACTTTGGAACTTGCGGGTGAATATTTATATGTCATGAGTACAACTCTCCTTTTCGCGTTTCTTGATGTTGCCCACGATTACGTCGCTGGCTGTTCGCGTACGGTCGATAACGCCGAGAACGATTCCAGCTTGCGTCCTTTGAAATCAAACATCGTCAGGTTGCCCCAATTGTTCGGATGTCCCACGGACCAATCCGGTTTGCTCGGAATCCAGGCGGGCTCCCAATAATAGAATCCGGCTCCCAGCCCGCCCGGCACGTCGCGGATGATTTGCAGGAAGTCCTGCAAGTATTTGCGCTGTCCTTCCACCGTTGCGGGATATCCTGGCAGCAGCATCTCTTCCTGATTGAAGATCCATTCGTGCCCTTCCGGCTGCTCCAGCGTCCAAGGATAAGCGGTTTCAACCACGTTGATCGGTTTGCCGTAACGCGCGGCCAGGTCGTGCAGGTTATCGCGCAATGCCTCCAGCGTGCCGTGCCACCATGGATAGAACGAGAGGCCGATGACGTCGAATTCCACGCCAAGCTGCTCGAAACGGTCATAAAACTTCACGCTCTCGGCATTGTCTCCCCCGCGGTCGATATGAATCATGACCTGAATGTTCGCGTCCACCGACTTCACTGCCGCGATGCCGTACTTCACAAGACCGGCAAACCGCTCCCATTGCTCATCGGTATCGTTCTCTTCTCCGCCAACACGGCCTTCGTTCCAGAGCATGCCGGGCGTGATCTCGTTGCCGACCTGCACCATGTCCGGCAGGGCGCCATTATCCTTCAGCGTGTTCAGCACATCGGCCGTGTACGTGCATACTGCCCGCTGCAGCTCCTCATAGGACAAGCTTTCCCATGCCTTCGGCTTCCATTGGTTGGCCGGGTCCGCCCAGCGATCCGAATAGTGGAAATCCAGCAGGAAATGCAGGCCGTGCGCCTTGATCCGCTTTGCGATCTCCACCGTGCGTTCCAGGTTGCAATAACCGCCGACAGGATCATTCCAGATCCGCAAACGGATTGCATTGGCGTCATTCAATTTCAGGATGGACAGCAGATCCTGTTCTTTGCCGTCCACGTCGCTGTAACTGCCGCCGTGCTGTTCGATTTCGTCCATGAAAGACACGTCCATGCCAAGAATGAACGGCTGTTCCTTGTGGTTACTCACTTCATCAACCTCCATCGCATTTTCGGAAATACCGGGCTCAGCCTTTCACTGAGCCCAGGGTCATGCCTTTAACAAAGAAACGCTGCAGGAACGGATACACGATCAGGATCGGCGCGCTTCCGATGAAAATTTGCGCTGCGCGCACGGTCGTTTGCGAGATCGCATCCATCTCCTTCGGATCCATGCTCATCGTGCTCATGTCCCGTCCGATGATCACCGTCTGCAGGAAGGTCGCGAGCGGATAATCTTTGGCGTTGTTCAGGTAGAGCAATCCGTCGAACCAGGAATTCCAGTGGAATACCATGCTGAACAGCGCAATCGTCGCAATGGACGGCATGGAGATTGGCAGGAAGATGCTGAACAGCGTCCGAAAATGATTCGCGCCATCGATCAGTGCCGCTTCTTCCAGCTCTTTCGGGATGCCCCGGAAAAAGTTCAGCATCAGGATGACGAGGAACGTGTTAACGGCGCCGGGAAGTACCAGAACCCAGAAGGAGTTCATCAGGCCGATCTTCTGGATGACCATGTAGAACGGTACCAATCCTCCATTGAAAATCATACTGAAAACAAACAGCCATGAATAGATCGTTCTTCCTTTAAATTCACTATTTTCCTTCGACAGGGGATAAGCTGCCAAAAAGGTAATGAGGAGCGTGATCCCCGTGCCTACCACCGTGCGGAGCAGCGAAATCCAGAGCGAGTTGAGGAAAATCGGATTGTTCATCGTTTTTTTGTACGCTTCCAGCGAGAATCCGACCGGCCAGAGGCTTACCAGGTTCGCATCCGCTGCCGCCTTCGTGCTGAACGATACGGCCAGCACGTGGATGAGCGGAATGATGCACATGATGGCGAGCAGGATCAGGAAGCAAGTATTGACTATGCTGAACACGCGGTACGGCGTTGATTTATGATACATCGTAGTCCCTTCTTTCTCTGTTCGATTCGATTAGAATATGCGGTATCCGGCGTATTTTTTGGCCAAGCCGTAGGATACGAGGATCAGGATCATGCTGATGACCGATTTGAACAATCCGATCGCGGTCGCAAAGCCCATCTCGCCGTTCACCATCGCCGAGCGGTACACGAACGTATCGATGATGTCGCCTGTTTGGTAGACCAGCGGGTTGTACAGGTTGAAGATTTGGTCGAAGCCTGCGTTAAGCACGTTTCCGAGCGCCAGCGTTCCCACGACCATCAGCATCGGCACGAGCGAAGGAACCGTAATATGGAGCGTTTGTTTCCAGCGTCCCGCCCCGTCGATTTCAGCCGCTTCGTACAAGGCCGGATTGATGCCTGCGAGTGCTGCCAGAAACACGATCGTGTTGTACCCGAATTCTTTCCATACGTCGGTCAGGATGACCGTAAACCGGAACCAATTATTATCGCCGAGGAAAAAGTAAGGACCCAATCCAAATGTGCCGAGCACCCGATTCACTAAGCCCTCGTTGGACAGGAGGTCGATCAGGATGCCGCCCAGGATGACCCATGACAGAAAATGGGGCAAATACACCAACGTCTGGATGGACCGTTGTATGGCGATCTTGCGCACCTCGTTCAGCAGAATGGCGAACACAAACGGCACCGCCAGGTTAAAGATCAGTTTCAGCACCGCGATAATCAGCGTATTCCAGATGACCTGAAGGCTATCCTCGCGTTCGAATAAAAAGCGGAAATTGTCGAGTCCTACCCACTCTGACCCGCCGATGCCCAACCAAGGTTTGTAATTTTGGAAAGCCATCACGATGCCGCCCATCGGCACATAACTGAAAATGATCAGAAAGATGACGGCCGGCAGCAGCATTACGTGAAATGGCCAAGTTCGTTTCAATGTTCTCATGAGTGCTCCCCCTGTAGTTCTTCCTACCCAAGCTGTTTCCGGGTGGCTTATAGTGCGATTATATCAACCTGTCCGGACGCTCAAACAGCACATAAAAGCAATATAAATGGCACAAAAGCAACCACTTTCGGGCATCGGCACAAAAAGGGGAAAAACCCGCCTTTATCCGCGTTCCAAGTCGTTTCCGCCCTCGGAAGCATGCGCAAAAAAAAGCGCGCGGAAGCCGAGTTCCGCGCGCTGCAAAGCTTATTTTTTCACGCTAGCATACCAATCGTTGACCTCTTGGGTAATCTGGTCGCCGCCGCCCGATTTCCACGTTTGCACGAACGTGTCGAACGCATCGGCCGGACTTTTTCCATAGATGATTTCGTTGAATGCCTGATTCTCGATTTTGTTCAGGTAATCCAGTTTCGACTTCATCGTTTGGGTCGTAGGACCGGTAAACATGTTTTTGTACGAAATATCTTCTTGGGAAAGCAGCACTTTGGCTGCCGCAGGCGTTTCGCTGCCGTAGTTGACGGCAACGTCCTTCTCCAGCTTCGTTTCCGGCTCTTTGCCGTCCGCAAGGTTAAGCAGTGCTTTCATCTGTGCATCGGGAATGCGTGCGCCGTCGCGAACGAGCAGATAGCGAACGACATTGACATAACCGCCGTCGATTTCTTCGATCGGCAGTTGTTTGCCGTTGGCGTCCAGCTGATAATCATACCCTTCGAACAAGCCGTTATCGTAAGGGCTGCCCGGTTCAGGGTTGGCGTAGTTGTCGAACAGGTAATTCTCATAGGTAAAGAACGCTTCCGGATGCTCCATGTCTTTTTTGATCAAGATGACGCCATTGACGAACGGCGTGCCATGACGCATCGCTTTGCCATCCGGGCCTGTCGGAATCTGAATCGGTTTCCATACCGCGCCCGGAGCGTTTTTAACCGTGTCTTTCAATGGCCAACCGCTCATCCAGTACGGACCTGGAATAATCCCCGCCGTGCCGGCAACCGCAGGCTCTGCGGTTTTATTTTCGTCCCACAGCGCCGCTTCCTGAGGAATGTAGCCTTTTTTCAGCCATTCGCTCAGTTTGACCAAACCTTCTTTCATGCCCGGGTGGATGGACCCGTATTCCAGCTTGCCGTCTGCGCTTTCATTCCACTGGAACGGCAGCGTGCCGTATGCACCGAAGATCCAGGAAGGATCCCCCATCCAGGTGTTCATGGATGTTTTGAATCCGATGCTGAGCGGCGTCACTTTATCCGGTGCAAGGCCGTCCGGATTTTTGTTTTTAAACGCTTCCATAACAGTCTCTAATTCGTCAATCGTTTTTGGAGCTTCCATGTTCAACTTGTCGAGCCAGTCTTGGCGAATCCAGAGCAGGTAGTCGTTGTTGTACGCATAATCGAGTACCGGGATCCCCATGCGTTTGCCGTCGCGCATGTATTGGTTCCATACGTTGGGATCCTGTTCCATCGCTTTTTTCCATGTATCAGATGCGTATTTGTCGAACAACGGACCCACTTCTTGATACATGCCGGAATCGATCAAATCCTGGGCAAGCAGGTTATCCCCGACGGTAACGACATCCGGCATCTCTTGGCCGGAGGACATCGCGAGCCGCAGCTTGGTTGCAAACGCACCGTTGGTGTCGGTCACGGACCACAGCGAATTGATGTTGATCCCGAATTTTTCCTTGGCCCATTTGGTAGCTACGCTATTTTCAATGGATTCCCCGTTTTTGAATTTCAGCTCCGGATCGATCCCCCATACCGTGGAAATGGTCACTTCCGGATCATATTTTTCTTTGTATTCATTTTGGGTGGCAGACGAGCTTGAGCTTGCGCTATCACCGCTGCCATTGCCCCCTCCGCATCCGGCCAGAACGACGGCCAGACAGGTTGTTGTGGCGAGAAGCGACAGCCATCTCTTTTTCGTAGAATTCGCTCTCATTGTTGTTCCCCCTTCGATCATTTTGGTTACCCTTTCATTATAGGTGTGCCAAGGCTTTCAGCCTATGTCACGAAAACAAGATTTCTGCACCTTATGCAACCTATATGACGAATGAAAGATGACATTTATGCCTGGTCCCTGAATTCGTTGGGGGTCATACCGTAATGTTTTTTGAACATTTTGCTGAAATATTGGGGATTTTGATACCCCAGCTCGCTGGTGATCTCGTATATTTTTTTGTTTGTGTGTTTGAGCAAATACAGCGCGCGCTCCATTCGCATCCGGATCATGTAGTCGCCCAAGCCTTCGCCGGTCTCCGCCTTGTAGATTTTGGACAGATAGACGGGATGCAAGTAGACCTTGTCGGCGATCATCTTGACGGACAGCTCTTGTCCCGCATCCCTTGCCACCAATTCCTGCACTTGTTTGATCACATGCCTGCGGCTCTGCGTGCCATCCTGGTCGGACAGTTCCTCCTGCAGCTTGGCCAGCATTTCCATCGCCCAGCGGCGCAATCGCTCCGGCGATTGGATCAGTTGATGCGCAAGCAGAAGATCAAAGCCCGCATGATCGATTTCATGCACCAAATGGCCTTGTTTATGCGCAATGTACATAAAAGCGTTCGTGACCGACAAATACATCTCGTAAACGTGCTCCCTTGCGAGCCGAACCCGTTCAGCGGCATCAAAAACCGCGTTCAGTTTGCGGGCGGCCTCATCCCATTGCTTCGTTTCCAACAATTGGGGCAGCATCGGCGGTTTGTACAATTCCTCCAACACTTGCGCCGCATCGTTCTCCGGCCGCTTGTCCATGTCTTTTTCCAGCAAAACGATGGCATCCTGATCCGGGCCGGACAGTACCAATGAACCTAGGCTTTTGCGGTAAACGACCGGCAATTCGCCGAATGGAAAAGGCGAGGTGGCGACAAGGAACAGATCTCCCTGCAAATAACGGATGACATGTTCGCGGAACTTTGCGGCCCATGTCTTTAATTCGGACGCTTCCAACGGTCCTTCCGTTCCTTTCGGGTCCTGTATCAGCATGACGAGGCAGTCGTGCGGTCCCCGTGCGAACCATACGTTGAATTGCTGCCCGAACACTTCCTCGGCGATATTGCCGACGGCAAAATCCATCAGGTCGAGCGATTGCTGATCCATGGCCGCGAACCGTCCCGTCAGACGGATCAGCATCATGACCGACGGCTTGTCCGGCTGAAGCGGAATTTCGTATTCGGACAACTGTTCGCCAAGCGCCTTGGTTGTCATTTCGCGCCCCAACAGCAGATCGTGCATCAAATTTTCCCGCAAAATTTTGTAGTCCGACTTGCGGCTGTAGAGCAGTCTGTGGTATTTGTCGAATTCATCCCATTCCCCGCGCAGCGCCGTAATGGCAGCCGTAACGGAAGACATGAACTCGTCGTCGTTCACCGGCTTGAGGATGTAGTCTGCAGCCTGCAGCTGAATGGCCCTCTTTGCATATTCGAAATCACTATGTCCTGTAAGCAAAATGCAGCGAATGTGCGGCCAGCGGCTGCCGATCTCAGCGATCAGTTCCAACCCCGTCATGCCAGGCATGCGGATGTCGGTGACCACGACGTCCACTGCGTTTTCTTCCAGAATCCGCAGCGCTTCGTTTCCCGAAGCCGCGCGCAGCACGGTCGTTACGCCAAGCTCTCCCCACGGAATGGTCATTTCCAGACTTTCCGTCACATACGTTTCATCATCCACCAGCAAAATGTCGATCACCTTCGTCACTCCCTGTCTGTATCGTCATGTTTGATTTCATCGTTACTCGTCTAACTCCGCTTGTCCATGCTGCCTCTCCATTTCGTCGAATAACTCGCCATCGGAAGCAGGCCAGAATAAGGTCACTTTCAGTCCGCCAAGCGGCGATTCCGCAATGCTCATGCCAGCCCGGTCGCCGTACTTGAGCTGCAGGCGCTGGTTCACGTTCCAAAGACCGCAGCCCATCTCCTGATCCATTGCGCCCGTCAGTTTATGCTGCAGCTCTGCGCGAGCAAGCTCATCCATGCCCTGCCCGTCATCCTCCACAGCCAACACCATCAGTCCGTTCCGGATCTCGCCGGAAACCCGGATTTGGCCGGCTTCAGCGTCTGTTTCGATGCCGTGAATCACCGCGTTCTCGACGAGCGGCTGCACGATCAGCGGGGGCACGTCCTGCCCGAGCAAACGATCCGGCAATTCTACCGTATAGCGGATTCGCTCCATGCGCATTTGTTGAATTTCCAGATAACACGTCACAAATTCGATCTCTTCCCTGAGAGGGACCAGATCGCGTTCCTGCCGGGTCGTGTACCGATAATATCTCGACAGGTTGTGGGACATAGCCACGACGGCATCCACGCGCTTCAGCTTCGCCATGCTAGTGATGAACGAGAAGCAATTATAAAAAAAGTGCGGATTGATCTGCGATTGCAGCTGTTTCAAGCGCGCTTCCCGCACATGGATCTGCTCGAGATAGACATGCTCGAACAGCTGCTGTATTTTTTCCACCATGGAATTGAACCGTTCGGACAGAAAGCTGAACTCGTTTTTGCCCTTGGGTTTGATCCGTACGGAATAATCCTCCTGCTTCAGTCGCTGGAAACCGCGGATCAGCTGTTTGACCGGCATCTGTACCTGTACGTACAGCAAATAGGCGACGAGGGCGCCGGTGATCAACAAAAAGATCATCGAGCCATAGAACAGCGTGTTCGATTGATGGATCGGTTTTAAAATATCGGACAGCGGCATGTAATCCACCAGATAAAATCCGGTCGTTCGGGATTTCACCGTATTTACCATATAGGGCTCGCCATCGATGACGACGGTCCGGCTGTCCACGTTTTTGAGCTTGTCGAAAGATAGCTCCCGGATCAGTTCACCCGTCAACTCGCGATCCGACGTCCGGTTATATACGACGCCCATGTCTTCGCGATAATAAAAGGGATCGTGGCGTCCATCTCCTTTGAACTTGTCCAGCATATCCCGGATATTGTCGCTGTTGAACTCAAGCTTGATCAGCGTTTCGGCATTTTGAGCCGGGTCGTTGATCCAATACGGCGAAGACGTAATCCAACTGAACACAAATTTGGTATCTTCGCCCTCCTCGACTTTTCGCACGTTCCAACCTGTCGCAATGTTGCCCTGAAGCGATTTCGGATCATAGGAACGGGCATCCCGTTCCGACACCACCCTGCCCAGTGAAGGGGAGTATAGATACAGTTTGGTCGTCCAGTTGGACGAGCTCTCTTGGATGCTGAGCTTTTTTTGAATGCGTTTGACCAAATTGATCATGTCCAGGTCAAAGTATTCACTGTCGACGTAAATCCGGCGAAAGCTCGAGATATCCGGATCGTGAATCAGCAGGTTGGGCCACGAGGACAGCAGCTCGAAATGCGTATTGACCTGATTTTGAAAAAATTCGAGCTGGGTGCTGTTGGAACGGTTTAATTCGGCGCGAAGCACGGCAGTCGTTTTATGGTTGGAATACCCATATAGCAGCACGACCGGAATCAGCATGATCAAGATCAGTATCATCATTTTGGAAAACAAGTTCGTCCGGTACGACATTTTCTCATCTCACCTTAGCTTAATTTGTCAGTGTATTCTATTTTAGCGATGCCAAAGCCAATTACAATTCCTTTTTTCGGCCTTCTTGAAGGACCCATGCCCCTTTATTCCTTTCCATGGCAGCGGTCTCTATATAGGGTAAGCGTTGTCAATAAGCGGTTAAAGGCGACAAAACCAATATTTCTGCACTTAATACAACTTCCGGTCGTACGAAAAAAAGAGCCGGCCGCAGCCAGCTCTTCTCAAGAGAACCAGAGTAATAAACATCATTTCTAGGTTTGTTTCTTCTATGTATAGAACCAATAAATCCATTGCTGTTTTTAGAAATACACTTTGATCAAGGTTCTTCCAATACAATATCTTTTCCCTCGGCCGTGACGTCGAACACGATATCCGTCAGCCGCCCACCCACTTGAAAAGGCGCCTTGGCTTGCCCCTTAAACACTAATCTGCCGCTAAATGCGGCATGTGCCTTTAGATCCAGATGCACCGGGCTAAGCTCCACCGAGTTTAACGTATTAAACAACGGGTCATCCTGATTTCCATACGTACGAGCCAGATCCGGCTTGAGCGCCACGCTTACATCATGTCTGCCGTAGTTTTTAAGCGTAATCGTGCACGCCGCTCCGGTCACGCCGCTCTCTTGAACGTTGTAGATGCAGGAACTCTCGTCCCGAACGAAATACACACCATCCATGCCGGTTGCGCCCCATTTGGTCAAATACATCATTTTGTCGCTGACGTAGGGGTAGCTAACAATAACAAGAAGGACGACCAGCCATAGTTTCTTTGCCAAACGAGGGTAGGCCTGCATCAACTCTCTGCGCACAACATAATATCCGCACCATATCAGCCCTATGCCGACAAAAAACGTAACGTGCACGCCGCTGATATAGGACTTGGTATACGGGGACACCCCTAAATGCGACAATATCGTATCCCCCACGGAATAACCCAGATGATGCTTGAACGTAAACATAATCGCAAACATCAACAATATTGCGGAACAGACCAGCCTTGCCCTCGACACCGGAACACCCCCTAATGATCCGCCCTATTATATCATATTTTTCCTGTAAATGATTTATAATCCAACTGAATTCAGCAAAAAAAGAGAAAAGCCTTGCACAAGAAACAAGCCACGCATGCAGGGAAGCCGGTCCTGCACACAAAGACGCCCCGACAACATGTCGGGACGCCTTGGCTGGCCGAATTTATGGCTAACGTTGAAATTGCTGCCTGTAATTCACGGTCTATTTTTTGGAAAGGAATGCATCCAGCTGTTCCTGTTTGGCAGCAATGATTTTGTCGATGCCTGCCGCTTTCAGCTTTTCCAAATATTTCGGGATCATCTCGTCCGGATCGACTGCGCCGGATGTCATGCCCGGTTTGAACTGTTTGTTCACGTTGTTGACCGCCGCGATTTCGTTTTTGACCGATTGGCTGTTAAACGTGAATCCAAGCGCAGGCGATTTGACGCCTTTGGCATTGAATTCCTTGAATTTCTCCCATTTCTGCGGGTCCTCGTTATCCCACAGGTAGTTCAGGAATTGATTCCCGAGCTGCCATTGGGCACCTGGATTATAGGTACGGCTGTTGGCATCCACGCCTGGAGGCAGGGTGATGATGTTGTCTTCGCCTTCTTTTTTCACGTAATGTTTGCCCTCGATGCCGAAGTTCAGCAAGTTGTTGATTTCTTTGTCGGAGTGCAGCAGGTTGATGACCTGCATCGCTTTTTCAGGCTGTTCGGACGATCGGGAAATCGCCAGCATCGCGCCGGATGCATCGCCTGTCGTAATGGTCGGCTGCGTCATTTCGATCTGAGTCAGGGGATATCCGACGTATCCTTCCTCTTCCTTGTCCTTGCCGGGCTTCATGCCGTCCGTCCACATGAATGCTTTGCCAGCTTTGGCCTGGTCTTTCGGGAATACGTTGGACGTCGCCGCATCGCTGTTGATGTACCCTGCCTGATACCATTTGCGGGCGAGCGCCGCGGCTTCCTTGAATTCAGGCGTTTCCACTTCGTTCAGCACGGTCGTCGTTCCGGCCGTTTTGGAGATGACTCCAGGCACGGAAGCATCGCCCAGATAATCCCAGTCCAGATTCTCCAGCAACCCGTTGCCGTTGGTGTTGGACATGTAGAACGGCGTGACGCCAGGTTCATTGTCCTTGATCGTTTTGAGCAGCGGTTCCAGGTCTGCCCACGTTTTCACCGCCGAAAGGTCCATGTTGTACTTGTCGGCGAGATCTTTGCGCACAAGCACTCCGCGGGTCGCCGCCAGCTCCTTGTTGGTCGGAACGCCGTAATTCACGCCATCCACCTGGGAACCTTCCAGGAAGGCCGGGTCCAGGTTTTTCTTGATGTCCTGGCCGTATTGATCGAGCAGATCATTCAAAGGCAGGAATGCTCCCTTGGCCACGTTTACGGTGTAGTTCTGCCACGCCGCGGTGAAGATGATGTCCGACTTTTCTCCGGAAGAAATCATCAGATTAAGCTTGTTGTCCCATTGTCCCCAATCGATCGCATTGATTTTGAGCGTCGCGCCGATTTTGGGCTCCATTTTTTTGTTGATTTCCGCTTCCACCAACGCCACGTCCTTCTGCGGCGTTCCCGGGTAATAAAGCGTTACCTCATACGAAGGCGTGCTTGCGCTTTCGCCCCCTCCGCCGCCTTCCGCTGCCGGAGTCGTTCCTCCCTTGTCGGACGAGCAGCCCGCCAGCACCAGGCTGAGCGCCATGATTGCCGCCGCAATTCGCGGCCATACCTTGATCGATTTCAACACATGAACCCCTCCCATGAATTTGTGAAGAACCCTGCCCGCAGCATTTCCCCAATTCCGCTTGATGCGCACAGGGTTCATTCGCCAAGCATAGCCGTTAAGTCGGCAGGACTGTATGCACAGTCGGTTTGTATATGCCCTTTCATTGTCCATCCAGGCCTGAGTCCATTTTCCCCTCCGTTAACCGGGCGGAGTTAGCCTTTCACAGCTCCTACGGTAAGTCCTTTGATGAAATAGCGCTGAAAGAACGGATACGCGAGCACGATCGGGCCGATCCCGACGACCGCCATCGCCATCTGCAGCGTTTTGTTCGGCAGATTCAGCAATCCGCCTTGCGAAGAGATCTGTGAAGACACGTTGGAATTGGACGTCAAATATTGAATATCGAGCAGCGTCCGGTACATGAGGTACTGAAGGCTGATCGTCCGGTTATCGGAAATGAAAATCATGCTGAGGTACCAGTCGTTCCAGTAGTTCAATGTGCTGAACAGGGCGACCGTTGCCAGAACGGGCAGCGAGAGCGGAAGCACGATTTTCGCGAACGTCCGGATCTCTCCAGCGCCGTCGATCCGTGCCGATTCCAGGATGGACGTCGGAATGGAATTCGCGAAAAAAGTGCGCATGACAAGCACGAAGAACGGTGACATCAGCAGCGGCAAAATGAGTGCGAGAATCGAATTTTTCAGGTCCAGCACGTTCACATAGACGAGATACCAGGGAACGAGACCGCCGTTGAACAGCATGGTGAAGAAAATGAAGAACGCGAACCAGCCGCGGTACGGCAAATCCCTCCGGGATAGCGGATAGGCATACAGTGCTGTCAATGCCACGCTGGTGACGGTGCCTATGACCGTGACGATAATGGAAATTCCATAAGAGTGGATAATCTGATCCATATCCTTGAACAAATATTCATAAGCCTGCAGGCTGAACTTCTCGGGAATGAGCTTGTAGCCGTTCGCCACAATCGTCGTTTCGTCCGAAAAGGAGATCGCAAAGACAAGCAGGATCGGCACGATGCAGGCGATGGCGTAAAAAAGGAACATGGCGTGAATGACCGCGGCCGAACGCCGCGATATGGCTAGCGGATCACGTGTTTTCACAGGCTGATGTGCCTCCTCTCAAAATAGTGCGTTATCTTTATCGATTTTTCGGACGATGGAATTCGATATAAGCACCAGCACGAAACCGACGATCGCCTGATACAATCCGGCTGCGGAGGACATTCCGATGTCCCCTCCGATCAGGAATGTGCGGTACACATAGGTATCCAATACGTTGGTGACCGGGAACAATGCGCCCGACTCGAGCGGAACCTGATAGAACAGACTGAAATCCGCGTAGAAAATGCGGCCGATCTGCAGCAGGGTCATAATGATGATGAGCGGCACGAGAAACGGAATCGTAATCGAACGGATTTGCTGCCATTTGTTCGCACCGTCCAGCACGGCCGCTTCGTAATACTCTTCATCGATGCCGACGACCGCTGCCAGGTAAATCACCGCGTAGTACCCGATGTTTTTCCACGTGTTCACCAGCGGCAAAATGTAGGGCCAATACTTCGTCTCCGAATACCAATCTACAGGCTCCCCGCCGAACAGGGGCAGAATGGTCGAGTTCATAAACCCGGAATCCTTTCCGAGAAAGGCTAGCACCAGGTAACTTACCACGATCATCGATAAAAAGTAGGGCAGCAGCATCAGCGATTGATACAGTTTCGACATGCCCTTGTTCTTTACTTCGTTCAGCAGTATGGCCAAGCCTACGCCGACAACCAGATTAAGCAATATAAAAACCGTGTTATAAGCAAGCGTATTGCGGGTAATTTCCCAAGCATCGCTGGTGGAGAACAAATATTTGAAATTGTCCCAGCCGCTCCACGGGCTGCCCCATATGCCGTCGGCATAATTTACGTTTTTGAAGGCGATCAGCACGCCGAACATCGGCATATAGTTGTTGACCAGCAGAAACAGGACACCTGGCAAAAACATCAGGTACAGCACTTTGTATTTTCCGAGGTTGTACCAAACAGACTTTCGTTTCCGAGTGGTCCTCTCGGGGACTTCCGAAATTCCGGCTCGTTTGCCCGCCCGGGGTTGTGTCATCATGGCTTCGTCTCCCTCACTCCTCTTGAATTCCTCAGGATCGAACATCGGATGGTTCTCCTGTGGTTCAAGTATACGGCGGGCAAGCGTCGCTGCTATATCTGCTGTGGTTACCAATTCATGGTCAAATTATGACTTTGCCGCAAAAACAAAAGACGCAGCATGCTGCGTCAGTGTTTATACGGTGCGGGACTGTTTCCGGAACTCCTGCGGGGTGATGCCTGTGCACTTCTTGAACATTTTTGTGAAATGCGAGTAGTTGTAATACCCCACCTTGCCCGCGATATCCGTTACTTTGACCGTGGATTGGGAAAGCAGCGTTTTGGCCATATCCACCCTGCGCTGCAGGATGAATTCGGAGAGCGACATTCCCTTTTCCTTGCGGAAAAGGCGGGAGAGATATGCGGGATTGAATCCAGCGAAGGCAGCCAGTTCCTCTCTCATGAGTTCCTCGCCGATATGATTCTCAATATATACGCACAATTGGTCCACCACCGTCATCGGGTTCTGGTCATCCGGATATAACACGGGAATGACGCGATCGATCAAATCAGACGTCCACTGCTTCAATTGGGGCAACGAACGCGTCACGACGCCTTCTTCCGGTTCCCGCTCATCCCCGTACAAGCTGCGCACGGACACGTTTTTCTGGTGCAGCAGCGGATAAACCATATGCAGCATCGCATGGTAGTAGAGCCTCAGCATTTCCGGCGACAGATGCTCCTCGGTTTCCAGCAGCTCAAAGATTTCATCCACGCGCGTGCGCAAATCCGCGACTTTGCCCGTTTCGAACAGGATCGACAGTTCCGGGAGCCAAGGGATCGGCAAAAAACGATCCTCCGTTTGGCGGGCTTTCCTGTCATACGTAAAAACCCCTTCGAGCTCCCGGATATTGCGCCGCTCCATGTCCATCAATTCGTTTAACATGCCCTGCAGCTCCGTCACGGCCACAGGGGCGCCAACATAACAAGAAAGCCTGCAATAGAAGTAGCTGCCGCATTCCTGAATATACAGCTGGCAGTCTTTCTCAATGTCTTCCGCCAGAGGAACGATGCCGTCCTGCTCATAGGCGAGAACGACGTTTAATCCGCCGTGATCCTGAAATACCTCTCCCGGACGTACTCCGAGCAGCATCTCCCGGGCCGCATTGCGCAAAGCGTATTCCAGCACTTCTTCATCGCGCAGATTGAACTCGCGCACCCACTCCTCTACCGAAATCACAATAGGCAGCACGCGGGCATGGGGATCGATCTCCGCTCCGTAAACCTCAGCCAATTCTTCCAGTCGCTTTGTCGTCAACGCGGCGCGCTGCGAAACGGCATCCTTCCAGAATCGTTCGGTCAATAGCGGTTTATGAGCCTGCCAGCGTTTATACGCCGTTTCATAGATTTCATTGGTATGTTTGCTCTGCTCGCCTGCCCGGATTTTTTCCACCGCCCGGGAAACGGTCTTCAGCAGCTGATCGGCCGGTGCAGGCTTCAGCACATAATCGAAACTGTTCAACTTGATGGCCGTCTGGGCGTAGTCGAACAGCGCATGCCCTGTGAGAAAAATCGTCAGCATGCCCGGATCATGTTTCAATACCCAGCTTTGCAGGTCAAGTCCCGTTTCGCCAGGCATTTCAATATCGCAGACCATGATATCGATGGCATGGCTTTTCAGAATCATTCTGGCTTCCTCGGCATCACCTGCGCCGAACACCCGGTCTATTCCGGCTCTGCTCCAGTCGATGCCTTCCATCATGGCCTGCAGCGCGTACACTTCATCATCCACGATCAACAGGTTGCGCATAGTTTCCTCCTTCTTTCTCTTCGGTCTGGGCGGGCAATCGAATGACGACAGCCGCCCCTCCTGCGGGCTGATTGCTAAATGAAATGCCGGCCTGATCGCCGTGCTTTACAAGCAAACGGTGGGCAACGTTCCAGATGCCAATGTGCTGTCCATCCGGATTTTCTGCATATTGTCCTTGCTGCAACCGGTCCAACAGCTCCGGGTCAAAGCCGACGCCGTTGTCCCTGACACACAGCTCAAGCATGCCGCGGGCGGGAGGCGTTCCGGCTGCAACGGAAGCCCCGCCGTCCTCTTGAGGCGCCCATTTGGCTTCGATTTCAATGACAAATGGCTCTGATCGCCGCTGAAAGCCATGGATAATGGCATTTTCGACAAAAGGCTGCAGCGTCAAAGGAGGGAGAACGTACTGCGAGATGGCCGGGTCAATGTCGAGCACGTAGTTCAAGCGATTCGGAAAGCGCAGCTTCTGGATTTCCAGGTAGTGCCGGATATGCTCCATCTCTTCGCCAAGCCGGATTTCGCGTTTGCCCGCACGCAGGCTGAATCGGAAATAATCCGCAAGATGTCCTGCCATCTGCTGCACCAGTTCATGCTTCTGCAGCGAGGCCAGACTGTGAATGATATTAAGCGAGTTTAGATAAAAATGAGGATTGATCTGCATCTGCAGCTGTTTGAACTCCGCCTCCCTCGTTCGCAGCTGCTCCTCATATACATCGATCTTCAAATGCTGGATCTGGCTCGTCATTTGATTGAAGCTGCTCGTCACGAAGGCTAATTCGGACGAGGAGGGAGTCGGAAGCCGGACTTCAAGCTCCCCCTGGCTCACCCGCCGCATGGCGCGAATCAGCATGTGGATCGGCCGGAACAGGAGCTGGCGCATAAACACGAGCGCAGTGACCAGAATGATTGCCGCCCCCAGGGGCAGCAGGCGAATGATCCGTTGAAAAAACGGAAGGTTGCGCATCATGTCCTCTTCGGGCAGAAGCACAATGTAGTTCATGTCCGACATCGCCGAAGGGATGCCCAACATAAGATATTGCTTGGTCTCTCCCGCGGACGTATCCTCCGAGATAACCTGATACGGACTCTGCAGGCCGGACAGGTGCGCGGCCGCGAGACGGATCTGACCCTCTTTCAGGGCGGAATCCGAGAGGGCCTTCCCGTCCTCGCCCACAATGACGGCGCCACCCCGCCCTCCCGCTTCCGTGAACTGTTCGGGATGATTCAGCGCGTTCATATCCACAAGCGCTCCGGCGTAAAACTGCTGATTGATCCGGACCGTCTTCGCGAGCGCATTCCATGTCGGTCCTTGCACGATATCCCACTCCGGCTGCTGAATTTCACCTTCGAACTGCTGCATTTGCGCAGGCATGTTTTCGCGGACCAGCGACATTTTGACATCATAATTGCCCGATGTGGCGAGCAGCAGGTCGTCGTTCACGGCGTCATACAGAAAAAAAGAATCGATCAAGCTGTAGAATCCGAGATCGGTCATAAATTTGTTCATGATCCGCTGCTTCGCGATAATGTAATCGCCGCTGCCGTATTTCAGGAAGAACAATGAAATGATGTCGGGATCGCGTTCACCCAGACTGTATAAATAACGGTTGGTTTCCTGCAGCACGCGTTCATTCTGCTCCACGCTCTTTGCCAGATGGTTCATGTTGGTAAGAGACACTTGATCCCTGACCACATTCATGGCATACACGTTGTTGTAATACATCAGCAAAAATAGCGGAAGCATGATCAGCGTCAATCCAACTATGAATTTGAAGCGTAATGAACGGATAAAATTCATCGTCTCCCGCCCTTTTCGAAAGCGTTATCAAAAGTGCCTGTACGCAGGGCATGTCAACCTCGAATGTACGGCATCTGCAATTTCCTTCCTTTTATGGCATGTTTCATTGTAATCACGGTCATTGTTCATTGTCTATGTCATTCCGTGACCTGTTTCTGAACATTATGGTGACTTTCCTTTCGAATCGCTTTGCCGCCTCGTGTTGCTTCGAAAGTCGACTTTCTCTTTACCGCACTAACAATCACACAAGGCACTGCGAGTGCAGTACCATCTTCCGATCGCTGTTATCCCCAGATTTTTTGATTCCCCTTTTCTAAGGGGAAAATCCGGTGATAAGCCTATGCTTCCGATGCAGCTTTCTTTCAGAAAGCTTTCAGCGAACGCTTCGCTTCTCCAGATTGGTTCTGCCTCTCCGTTGACGTGTGTATGTTTTTTTGCGGTTTACATAGATAGTTCTCCATTTGTAAAAAAAATCCTTCAACCCTTCGGTTAGGGCAGAAAACAGGCAAGGTCACGCAATCCCTTGTCTTCGGCAGTCATGAGCAGAGTTGTACAATTCGTAGTTCGGCACGTACACCTGAGCGCCCACCCAAGCATATGATACGTTGACTTTCAAGAAGAAGGGTGGCCTGCAGCATGCATATACAGCTCACTTCGTTGCATTATGTATATCTTGCTTTTATCGTCCTGATCATGGCCGTCATGATTCGCCGCAGGGATACAACGATCATCTGCGTGGCCGGAGTAATGACGATCGGAATCCTTGCGACCGAAACATTAAGCGGGTCGGTTACCGGCATTTTCAACAGCTTTGTTTATGCGGCCAAAGAGCTGCTCAGCACCATATTCATCATCTCGATCATCGTGGCTATGAGCCGGGTACTGATCCGAACAGGCATCAACGAGACGATGGTTGCGCCGCTCACCCGGTTTATCCGATCGCCTCAGGTTGCGTATTGGGGCATCGGGCTCATCATGATGACGGTATCCCTGTTCTTCTGGCCGTCTCCGGCAGTGGCGCTGGTGGGAGCCGTGTTGCTTCCTGTCGCGGTCCGGGTCGGCCTGCCGCCTATCGGCGCGGCCGTCGCCATGAATCTGTTCGGGCACGGCATCGCTTTGTCGGGAGATTTCATCATTCAAGGCGCGCCCAAGCTGACCGCAGATGCAGCCGGATTATCCGTAACTTCCGTCATGTCTGCGAGCCTGCCCCTGGTCATCGTTATGGGCACCGTCTCCACGCTCACTGCGTTCTGGATGCTTCAGCGGGAGATGCGTTCAAACCAAGGAACGGGCAACCTTCTCCCGTCCTCTTCGCCGGAAGCCGTAACGGACACGCCGACGCAGGAAGCTCCAACGAACGAAGCGAATGCCGGCGTCCGCCCTTTACCTTCGCGGCTTCGGCACGTATTTGCCATTGGCATTCCTTTGTTGTTTGCGGTCGATGTTGTGCTCATGTTTGTGCTGAAGCTGCAGGGGGGAGATGCCACGGCGCTGATCGGCGGCACGGCGATCCTCATTTTGATCGCGGTAACCCTCGCGGCGCATCGTCACGAAGGACCCGAGCAGACCACGGAGTATTTGATCGAGGGGTTTCAATTCGGGTTCAAGGTGTTCGGGCCGGTCATTCCCATAGCGGCTTTTTTCTACCTCGGAGATGCCGCCATCAACGAATTGTTCAGCAGTCCGCTTCCGGACGGATCGCACGGCATCGTAAACGATTTGGGGGTAGCCCTTGCGGGCCTTGTGCCATTAAACCATACGGTGGGCGCAGTGACGCTAACGTTGACCGGGGCGATCACCGGCATGGATGGATCGGGGTTTTCGGGCATATCGCTGGTTGGTTCCGTGGCATCGATGTTTGCCGGAACGGCGGATGCAGCCCCAACCCTGACTGCGCTCGGCCAGATTGCCGCCATCTGGGTCGGTGGCGGTACGCTGATTCCGTGGGCGTTAATTCCGGCCGCGGCGATCTGCGGGGTTAGCCCGTTCGAGCTGGCCCGACGCAATCTGAAGCCGGTGCTGCTGGGATTGATCGTCACAACGGTAGTTGCGATTTTTCTGATGTAACTGGTCGTGAACGAACAAGATCAGCCAGTTCTTCATCACTCTTGTCCGCCAGATTCAGCAATTCAGCATAGGGATCCCCATTCAATCCCAACGCATATGCAAATGCCGGTTCCGTCTTCATTCCTTTATTTTTCAGTCTGCGTATCTCCTTATGCCCTTCACGTCCCCAATGCGTCAGCAACGCCCATTCGACCAGCATGTGCCTGTAGGCATTTTGCTGCCGGACCGGCATGGATTGGGCGAATATTTCCACAGGCCAGCCTCCTGTAGACACGCTGCAGACGACGTAAGGCGACACTCCCGTTTCTCGGGTTATTAGGGTACATTGGAAGCCTTCCATCTCTCCCAACGCTTGATGCACCACAGCTCTGAACCGCTCCAGATCCTCGGCTTCGCACAAGAGATCGATATCGCTGCCCGGCACATCGATATCGATGGGCACGGTTCCCGCGGGATATGGATGGTACGCCGCCAACCGCTCCATCAACCCGCTCTGCTTCAGTGCCCGATAAGCGGATCGCTGTCTTTCATTGCCTGATGCAAGATGGGTCATGACGCCTGCCGCACTCGTCAAGTCCGGTCGCATCTCGCCATCGCTCATTCGGGTGAACCCGTGATGATTTGTTTCACTCTTCCCACTTGCCCATTCGTCAAACGTACCTTGATGCCGTGAGGGTGTGTGGGGGAGTTGGTCAACAAGTCCTTGACGATGCCCCTCGTCAATTTGCCGGACCGCTGATCCTCTTTCAGGACGATATCCACCTCAAGTCCTGGTCTGATGTTTGCCCGTTGTTGTCCATTCATATGCCGTTCTCTCCTTCCGTTATTTGTTCATGCATGAAGAACATCATTCGTCGCGCTGCATTTATTGTAGAGCTTCCAGCCCGCCTTTGCCAAGGGAGAATGCTTGCTGTGAAAAACACAAAACCGCAGACTGCACCCTTTCGGGAGTCTGCGGCTTTGTCATGCTTATGGACGGTGATGCTTCGCCGAAACGTCATCGTTCGCAGCTTCCCTTGCTTTCAGGGCGAGCAGCTCGGAGACCGTGACGAACCGGTATCCCCGCTTTTGCAAGACAGGTAAAATTTGCTCCAGGGCAGCGATCGTGTGGGACTTGCCTTCAACCTTATCGTGAAAAAGAACGATATCCCCGTTACGGGCATTGGTCAGCACCTTTTTGGTAATACGCCCCACCCCTGGCGATGCCCAGTCCCGCGTATCCTGATGCCAGGACCAGAGCACAATGGTGTACCCTTTCTGTTTCGCCATTTGCACCAGCGTATCATTGTAAAATCCGCCAGGGGGCCTAAACAAGACGGGACGCTCGGCTCCGGCCTCGATAATGGATTTCTCCGCCTCATCCATCTCGCGCAGCACCTTGCTTGCACCGGTCGATCTGTTGGAATACATGTGGTTAAATGTGTGATTGGCCACCTCATGGCCCTCACGCTGCTCCTGCACGATCAGCTCAGGATACTTTTCCGCCCATTTTCCGAGCACAAAAAACGTCGCCTTGGCATCATACCGTTTCAGCAAAGCCAAAATCTGCGGAGTCTGGACCGGGTCCGGACCATCGTCGAACGTCAGCGCAATCAATTTGCCCTGAGTCGGCACTTCCCACACGATCTCGCCGCGCTGCTCGTAGTAATCGCGGTTTTTCTTTACCGGCGAAGCCTGCGCTGTACTGCTGCTTAACAGCAAAATCATGACAAGTCCGATCATTCGGGCTGCCTTCAGGT